>CAZLIC010000001.1:0-49341 GCA_964559535.1 uncultured Rhodobacterales bacterium
TTGCCCCCCTGTGCCGGGCCCAAGGGCGAAGCCCGCGGGAGCGCCCGGTCAGCCGCCTTGCTGTCGCAGCATTGCCTTGACCGCGGCCACATGGGCTGCAGGCGACGCCAGGGCGTCGGCCGCCAGGGCGCGGGCGGCGGGCATCAGGTCTTCGGGGGGCACGATACGGTCGAACAGGCCCCAGCCCAGCGCCTCTTCGGCCGAAAGGCGGATCCCGCCCAGCAAGATCATCGCCGCCCGCCCCGGCCCGACCAGCGCCGACAGGCGCGCGGGGTCCGACGGCTGCGGCAGCACGCCCATCTTCATCACCGGGTAGAAGGCGCGCGCGGCGGGCACCGCCAGCCGCACGTCGCAGGCCAGCACCATGCCCAGCGCCCCGCCGGCGACCGGCCCGTTCAGCGCCGCGATGGCCAGCCCCGGGAACCCGGCAACCGCCGCCGACAGCGCTTCCCACAGCGGCGCGGTGGCGATGCCGGGCAGTTCGCCCATGTCGGCCCCGGCGCTGAACACAGGCCCGGCCCCGGTCAGCACCAGCACCTGCGCCGCGCCCACCCCGCGCACCGCATCCACCAGCCCCCCCAGCATCGCCTGCGACAGCGCGTTGGCCTTGTCCGGCCGATCCAGCGTCACCACCCGCAGCCCGCCCTCGTCTTCAACCCGGATCACGCGATCAACCCCACCTTGCGCCGCAGATCCTCGTCGCGCAGGCGCAGTTCCTGCCCCAGATGCGCATCGGCCTCGGGTCCGCACATCCACAGAAGCGCGCGCGCGGGCCATTCTGGCGGGATGTGCGCCGACCAGTCCAGCCGCGCCACCGGCCCCAGGCCCGAGGCGGCGATGGCGCGCTGCATGTCGGTGGCCACCGTGCCCGGCGACAGGCCCATCACCCGCAGGCCCTGCGCGGCCTCTTCCAGATGCGCCTGCCGCACCAGCATGGCCGCCCCCGCCTTGCCCGCGCAATAGGCCGACCAGCCTTCGCAGGGTGCATGGGCAGCACCCGAGGACACCACAAGAATGGTTCCGCCGCCCTGCGCCCGCATCACCGGGATGGCTGCCCGCAGACCGTGAAACACGCCGGTCAGGTTGACGGCGATCGAGGCTGCCCATTCCGCCGGGTCGGCCGCGGCCAGGGGTCCGATCGGCTCGATTTGCCCCGCGTTCAGCACCAGCACGTCCAGCCTTCCGAAGGCCGCCACGGTGCGGTCCACCGCCGCCGCCGTCTGCCCCCAGTCGGCCACGTCGCAGCGCAGTGCCAGCCCGCCCGTTTGTCTGGCCAGCCCTTCCAACGCCGCCGCATCGCGCGCCATCAGCGCCACGCGCGCCCCGGCCCCGGCAAACACCCGTGCCGCCGCCGCCCCGATGCCGCGGCTTGCGCCCGTAATCGCCACCACCTTGCCCTGCATTCCGGTCCCCTCTTCCACCGGTTCCGCACTGTCATGCCAATCTGCGCGCTGACAAGACTTGACCGTCTGCCGCCGCCTGATGCTGCGCCAAACTTTGCAACACCGGAAAGGTTTGGTCATGACCCGCAATTTGCTTGCTGCGTCGGTTCTCGTCTCGCTCTTGTCCACCACGGCGTCGCAGGCGCTGACGTCGGCCGAGGTCTGGCAGGCCTGGAAGGACCTGGCCACCTCCACCGGCCAGACGGTCACCACCTCGTCGGAAGCCCAGCAGGGTGACACGCTGGTGGTGTCGGGCGTGACCTTCGGCATGACCCAGCCGGACGCCAGCTTTACCGGGACCGTCGACGAGCTGCGCTTCAAGGACCTGGGCGACGGGCGGGTCGAGGTCACCATGTCGCCGGTCTACAACCTGACGATCGATGACACGGCCAACAGCTCGGTGGTCAAACTGGCGATCAGCCAGACCAACCTGAAACTGGTGGCGGGCGGCGACGCGCAGACGCAAACCTATGATTTCACCGCCGATGGCCTTGCCGTTGCCACCATCGAAGTCACCGGGAACGGTGCGCCGCTGCCGGTGTCGGTGAACGTGGCGCTGACCGGGGCCGCAGGCACCTATGCGCTGGCCCGGCAGGCGGGCGACACGATGAACCTGGTGTCCGACCTTTCGGCCGCCACGCTGGCCGTGGCGGTGGACGCCGACGACGGCGAAAGCAAGCTGAAGCTTGACGCCAGCCTGCAGCAGTTCACCACCTCGTCCGGCGGCACCTTCGGCACGCAGATGATGGACCTCGACCAGCTGAACCAGGCGCTGGCGGCCGGGTTCGCCATGAACTTCGGGCTGGGCTACGGGCCGACCGTCTATGCGATGGACATCACCGATGCGACAGGGCCGATGGCCATCCGCGGCAAGGCCGATTCGGGCGGACTGGCCTTTGCCATGGACAAGCGGGCGACCACCTACAAGGGCGGCGCCAAGGGCATCGAGATCATCGCCTCGGGCGCGCAGATCCCGTTCCCCGAAGTGGCACTGCGCTATGCCGAATCGGTGGTCGACCTTGCCATCCCGATGTCCAGGGGCGACGCCCCGCAGCCGTTCAACGCGACGGTCAAGCTGATCGGCGCCACCATCTCGGACGAGATCTGGGGGATGTTCGACCCGGCGGGCAGCCTGCCGCGCGATCCGGCCACGCTGATCGTCGACGCCAACGGCAGCGCGAAGCTGGCCGTCGACGTGGGCGACGATGCGGCGATGGCCGCGCTGGGCGGCCTGCCGCCCGGCACCATCGAGGCGCTGAACCTGCCGGCGCTGCAGGTCACGGTGGCCGGGGCCGAACTGACCGGCAACGGTGCCTTCACCTTCGACAACACCGACCTCACCACCTTCCCGGGGATGCCCGCGCCGACCGGCAAGGTGGACCTGAAGCTGGTGGGCGGCAACGGCCTTCTGGACAAGCTGATCCAGCTTGGCTACGTCGCCGAGGAAGACGCGATCGGCGCGCGGATGATGCTGGGCCTGCTCGCCCGCCCGGGCGAAGGCCCCGACACGCTGACCTCCGCCATCGAGTTCAGGGACAAGGGCGTGTTCGCCAACGGCATGCAGCTGCAATGACCATGGAGCCGCCGGTCAATGTGCTGGGCAGGGTTCTGGAACCCTGCTCGACGGCGCCGCTGACCGGCTTCTTCCGCGACGGCTGCTGCAACACCGGGCCGTCGGACCACGGCCTGCACACGGTCTGCGTGCGGGTCACGGCCGAGTTTCTGGCGCTGTCGAAGTATCTGGGCAACGACCTGTCGACGCCGCGGCCCGAGTACCGGTTCCCCGGCCTGAAGCCGGGCGACCGCTGGTGCCTGTGCGCGTCGCGGTTCCTGCAGGCGCATGACGAAGGCGCGGCACCGGAAGTGTGGCTTGCCGCAACCCACCGGCGCACGCTGGATGTCGTGCCGCTGGACGTCCTGCAACAACATGCGGTGGACGCCGGCGCCTGACCCCAGACACCTCGCGCCGCCCCGCCCGGCGCCGACCGTCCACCCCGCCCCCACCTTCAGGCGTGGCGCCGGTGGCGGCGTCGCAGGGGGGCTGTCTGCCCCCATCCGATGCTGCGCTCCTCACCCAACGAGGGTATCTGGGCAAAGATGAAAGCCGACCCTGCCTCTCATCTTTGCCCAAGTACCCTCGGGGGTCCGGGGGCAAACAGCCCCCGGGAGCAAGGGCCGCAGGGCAACGCCGCGCGCGTCGGCGCCCGGGCGGGCGGGCCAGGCCGGGCGCGGGGGTCCAAGGGGGCCTCCGGCCCCCTTGCCGGGCCGCGCCGCAGGCCTTCAAGGGGGCGTCAGCCCCCGCGAGGGCCGAGGGCGGGTCGTTCGTGTCAGCCGGCGCGCAGCACGTCCAGGAAGGCTTCGCCGAAGCGTTCGATGCGGGCGGGGCCGAGGTCGGCGGCGCGGTCGAGATCCGACAGCGTTGTGGGGCGGGCCTCGGCGATGCGGCGCAGCTGGGCGGGCGACAGGGACATCGGCTTGCCGGTGCCGTCGGTGCCGCGCATCAGCCGCATCTGCACCTCGGCCAGTCGGTCATACAGCGGCCCGGCGTCGCGGCCCGCCAGCGCCCGGCGTGCGGGGTGGGCGGGTGGCGGCGGGGCGCCGGTGATCACCTCCAGAAACGCCGCACCGTAGGTTTCCAGCTTCTTCACCCCCACACCCGACACCTGTGCCATCTCGTCCAGCGTGGCGGGCCGCCGTTCGGCCATTTCGGCCAGCGTGCGGTCGGGGAACACCACATAGGCAGGCACGCCCTGCGCCTCGGCCAGCCTGCGCCGCAGCGCCTTCAGCGCCGACAGAAGCCCGGCATCCTCGTCGGCCACCTGGGCGCGCGGCGCCGGGCCTTCGGCGTGTTCGACGCTGTCGCGGCGCAGCGTCACCGCCACTTCGCCCTTCAGCACCGGGCGCGCGGCCTCGGTCATGCGCAGGGCGCCGTGGCGATCGGGGTCGGGGCGGATCAGGTCGCGCCCCAGCATCTGGCGGAACACCGCGCCCCAGGCGGATTTCGACAGGTCGCGCCCGACCGCGAAGGTCGGCAGCGCGTCGTGCCCCTTTTCGCGCACCTTGGGTGTGGCGTTGCCGGTGAGGATGTCGATCAGGTGACCGGCGCCGAACCACTCGCCGGTCCGCACCACCGCCGACAGCGCCTTCCTCACCGCCTCGGTGCCGTCGAACACGGTCGGGGGGCGGACGCAGTGGTCGCAGTTGCCGCAGGGGCCGGGGGGCGTTTCGCCGAAGTAGCCCAGAAGTTGCTGGCGGCGGCAGCCCACCGCCTCGGCCAGGCCCAGCAGCGCGTTCAGCCGGGCATGGTCGGCCATCTTGCGTTCGGGGGGCGCGGCGCCTTCGTCGATCTGGCTCCGGCGGAAGCGGATGTCGTCGGCGCCGTACAGCGTCATGGCCTGGGCCGGCGCGCCGTCGCGGCCGGCCCGGCCGATTTCCTGGTAGTAGCCTTCGATGGTCTTGGGCAGGTCGGCGTGCATCACCCAGCGGATGTCGGGCTTGTCGATGCCCATGCCGAAGGCCACCGTCGCCACCACGATCAGCCCGTCCTCGCGCTGGAAGGCGGCCTCCACCCGGCGGCGTTCGTCCGGGTCAAGCCCAGCGTGATAGGCCAGCGCGTTGTGGCCCGCCTTGCGCAGCGCCTCGGCCAGCGAGCCGGTCTTGGCGCGGGTGCCGCAGTAGACGATGCCCGCATGTCCCTTGCGGGCGCGGGCAAAGGCCAGCACCTGCGCGCGCGGGTCGTCTTTCACGGCAAAGGCCAGGCGGATGTTCGGCCGGTCGAACCCGCGCAGGAACGTCGCAGGCTCGCGGCCCCCGAACAGACGTTCCACGATTTCGGCCCGGGTGTCGTCGTCGGCGGTGGCGGTGAAGGCGGCCATCGGCACGCCCAGGCTGCCCCGCAGTGCGCCGATGCGCAGATAGTCGGGACGGAAATCATGCCCCCACTGCGCCACGCAATGCGCCTCGTCCACCGCCATGGCGGTCACCCCGGCGCGGCGGGCGAAGGCGGCGAAGCCGGCCGAAGCCAGCCGTTCGGGCGCCACATACAGAAGCTTCAGGTCGCCGCGTTCCAGCGCGGCATGCACGCCTTCCGCCTCGTCCGGGGTGTTGCCCGAAGACAGCGACCCGGCCGAGACCCCCGCTGCCGTCAGAGCGCGCACCTGATCGCGCATCAGCGCGATCAGCGGGCTGACCACCAGCGTGACGCCAGGGCGCGACAGCGCGGGCAGCTGGAAGCACAGCGACTTGCCGCCGCCCGTGGGCATCACCGCCAGCACGTCCTGCCCCGCGGCCACGGCGGCCACGATTTCGGCCTGGCCGGGGCGGAAGCCGGGAAAGCCGAACACCGATTTCAGCAGGGATTCGGCCGTGGCCAATTGCGCATCCGTCATCCGCGATGCTCCATCTGGCCGCGTCAGTGTTAACGAGGGGTGAAGATCACAGGTTGTTGCGGATCACGATCTGCAGCGCGTAGACCGCGAGGATAACCACCAGCGGGGCGAAGTCGACGCCCCCGGTGGCGGGCAGGAACGACCGCACGCGCGAATACAGCGGGTTCAGCACGCGGTTCAGCGCATCCCACAGCTGGGCCACCAGCGGCTGGCGCAGGTTCAGCACGTTGAAGTTGATGAGCCACGACATGATGACGTGCACTATGATGACGAACAGTGCCACGTCCAGCACCAGCATCAGGATCTGTCCCAGCGACGTCATCTTGCACCCCTACCCGTTTTCCGGCGCCTGTTTCCCAGCCTGCCTAGCGTGAAGCGGCAGGCAAGGGCAACCCGTTCCGCCGCGTTCCGCTTGACCCCGCATGCCCCGCGGGGCAGTCGGTGGGCCAAGGAGACCGCCATGTACCCTTTCCTGCGCATGTATATCGGCCTGCGCGCGGCGCGCGGCATGCCGCCCTTGCCGATCACCGGCACGCATGTCTCGACCCACATCTGCTGGCCCTGGGATCTTGACCCCTGGCGCGAGCTGAACAACGGGCGCACGCTGACGCTGTTTGATCTGGGGCGCATCCCGCTGGGCGAACGCACCGGGCTGCACAAGGTTCTGGCGGCAAACCGCTGGGGCATGACGGTGGCGGGCAACAGCACGCGCTATCGCCGCAGGGTGCGGTTGTTCGACCGGGTGACGATGGTGTCGCGCTGCATCGGCTGGGATGCGCGGTTCCTGTACATGGAACAGGCGATGTGGAAGGACGGCGAATGCACGTCGCATGTCCTGATCCGCTCGGCGGTGACCTCGGCCGAGGGGATCGTGGCCCCGGCCCGGCTGGCGCAGGCCATGGGCGTGGCGCCGGACAGCCCGCCGCTGCCCGACTGGGTGCAAGCGTGGATCGAAGCCGACGCGCGGCGCCCCTGGCCGCCAGAGGCACGGGCTTGACCCCGGCTGCGGCTCAGCGCCCGCGGGTCCAGCGACCGTCGCTGCGGCCCAGCCGCACCGCTGCCGAAACGGCAGCATAGGCGGTGAAGGCCATCGGGTCGCGCAGCGCCGCCATCGCCAGCCAGGCAGACCCTGGGCGCTGCTTGCCCTCATTCGCCATAAGGGCAGGAAACCGCGCGGCAATCTCGGCAACGCCGATATCCTGACGCCGCCGCACGCGCACCAATGCCCCGAAACCCTCGACCATCGGCCAGTTGTATGTCGCGGTCACCTGCAGCCGTTCTGAGGGGGCAAAATGCAGCCTCACGAAGGTGTCATCCGAGATGATGTCAGGGAACTCTGCCCAACGCGCGCGGCCCGCGGCATTGACGCCAAACAGGCCCATCCCCGGCGCTTCGCCGGCGGCGAAGGGCAGTTGCTGCCAGAACCGCGCGTAGGCGCGGGTGAACGCGCTGCGCGCGCGCGGGATCAGCGCCCGCCCCGTGGCATAGCGCGGCAACGGGCCATCCAGCGCCAGCACCAGCTGCGCCATCAGCGAGGGCGTCACATGCACGTCGGCATCCAGATAGGCGCGGAAGTCGCCCTGCGCCGCGGCGTCACCCGCGTTCAGCGCGCCGGGCTTGCCGCCTTCCAGCCGCTCGATCACCGTCAGCCGCCAGCCGCGGGCCTGTGCCAGACCCTCCATGTCGCGCGCGCGGGCTGCGGTGTCGTCGCGGCAGCCGTTCGCCACCACCACCGCCTCTGCCCCGCCGGGCACGGGTGACGACGAGAACACGGCCTGCAGGCAGGGCCCGATCCAGGCGGCCTCGTTCGAGGCCGGAATGATCACGCTCAGCACGCCGGGCACCCGCGCGCCAGCGCGCGCCAGCGCGGATTGTCATCAGCCAGATGCCGCAGCAGACCCCAGCTGCCCCAGCGCGATGGCGATTCGATGTCGTTGAAGGCGGCGAAGGGCGCAGCCGAAACCTCCGCCCAGTCCTGCCGCAGCCGGACATACAGATCACCCATCTGCGGCGCATAGTTCAGCCGGGTGTAGAATTCGGTCAGCAGCGGGTCGTCGCCCAAGGGGCCCAGGCCCATCACATGCGTGCCGCCTTCGTACATCACCAGCTGCAGCCCCGCCGCCTTTGCCACCGCGGCGTGATACGGCCAGATCGTGTCGCGCAGCGCCGCAAGCGTATCCTCGGGGTTGCCGCTGACGGCGCCATCGGCCAGTTCGCGCGCCGCACCGTCCATGGCCAGGTCAAACCTGTGCGCGGCGATGTGGTCGGTGCGCGCGGCACCTGTCAGCCCCTGCGCATCGGCGGCGGCCTCGGCGGCACGCAGGCTTTCGTCCAGCCAGCCGCGCAGCAGCGGCAACTTGCTCTCGGTGCCCAGCGACGCCGCGAAATAGCCGGTCACGGCATAGGCGTCGAAGGATGTCTTCGGCGGCTTCCGCCCCTCGGCCACGGCAAGGGGCGCGTTCAGCGCCTGGTCTTCCAGACCCAGCCACCCGGTCTGCGACGACACCACCCGCACCAGACGCGCCGGGTCGGCAAAGACCTGTGACCACAGGTCTGCCACCTCGGCCGCGCGCAGGCCGTAGAACTGCATCCACTGGCCTTTCTCGGTCCAGCGGGCGCCGGCCTGTTCGTCAGCCCACTGGGCCTGCGGGAAAGACCAGTTCCACACCTCGTTCGAGTATTCCACCCAGGCCCGCCGACCGGGGTGCAGCGTCTGCGCCGCGGCCCGGGCCATGTCGGTGGCCAGCGCATCGTCAGCCATGTGCGGCACGCAGAACCACGCCTCGGCGTCCAGCTCGTTGGCCAGGGCCGCCATCACCTCGACCGGCACGCCGCGGAAGGCCCAGGTGAAATCGTCGGGCCGCGGGCGGTCGGCGGCGCGGATCAGCGTGCTGCCGTTCGTCGCCCCCCAGTCCATGAAGCGCAGGACCTCGACACCGCGCAGGCGCGCCAGGAAATCGGGGTTGAAGATGTGCCCGGCTGCCAGCGCCGCCGCCCGGTCCTGTCGCACCAGCGCGATGTCGCGGGGCGGATCGGCGGGGTTGATGCCGGTCAGCGTGATGATCACGCCGCCGGGGCCAGGGGTGAAGTCGAATGAAATCCTGTTGGGCGCCAGTTGCAGCGCGTCTGCCCGCCCCTCCACCCGGAAATCGCCGCCGCCGGACCACGTCAGGTCATAGCGTCCCGCCACCCCGCCGGTTTCGGGCGGCAGGTCGGTCAGCACCAGGGTCGCCATCCCTTCGGCGCCGGGCGGCATGCGGCGCGGCCAGTTGCCGGCATCGACGTGCCCGCCCGCGCGCAGGTCGGAAATCTCCCACCCGCCCCATTGTCCGGGGCGGTGGGCGATCCAGGGGCGGGCGGTCTTCATCAGGTTCAGGAAGGGCACCTGCGTGCTCCAGTCGTGCACGCCCGACAGGTTCAGCGCAACGCCCGGCACGGTGATGCCGCCCAGCGCGGCGATGATCGGATCGGGCTGCGCCACAGCATCGGCGGGGGTGGCAGCCCGCACTTCGGCCAAGGGTTGTGGCGCAGGCGGTTCGGTGGCGGGCGGTGCTGTTGGCAGAGATGCTGCAGGAACAGCGGAAGGCGCACCTGCGGCCACGTCGGCGGCAATCGCCTCGGACGCGATGCGTTGCATGGCCAATGCCATTTCGGGCGATATCGCGGAACGGCGGTCACGGAACAGGCGGCCCAGCCGGGCGGGCAGGCCGTCGGGCGGTTTGCCTGCAATCATCGCGGCATGCACCAGAGCCACCAGGTACATGCCGCGCCCGCTGAGGTGGATGTCATCGTCGAAGGCATCGCGGATATCGGCCATGCCCGGCACCTCGCCCGCCCTGGCCGCAACCGCCAGACGCCCCATGGCCTGCCCGGCCGGCACCACGCGGACCGGCGGTGCACCCGCCGGACGCACCGCGTTGGCCGCATCGGCCAGCCCCTGCCACACGGCCCGGTCTGCCGCCAGCCGGTCAGCCCAGGGGACCTGTCCGCCCGGATCATCCGGGACCGGCCCGCCGGGACCCGAATCCAGCGAGTGCCAGGTCTCGTACACCAGAACCTGCGTCTGCGGGTTTGCCGCCCATGCCGCACCGGCCCAGCGCGCCACGAAGTCGGCGCTCGCGTTCCATTCCACCTGGGCGGCCAGCGGAATGGCCTCGGTCAGCACCAGCACGTCCACATCGCCCTTGGCCAGACGCGCCCGCGCATCCACCCCCTCGGCCGTCGCGCCGTTGTCCCACTGATAGCGCAGCGGCGCACCGTTGATGACCTGCGCCTCGACCGTGGCCTGCACGCCCATGGCCAGAAGCGCCCCTTCCACCATCGGCGGCAGGTCGGGGCCGACCAGCGAATGGCCGACGAACAACACGTTGGTCAGCAGCGTGGCAACCGACATCGCAACTCCCGTAGGGCGGCCCTATGGCGCGGCAAGCCCGGTTGCAGGATAGCGTCGGACCGTGTCCCACACCAGTTTCTGCAGTGCAGCCACGGCGGTTTCCGGCGCGGGCGTCGCCGCGCTGCCATCCGCCCGGGCAAACCGATGCGGCAGGCCCTGCGGCGAACGATGATAGATCACCGCGAAATGCACCATTGCCACCAGCCAGTTGCCCAGATCGTTCAGGTGGATCGGGTCAACGGCGCCTTCGGGTGTCAGCGCAAAGAACTCTTCCCGCCGCGACAGACCGGCAACCTGCCCGGCCTCGGCCGCGCGCACCGCGGCCGCAAGCACTTGTCCTGCCGGGATCACGCGGATCGTCGGCATGCCTGGAACGGCCATGGCGGGGCGCAATAGGTCGCCCTCCCAGTGCCGGGCCAGATCGGCGTCGATGCGTTCCAGCCAACCCTCGGGATCGTCCGTCCGGTGCCAGGTTTCATAAAGATACACCCGCACCTCGGGGTTCCCGGCCTGCGCCGCGGACACCCAGTAGGCCAGCGCGCGCGCACTGTCGTCGTACCGAATCGCATCGCGGATCTCGACACTTTCGGTCAGCACGACCACGTCGTAGTCGCCCGACGCCATGGCTTCGACGGCAGGACGGAAGGCCGCGGTCGCGTTCTCTACCTCGAACCCTTTCAACTCGCCGCGCCGGTGCTCGTCCAGGGACGCACCCCAGCCAAGCTGGCTGTTGTGGGAATGGTCGACGAACCCCGCAGCATGCGCCATCTGTTCCAGCATCGCAGGCATGTTGCGGTTCACCAGGCTGTGGCCAAGGTGATAGACCTTCAGCGAGCCTTCAGGAGGAGCCAGTGGCACGGCGTGCCGTGCCGCAAGCTCGGCCACCGACAGCACCGGCGGACGCGTCAGGTACCATATGGCCGCTCCCGCCACTGAGGCGACTGCCACGAACCCGGTCACTGCCAGCATCATCCGCATCGGCCTAGTGCCTGCCGCCTTCGCGCGGGGCGAACAGGCGGTACCAGGCCCAGTCGGGCAGGAACTGGCCCCAGCGGAACAGCCAGGCGAAGGGGCTGGGGAAGCTGGTCTTGAACGCCTCGGTGTTCATGTGTTCGAACATGTGGCGCGCGGCGGCCTCGGGCTCCATCACCTGAGGCATGGCGAAGGTGTTCTTCTCGGTCAGCCGCGTGCGGATGAAGCCGGGGTTGGCAACCTGCACGGTGATCCCGCTTTCGCGCAGGTCGGCATACAGCGATTCGGCCAGCACCATGCAGCCCGCCTTCGAGGCCGCATAGCCGATGGCGCCGGGCAAGCCACGGAAACCCGAGAGCGAGCCGGTGATCACCACATGCCCGGCGTTGCGCCGCACCATGGCGGGCAGCACCGCGCCCACGACGCGGGCACAGCCGGTGAAGTTGATGTCGCACATCGCCTCGGCATGCTCGGCGTTCCAGTCCTGCGCGCGCATCGGCCAGTAGACACCCGCCAGCCACACCAGCCCGTCCACCTCGCCCACTTCCGCCGCCGCGGCCCGGACCGAGGCCGGATCGCCCACGTCGCAGGGCACGGCGCGGGCGCGGCCTGGCATCGAGGCTGCCGCCTCGGCCAGACGGTCGGCGCTGCGGGCCGACAGGATGACCTCGGACCCGGCGGCGCTGATCTGCCGCGCCAGGGCCAGCCCCAGCCCCTCGGAGGCGCCGACCAGCCAGTAGCGTTTGGCCTTCCAGTCTCTCACGCGGCTTCCTTCCCTTCGGCCCGGCTGGATGCAGGCTGCACCGGGCGCATCGTGGCCACAAGCTCGGCCACCATGATTCCAAACTTGCGGAACTGGCTTCTGTTTATGATGGTGCCGTTTTCCATCAGATACATCCAGTCCGTGACGTCCAGCACATGGCCGCCCGCCTGCGCATCCAGCCGGATACGATAGCGCATCTGCACCGCGGGGCCGCTGGCGTGGCCCTCGCCCGCCCCTACAATGTCGGCGGCCGTGGCGCGGATGGTGCCGCCTGCGGCCAGCTCCAGGGTCCAGGCGCGGTCCTGCGTGCGGCCGGTGTCATAGCGGAAATGTTCCCGCAGGGTGCCGCGGTTGCCCTCCCATTCGCCCACCATTTCGGCAACGAAGCGCGAGGTCACGCGGCCGGTCGGGCCGTAGATCACGCCTTCGCACAGGATGGGTCCCGAGAGATGGCGGCGGATGTCGAAATCCGGACCGCGGCCCGCGAAGTCATCGGGTTTCTGGGCCAGGAACGACAGGTGGCGGCTGCGCAGGACGGTCAGAAGCACGACCAGGGCGGCGCCGAGGAGGAAGGCGGCTAAAGGGGTCATGGGTCAGGCCTTTGGCACGGGGGTGGACAGGAGAAGCGCGATGGCAATCAGTTTCAGCGCGCAGGGAAGGGCGGCGTAAAGCGCCGTCAGCAGGAACAGGACCCGGGCGGGGTTGGTGCCGCCGGGGGTGAACCCCGCGCCTTCCAGCAAGGGCAGCAGGGTGACGGCGGCCAGCGCCAGCGTCAGCTTGGCGGCGAAGTTCCACAGCCCGAAGGCCAGCGCCTCGCCCCCCTGCCCGCCGCTTGCGCCCGTCCGCTCTGACAGGTGGCGGGCAAAGATCGCGGGCAACAGCACCATGTCGGCGCCAAGCGCGGCGCCCGATGCCATGCAGATGGCCGCAAAGGCCCAGGTGTCGCCGGCCCCCAGCATCATGGCGAAGCCGAAGGTGACAACCGACAGCGCCATGCCCGCCAGCAGCACGGGTTTCGGGCCGAAGGACTGTGCCAGCCTGCCCCAGGGCGCGGCCGAAACGGCCGCCGACAGGAAGAACAGCAACAGGAACGGCCCTTCGGACCCCGGCGCCATCAGGCGGCTTTCGACGAAGTACAGGAACAGGGTCGAGGTTACCGCGACGGGCGCGCCGTTCACCATGGCCAGGATCAGCAGGCGGCGCGCCACGCGGTCGGCCAGCACCTCGCGCCAGCCGGGGGCGGCAGCGGCGGGAACCCCGCGCCATTCGGCCAGCATCACCCACAGCGCCAGCACGACGAGCAGGGCAAACACCACGGCAAAGGCGGTGAAGGGGGCGCCGGTGGCCACCAGGGCCGCGGGTGCCACGGCGGCGGCACAGACGCCCAGAAGCGCACCACCCTCGCGCCAAGTCGCCAGCCGCACGTGGCCCGTGGGGCCCAGGGCAGCAGCACGGTCCACGCCTTCGGCATAGAAACAAATGGTCAGCAGCGAGAAGCCGCTGAACAGCACCAGAAGCGACAGCGCGAACCACAGCACGGGGGCAATGGGCGCGGGCACGGCAAACAGCGCGGCCATCGCCGCCGCCATGCCAATGCCGCCCGCCAGCACCAGACCGACCCGCGCGCGGCGCCAGCGTTCGGCCAGCCAGCCCAGCGCCGGGTCCTGCACCACGTCCACCAGCCGCAGAAGGCCCAGCACCAGGCCCATCGCTGCCAGCCCCACGCCGTATTCATCGACATAGAACTTCGGCGCATGGATATAGATCGGCAGCCCGGCGAAGCTGAGCATCGCGGCAAAGACCGACCAGCGCCACAGGCCCGCGCGTTCGCTCACCGTGTCACCTCGGTCTGCGGGGGGGCGGGGCGGCGGCGGAAGCGGGCGCCCTTCACGAACAGCTTCAGCGCCTGCCAGTGGATCAGCGCCAGCACCCGGCGCGAGCCGAAGGGGCGGCGCAGGCAGGCACGCAGGATACCCGCGGTGGTCAGCGGCACACGGGGACCGATCAGGTTGGTGTAGACCCCGGCCTCGCCGTTGGAATGGTCGATCCAGATGCCGATGCGGTCGGCCCGGATGTCGAAGCGGAAAAGGTAGCCGCCCTCGACAGGCTGGAAGGGCGAGACATGCATCAGCTTGCGCGCCGCGACCGTATCGGTGCGCGTGAGGGGGGCAAGGTCGTCGCGGTGGCACAGATAGCCGTGGCGGTCGCCCATGGTGTTGGTGACCTCGGCAATCACCACGCGCAGGTCACCCGCCGCATCATGGCACAACCAGAAGGACACCGGATTGAACACATGGCCCAGCACCCGCGGCTGCGCCATCAGCAGGATGCGGTCGCCGCCCGGCAGTTGGTGCCCATCCAGAACCTCGCGCACCCACCGCGCCCCGCGGCCCTGCCCCGGCGCCCCGCCATGATCCATATCCCACAGCGACATCAGGCCACGGCGGTTGCGCGCGAACAGCCGCGGGCCGCTGCAGGCATCGGCATCCGCCAGCACATAATCCACCCGGTAGCGAAAGCTGTTGGCCACGGCGCCCTTGCGGCCGTGAAAGGTTTCGCCCGCAATGTGGTGAACGGGGGTCATCGGGCCAGGGCGGCGCCCTGCACCGCGCGCCCCCTCACCCTGGCCCTCTCCCCCAAGGGGAGAGGGAAGCGCGCCTGGCACGTGGTGTTGCGCGGGAATGGCGGCCGTGGGGTCAATGCGCCGCGGCCCGGTCCGGGCGCAACGGTGTTCCCTCTCCCCCGGGGGGAGAGGGCTAGGGTGAGGGGGCAAGGCGCCACGCCGGTCATTCCGCGGCCACCGCCTGCAGCGCGCGGTCGCGCATGGCGTCCACCACATCCACGGCACTGGCAAAGCCGTCCTCGTGGAACCCGTTGCGCATCCAGGCACCGCAGAACCAGGTGTTGCGCGCACCGTTCATCGCCCGCACCCGCACGCGCCCCCGTTCCGATGCCAGATCATACACCGGGTGGCGGAACGTCACCGTATCGTAAACCAGATCGTCACGGATGGGGGCATTGCCGTTCAGCGTGACGAACAGCGGGTCGTCCTGCGGGATGGGCTGCAGCCGGTTCATCCAGTAGGTCAGGTCAATCTTCTCACCGGCCTGCCGTCCCGCGCGTTCCACATAGTTCCAGGACGACCATGCCCGGCGGCTCCTGGGCATGGTCGAGGCATCGGCATGCAGCACCGCCTCGTTCGGCTGATAGGCCACCAGCGACAGCGCGCCGCGCTCCTCGTCCGTCGGGTCCGCCAGAAGGCGCAGCGTGTCGTCGGAATGGGTGGCGAAGATCACGTCGTCGAAGGCCTCCCACTCTCCGCCATGGACCCGCACATGCGCCCCGCCCGGCTGCCGCCGCACGCCCGCCACCGCCGCCCCCAGCCGCAGATCCACGCCCGCCGTCACCATGGCCGCCTGCAGGCGCGACACGTACTGGATCGAGCCACCGCGGACGGTGAACCAGTCGTGCTGCTTGGTGGTCTGCAACAGCGCGTGGTTGCGGAAGAAGCGCACCAGGGCGTCGGCCGGAAAATCGAGGATGCCTTCCTTCGGCGTCGACCAGATCGCGCCCGACAGGGGCGTGATGTAGTAGTCGCGGAACCACCGCCCCGTGCCGACCGCGGCCAGCAACTCGCGGATGGTCATGCCGGGCTGCACGCAGGCCTCGGCGCGGGCGTTGAAACGGAAGATGTCGCGCAGAAGCGCCAGGTAGCCGGGGCGCAGCGCGTTGCCGCGCTGGGCAAACACCGAATCCAGTGTGCGCAGCCCGTATTCCAGCCAGCCGCCGCGGATCGAGGCGGCAAAGCTCATGCAGCTGGGCGCCACCGGCACGTCCAGTTCGGCGAACAGGCGCAACAGCTGCGGATAGTTCACCCGGTTGAACACGATGAACCCGGTGTCCACCGGCTGGTCGCCGCGGCGCCCCGCCAGCACGGTGCGGGCATGTCCGCCCAACCGTCCCTCGGCCTCGTACAGCACGACGGCATGGTCGCGCGACAAAAGATGCGCGGCCGCCATGCCCGAAACACCCCCCCCGATGACGGCAACGCGGCGGGGAGAGAGTCCAAGGTGTTCGAAGGGCATGTCGGGTGGCTCGCTTTCGTGATGTGGGCATTACGCACGGTACGCCCGCTTGGATCAGTTGACAGCTTGTCCTGTCAATTTCTTCTGACAGTTCCCTTGACCCGAAAATTTGCCGTGCCAGTTCTGCAGCAATGTGATCCGGGGCAGGACACGCCGCGTATCACGGCAATGTTCCTCGACGCCGACTGTGGCATGAACGTGGATGGAAACTCCGGAACGACCGCCTATGTAGCGGGCGCAGGCGGCGGATTTGTCCTCGGGAAGGGTCAGGGTCGGGTGGTGGACGGCAACGGAACGGACTGGGGCGCGCTCCTGATCCGCGTGCGCGACAGGCAGGACCGGGCGGCATTTGCCGAACTGTTCCGCCATTTTGCGCCGCGGGTGAAGGGCTTCCTCATGAAATCCGGGGCCTCTGCCCAGCTGGCCGAGGAATGCGCGCAGGATGTCATGGCAACTCTGTGGCAGAAGGCGCATCTGTTTGACCCCGCGCGGGCCTCGGTGGCGACCTGGGTCTTCACCATCGCGCGGAACCGCCGGATCGACGCGCTGCGCAAGGCGCGCCGGCCCGAACCCGAAGACCTGCCCTGGGGGCCAGAGCCTGAACCCGATCAGGCCGAGGTCTACGAGGCACAGCAGGAAACCACCCGGCTGGGCGATGCCGTCGCCCTGCTGCCCGAAAAACAGCGCGTGCTGATCGAACGGGCCTTCTGGGGCGAGATGTCGCACAGCGAGATCGCGTCCGAGACAGGCCTGCCCCTGGGCACGATCAAGTCACGCATCAGGTTGGCGATGGAACGGCTGCGCCAGCACATGGACGAAGGCGAAGGCAAGACATGACGATCCGGCACCACATCAACGACCAGATCCTGCTGGCCTATGCGGGCGGCCAGTTGCCCGAAGCGTTCAGCCTGGTGGTGGCAACGCACATCTCGCTGTGCGACGAATGCCGGGCCCGCGCCGGCACGTTCGATGCGCTGGGCGGGGCACTGCTTGACCTGGCCGGGGCCGAGCCGATGGCCGATGACGCGGTGGCGGATGCGCTGGCGCGGATCACCGCGCTGCCGCAGGCGGCACGGGCCCCCGCGCGTGCGCCGATGCGCACCGATCCGCGGGTTCCGGCGCCCTTGCGCGACTACGTCGGCAGTTCGCTGGACCGCGTGCGCTGGCGGTCGCTGGGCACCGGCGCGCGGCAGGCGATCCTGGACACCGGCAAGGATGCCTCGGCGCGGCTTCTGTACATTCCGGCGGGCCAGCGCATGCCCGACCACGGGCACAACGGGCTGGAACTGACGCTGGTGCTGCAGGGTGCCTTCCTGGATGGCGCAGACCGCTTCGGCGTGGGTGATGTGGAAATCGCCGACCAGTCGACCGAACACCGCCCGGTGGCCGAAGCCTGGGGTGACTGCATCTGCCTGGCTGCAACCGATTCAAGGCTGCGCTTCTCGGGCCTGATCCCGCGTCTGGCACAGCCATTCTTCCGCATCTGAGCCCGGGGTGGGCAGATTGCCCACCCTGCCGGCAGGCCCGTTAACACTTTGACAACACTGTTTCGCGCGCGAAACGCCGGGCGCCGGGGCAGGGCATCGGCGGCAGAACCACAAGGGGCGTGCAGGCGACGCTACCTCCGCCCGTAGTACAGCCCCACCACATGCTCGGCCTCGGCGAAGAACAGCCAGCGGGCCGCCAGCGCCCCCAACAGGTGCAGCAGCGCCGCCACCGCTGTCGCCATTCCTCCGCCGAAAGCCCAGAGCACCAGACCCGGCACCACCCCCGCGGCCAGCACGGCAATCCAGCGCAGCCGAGTCGCGTGGCGGCGGCCGACCATGTGGATCATCTCACGCAAAAGGTAGTTGTCGCCGGTGTGCGGCCATTCGAAGACCGTCACCTGCCCCGCCAGCCCGGTGGCGGTGCCCGTGGTCTGCCCCGCCGCCGCAAAGCGTCGGTCGCCCAGCAGGAAGACGGCCAACAGCAGCCCCGCGACCGCAAGGCACAGCCATGGCGCCCACCACTGCCCCGCCAGCACCGCCCCGCCCGTCGCGGCAAAGGTCAGGAACAGGACCGGCGTCATCCCCCAGTGCCATCGCGGCACGGCGCGGATCTGCGCATAGATCATGCCCGTGCACAGCACGGCCGCGAAACACAGCGCCGCACCCGGCAAGGCGAACACCCAGCGCACCGGCCATCCGAACACATCGGCCAGCGCCACCGGCGCCAGCAGCACCAGCGCTGCAACCGCGGCCCAGCCCTCGCGGCTCAGCCAGCTGGTGCGCCATTGCGTGAAGGCCAGGAGCGCCCGCTGCGGATTGCGCAGGTGGAAGGTCGAAGCAACCAGCCCCGCGACTGCCAGCACATAGCCCAAAGCCCATGCGACCAGCGCCCAAAGCCCGGCCACGGCAGGCAAACCCAGCGCCAGATGCGCCAGCAGGCCGAAGCCGAGACCCGACAGGACAGTGAACAGGATGACCGAGTGGGCGGGATGCATGGGTTATGCGCCTCGACCGGGGCGGGTCGGCGCCCCTCCCCCTTGTGGGGAGAGGGCCGCCGATCGCGCCGTCCGGCCCGGTTCTGCCACCCCACCGCCGCTCATCCCGGCAGCTTTCCCAACAGCCGGTCCAGCCACCCGGCCACGCCGGATGCCTTCACGTCCAGAAGCGGTGCCAGCGGCGAGGCCTGCACCGCGCCCTTGCGGCGAGGCGGCAGATACTTGTTCACCGGCCTTGTCCCCATCTCCGGCATCAGGTCCACCCCGCCACGTTCGGCCACCAGTTGGGACACCGCACTGTCCGGGTCGGCCAGATCGCCGAAGTGCCGCGCGCCGGTGGGGCAGGTGCGCACGCAGGCGGGCACCCGGTCCTCGGCGGGCAGGTGGGCGTTGTCGATGCGATCCACGCACAGCGTGCACTTCTTCATCACCCCCTCGGCCGGGTCCATCTCGCGCGCGCCATAGGGGCAGGCCCAGGCGCACAGGCCGCAGCCGATGCAGGCATCCTCGTTCACCAGCACGATGCCGTCCTCGGCCCGCTTGTAGCTGGCGCCGGTGGGGCAGACGGTCACGCAGGGGGCGTCGGCGCAGTGCAGGCAGGACCGGGGGAAGTTCACGATGGCCGACGGCGCGTCGTCGGTGACAACCTGATAGGAATGCACCCGGTTCAGGAACACCCCCGCCGCGTTGCCATAGGGATCGGCATCCGACAGCGCCGCGCCATACCCCTGGTCGTTCCAGCCCTTGCAGGCGGTAACGCAGGCATGGCAGCCCACGCAGGTATCCAGGTCGATCACCAGACCCAGCGATTTTTCGGTGCGTTCGGGAAGCGTGGTCATTTCGCGCGCTCCCGGCGGCTGCCGGGCCAAAATTCTTGAAGCAAGAATTTTGCAAATTTCTTTCTTGAAGAAATTTGGGCATCCACCCGCCCGCCGCCCGCCACCGGCACGCCCGCCAGCACCGGGAACTGCGGCTCGCTCACGGCTTGCCGCCCCACCCTTTCAACCTTCACCCGCAGGTCGAACCACGCCGCCTGACCCGTCACCGGATCACTATTCGACCGGCGGAACCCATCGCCCCGCGCGGGCAGGCTCTCGGGGATCAGGTGGTTCAGCAGGAACCCCTCCCGCCCCTCGGGCGCGTCGTCCTTCAGCCCCCACGCCCCCCGCCGCTTGCCGATGGCGTTCCACGTCCAGACCGTGTTCTCGTTCAGTGCGGCCATATGCGCCACCGGCACCACGATGCTGCCCGTGGGCGATGTCACCCGCGCCCAGTCGCCCTCGGCAAATCCCTCGGCCTGCCACACCTTCGTCGGCACATACAGGACGTTGCGCCCGTGGATCTGCCGCAGCCAGGCGTTCTGCGACCCCCAGGCGTGGTACATGGCCATCGGCCGCTGGGTGATGGCGTGCAGCGGATAGCCCGCCCCCGCCTCGTCTCCATAGGGCGGATACCACACCGGCAGCGGGTCCATCGCCTGCCGCAGCCTTGCGCGCAGGTGGTCGGGCGGCTGCACCCAGCCAGTGCCTTCGGCCGCCATCTGGAACCGCCGCATCGGCTCTGAATACACCGTGAACAGATAGGGCTGCGGGCTGTCGAAGAAGCTCATCGACACCGCCCAGTCCTGATAGGCCTTGTTCCATGGCTTGAAGAACGCGGCCTCGTGCGGGACATGCGCCTGGAAGAACGCGCCGTTCGCACGGTATGCGTCGATCTGGCCGGGGTTCGGCGCGCCGCGCCCCGTCTCGTCTCCGTTCCCGCGGAAGCCGATCAGCGGACCCACACCGGGGCGGCGCTGGTGGCGCACGATGTAGTCGGCATAGTCGGCATAGAGCGCGGTGCCATCGGCCGCCGTCATGCCCGGCAGGCCTAGCCGGACGCCAAGATCCAGCAGCACCGACTGGAACCCCCGCACATCGCGGTCGGGTTCCACCACCGGCCAGCGGATGGCATCGCCCGCCGCATCGGGTTCGGAAATCGGCCGGTCCAGCAGCGAAATGCAGTCGTGGCGTTCCAGATAGGTGGTGTCGGGCAGGATCAGGTCGGCATAGGCCACCATTTCGGAGGCATAGGCGTCGGAATAGATGATGCGGGGGATCAGGTATTCGCCGTCCGGACCCTTGTCGGTCAGCATCCGCATCGTTTCGGCGGTGTTCATCGACGAATTCCACGCCATGTTCGCCATGTACAGGAACAGCGTGTCGATGCGGTACGGATCGCCCGCATGGGCGTTGGCGATGACCATGTGCATCATGCCGTGGGCGCTGAAGGGGTTTTCCCAGGAAAACCCCTTGTCGATCCGGCTGGGCGTGCCGTCGGGGCGCAGGCACAGCTGGTCGGGGCCGCGCACATAGCCCAGATGCGGCCCGGCCAGCGGCTTGCCCGGCGCCACCACATGGTGCGGCGTGGGGTGGGCCTCGACCGGTTTCGGGTAGGGCGGCTTCATCCGCCAGCTTCCCGGCGTCTCTACCGCGCCAAGGATGATCTGCAGCAGGTGCAGCGCGCGGGCCGTCTGGAAGCCGTTGGAATGCGCGCTGATGCCCCGCATGGCGTGGAAGCTGACAGGCCGCCCGACCATCCGCTCGTGCCGGTCGCCGCGGAAATCGGTCCAGGGCTGGTCAATCACCACCGGCTCGGCGAAGGCCGCTTCGGCCAGTTCGGCGGCCAGCCCTCGGATGCGGTCGGCGGCAATGCCGCAGCGCCCGGCCACCGCTTCGGGCGCATAGGCGTCGGACAGATAGCGCGCGGCAAGGTGGTGGAACGCGGTGCGGTTGCCCTCCCACTCGGCCCCCAGGTCGGGCTGAACCCCCGCCGCGTCCCATGGCGCGGGGGCGCCGGTGCGGCGGTCGATCACGAAGGGCTGGCTTTCGGCGTTGCGCACCACCATCCCGTCGCGGCCGATCAGGAAGGGCGCGTTGGTCCAGCGCGCCAGATAGTCGGTATCCACCTTCCCCGCCTTCAAGAGGCAGTGGATCAGCGACAGGATCAAGAGGCCATCGGTGCCGGGTGTGATGGCGTGCCAGTCATCGGCCACCGCCGAATAGCCCGACCGCACCGGGTTTACCGACACGATCCGCGCGCCCCGCGCCTTCAACTTGCCGATGCCCATCTTGATGGGGTTCGAATCGTGATCCTCGGCCACGCCGAACAGCACGAACAGCTTCGTGCGTTCCCAGTCGGGCGCGCCGAATTCCCAAAAGGCGCCGCCCATGGTGTAGATGCCCCCGGCGGCCATGTTCACCGAACAGAAACCGCCATGCGCGGCATAGTTGGGCGTGCCGAACTGCTGCGCCCACCAGCCGGTGAAGCTCTGCGACTGGTCGCGCCCGGTGAAGAACGCAAGCTTCTCCGGCGCTGTCTCGCGCAGCGGCTTCAGCCAGGACACCGCCAGGGCCAGCGCCTTGTCCCACGAGATTTCCTCGAAGGCGCCCGACCCGCGTGGCCCCACCCGCCGCAACGGTGCGCGCAGGCGCGAGGGTGCGGTGACCTGCATGATGCCGCTGGCGCCCTTGGCACACAGCACGCCCTTGTTGATGGGGTGGTCGCGGTTGCCCTCGATATAGGTGACGCGCCCCTCTTTCAGGTGCACGTTGATGCCGCAGCGGCAGGCGCACATGTAGCAGGTGGTCTGGCGCATCTCGTCGCCCGGGGGGCGGGTGTCGATGGCGGGGCTGGGGACGGCCTTGCTCATGGCGCCAGATTGGCCTGCAAATGCCCGCGCCGCCATACGGAAAACGACATTGCCATCAGGCCAGAGGGTTTCCGGGCATCAGGCCACACGGGCGGGGAACAGCCCTTCGAACCAGCGGAAGATCAGCACGATCACCGCGGTGATCGCCAGGTACACCACCGCCAGCAACAGAAGTGGTTCATAGACGATCAGCGTTTCCGACCGCACGCGGTTGGCCACGGCATAGATGTCGACCACGGTGATCATCGCCACCAGCGGCGTCGCCTTCAGCTGCAGCACGGTTTCCCCGCCCAGCGTGGGCAGCACCCGGTGCAGCGCCTGCGGCAGCCAGATGCGGCGGAACAGCGTGAAGCGCGGCACGCCCATGGCGCGGGCGGCCTCCAGCTGGCCCGACGGCACGCCCTTGAATGCGCCCCGCATCACCTCGCCCTCATAGCCCGCAACCGACAGCGACAGGCCGAAGACGGCATAGTACCAGGCATCGCGCAAGATCGGCCACATCCAGCTGTCGCGCAGGCCGGGAATGCCGGGGAACAGGCTGCCGATGCCGTAGTACAGAAGGAAAAGCTGCAGCAGCAGGGGCGTGCCGCGGATCAGCCCGCAGAAGGCGCGGGCGGGCATGGCCAGGTACCAGGGGCCCACGGCCTGCGCCAGGCCCAGCGGAATGGCCATGGCCATGCCGATGCCCATGGTCAGCAGCAGAAGGATCAGCGTGTTGCCGATGCCGCGCAGGATGAGAGCCTGGTATTTGGGCAGCGCCAGCCAGTCCCAGCGGCCATGGATCACCACCAGCGCCACCAGGACGGCCACGATGGCCAGCATCACCAGCCTGCGCGGAATGAGCATCGCTTGCACGAAGGCCGCGACGGGCGCGAAGGCACTGCCCGGCGGTGCGGACTTGGTGGCGTCTGCTCGCTGCGGCGCGGCCATTCAGCCCCCCACCGCGCGCTGCCCGCGCCGCGCGCGTTTTTCCAGCCGGTCAAACAGGATGGACGAGGCGATGGACAGGATCAGGTACAGCACGCCCGCGGCGGCATAGAAGGTGAAGAAGGCCTTGGTCGTGCTGGCCGCCTGCCGCGTGGCCTGCGTCAGTTCGGCAAAGCCCACCACCGCCAGAAGTGCCGTGTCCTTGGTGGCCACCAGCCACAGGTTGGCCATGCCGGGCAGCGCGAAGGACAGCATCAAGGGCAGGGTCACCCGACGTGCCAGCAGGCCGGGCGCCATGCCCATGGCGCGCGCCGCCTCGATCTGGCCTGCGGGCACGGCCAGGATGGCGCCGCGCAGCACCTCGGTGGCATAGGCGCCCTGCACCACGCCCAGCACGGCGATGCCCGCGGCCACGCCGGAAATCTGCATCTTGTCCTGCCCCATGGCCAGCAGGATCTGGTTCACCGCATCGGTGAAGGCAAAGTAGATGATCAGGATCAGGATCAGTTCGGGCACCGCCCGGACCACGGTGGTATAGACCGCCAGCAGGTCCTTGGTGACCGGACCGCCGTAGAGTTTGCCGTAAGCCCCGGCCACGCCGATCATCAGGCCCAGTGCAAAGGCGCCGGTGGCGATGAGGACCGAGTTCCACAACCCCCACAGAAGCGTCGCCCCCCAGCCGGGGGGCGACAGGGCCAGAAGGCCCCATGTGCTGTCTGCCGCAAGGGGCAGCACCTACGGTCTCACTCGCCGTAGATGGACGAAGCGAACCAGCCCGCGGTCACCTTGTCATAGGTACCGTCTTCCAGGATCTTCTTGATGCCCGCGTTGAACTTGGCCTTCAGGTCGGCCTCGCCCTGACGCAGGCCCACGCCGACGCCAAGGCCCAGCACTTCCTTGTCGTCGGCCACCGCGCCCGCAATCTCGCAGCACGCGGCGCCCGATTCCGACTGGATGAAGGCATCAAGCGCAATCGAGTCGGCCTGCGTGGCGTCGATGCGGCCCGCGGCAAGGTCCTGGTTGGCCTCGTCCTGCGTCTGGTAGACCTTCACTTCGGCGGCGCTGGCCGCAAAGTGCTTGTTCACATAGGCTTCGTGCACCGTGGCCACCTGCACGCCGATGATCTTGCCCGCCAGCCCCTCGGCCGTGGGTGCCAGCCCGGCGCCCTTGGCGGTGGCGATGACGGTGGGGGTGTTGTAGTACTTGTCCGAGAAGTCGATGGTCTTCATCCGCTCTTCGGTGATCGACATCGAGGCCATGATCGCGTCGATCTGGCCACTGGTCAGCGCCGGGATGATGCCGTCCCAGGCCACCGGCGTGATTTCGCACTGCAATTCAGCCGCGGCGCAGACGGCGCCGATGATCTCGACCTCCCAGCCCACCCAGTTGCCACCGGCATCGGGGCTGGCGAAAGGCGGATAGGGCTCGGCAGCAATGCCCACCTTCACCGCCTGTGCGGCGGCGGGTGCGGCCAGGGCCGCGGCGAAGGCGGCGGCAAGGGCCAGTGTTCTCATGGTCATTCTCCCCGTGTTGTCTCCGTCGTCTCAGGCGACGGATTTCAGAAACTGTTTCAGACGGTCGGACTTCGGCGCGCCGAACAGCGCGGCCGGCGGCCCCTCTTCCTCGATCACCCCGTTGGCCAGGAAGATCACGTGGCTGGCCACCTCGCGCGCGAACTTCATCTCGTGCGTCACCAGAATCATCGTGCGCCCCTCGTCGGCCAGCCCGCGGATCACCTGCAGCACCTCGCCCACAAGCTCGGGGTCCAACGCGCTGGTGGGCTCGTCGAACAGCATGGCGGCGGGTTCCACGCACAGCGCCCGCGCGATGGCGGCGCGCTGCTGCTGGCCGCCCGACATGAACGCCGGATAGGCGTCTTCCTTGGCCGCCAGCCCGACACGGTCCAGCAATTTTCTTGCGCGCACGATTGCCTGATCCTTGGGCACACCTAGAACATGTACAGGGACCTCGATGAGGTTCTGCAGCACCGTCATATGGCTCCAGAGGTTGAACTGCTGAAACACCATGCCCAAACGCTGCCGCAACTTCTCAATCTGCCTGCGGTCGGCGGGGCTGCCGTCGGGGCGCATCTTCACCGGCTCGCCGCCGATCACGACATGGCCGGCGCTGGGCGTTTCCAGAAAGTTGATGCAGCGCAGCATGGTGGACTTGCCGGACCCCGATCCACCGATAATTGCCACCACATCACCCTCATGAGCCTGCAGCGAAACCCCCTTCAGGACCTCGATCGTCCCGAAGGACTTGCGGAGGTTCTCGACACGGATGGCCTCGGGGGCGTCTTGGGCAGCTGGCTTCATCGGGGCTTTCGCTCTGGTGATTCCAGTAAGCGCATGCGATGCTAATTGTGCAAGCGTATAGTTTTGTGCGTGACAGTCAGCGGGGGTCTTTCGGCTGGAGTGCCTAGGACGATGCACGATGAAGCGACCGGCGACCGGCGGAAGTTCAGGCGCGAGGGCGAAGAGCGCCGCCGCGAGGCGCTTGTCGCTGCGGCGCTGGAGCTTGTGGCGGAAGGCGGCGTGGCCGGGGCGACTGTGCGCGCGATTGCAGAACGGGCAGGCGTGACCCCCGGGCTGATCCGGCATTATTTCGAAGGCAAGGACGACCTGATCCGGGTGGCCTATGCCACGGTCATGAACCGGATGACGGTCGAGAGCGAGATGGCCGCAGAGCCAGAGACAGATCACCCGGCGGCGCGGCTTGCGGCCTTTGTCGCGGCCAGCCTGCGGCCGCCGGTGATGGATTCGGAACGGGTGGCACTGTGGGCCGGCTTCCTGCACCAGGTGCGGCGAGACGCGGCAATGAAAGTGGTTCACCGCGACACCTATCTGGCCTACAGGGACCGGCTTCAGGCGCTGATCCTGAACCTGCCCGGTCAGGGCAACAAAGAGCGGGCGCGTGAGCTGGCGATTGCCTGCAACGGGGTGATCGACGGGATTTGGCTGGAAGGCGGCATGCTGCCCGAAGAGTTTGCGCCCGGAGAACTGGAACGCATCGGCCTTTCGGCCGTGGGTGCCATTCTGGGCGTGGCGCTGACGGCAGAGGCCAGGGAGGCATGATGCGCTATGCGCCGATCACCGGCAGGCTTGCAGGCCTGGGCGGTGCGAAATGGGAAATCCACGCTGCCGCGCGGGCGATGAAGGCCGCGGGCCGGCCGGTGATCGAGCTGACCATCGGCGAACCCGATGTGCCCACGCCTGCGGAACTGGTCGAGGTGGCGGCGCAATCGATGGCGGCGGGGCGCACCGGCTATTCCAATGGCCGGGGCGAACCTGCGCTGGTCCGGGCACTGGCCGAGCGGTATTCGGCCCGCCGCGGGCGTGTGATCCTGCCGGAACAGGTAATGTGTTTCCCCGGCACGCAGACCACGCTTTACGCCGTGCTGATGGCCATGGCAGGCGACGGCGACGAGGTGCTGGTCGGCGACCCGATGTACGCCACCTATGAGGGCGTCATCGCGGCCAGCGGGGCCAGGGCGGTTGCCGTGCCGCTGCGGCCCGAGAATGGTTTCCGCATCCGTGCCGCCGACATTGCGGCGCGGGTCACGCCAGCCAGCCGCGTGATCTTTCTGAACACGCCGCACAATCCGACCGGCGCCGTGCTGACCGCGGACGACCTGCGCGAGATCGGCGAAGTTGCCCTGGCGCATGACCTGTGGATCCTGTGCGACGAGGTCTACGAGGAGATGATCTTCGAGGGCGTCACCTTCGCCTCGCCCCTGGACGACCCGGCGCTGGCCGAGCGCACCGTGGTGGCCTGCTCGATGTCGAAGTCGCATGCGGCGCCCGGCTTCCGGTCGGGCTGGGCGGTGGGGCCGGCCGAGTTCTGCGAAAGGCTGCTGCCCCTGTCGGAAACCATGCTGTTCGGCAACCAGCCCTTCATTGCCGACATGACGGCCGCCGCCGTGTCGGCCCCGTCGCCGGTGGCGCGCGGCATGGCCGAACGCTTTGCCCGCCGCGCGCGCCTGCTGCATGACCGGCTGCACGGGGTGAACGCGCTGGCCGTGCATGTGCCGCAGGCGGGCATGTTTGCCATGGTGGACGTGCGCGCCACCGGCCTGTCGGGCGAGGATTTCGCGCGCGGGCTTCTGGACAGCAAGGGGGTTGCGGTGATGCCGGGCGAGAGTTTCGGGACGGCGACCGCGGGTTGGGTTCGGCTGACGCTGACCCAGCCCGACGACGTGACGATGCGCGCCGCCGACCTGATTGCCGCCCATGCGCGCGAGGTGGTGGGATGAGGACGGTCGGGCAGGAACTGGTGGTCGGGCTGAAGGCGCGCGGCGTCGAGGTGGTGTTCGGCATTCCGGGCGTGCACACGATTGAACTGTACCGCGGGTTGGCCGGGTCGGGCGTGCGGCACGTGACGGCACGGCACGAACAGGGCGCGGCCTTCATGGCCGACGGATACGCCCGTGTCACAGGTCGGCCGGGCGTGGCCTTTGTCATTACCGGCCCCGGCCTGACCAATGCGCTGACCGCCATGGCGCAATCGCGCGAGGATTCGATTCCGGTGCTGGTGGTGTCGGGGGTGAACCGGCGGGATTCGCTGGGCCGCGGGCTGGGACTTTTGCACGAACTGCCGGACCAGGCGGCGATGGTACGGGCGCTGTGCCCGACATTCCATGTGGGCGCGCCCGAGGATCTTGGCCCGGCGCTGGACGGTGCCTTTGCCGCCATGCTGTCGGGCCGCCCCGGCCCCGCGCATATTCAGGTGCCGACCGACGTGATGCCCCTGCCCTGCCCGCCGTTGCCCACACCGCCCGTGCCCGCGCGCGAAAGGGTGGATGCGCAGGCGGCGTCGCAGGCCACCATGCTGCTGTCCGCCGCCCGCCGCCCGGTGGTTCTGGCCGGTGGTGGCGCCTTGCGGGCCGAGGTGCCGCTGCGGCGGCTGGCCGAGGCGCTGGATGCGCCGGTGGTGCTGACATCGAACGCACGGGGCCTGTTGCACGGGCATCCGCTGGCCGTTCCCGCCTCGCCCAGCCTGCCTGCGGTGCGGGCGCTGGTGGCGGGGGCCGACCGGGTGCTGGCCGTGGGCACCGAATTTGGCCAGACCGACTATGACATGTATGTGCGCGGCGGCTTTCCCGACACGTCGGGCATGATCCGCATCGACGTCTGCGCCGACCAGCTGGCGCGCCAGCCCGCCGCCCTGACCATCCGCGCGCGCGCCGAAGATGCGCTGTACGCCATTCTGCCGCCCCCGCGTGATGGCAAGGGCGCCGAGCGTGCCGCGGCCACCCGCACGGCGGCAAGGGCCGAGCTGGATGACTACATGCACCCGCAGCTGGCGGTGGTAGAGGCGGTGCGCGATGCCGCTCCCGGCGCCATCATCGTGGGCGACAGCACGCAATGCGTGTACGCGGGCAACCTGTACTACGATGCGCCGTTTCCGGGGTCGTGGTTCAACGCCGCCACCGGCTTTGGCGCGCTGGGCTACGGCCCCGGCGCGGCGGTGGGCGCCGCCATCGGGTCGGGTCGGCCGGTGATCTGCTGGCTGGGCGACGGGGGCCTGCAGTTCAGCCCCGGCGAGCTGCGCACGGCGGTGGACGAGCGCCTGCCGGTCACGTTCCTGGTGTGGAACAACCGCGGCTTCCGCGAAATCGCCATGGCGATGCGGGCGGTGCAGGCCCCGGTCATAGGCTGCGACCCCAGCCCGCTGAACCTGGAACCCTTCGCCGCCGCCTGCGACCTGCCCTTCACCCGCTGCAGCAGCGACCCGGCCCAGGTGGCCGCCGCCGTGGCCGCGCCGTGCGACGGGCCGAGGCTGATCGAGGTGGTGGCGCCCTAGACGAATGTGAACACGTCCTGCGTCATCTCGCTGGCCTCGAACCCCTCGACGATGATGACGATGCTGCCCACCGACACCCGCGCCCCGCCCGGCAGGTCACTGACGCGCAGGAAGGCATAGGCCGCGGCCTGGTCGGTGCCGAACCCGGCGATGCGGATGTCGTCAAGGCCGGGGTCAAGGTCGGTGATGCGGTGGGTGCCTGCCGACAGAAACCGGTTGAAAAGGAACACATCCGCCCCGTCGCCGCCTTCCAGCGTGCTGTTGCCGACCCCGCCGTTCAGCAGGTCGTTGCCCGACCCGCCATACAGCGTGTCGTTGCCGTTGCCACCCTGCACGGTGTCGTTGCCTTCGTTGCCATAGGCCATATCGTCCTGGTCGCCCGCGGCAATCAGGTCGTCGCCCAACTGGCCCCACAGCCTGTCCGCGCCGTTGCCGCCGCCCATGGTGTCATTGCCCCGGCCGCCCGCAACCGTGTCATCGTTGAAACTGCCTGCCAGATTGTCGTTGCCGTCGCCGCCGTACACACTGTCGGACCCGAAGCCGCCCGACATGCGGTCGTCTTCCGCACCGCCGTCCAGAAAGTCATTGCCGGAACCGCCGCCCATCACATCGCGGCCAGCGCCCCCGTACAGCCGGTCTTGCCCAAAGCCGCCGCCCAGCGAATCGTCGCCTTCGGCGCCCCAGGCGAAATCATCGCCGTCCTCGGCCGCCATCCTGTCGTTGCCTGCCCCGCCGAACAGATGGTCATTGCCCGCCCGCCCCTGCAGCGCGTCATTGCCGCCGTCGCCATGGATGCGGTCATTGCCACCCGCGCCGTCCAGCCGGTCATTGCCGTCGGCGCCGGAAATCAGGTCCTCGTCCGCCGACCCGACATAGACATCTGCAACATCGGGATCGCCCTCGAAGAACGCGCCGAACTCGCCCTCGGCCATGGTCACTGCGCCCGGCAGCGCGAACAGGTCCAGCGTGTCGCCGGACTGCAGGTCCGGGTCGGTTGTCAGGCCCCGGTTCGTGAATGCGGCCTGAAACGCCGCGAAGGACGGCAGGTCGACAACCTGCGGCAGCGCAGTCCCGCCCAACTGCCACAGGAACGTGCCGTCCTGCAGCTGATCCTGCATCACCGTCGTGGGCAAGGAACCTGGCAGGGTGCCTTGAAACAGCAGGGTCTGTTCAACGTCCGAACTCTGCATGTCATAGACCGCACCCTCTGCGGTCACGAGGATCATTTCCTCGAACGGGCGGTATACCAGCACTTCGGCCAGCCCGTTCACCGTTCCGACCTGCAGATACTCGAAATCCCCAATCGTATTCGGCAGCCGGAAGAACAGATCGCCGATCCCGGCAAAGACGGTGGCCCCGGATTCGTCGATGCGTGTCGCGATGCCTTGCAGCCGGACGGTGATCATTGCAGGCGCACTCCTGACTGTTTGCTTTGAACATGAACAACGCCCGCCAGAATGACGGGAATCCGGTTACTGGGTAACCTGCCTAGATGAAGGTGAAGTCCTCGGGCGAAAGTTCGGCCGACGTGAACCCCTCCACGATGTTGACAATGCTGCCCACCGACACCCGTGCCCCGCACGGCAGGTCGCCGAAGCGCAGGAACGGATAGGCGGCGGCCGGAGGCGAGTCCTGCGACAGGCAACGGCTGATCGAGGTTGTGGCGCCCTAGACGAAAAAGAAGTCGTCCAAGGAAAGGGCTTCCGACGCGATTCCTTCCACGATGATGACGATGCTGCCCACCGACACCCGCGCCCCGCCCGGCAGGTCGCCGAAGCGCAGGAACGCATAGGCGTCGGCCTGGTCGGTGCCGAAGCCGGCAATGACGATCTCGTCGAAGCCTTGCTGGAAATCGTTGATGCGGTGGATGCCTGCCGACAGGAAGCGGTTGAACAGGAATTGGTCGCTGTCATCGCCACCTTCCAGCGTGCTGTTGCCGACCCCGCCGTTCAGCACGTCGAAGCCCGACCCGCCGTACAGCGTGTCATTGCCGTTGCCGCCCTGCACGGTATCGTTGCCGACGTTGCCGTAGGCAAGGTCGTCCTGGTCACCCGCAGCGATCAGGTCATCGCCCTCATACCCCCACAGCTCATCAAAGCCGTTGCCGCCGCCCATGGTGTCATCGCCCAGCCCGCCTAGCATGTAGTCGTTGCCGAAACTGCCCGACATGCGGTCGTTGCCGTCGTTTCCGGCCAGCCAGTCGTCGCCCACGCCGCCCGAAACGATATCGTTGTCGTTGCCGCCGTCGATGAAATCCTCGCCCAGACCGCCGCCGATGGTGTCGAACCCGTTTCCACCGCGGATGGTGTCGTCGCCCGGCCCGCCGCCGATGGAATCGCCGAAGAAGCCGCCGAACACGACATCGTTGCCTTCGCCCGCCGCGATCCTGTCAAAGCCGTCGCGCCCCAGGATCAGGTCGTCGCCTGCCAGACCGCGGATCTGGTCGTCGGAATTGCCGCCGTAGAACCGGTCGTTGCCCGCCCCGCCGTCCAGCAGGGCGCCGATGGAATCGGCAGTCAGCGTGTCGTCGTTGGCGGTTCCCAGCACGTTGGTACCTGACAGGTTCTGCCCGGGCGTCCCTTCGGTCAGCACCCTTGTGTAGTCGTTTTCGGCAAGGTCGAACACCTCGCCTTCGCGCAGCCCGGGCGCGGTGACCGGACGGACATCGACGATCGAGTCGAACAGGTCGTCGCCGTCGACGGCATCCAGGATGACGCCGAAATCGTCGCCGCCCAGCTTCAGCGAGGCCTGCAGCAATCCGATCGGCGTATCGAACTGGACAACCAAAGCCTGCGATATGTCGCCGTCATCGAATTCCGCCTCGAACACGCTGAAGAATGTTTCCTCGGTGAACGGCACTTCGAAATCGTTGCCGTTGCCCATCAGGATATGGGCGCCGATGATGTCGCCTGAAATGGTCACGTCAGGAAGCGTGCCGGAGGCATCGGTGATATCGTAGGACACCGTTGTGTCGCCCCCTTCGGCGAACTCGACGAGCATGTAGGCAACAGTCGTCAGGATCGGATTGTCACTGGAATCGTACGTCCGTACGAAACCCGTCATACGAACCGTTGTCATTTTCAAATCCCCATCACCAAAGCAGAACCGATTGCCGATTCATTCCAAGAAACCGTCGCATGCGCATTTCATGCAGGTCAAGTGCCGATGCCCGCACGTTTCTGCCATCGGTGCGGCCCCCCTTCCGTTCCGGCCCCGGCCCCGCCATAACGGGCGCCCGAAGGAGGCCGACATGACGCTGAGGATCGCCGGGGTGGACACGTCGCGTTTGGCACGCCTGGGCGCCGCCGAGCAGCTGCGCTTTGCCGGGGCCCGCCCGAAATCCGCCGCGGCCCACGCGGCGGGGGGCGGCCCCTGGCTGGATGCCGTGCCGATGCACTGGATGCGCGACTGGCCCTTGCCGTTTCCGCTGGTAGTGGACCGGGCCGAGGGCGCGCGGCTGACCGATATCGACGGGCACACGGTGGACGACTTTTGCCTGGGCGACACCGGCAGCATGTTCGGCCATTCGCCCCCCGCCCTGACGCGGGCCATCCGCCGCCAGTCGCGGCGCGGGCTGACCTACATGCTGCCATCCGAGGCGGCGTTCGAGGCCGGGCGGCTGCTGACCGAGACGTTCGGCGATTTCCGCTGGCAGATCGCCACCACGGCCACCGACGCCAACCGCTTTGCCCTGCGTGTGGCGCGGGCCGTCACCGGGCGGCCGAAGGTGATGGTGTTCCATGGCTGCTACCACGGCACGGTCGATGACACGATGGTGGCGCTGGGGGCGGGTGGCCAGACGGTGAACCGCCCCGGCCTTCTGGGCCAGATGCGCGACCTGACCGATGGTGCGGTGTGCTGCGAGTTCAACGACCTGGCCGGGGTTCAGGCGGCGCTGGCGCAGGGCGACGTGGCCGCCGTGCTGACCGAGCCGGTGATGACCAATTCCTGCATGGTGTTGCCCGACCCGGGCTTCCTGCCCGGCCTGCGCGACCTGTGCACCCGCCATGGCGCACTGCTGATGATCGACGAGACGCACACGCAATCGTCGGGTCCCGGCGGCTATACCCGCGTGCACGGGCTGGACCCTGACATCTTCGTGGTGGGCAAGTGCGTGGCGGGCGGGGTGCCCACGGCGGTGTGGGGGCTGCGGCCCGCGGTGGCCGAGCGCTATTGCGAGGTGAACGCCGGTCGGGCTTCGGGCCACAGCGGCATGGGCACCACGCTGTCGGCCAACCCCATGCAGTTCGCCTGCCTTGTGGCGACGCTGTCCGAGGTGGCCACACCCGCGGCCTTTGCCGCCATGGAAAAGGGGGCCGAGCGGCTGGCGCGCGGGCTGCGCAAGGCGATCGAACGGCATGGCGCGCCGTGGCATGTGGTGCGGGTGGGCGCGCGGGTGGAGTTCATCTGCGCCCCCGGACCCCTGCGCAACGGCACCGAGGCTGCGGCAGCGCACAGGCCCGAGGTGGAAGGCGTGATGAACCTGGCGCTTCTGAACCGCGGCTGCCTGATCGCCCCCTTCCACAACATGATGCTGATTTCCCCCGCCACCCGCAAACGGCAGGTCGACCGGCTGGTCGATGCCTTTGACGAGGTGCTGGGGATGCTGTTCGGAGACACGCCGTGACCTCACCTTCTGGTTCCACTCTTGCCGAGGCCGAGGCCTTTCTGGCCGCCCATCCCAACATCGAAGCGGTGGATCTGGTGCTGACCGACGCGAACGGCATCGGGCGCGGCAAGATCATCCGGCGGCACGAACTGCCGGATTTCTACAAGTCCGGGCGGCATCTGCCGATCTCCATCCTGGGGCTGGACATCTGCGGCGAGGATGTGCACGAAACCGGGCTGATCTGGGACCAGGGCGATGGTGACCTGCGCGCCTGGCCGGTGCCGGGGTCGCTGGTGGCGCTGCACAACACACGGCCCGCGCGGGCCGAGGTGCTGATGTGCATGTACACGCTGGACGGGCGGCCAATGACGTCGGACCCCCGGCATGCGCTGGCGCGGCAGGTGGCGGCCTATGCGGCGCGCGGGCTGTACCCGGCGGGCGCGTTCGAGCTGGAGTTCTTCCTGCTGGCCAACACCCGCGGCGCCGACGGCAGGGTCCGCCCCGCGGCCGATGTGCTGGACGGACGCGAAAGCCGCAAGACCGAGGTGTATTCGGTGGACCACCTGCACGGCATGCTGCCCTTGTTCAGCGACATCTATGCAGGCGCGGCGCTGGCCGGGATCAAGGCCGAAACCGTGATCAGCGAATATGCCCCCGGCCAGTACGAGCTGACATTGCACTACCGCACCGACATGATGCAGGCCGCGGATGACCTGCTGCGGCTGAAGCGCATCGTGCGGGGGCAGGCGCGGGCGCATGGGGTGACGGCCTGCTTCATGGCGAAACCGGTGGAGCAATACGCCGGGTCCGGCATGCACCTGCATGTGTCGATGCGCGACGGCGAGGGGCGCAACGTGTTTGCCGAGGCGCCGGGCGCGGGTTGGACTGACAGCATCCTGCATGCCCTGGGCGGCCTGCGGGCCACCATGGGCGAGGCGATGCTGGTGTTTGCGCCGCATGCCAACAGCTGGCGGCGGTTCTCGTCGCAGTCCTATGCGCCGGTGTCGCCGACATGGGGGGTGAACAACCGGTCAGTCGCCTTGCGCATTCCCGAAGGGTCGGTGGCGGCGCGGCGGATCGAGCATCGGCCTGCAGGGGTGGACGCGAACCCCTATCTGGTGGCGGCCACGGTGCTGGCGGGCATCGCCAAGGGCATGGACGACCGCACCGACCCCGGCCCCGAGACCAAGGGCAACGGGTACGAGGCCGAGGGCGGGCCCGAGATTCCGCGAGACTGGGGGGCAGCCATCCGGGCGGCACAAGGGTCGGCCTTCCTGGCCGAGGCGCTGGGGGCCGACATGCACCGCACATTCTGCGCCATCAAGGCCGCCGAACACGCCCGCGTGGCGCGCACCATTCCCGACGTGGACTACGACCTGTACCTGCACACCGTGTAGGTCAGCCCGCCGCCACGCGGTCCATCGCTGCCTCGATGCGGTCCAGCGCATCGGCGGCGGCGGCCACCTCGCCCGCCCGCAGCGCCCGCGCGGCCACACCCAGCGCGGCCATCAGGCGGGGGGCCAGCGTCTCGTCCATCGCTTCGGCCCGCGCCTTCAGCGCCTTGGCGCGGCGGGCCAGGGGCAAGAGCTCGGCCGGGCCGGGTTCGACGCGGCGGGGGGCGGCAGACGGCACGGTATCGGGCCGCCGGGCAGGCGCCGGGCGCGGCGCCGCGGCAAAGGCCGAGCGCGCGGCCGAGTTCATCTGGCGGCGCAACTCGGCCTCGACCTGGGTGATCAGCTTGTCGGCCTTGTCGCGGCTGCCATTGTCGGCGGCGCGCACCGCACCGGCAAAGATGTCGCGCAGCCGGTCGCCCGCATCGCCCGGTGCGGCCATCACGGCATCGCGGATCACCGCAAGCCGGTCCAGCATGCGGTCGCCGGTGGTGGCGAGGCGCGGCAGGTCGTCGTCGTCCGCATCGTCATCACCCAGAACGTCCACATCGCCCAGATCCTCGATGTCGGCCTCGATCTCGCGCCCGGTGATGTCGAGCACGCGGATGTTCATCGGCAGACGCTCGACGCGCAGGTGCTTCTTCAGCTTCTTGGCGATGGCGGGCAGTTCCTGGATGCAGGTCAGGATCAGCTCCTTGCCCTGCACCACGAAGGTGCCGAAGGCCACCTTCGTCTGCCCGCTCTCGCGCCGCGTGGCCTTGGCAATCATCTCGGGCGGGCGCTTCTTGTGGACGGCGAACAGGCTTTCGTCCTCGCCCTTGCCGGGGGTGAAGGCAAAGGGAACCGGGCGGCGGCGGCCACGGCGCAGGATCTTGCGCAGGTCGTCACCCGTGACGGCGTACCGGTGGTCGTCGTCGTCTTCGTCATCCTTCGCCGGTCGCGCCATCAGGCAACATCCTCGCCGCTGCCCGGCTCGACGATCTTCACCTCGTAAGCCACCTTCTGCTTGCGGAACAGCTTGGCCACCTTGCGGTCCATGCCGGGCACCGACTTGCCGCAGGTCAGCGTCACGGTCTTCCCCTCGACCTTCATCTTGCCGTAGGCGACCTTGCGCTCTTCCGCCTCTTTCCGCGAATTCTTGCCAAAGGTGTCGGGCTTCTGGCGGCGGTGCGCGGCAAACACGTCATCCTCGTCGCCCCCGGTGGGGATGAAGGCAAAGGTCACCTCGCGCGACCGGGCGATCTTGATGAATTTCTTCAGCGAGGCACTGTCAAGGCCCGGGCCTTCCTGGCCTTCGCCTTCGTCGTCTTCCTGGGGCATCATGTCCTCCGCCCTGCCGGAATGGATGAAACAATATGCGAAGGGTGCGCCACGACGGGGCGCCCGGTCAAGCGCGGGTCACCTTGCGGGCCGAAGAATTTCCTTCAGCTTTCCTCTTGCACGACTCTGTGAAGTCGCCTACCTCTTTCGTATAGGTGTTGGACGGAAGACGTTTGGAAGATTTCGGACAAAAATCATGGATAATCTCCCCGCTTGTGCTAGCGTCGCGCCGGAACCTCTTGGTCTGACAAGACCTTTCTCTGGGATGTGAGCTTGAGATGGCCCTGACTGACCTTCTGAAGAGCCACGGTGATGACGCCCCAAGCGGGGAGAACCTTGAATACGACCCCGCGTTCATGTCGCTGGAAATTGCGGCACAGCCCGGGGAAGAGCGCCAGATCGGCGACCAGATCATTGCCGCCGAGGACCCCGACCATACCGAGGTGATCGCCCAGGCGATGGATGTGCTGGCGCGCAGCCATGACCTACGCGCGGCGGTGTTCCTGGCCTACTCCTACTTGCGGACGCGCGGGTTTCCCGGATTTGCCGAGGTGACGGGCTATATCCGCGGCGTGCTGGAACAGTACTGGGACACCTGCCACCCGCAGCTTGACCCCGATGACGACAACGACCCGACGATGCGGGTGAACGCGATGATGTCGCTGGCCGACATGCGCACCATCGTGCCGGGCGTGCGCAGTTCGCCGCTGACCGACAGCCGCACCTTTGGCCGGTACGCGCTGCGCGACCTGCTGATCGCCGAGGGCGAGATCGCCGCGCCCGAGGGCATGGACAACCTGCCCGACCGCGCGCAGATTCTGGCCGCCTTCCAGGACACCAATTCCGAGAAGATGGCCACCCTGCGCGGCGCCGTGGCGCAGGCGCATGACGACGTCAAGGCGATCATCAAGGTGTTCGACGAGAAGGCGCCGTCGCACAACCCCAAGCTGGAAGAGCTGGAGCGTGTGCTGCGGCAGGTGCTGGACCGGTTCAACGACGCGGGCATCGGCGACCCGGACGATGCGGCGGATGCCGCCGACGGAACCGGGGGCGAGTTCATGGACAGCGCCGACGCGGGCGACGGCATGGCCGCGTCCCCGGCAGGTTCCGGCGGACCCGGCGGGGGCGGAGGCGGCCGCGGCGGCGGCGTGTCGCTGCCGGGTGCCATCAACAACCAGAACGACGTCAAGAACACGCTGGACCGGTTGATGCAGTACTATGCCCGCTACGAACCGTCCTCGCCGGTGCCCATGCTTCTGGCCCGCGCCAAGCGTCTGGTTGGTGCCGATTTCCTGACAATCATCAAGGAACTGGCCCCGGAGGGTGAAAGCAACGTCAATCTGGTGGCCGGGATCAAGTCAGATGCCGATGATGATTGACCTAACCCCATGGAAGGCTGCAATGTCTGCGCCGGGAACAGATATCCGTAACGGAGCATCCGATGGCCGGCACTAGCAGCCAGAAATTCATTGCGCGCAACCGGGCGCCGCGGGTTCAGATCGAGTACGACGTCGAGCTTTACGGCGCCGAGAAGAAGGTGCAGTTGCCCTTCGTCATGGGCGTCATGGCCGACCTTGCGGGCAAGTCCGAAGCGCCGCAGCCATCCATCGGCGACCGCAAGTTCCTGGAGATCGACGTTGACAACTTCGACGACCGGATGAAGTCGATGAAGCCGCGGGCCGCCTTCACGGTGCCCAACACGCTGACCGGCGAGGGCAACCTGGCCGTCGACATCACCTTCGAGAGCATGGACGACTTCAGCCCCGGCGCCATCGCCCGCAAGGTCGAGCCGCTGAAGAAGCTTCTGGACGCGCGCACGCAGCTGGCCAACCTGATGACCTACATGGACGGCAAGACCGGGGCGGAAAACCTGATCACCCAGATCATCCAGGACCCGTCGCTGCTGCAGGCGCTGGCGGCCACGCCCGCGGGCAAAGACAAGGCGGAGGGCTGATCCATGGCTGACTCCGCATCCCAGTCTGCCGCAGGCGCCACCGAAACGATCTTCGCCTCCAGCGAGTTCGCGGGACTTCTGCAAAAGGAGTTCCGGCCGAAGTCCGACCAGGCGCGCACCGCCGTCGAAACGGCCGTCAAGACTCTGGCGCAGCAGGCGCTGGAAAACACCGCGCTGATCTCGAACGACGCGCTGCGCACGATCGAGGGGATCATTGCCGAGATCGACAAGAAGCTGACCGAACAGGTCAACATGATCCTGCACCACGAGGATTTCCAGGCGCTGGAATCGGCGTGGCGTGGCCTGCACTATCTGGTGAACAACACCGAGACGGACGAGATGCTGAAGATCCGCGTCTTCAACATCTCGAAGAAGGACCTGTCGAAGACGCTGCGCAAGTTCAAAGGCACCGCCTGGGACCAGTCGCCGATCTTCAAGAAGGTGTACGAAGAGGAGTTCGGCCAGTTCGGCGGCGAGCCCTATGGTTCGATCATTGCCGACTACCACTTCGACCATTCGCCGCCCGACGTAGAACTGCTGGGCGAGCTGGCCAAGATTGCCGCCTCGGCGCATGCGCCGCTGATCACCGGCGCCAAGCCCACGCTGTTCCAGATGGACAGCTGGAGCGAACTGGCCAACCCGCGCGACCTGACCAAGATCTTCCAGACGCCGGAATATGCCAGCTGGCGGTCGCTGCGCGAAAGCGAGGATTCAAAGTACGTCGGCCTGGCGATGCCGCGCTTCCTGGGGCGGCTGCCCTATGGGTCGAAAACCGCGCCGGTCGAGGAGTTCGACTTCGAGGAAGACACCGAAGGCGCGGTGTCCGACAAGTACGGCTGGATCAACGCCGCCTATGCGATGGCGGTGAACATCAACCGGTCGTTCAAGGAATACGGCTGGTGCTCGCGCATCCGCGGGATTGAATCAGGCGGGGCGGTTACCAACCTGCCCAGCCACACCTTCCCCACCGATGACGGCGGCGTCGACCAGAAGTGCCCGACCGAGATTGCCATTTCCGACCGGCGCGAGGCGGAACTGGCGAAGAACGGGATGATGCCGCTGATCCACCGCAAGAACAGCGACATCGCGGCCTTCATCGGCGCCCAGTCGCTGCACAAACCGGCCGAATACAGCGACCCGGACGCCACCGCGAACGCCAACCTGGCGGCGCGCCTGCCCTACCTGTTCGCGACCTGCCGGTTCGCCCACTATCTGAAGTGCATCGTGCGCGACAAGATCGGGTCCTACCGCAGTCGCGCCGACATGCAGCAGTGGTTGCAGACCTGGATCAACCAGTACGTCGATTTCAGCGCCGAAACCTCGGCCGAGAGCGAAAAGGCCCGCCGCCCGCTCGCCGCTGCCGAGGTTGTCGTGGAAGAGGATGAATCGAACCCCGGCTACTACCGGTCGAAGTTCTTCCTGCGCCCGCATTACCAGCTTGAGGGACTGTCCGTCTCGCTGCGTCTGGTATCGAAGCTGCCCTCCGAAAAGGGCTGAGACCTGACGGTCCCCCGGGGGTTCCGGGGGGCCGCCTGAACCCGGCGGGCAACCGCCCCAACAACCTGCATCAGGAGAGACGAAAATGGCATTTGACGCATTCTGCTATTCCAAAGGTGGCATCTCCAAGATCCCGGGCGAAACCCAGGACGAGGAAATGTCGAAGAACAAGGCGTTCGAAATCCTGTCCTTCGAACTTGGCGCCGAGAACACGATCAACATCGGCTCGATCACCGGCGGTGGTTCGGCCGGCAAGGCGACGTTCAAGGAATTCACCATCACCAAGAAGACGGACACCGCCTCGACCGGCCTGTTCAACTCGCTGGTGACGGGCGAGCACTTCGACGACATGGTGATCGAGCTGCGCCGCGCCGCCGGTTCGTCGGCCAAGGGCAAGTCGGGCATCACCTTCATGAAGTTCGACATGCGCCTGGTGATGGTGCAGGACATCTCGTGGTCGGGTTCCGACGGCGATGACGTCTGCGAAGAGACGGTGATCATGCAGTTCGGCGCGATCCAGATCCAGTACTTCGCGCAGAAGAAGGACGGCTCGATGGAGTCCTCGCCGAAGGAAGCCAAGTGGAGCCGCGTGAAGAACAACGCGTCGCTGACCGTCTGATATCTGGCTTTGGCGGTGCCGCATCCCCTGCGGCACCGCCCCGTTCCGGCGCCGACCGGATTTGGGTCCGCCTGAACAACGGGATGTTTTGCCATGCGTGCCGAAGAGCTGCTGAAATCGGGCGATCTTGACGCCACGCTGGCCGCACTTCAGGCCGAGGTGCGGGCGAAGCCTGCCGATGCCAAGCTGCGCATCTTCCTGTTCCAGCTTCTGTGCGTGATGGGTGACTGGAAGCGCGCGGTGACGCAGCTGAAGGTTTCGGCCGAGCTGGACGCGCTGGCCACGCCCATGGCGCAGACCTACCGCGAGGGCATCATCTGCGAAGCCTACCGCGACCGCGTGTTCGCGGGCGAGAAGGACCCGCTGGTGTTCGGCGAGCCGCAGGAATGGGTGGCGCTGCTGATCGAGGCGATGAAGGCGCTGGCCGGAGGCCGCCCCACCGAGGCCGCCGCCGTGCGCGACCGTGCGTTCGACCTGGCACCGGCAGTGTCGGGCACGCTGAACGGCGAGCCCTTCGAATGGATTGCGGATGCCGACATGCGGCTGGGGCCGGTGCTGGAGGCGGTGGTGAACGGCCGCTATTTCTGGATGCCCTACAACACCATCGCAAAGATCACCGCCGAGGCACCGAAGGACCTGCGCGACTGCGTGTGGACGCCGGTGAACATTGTGCTGAAGAACGGCGGCGACATCGTGGCGCTGATCCCCACGCGCTATGCGGGCACCGCCGAGCACGGCACGCCCGCGCAGAAGCTGGCGCGCGCGACCGACTGGGTGGATGCGGGCGCGGAAACCTTTGTGGGCCGCGGCCAGCGTCTGCTGGCCACCGATGCGGGCGAGACCGCACTGATGGACCTGCGGGAACTGGTCATCAACCACGGCGACAGCGGGGCGGGCTGATGTCCGACCACACGCTGACCGAACGGCTGCAACCCTCGCTTCTGGACCGGCTGGCCGATGACGACCCCGGCAACCTGAAGGAAACCCGCGACAGCCGGGTGATCGACCTGCGCCGCCTGCGCGAGATCATCCAGCGCGACCTTTCGTGGCTGCTGAACACCTTCGACAATTCCTCGCTGGTGGACCCCGAGGCCTACCCGAACGTCCTCAACAGCGTGCTGACCTACGGCGTGCGCGAAGTGGCGGGCGAATACACCACGGTGCAGCGCGCGGGCCTGATCCGCGATTCCATCAAGCGTGCGATCGAGCGCTTCGAGCCGCGCATCATTCCCGGCACGCTGACGGTGATGCTGCGCGAGAACGAGGGGCTGGGGCAGACCATCGTCACCTTCGACATCGCCGCCGAGATGTGGGCGCAGCCGCTGCCGATGGAGCTGTACCTGCGCAGCCAGGTCGACATCACCACGGGCGAGCTGAAGCTGGAACGCCCGGGAACCACGGCGTCGATCACCAGCGCCTTCAGCGGAAGGCGCTAGCGATGGACACGCGCATCCTGCGGCACTACGAAAGCGAGCTGTCGTTCCTGCGCGAAATGGGCGCCGAGTTCGCCGAGGCCTATCCGAAGATTGCCGCCCGACTTGGCATGGATTCGGCCGAGGTGATGGACCCCTATGTGGAACGCCTGCTGGAGGGCGTGGCCTTCCTGTCGGCCCGCGTGCAGCTGGAACTGGAACTGCAGTTTCCCGCCTTTACCCGGCACCTTCTGGAGATCGTGTATCCGCACTATCTGGCCCCCACCCCTGCCATGATGGTGGCCGCGTTCAGTCCCGACATCGAGAACGCGGCGATGAAGGACGGCTATACCCTGCCCCGGGGCACGCGGCTGCGCTCGACGCTGGGCGAGGGCGATCTGACCGCCTGCATCTTCACCACCTCGCAGGATGTGGTGATGTGGCCGCTGGTGATATCCGAGGCCGAGTACATTGACGGCCGCGGCGCGCTGGTGGCGGCGGGGCTGGCGCGCGACGTCGATGCGCGCGCGGGCCTGCGGCTGCGGCTGGCCCGGGTGGGTGGCGGGCCGATTTCGGAACTGTCGCTGGACCGGCTGACGCTGTTCCTGACCGGGCTGGGCGGGCGCAACTGGGACCTGCACGAAATCCTGTGCACGCAGGTGACCGGCCTGGCCGGCCGGTCCACCGACCGGAGGTCGGACTGGATCGAGCCGCTGCGCAAGGGGCAGGCGCTGCCCCGCGGCTATGATGCGACAGATTCGCTTCTGCCCATGCCCAAGCGCAGCTTTGACGGCTACCGCCTGCTGCAGGAATACTTCGGCATGCCCGAACGGTTCCACTTCGTGGATCTGGTGGGGCTGGCCCCCGCCATCCGCCGCGCCACCGGGCCGGATGTGGACATCTACATCTTCCTGCGCGACGGCAAGCCCGACATCGCCCCCGCCGTGGCGCCCGAGGCGTTCCACCTGTACGCGACACCGGCCGTCAACCTGTTTTCGAAACGCTGCGACCGGGTGATGCTGACGAAGAAGGACGCCGAAATCCACGTGGTGCCCGACCGGACGGCGCCGCTGGACTACGAGATATTCCAGATCACCGACGTCGTCGGCATCTCCGACAAGGGCGGCGACGACGTGCGCTTCCGCCCGTTCTATTCGTCGGACGATTTCACCGCGGCCGGGTCCACCCACCCGGCCTACTACACCATCAACCGCCGCATGCGGCAGCGGACCGAGCGCGAAAGGCTGCGCGGGGTGCGCACGTCGTATCTGGGGTCTGAAAACTACGTCACGCTGGTCGATCCCACGCAGGCGCCGTGGCGGGGCGACATCGGGCAGCTTGCGGTGCAGGCGATGTGCACCAACCGGGACCTGCCGCTGTTGCTGGCCACCGGGGCGGCCGATGTGTTTCACCTGCCCGATGGCGGGCCGGTCAGCATGATCACCACGCCCGTGTCGCCCACCCGCCCGCGCCCGTCACTTGGCCAGGGCGACAGCGCGTGGCGGCTGATCTCGCATCTGTCGCTGAACTACCTGTCCATTGCCGACACCGCCAACGGCGGCGGCATTCAGGCCTTGCGCGAACTGGTGGGCATCTATGCGCCGACGGGCGACCGCACGGTGGAAAAGCAGATCGAAGGGATGCTGTCGATCGACAGCCGACCCATCGTGCGGCGCATGTCGGACGGGCTTTTGTCCAGCGCTGTGCGCGGGCTGGAACTTCGGCTGGGATTCGACGACACCTTCTTCGAAGGCACCTCGGCCTATCTGCTGGGCTCGGTGCTGGAACGGTTCTTCCGCCGCTATGTCAGCATGAACAGCTTTACCGAAACCGTCATCACAACAGTGCAACGCGGGGAAATCGCGCGATGGAAACCGGACAGGGGACTGGGCCGGATCATCTGACGCACTATGCGCAGTTGCTGGCCGATCCGCAGACCCACCACATCTTCCTGGCGCTGCGCATCATGGAGGCGGCACATGCCGACGCGCCGCGCCTGGGCGAAAGCAAGCGCCCGCGCGAAGACCGTTTCCGGCTGACGCAAGAGGCCGAGCTGGCCTTTCCCACGTCCACCATCGAATCCATCATGGCGCCGCAGGGCGGCCGGCCCGGCCGTCTGGTGCAAAGGTTCTTCGGGTTGTGGGGGTCGATGGGCCCGCTGCCCCTGCACCTGACCGAATACGCCCGCGACCGGCAGCGGAATCTCAAGGACGGCACTCTGGTCGCCTTTGCCGACATGATGACGCACCGGCTGCTGGGGCTGTTCTACCGCGCCTGGGCCGCGGCACAGCCGGCACCCAGTTTCGACCGCGCGCTGACCGGCAACCGCAGCGGCCAGCCCGCCGACCCCTTTGAACAGAAGGTGGCGGCGCTGTCGGGCCACTACGGCGCAGGCATGCGCGACCGCGACGCGATGCCCGACATGGCCAAGCGCCACTTCGTGGGCCACCTGACCCCGTCACCGCGCAATGCCGACGGGCTGGTGGCCATCGTGTCCACCTTCGTGCGCGCCCGCGTGCAGCTGAAACAGTTCGTGGGCGAATGGCTGGAACTGGAATCGGATGACCGCTGGGCGCTGGGCACCCCCGTGGGGCTTGGCATGGGCACGTCCATAGGCTCGCGGGTGTGGTCACACTCGGCCAAGTTCCGGCTGCGCATCGGCCCCATGCGGCTGCCCGACTTCCAGCGGCTGATGCCCGGCTCGCCCAGTTTGCGGCGGCTGGAAGACATCGTGCGCAACTACGTGGGCGACACGTTTGACTGGGACATCAACCTTGTCCTGTACCGGCGCGACATTCCGCAAGCCCAGCTGGGCGGCGGCACGCGGCTGGGACATACCAGCTGGATCGGCAGCACGAAGCGCGACAGGGACGCCGACGATCTGTATCTTGTGCCCGAAAGCCTGGCCCGGCGCCGGGCGCGGGCTGCATAAGGCAATGAACCCCGGCGGCGACCGGGGGCGAGGGGAGTGACGGGAAGATGAGCGATATCAGCCGTGTGGCGCTGTTTGGCAAGCTGAACAAGCTGGGCTACCAGTCGATCGAGAGCGCCGCGGTGTTCTGCAAGCTGCGGGGCAACCCGTATGTCGAGCTGATCCACTGGCTGCACCAGATCCTGCAGTTGCAGGACAGTGACCTGCACCGCATCCTGAAGCACTACAAATGCGACCCGGCCCGTCTGGCCGCAGACATGACGCGCGCGCTGGACGCGCTGCCGCGGGGGTCGTCATCCATTCAGGGGCTGTCGTCGCATCTGGATTCGACGGTGGAACAGGCCTGGGTCTGGGGCTCGCTGAAATACAACTCGAACCAGGTGCGCACCGGGCATATCGTGCTGGCGCTGGTGAAGACCAAGGATCTGGCGCCGCAGTTGTTCGGGATTTCCGACCAGTTCCGGCTGATCAAGGCCGATGACTTCGCCGATGCCTTCGAGAAGGTAGTCGAGGGATCACCCGAAGAAACGATGGCGCCGCAGGACGGCAGCCGTACCGGTGGCGGCGTGTCGCCCGGTGAGCATTCCGGTGCCATCGCACCTGCCCAGATGGGGAAAGAGGAGGCGCTGAAGCAGTTCACCACCGACCTGACGCAGCAGGCGCGCGACGGCAAGATCGACCCGATCATGGGCCGCGACGAGGAAATCCGGCAGGTGGTGGATGTGCTGATGCGCCGCCGCCAGAACAACCCCATCCTTGTGGGCGAGGCGGGCGTGGGCAAGACCGCGGTGGTGGAAGGCTTTGCCCTGCGGATTGCCCGCGGCGACGTGCCGCCGCAGTTGAAGGACGCGCGGATATTGGTGCTGGACGTGGGGCTGTTGCAGGCCGGGGCGTCGATGAAGGGCGAGTTCGAGAACCGCCTGAAGGCGGTGATCGACGAGGTGCAGGCCAGCACCACGCCGGTCATCATGTTCATCGACGAGACGCATACGCTGGTGGGGGCCGGGGGTGCGGCGGGCACGGGCGATGCGGCGAACCTTCTGAAACCGGCGCTGGCGCGCGGTACCCTGCGCACCATCGGCGCCACGACCTGGGCCGAGTACAAGAAGCACATCGAGAAGGACCCGGCGCTGACCCGCCGCTTCCAGACCGTGGTGGTGGACGAACCCAGCCCCACAAAGGCCATCCTGATGATGCGCGGGATTGCGTCGATGCTGGAGAAGCACCACCGCGTGCAGGTGCTGGACGAAGGGATCGAGGCGGCGGTGAACCTGTCGGCGCGGTACATCCCGGCGCGGCAGTTGCCCGACAAATCGGTTTCCGTGCTGGACACCGCCTGCGCCCGCGTGGCGATCAGCCAGCACGCCGTGCCGCCCGAGGTGGACGACAGCCGCAAGCGCATTTCGGCGCTGGAAACGGAGCTTGGCATCATCGACCGCGACGAGACCGCGGGCTACGACGTGGCCGAGCGGCGCACCGCGATCCAGGGCATCAAGGCCGACGAGGAGGAACGCCTTGCCGACCTGACCGCGCGCTGGGAGGCTGAAAGGGCCGTGGTCGAACAGATCATCGCGATCCGCGCCAAGTTGCGCGAGGGCGGGCAACCGGTGGAGGGTGCGGTCGAAGGCGCCCCGCCGCCGGACCGTGATACGCTGATGGCCGAACTGAAGGCCAGGAACGCTGAACTCATCGCCATGCAGGGCGAGACGCCGCTGATCCTGCCCATCGTCGATGCGCAGGCAGTGGCGACCGTTGTGGGCGACTGGACGGGCATTCCGGTGGGCCGGATGCTGAAGGACGAGATCGAGACGGTGCTGAACCTGGACCAGCATCTGGCCAAACGCGTGATCGGCCAGGACCACGCGATGAAGATGATCGCCAAACGCATCCAGACCAGCCGCGCGGGGCTGGACAACCCGTCCAAGCCTATCGGCGTGTTCATGCTGGCGGGGACGTCCGGCGTCGGGAAAACCGAAACCGCACTGGCGCTGGCCGAGGTGCTGTACGGTGGCGAGCAGAACGTCATCACCATCAACATGAGCGAGTATCAGGAGGCGCATACCGTCTCGTCCTTGAAAGGCGCCCCCCCCGGCTATGTCGGCTACGGCCAGGGCGGCGTGCTGACCGAGGCGGTGCGGCGCAAGCCCTACAGCGTGGTGCTGCTGGACGAGGTCGAAAAGGCCCACCCCGACGTGCACGAGATTTTCTTCCAGGTGTTCGACAAGGGGCAGATGGAGGATGGCGAGGGGCGGATGATCGACTTCCGCAACTGCCTGATTTTGCTCACGACAAACGCGGGTACCGAGATGATCATGGACATGTGCGCCGACCCCGACCTGATGCCCGACCCCGAAGGTCTGGCCAAGGCGCTGCGCGAGCCGCTGCTGAAGATCTTTCCGCCTGCCCTGCTGGGCCGTCTGGTGACGATCCCCTACTATCCCCTCAGCCCCCACATGATTGCCGAGATCACCAAACTGCAGCTGAACCGGATCAAGAAGCGGGTGCAGGCGGCGCATGGGGTGCCGTTCGAGTATTCGCAGGCGGTGGTGGACACCATCGTGTCGCGCTGCCAGGAGCTGGAGTCCGGCGGCCGGATGATCGACGCAATTGTCACGAACACGATGCTGCCCGACATCTCGAACGAGTTCCTGCGGCGGATGATGGCCGGCGGCGCGGTGAACCGCGTGGCCATTGGCGTGACGGACAACGAATTCACTTACACCTTTGACTGACAGGAGGTCCCCTTGGCGAACACGAGTGCAAAGAAGGAAATCGACGTAAAGCTTGAGTACGATCCCTTCGAAGAGTGCAAGGGGCCGGAAGGGAAATGGGTGAAGGGCATCAAGGACCTGAAGAAGGTCCTGAAGCCCATCGAATTCTCCGACAAGGCCACGCTGGACACGCGGGAGTGGGACAACAAGAAGCTGCAGGACGAGGGCTGGTACGAAATCCGCATGGGTTTCAAGATCTTCGCCTCGCGACTCAAGGATGCCATGGACGGCGGCGGCAAGACCAAGGGCGGCGGCAAGTCCAAGGGGGGTGGCAAGTCCAAGGGGGGCGGCAAGGGCGATGACCAGGAGGTCGACGAGGAAGTCATCGAGTCGCTGATCGCCGAATACAAGGATCTGGAGGCGCAGGTCGAGAAAAGGCTGGAGAAGTGGCTTGAGGATCTGGTCTCGGGCAAGGCCGACAGTGCCAAGAACCTGAAGGATTGCACCGCGGCCTTCAAGGAATTCAACAAGGCCGAGATCGACGTTGTGTTCACCGTCCCGCGCGAACGGGCGGTCGAGGCGCTGACGAACCTGGCCAAGGCTGGCGGCAAGGGCGGCAAGGGGCCGGACGAGGCCGCGATCAAGGAAGCCAAGGAAGACCTTGGCGAGGCGATCGAGGAATTCAAGGAGCACGGCAAGACGGTTGCCGATGCCGTGTCTGCGCTGCTGACCGCGGCGAAGTCGACCGGGGGCAACAAGAAGGGCGATGCCGACCTGCAAGCCTTTGGCAAGAAGGTGGCCGAGGTTGCCAAGAAGGTCGATTTCAACGGTGTGGTCGACGGCGCGGGCAAGTTGGGCAAGGCGCTGGAGGATGCACTGAAGGCAATCGAGGACGGCAAGACCGACCCGCAGTCCCTGCGCGGGCAGGTGGAAGCGTTCAAGAAGATGTCGGGACTGGACGATCTGGCGTCGAAGGCGGCCAAGGCAGCGGCGAAGCTGGAGAAGGACTTCGAGTCGGTCAAGACCGCGTTGAAGTGATAGGCAGGCAATGGGCAAAGGCGGACGGACACGGCAATGAGCGACGAAAAGGTTCCCCCCGGCAAACCTGCTGCGCCGTCGGTGAAGTCGGCGCTGGACGCGTTGCGCGCGGCGGCGCCGGTCGCGCCCAAGGCCGATGATGCCGCCTCTGCCCTGGCCGCCCTGCGCGCCATGGCACCGGCGCCGAAGCCCGCCGCCCCGGCATCCGACGCCGCCGCGGCCCTGGCCGCGTTGCGCAGCGCCGCAGCCCCGGCACCGAAACCGGCCGAGCCCGTTTCGGATGCTGCGGCGGCCTTGGCCGCCCTGCGCAAAACGGCCCCGCTTCAACCTGTGGCGAACGACGCGGCCGCGGCCCTGGCTGCGCTGCGCACGTCGGCCCCGGCGCCCAAGGCGACCGAAGTCGATGCGTCCGCGGCATTGCACGCGCTGAAGGCAGCAGTTCCGGTGCCACCGGCGGCGCAAGATGATCCGCTGGCGGCACTGGACGCGCTGAGGGCAGCGGCCCCTGTCGCGCAGGCGGCTGAGGACGACCCGCTGGCGGCACTGGATGCCCTGAGGGCAGCGGCCCCTGTCGCGCAGGCGGCAGAGGATGACCCGCTGGCGGCTCTGGATGCCCTGAGGGCCGCGGCCCCAGTCCCGTCGGCGGCGGAGGACGATCCGCTGGCGGCACTGGACGCGCTGAAAGCCGCGGCCCCTGTCGCGCAGGCGGCAGAGGACGACCCGCTGGCGGCACTGGATGCGCTGAAAGCCGCGGCCCCTGTCGCGCAGGCGGCAGAGGACGACCCGCTGGCGGCACTGGATGCGCTCTTTGCCGCGGAACCGGCCCCACCGTCTGCCGACCTCCTGTCCGACCTGCTGGGTGCGGCACCCGAAACCGCGCCCGAGGATGACCCCCTCGCCGCCCTCTTCG
>CAZLIC010000001.1:49441-190831 GCA_964559535.1 uncultured Rhodobacterales bacterium
CCACCGACACCGCCCCGCAGGACCCGGCGCCCGAGGACGACCCCCTCGCCGCCCTCTTCGCCACCGACACCGCCCCGCAGGACCCGGCGCCCGAGGACGACCCCCTCGCCGCCCTTCTGGGCACCGAGGACGACCCGCTGGCCGGACTGGAAGACCTGCTGACACCGGCCGATGCCGCCGCGGACCCGCTGGCAGGGCTTGAGGCGCTGCTGGCGGCACCCGAAGCGGTGGATGACCCGCTGGCCGGGCTGGAAGAGCTGCTGGCCGGGTCCGACCCGATGGCGGGGCTGGCCGACATGCTGGATGGACCCGCGGCGCAGCCGGCCGCAGCGGCCGCGGCGCTGTCTGCCTTTGGCACGCTGAACGCCCCCGCCCCGGCGCCCGGCGCGCTGAACCGCCCGGTGTTCCGGCTGGCGGTTCTGGGCGATTTCTCGGGCCGCGCGTCGCGCGGGGCGCTGGAAACCGGCGCGGCCTTGGCGGGGCGGCGGGCGATCAAGCTGGATGTCGATACGGTCGAGGATGTGATCGCGGGCTTTGCCACCACGCTGGTGCTGCCCATCGGGCAGGATGGGCGCGGCATTGCCGTGCCGCTGGACGGTCTGGACAGCCTGCACCCGGATGAGCTGGTGCAGAACGTCGAGCTGTTTGCCGAGCTGAAGGGCCTGCGGCAGCGGCTTTCCTCGCCGTCGATGGCGGCAAGGGCGGTGGCCGAGATGCAGGGCTGGGCGGGGGCCTTCACAACCCCGGCGCTGCCGTCGCAGGCCCGGTCGGGCGCTCAGGCCATTCCCGCCGACCGCAAGCTGTCGGACTTTCAGGCGCTGATCGGCGACCGGGCGGGGCGGCTGTCGCAGCCTTCGCCCGCGGGCGACCTGATCGGGCGCATCGTCGGTCCCCATGTGGTGCCCGGCCCCAACCCCGAAGCCAAGGCCCTGCGCGGCGCTGTGGACAACGCCATGTCGGCCGCCATGCGGCTGGTGCTGCACCACCCCGATTTCCAGGCCACCGAGGCGGCCTGGCGCACGGTGGACATGCTGGCGCGGCGGATCGAGGCGGACGAAACGCTGGAAATCGTGCTGTTCGACGTATCCGCCGAGGAAGTGGCGGCAGACCTTGGTGTCGAGAACATCGCCGCCACCGGACTGTTCGAGCTTCTGGCCGGACCGCTGATGGAAGAGGGGCGGGCGGGATTTTCGACGGTCTGTGCGCTGTACACCTTCGAAGAGACACCGCCGCATGCCGCACTTCTGGGGCGGCTGGGGCAGATCGGGGCCCATATCCAGGCGCCGATCCTGACCGCGCTGTCCCCGGCCTATCTGGAAACCGCCAAGAAGGACCGCAACCCGCTGGTGGCCCGGGCCTGGGACGGGCTGCGTGCCGACCCGGTGGCGCACTGGCTGGGCGTTGCCTCGCCCCGGTTCCTGTTGCGCCGGCCCTACGGCGCCTTTTCCGAGCCGATCGATGCCTTCGACTTCGAGGAGTTCACGCTGGCCGAGGGGCTGTCGGGCATGCTGTGGGGCAATCCGGCGGCGCTGGCGGCCGTGCTTTTGGCGCAGGCCTGGACGGACGGTGGCAAGTCCATGTCGCTGGTCAAGCAGATGTCGCTGGGCGACATGCCCTATCACATCGTCACCGATCCGCATGGCGACCAGGTGCAGCTGCCCTGCACCGAGCGCAACATGACAACCGCCAAGGTCGAGGCGACGGTGACGCGCGGGCTGATGCCGGTGATCGGCATCAAGGGACGCGATGTGGTGCGGCTGGGGTCGTTCCAGTCGCTGGCGGGGGCCGAGATTGCCGGGCGCTGGTCGGGCAACCCGCCCCCCGCCCGGTCGGCCAACGGGGGCGCCACGCTGTCGGCCGACATCCCCACCGGTGCCTCGGCCGAGGCGGAACTTGATGCGCTTCTGGCGGGGTTCGGCGATGCTCCGGCCGCATCCGACCCGGCCGCCATCGACGCCGATCTGGCCGCCCTGCTGGAGGGTCTGTGACATGCGCGACACGACTGACCAAGACGGCGTTCCGGAAGAGGAGGAAGACCCCATCCCGATGACGCTGCTGCACATCAGCGGCGGCTACTGGCTGTTCGAGGGCGAGGCCCTGCTGAACGACCTGCTGTACGGGACAGGGTCCTATCCTTTTCAGGTGCGCTGTGTACACTTCAAGGATGCGTTTGAACTGAAACGGTTTTTTGGTGACGGGTTCATGGTGTCGTCGCTGTGGCGCATCAACCCCGACATCATCGAGCGCCTGCGCCGCGAAAATCTGCTTGTGGAGATTACCCCCGACGGCGGCTGAGGCCCTGGCCCAGGCTGCCGCCCATCGAGGACAAAGATATGCCGACACCGTCCAGCAGCATGACTGCCATTCTTGAAAACCGGAAGGTCCGCATGGTCGGGCCGCTTCCGAAGACAAAGATGTTCATCAAGGCGGCCCGCGTGATCGAAGGGCTGAGCAAACTTTCCGAAATCACCATCGACTTCATGTCCACCGACAAGGCGCTGAACCTGGGTGACCTGGTGGGCCAGTCGCACACCGTGAAGGTCAAGCTGGGCGAGGAAGAGCCTGCGTCGGGGTCAGGTTCGGGATCAGGTTCGGGGACCGACAGCGAAGACAGCGGCAGCTGGCGCGACTTCATGGGAACCTGCGTCGAGGCCCAACTCATCGGCCTGCACGAAGGCTACGGCTTCTATTCGGTGCAGCTGCGCCCCTGGCTTTGGTTCCTGACGCAGACGACCGGCTGCCGCATCTTCCAGAACCTGAACAGCGTCGACATCATCAAGAAAATCTTTCAGGACCGTGGCTTTGCCGACTACAGCGTCGAGGTGTCCCGCACCCCGGACCCGCGCGTCTACTGCGTGCAGTACAACGAGACCGACTACGACTTCATCTGCCGCCTGATGGAGGAGGAAGGCATGTACTTCTTCTCGACCGTCAAGGACAAGAAGGACCACCTGATGATCGTCGATGACATCGGCAAGCACCAGCCGGTGCCCGATGCCGCCGAGATTGCCTTTGCGCTGCGCGAGGCCGACTATCGCCGCACCACCGACCACGTGTTCGAATGGCGCGGATCGGAAAACGTGACCTCGGGCAAGGTCACGCTGCGCGACTACAACTTTGAAAAACCGAAGGCCGACCTCACCTCGTCCAAGGCCATTCCCAAGGGCAGCCATTCGCAGAAGAACCACGAGCTTTACGGCTATTCCGGCCGCTATCGCGAAACCGCGCTGGGCGACATCTATGCCCGCGTGAAGATGGAATCAGAGGCCTGCACCCACCAGACCCGCACCGGCATCGGCAACGTCCGCACGCTGGCCACCGGCTGCACCTTCAAGCTGAAGGACCACGGGCGCGCGTCCGAGAACATGGACTACCTGATCACCGGTGCCGTCCACCTGATCCAGATCGAGGTGCAGAACGAGGACGAAAGCCAGCAGATGACGAAGTCCACCCGTCAGACGGGGCAGGTCGGCACCGCGGCGCAGCAGGCTCCGGCCAAGCTGCCCGGCACCATCGAATTCGACGAGGAAAACAAGGACAGCTACCGCTGCACCTTCCAGAACATCCCGAAGAACGTGCCGTTCCGCGCGCCGCTGACCACGCCCTGGCCAAAGATTCCCGGCATCCTTCTGGCCAAGGTCACGGGGCCTTCGGGCGAGGAAATCCACACCGACAAGTATGGCCGCATAAAGGTGCAGTTCCCCTGGGACCGCGAGGGCAAGAACGACGAGAACACCACCTGCTGGATCCGCTATGTCACGCCGTGGTCGGGCAAGAACTGGGGGATGATCCACATCCCCCGCATCGGGCAAGAGGTGGTGATCCAGTTCGAGGACGCCGACCCCGACCGACCCATCTGCACCGGCATGCTGTACAACGCCGAACTTATGCCTCCCTACACCCTGCCCGACAACATGACGCAGTCGGGCATCGTCACCCGGTCATCCAAGGGGGGCAGCGCCAGCACGTTCAACGAGCTGATCTTCGAGGACAAGAAGGACGCCGAGTTCGTGCGGCTGCAGTCCGAGAAGGACTACAAGGAGACCATCAAGAACAACGCCGTCATCACCGTGGGCATGGAGAAGAAGGACCCCGGCGACTACACGATGACGATCTACAACAACCGCACCGAGACGGTGAAGACCGGCGACAGCACCTTCACCGTCGAGACCGGCAACGAGATCCGCGACATCAAGACCAACAAGACCGAGACCATCGGCAAGGACTCGACCAAAGAGGTGAAGGGCAACCTTGCCTCAACCGTGAAGGGCAACGAGAAGCACGACATCACCGGCAACCGCGAGGCCAGCGTCACCGGCAACTCGAAGAACTCGATCACCGGGTCCTATACGAATGAGGTTACCGGTTCGGTCAAGATTTCGTCCACAATGTCCATCGAACTGTCGGTCGCGGGCAACTCGATCAAGATCGACAACACGGGCGTCACGATAAACGGCATCATGATCAAGACCAAGGCAAGCGCGATGGCCGAGCATGACGGTGGCGGCATGATGGTCGTCAAGGGCGGCATCGTGATGATCAACTGAGGCCGCCATGACCAACCGTTATGAAAACCTGCGGAAAATTCCGTCAGAACCCGCGGCCAAGCTGTTGGCGAACGCCAACACCAAGCTGCAGACGAAACATGGCTTGCCCGCCTCGGCCCCGGTCGCAGCGGTGCTGGCCGAACTGGAGAAACTGGCCGCCAAGATCGACATGCTGCGCCTTCTGTCGGTGGCGCTTCCCCCGCGCGAGGCAACGTGGTGGGCCTGTCTGGCCGCGCGTGACCTGATCGGTCCCGAGGCGCGGCAGGTGCCGCCACCCCTGGCCGCCGCCGAACGCTGGGTGTTCAAGCCCACGCAAGAGCACCGTCAGACCGCCCGAGAGGCCTTCGAGACGGCCGAGCAGGATGACGACACCGCCTACTGCGCGATGGCCGCGCTGTATGCCGACGGCACGCTGGGGCCGGGTGACCTGAACCAGATGCCTGCACCGCCCAACGGGGTGTCGGCTGCGGTGTTTGCCATGAACCTGATCGCGATGCGGGCGAATGCCGACCGGATGCAGCTCTACCTGGATATCCTGGTCGACCGTGCGCTGGACATCGGCCGCGGCGGCAACGGCAAGGTCGAGGCCGGGCAAGGCGCCAAGGCCGAAGCGAGCGGAAGGTAGCCATCATGCCCGGAATGCCCCAGGCCCGCGCCACCGATCTGCACATCTGCCCGCTGTGCGCGCCGCCGGCCCCGGTGCCGGTGCCCGCCCCACTGCCCATCATGCCGCCCTGCTGCGTGACGGTGATGGTGGTCAAGCTGCCCGCGGCACGGGCCACGGATATGTGTGTTTCGGCGCTCGTGCCTGCGCCGCATCCGATTGCCAAGGGTTCTGCGACGGTTATGATAGGCAAGCTGCCTGCAGCGCGGATGGCCATGGACCTCTGCAGCGGCGGTGGCGTGATCCTTCCGCCCTGTGCGGTAACCGTGATGACCGGAGGCTGACGCCGGAATGCCAGTGACGCTGCGGTTCCAATCGACGGGCGCTGTCCCGGGCGACGGTGCGCCCATCGTCATGCGTGGCCCGTCACTGACCATCGGCCGGGGGCAGGAGAATGACGTTGTCCTGCCCGACCCCGACAAGCTGATCTCGAAGAACCATTGCGTGGTCGAGGATCAGGGCGGCGGCAACGTGATTGTGATCGACTTTTCGACGAACGGCACCTTCCTGAACTACGGCAAGGTGCCGCTGGGCCGGGTGCCGACGCCGCTGAACGATGGCGACGTGCTGTCGATGGGGCCCTATGAAATCGTGGTGGGCATCACCACCGGCAAGGCCGACCCGATGCGCAGCCTGGCGGCTCCGGTCGAGGACGAGCAGGTATCGCCGGGCCGGGCCGAGAACGCGCCCGACCTGATGGACCTGCTGGACGGCACCGGCGCCCGCAAGGTGGATTTCCTGGATGATCTGCTGGGTGCCGCCGAAGGGCCGCGCGGGCCAAGTCAGGTGGTGCGCGAAGACCCGGTGGATGCCCTGGGCGGAGACCCGCTGCTGGGCGAGGTCGACCCCGTGGTGGGCAAGGTCGCCGACCCGCTGGACGAGTTTCTGGGATCGGGCTCGCAGCAGTACAATTCGCCGTCCGTTGCCGATGCCATGTCGTTCAGCGGCCGCGCCAAGTCGGTCATTCCCGATGACTGGGACGACGATTTCCTGAACCCGAACAAGAGCCGCGGGTCCGACCCCTTTGCCTCTCCGGCCAGCATCGTGCCGCCGCTGGCCCCCCGCCCCGTGCCCAACCTGCCGCCCGAGGCATTTGACGACATCCTGCCGGGCAAACCAACGGTCCCGCCGCCGCCGTCTTCGCCGCCCGAACCCGCGGCCCGGCACGCCGCCGCCCCGCAACCCCAGCCCCCGCAACCCCAGCCCCCGCAACCGCAGCCCATATCGGCGCCGCCCCCGGCCCGGCCCGCCCCCGTGCAGGCGGATGACGGGGATTCGCCCTTTGCCGCGCCGGTGCCTTCGTCGCGCATGTCGGTGGTGCCGCCGCCACCCAGATCGGTGGCGCCGTCGGTGGTGCCGCCGGTTCATGCCGCACCACCCGCCCAGCCCGCGGCCCCGCCGCCAGCTCCGGCACCGGCCCCCACCCCAGCACCCGCCGCGGCCGCGCCTTCCCGGCCTGCTGCGCCTTCTGGCCCCCCCGGCCGGGTGGATGCCGCGCGCGCCTTCTTCCGCGGCGCCGGGCAGGACGACATCATCATCCCCGAAGACCAGCTGGTTGCCACCATGGAACGGCTGGGCGATGTGATGCGCACGATGGTCGAGGGGCTGCGGGCCGTGCTGATGACGCGCGCCGAGATCAAGGGCGAATTCCGGGTGGAACGCACGCAGATCAGTGCCGGCGGGAACAACCCGCTGAAATTCGCGCTGTCGCCGGAACATGCGGTGGAAATGGTGCTGCGCCCGCGCGCCAAGGGCTACATGGAGGCCGCCGTGGCCGTGCGCGAGGCGCTGGATGACATCCAGGCGCACGAAGTGGCCATGGTGACCGGCATCGAGGCCGCCATCCGCGAACTTCTGGCCCGCATGGACCCGGCGAAGATCGAAGAGAAGGCGGGCGCTTCGGGCGGGTTCGGCGGCATGCTGGGCAACAAGAAGGCCAAGGCCTGGGAAGAGTTCGAGAGGCTGTACACCGACCTCAAGGACAAGGCCGAGAACGACTTTCACGATTTCTTTGCCAAGGCGTTTTCGCGGGCCTATCAGGAACAGCTTGAAAAGCTGAAGCGGGAACGGGCACAACGGATATGACCGGGGCCGCACCAGCGCCGCGCCTGGCAGGAGGGAACGCGCGTGTCCTGGGATAGCAAGGTTCTCTGGACCGAAGGCCTGTTCCTTCAGCCCCACCACTTCCAGCAGGCCGACCGCTATGCCGAGGCGCTGGTGTCCGGCCTTGCCCGGCGCCTGGCGCCCTATGCCTGGGGTGTCAGCGAGCTGGAGATCAACGAAGAGGCGCTGAAGTTCGGGCAGTTCGGCATCAAGGGGGCCTCGGGGCTTACTCCGGACGGCGCCGTCTTCCGCATCCCGCAGGCCGAGGACCACCCGCCCGCGCTGGAAGTGCCCGACAGCGCCAAGGACTGTGTGGTCTACCTGACGGTCCCCGCCCGCCGCCGCGGCGCGCTGGACATCGAACCGTCCGGCGCCGAGGCTTCGGCCGCGCGCTACCGCATTGCCGAGGTCGAGGTCACCGACGTGACCGGCGAGGGGCGCAAGCCGGTGACGCTGGGGGTGGGCAAGCTGCGCATGCAGTTCGCCCTGCAGGTGGATGACCTGTCGGACCGGCTGGTGATCCCGATCGCCCGCATCATCGAAAAGCGCCCCGATGGCGAGGTGCTGCTGGACAAAGGGTTCGTGCCTGCAGCGATGGACGTGCGGGCCGCCGCGCCCCTGCACGCCTTCCTGCGAGAGTTGGAGGGGCTTCTGGGCCACCGGATGAAGGCGCTGTCGGGCCGCCTGTCGGAATCGGGTCCGGCCAAGGGCGTGGCCGAGATTCAGGACTTCCTGCTGTTGATGCTGGTCAACCGGATGCACCCGCAGGTGCGCCACATGCTGTCGGTGGAAAATGTCCACCCCGCACAGGTGTACGAAATGTGCGTGGGCCTTGCCGGGGAACTGGCCACCTTCATGGCGGCCGAAAAGTCGCCGCCCGAATTCCCGCCCTACAAGCACGACGCGCTGGCGCAGACCTTTGCCCCGGTGATCCGCGCCCTGCGGCAGTACCTGTCGTCGGTGCTGGAACAGACCGCGGTCGCCATTCCGCTGGATCCGCGCAAGTACGGCATCTCGGTCGGCATCATCGCCGACCGCAAGCTCATCACCACGGCGGGCTTCGTGCTGGCCGTCAAGGCCGATGTGCCTCCCGAAAACGTGCGCCGCCACTTCCCCGGCCAGGCCAAGATCGGTCCGGTCGAGGAAATCCGCGCGCTGGTGAACTCGGCCCTTCCCGGCATCACGCTGCGCCCGCTGCCGGTGGCGCCGCGCCAGATTCCCTATCATGCCGGTGTGGTGTACTTTGAACTTGACCGCGACAGTCCCTACTGGCGCAAGATGACCACGTCGGGCGGGATTGCCGTCCACGTTTCGGGCGAATTCCCCGGCCTGTCGATGGAACTGTGGGCGATCCGGGTCGGGTAGGCGGCCAGGGCAGGGGGCGGAAGGACTAGGCTATGGCAGGACACGATCCCTTTGCCGAACCAGATGATTCCGAACGGACCGTGATCCGCCCCAACCCGGGCGGCCGCCGGACGCCGGGCGCAGCGCCCGCAGCACCTTCCGCCCAAGCCGGTGTCCCGAACTATCCGCAGCCGCAGGCCCCCGCCTATGGCGGCGGAGCCAGCTATGGCGTGCCCGAACCGCCGCGCGCCGCGCCCGCCGCCGCCGCCCAGGCCCCGCAGGCCGAGGGCAAGGCGGGCGAGTCGCCCATCCAGCTGGCAATGACGGGCATGAACCGGCTGAACGCCACGGCCGCCGTTCTGTTCGCGCTGATCAGCCGCATCCGCAACCGCGCCCAGCACATGGAGCCCGACACTCTGCGCCGCAACGTGGTGGCCGAGGTGCGCAACTTCGAAAGCCGCGCGATTGCCGCGGGGATCGACCCCAACCAGGTGAAGATCGCCCGCTATGCCATCTGTGCCACGCTGGACGACGTGGTGCTGAACACACCCTGGGGCGAGCAGTCGAACTGGGCGCTGCAATCGATGGTGGGCACCTTCCACAAGGAAACCGTGGGCGGCGACCGCTTCTATGACGTGCTGGCGCGGCTGGAAAAGGACCCGGCCAACAACATCGAACTGCTCGAATTCATGTACATGTGCCTGTCGCTGGGGTTCGAGGGCCGCCTGCGGCTGGATCAGGGCGGCACCGACAAGCACCTGCGCATCCGCGAAGGCCTGGCGCGCATCATCCGCGCCCAGCGCGGCGGGGTCGAGGCCGACCTGTCGCCGCGCTGGAAGGGGGTCGACAAGCCCTATCGCAGCGTCTCGGCCTGGAAACCCGTGTACATCGCCGTGGCGGTGATTGCCGCAATCCTGTCCATGATGTTCGGCGGCCTGTCCTATTCGCTGTCGGGCGAATCCAGCCGGCAGCTGGCGGTGATGGATTCGCTCGACCCCGGCGTTCCCCCCGTGCTGGAACGCCCTGCCCCGCCACCGCCACCACCACCGCCGCCACCGCCCAACCCCCAGGGCAAGGCGCAGAAGGACGTGGTGGTCGAATTCCTGAAGCCCGAAATCGAAGACGGCCTGATCCAGGTGTTCGAGGACGCCACCAAGCTGACCGTGCGGGTGAAAGGCCAGGGCATGTTCGCCTCGGGCTCCGACAAGCTGGCCAAGGGCTATGACGAGAAGATCGAACGCCTGTCCAAGGGCCTGAAGGACCAGCCGGGCCGCATCCTGATTGTCGGACATTCCGACAACGTGCCGATCCGGTCATCGCGGTTTCCGTCGAACCAGCACCTGTCGCTGTCGCGCGCGGAATCGGTGATGAAGAGCATGGCCAAGCACCTGCCGGGCGAGCGCCTGCAGGCCGAAGGGCGCGCCGAAAAGGAACCGCTGGAATCGAACGACACCGCCGAGGGCCGCGCCGCCAACCGGCGGATCGAGGTCATCCTGCTGAAGGCCGAGAACTGAGATGGTCATCAAAATCGTCCGCCGCCTCTTCCGCTCGGTCTACGGCATCCTCTTTTTCGTCGCGGTCGTACTGTGCGTCTGCCTGTGGTACCTTGGACCGTTCATCGCCTGGGGCGAATGGCGGCCCTTCGAAACCCCGATCCAGCGGCTGATCTGGATCCTGGGCATCATCATCTTCACGCTGGTGCTGATGCTGGCGATCTGGCTCTTGCGCCTGCGCCGCGACCGCAAGCTGACGGATGACATCGTCAACCAGGCCTCCGACGAACCCGAACCCGACCTTGTGCAGTCCGAACTGGACGAGATGAAGTCCAAGCTGCGCACGGCGCTGACGCAGCTCAAAAAGTCGAAACTGGGCACCAAGTCGCTGTACGAACTGCCGTGGTACATCATCATCGGCCCGCCCGGCGCCGGGAAAACCACCGCCATCGTCAATTCCGGGCTCAAGTTCCCGCTGGTCGAGGAATTTGGCCAGGCGTCTATCGGCGGTGTCGGCGGCACGCGCAACTGCGACTGGTGGTTCACCGACGGCGCTGTGCTGATTGACACTGCCGGGCGCTACACTACGCAGGAATCCGACGCCGAGGGCGACAACAAGGGCTGGCTGGGCTTCCTGTCGCTGCTGAAGAAGCACCGCCCGCGCCAGCCGGTGAACGGCGCGCTGGTGGCCATTTCGCTGTCCGACCTGTCGATGACCGACGAGGTCACCCAGGCCGCCCACGCCCGTGCCATCCGCAAGCGGCTGCACGAACTGCGCGAAAAGCTGGGCGTGCGGTTTCCGGTCTATGTGCTGTTCACCAAGGCCGACCTGATTGCCGGCTTCTCGGAGTTCTTCGAGACCTTCGGGAAGGAAGCGCGCGAGCAGGTCTGGGGCTTCACCCTGCCGCTGGAAAAATCGCGCGGCAACGCCTCGCCCGTCGCCATGTTCGATGATGAGTTCTCCGCGCTCATCACCCAGTTGAACACGCAGTCGCTGGAGCGCCTGCAGCAGGAAACCGACCACCAGCGCCGCGCGCTGATCGCCGGGTTCCCGGGCCAGGTGGCCAGCGTTCGGCAGGTGGCGCGCGATTTCCTGGCCGAGGTGTTCATCGACAACAAGTTCGAGGTGCGCCACATGCTGCGCGGCGTGTACTTCACCAGCGGAACGCAGGAAGGCACGCCGATCGACCGCCTGATGATGGGCATGGCCCGCACCTTCGGCATCGGCCGTCAGGCGCTGGGGTCGGGCAAGGGCACCGGACGGTCGTTCTTCCTGACACGGCTGTTCGAAAACGTGGTGTTCAAGGAGGCGGGCCTCGTCTCGGCCGATGACAAGGTCGAACGCCGCTACCGCTGGATCCGCCGCGGTGCCATCACCGCCACGGTGCTGGTGGCGGCCGGGTTCGGCTGGGTGTGGGTGCAAAGCTTCCTGGGCAACCGCGCGATGATCGCGCAAGCCGCGCAGGGCCTGGCCGACTATGCCGTGGCCGCGCAGCAGATTCCCTCGAACCCCATCGCCGACAGCGACATCATCTCGACGCTGCCCGCGCTGAACGTGCTGCGCAAGCTGCCGGCAAACCCCCTGGCCGGCGACGTGGACCAGCCGCCCCAACTGGGATGGGGCCTGTACCAGGGCGACGTGATGGGGTCATCGGCGGCGCAAACCTACCGCGCCGGGCTGAACCAGCACCTGTTGCCCCGCATCCTGCTGCGTCTGGAAGACCAGATGCAAAGCAGCATGAACCAGCCCGAAGTTCTGTACGAGTTCCTGAAAACCTACCTGATGCTGGGTCAGCAGGGCCCGATGAACGCCGACCTGGTGAAAGAGGCGCTGGTGGCCGACTGGACCAACGCCTACCCCGGCCCGGCCAACGAAGGCATCCGCGCCGAGCTGGTGGCGCATCTGGACGCGATGCTGTCGCAGCCGCTGCAGCCGGTGTCGCTGAACGGCCCGCTGGTGGAACAGGCGCAGGGCGTGCTCACGCAGATGCCGATGGCGCAGCGCATCTACAACGGCATCGTCCTGTCGCCCAAGGCGCTGGCCATCCCGCCGTGGCGTGTAACCGACGTGGGCGGCCCCGCCGTGACCCGCGCCTTCGTGCGCTCGTCGGGCAAGCAGCTGAACGAGGGGATCGAAGGCATCTACACCTACGACGGCTTCAACGCCGTGTTCCTGCCCGCAGCCCTGGAGGTGTCGCAGCGCCTGCAGTCCGAAAGCTGGGTGCTGGGCCCGAAGAACGCGACCGAGATGTCGGAAACCGCGCTGCTGGCCATCGCGCGCGACGTGCTGGACCTGTACTACACCGACTATGTGGCGCGCTACGAAGGCATGCTGGGCGACATCGACATCATTCCGATGGAAAGCCTGGCCCATGCCGTCGAGGTGACGAACATCCTGTCCAGCCCCACCTCGCCGATCATGAACCTGCTGACGGCGATCAGCAAGGAAACCAAACTGACCGAAGACCGCAGCATCATTCCGACCGAAGGCGTGGCAGAAGGCGTGGAAAGCGTGGCGCAGCTGGAAATCAAGTCGGCGCTGTCGGTGCAGGCGCAGGTCTTCTACAACGCGCTGCTCACCAGCGCCGCCTCGGGTGAAAAGCCCAAACCGCCGGGCGCCCCGGTTGAGGAACGCTTCGTCTGGCTGCACGAACTGGTGGCACGCCCCGAAGGCCAGCCCTCGCAGCTGGACAACCTCATCACCGTCCTGGCCGACGTCTACCGCGAAATGTCGAAGCTGTCCTTCGCCGGTGGCGTGGCCACCGCCCCGACCGACCCCGAAGAGTCGGCGCTGTTCCAGCTGTCGCTGCAGACCCGCCAGTTGCCCGAGGCGATCCAGCGCTGGGCGTCGCAGGTGGCCGCCGGTTCGTCGGGCATCAGTGCCGACGGCACCCGCGCATCCATCAACGCGAAATGGACGTCGCAGGTGGCCCCGGTGTGCGAAGCCACAATCAACGGCCGCTACCCGTTCAACCGCCGCGCCAAGGACGAGGTGGGCATCGCCGACTTCACCCGCATGTTCGCGCCCGACGGCCTGCTGGACACCTTCTTCAAGGAGAACATGATCGAGTATGTGGACACGCAGGCGCGGCCCAACTGGGTGTTCAAGAAGGTGAACGACGTCGATCTGGGCATCTCGCCCGAGGTGCTGGCACAGTTCCAGCTTGCTGCCGACATCCGCGCCGCCTTCTTCCCCGAAGGCCCCTCGCCCAAGGTCGCCATCGCCGTCACGCCCGAGGCGCTGGACCCCAAGGCGGCGGGTGTCACGCTCGACATCGACGGAACCTCGGTCACCTTCACGCACAAGGACGGCCAGCCCGCCCCCACCGGCGTGAACTGGCCGGGCGCGGCAGGCTTTGGCCGCGTCACCTTCGATCCGGCCGAGGCGGGCATCGAGAACACCCTGCGCCGCGACGGTCCTTGGGGATTCTTCCGGCTGCTGGATGCGGCCGAAGTGCGCAACACCAACGTCAGTGACCGCAAGCGCGTGATCTTCAACGTGGGCGGACGCATCGCGATCTTCCAGATCCAGTCCGGATCGGCGATCAACCCGTTCGCCTTGCCCGCGCTGTCGAAATTCTCTTGCCCGAAGTCATTCTGATGGCCGCGCGGTTCGGAGCCTTCGGAAAACTGCCGGCGCTGGGGGACTTCCTGCGTATGGACCTGCCTGCCTCCTTTGTGGATCCATGGGACCGCTGGCTGCAGGAAGGCATGTTGGCGGGGCGCGCCGCGCTGGGCGACCGCTGGCAGGACAGCTACTTCTCGGCCCCCATCTGGCGCTTTGCGCTGTCTCCGGGGCTGGCCGGGGCGGCGGCCATGCTGGGCGTCACGATGATGTCGGTTGACCGCGTGGGGCGGCAGTTCCCGCTCACGCTGGCCTCCCCCCTGCCCGACGGGCAGACCGCTGCCGCAGCCCTGACGGCAGGCGCGGCAACCTTTGCCGCGCTTGAGGCCCTGGCGCTTGATGCGCTGGAAGACACGATGACGCGCGAGGTGCTGGCCGCCCGGCTGGCCGGGGTGCCAGTGCCCGCCCCCGTTGCGCCCACCATCCGGCGCGCGCCTGGCGGGTTGGTGGTGCAGTCCGCAACGGCCGATGTCACCGCGGCACTTGCTGCGGCGCACCTGTCGTCGGGGTTCCGCAAGCCGTCGCTCTGGTTTGCCGAACTGGATGGCGCGGCGCGGATGATGGTGTGCGAAGGTCTGCCCGCCGGCGGGCAGACGCTGGCCCTGTTCGACATGACCGCACAGGTCTGGCAGCCGGAACTGGAGGACGCCTGATGCTAGCCCGCACGTTCCGCTACAGCGCCGTCAGCCATGTGGGCAAGGTCCGCAAGATCAACGAGGACTCCATCCTGTCGCTGCCCGACCAGCGCATCTGGGTGGTGGCCGATGGCATGGGCGGGCACGAGGCGGGCGACTTCGCCAGCCAGACCATCGTCGACACCATCGCGATGATACCGCCCGAACTGCCCCCGGCCGATCTGATGCGCGCCCTGCGGCAAACGATCATGACCGCGCATGACCGCATTCACATTGCCGCGGAAACGCGGTTCCACACCACCGTGGGCGCCACCGTGGTGGCCCTGCTGCTCAGCGATACGCACTTCGTCGCCTTCTGGGCCGGCGACAGCCGCATCTACCTGCTGCGCGGCGGCGAGATCTCGATGCTCACCAACGACCATTCGGTCGTGGGCGAATTCGTGGCGGCGGGCCAGATGACCTGGGACGAGGCCGAAAGCCACCCGCAGTCGAACGCCATCACCCGCGCCGTCGGCGTGGGCGAAACGCTGGAACTGGACAAGGTGCGCGGCGAGGTCCTGCCGGGCGACAGGTTCCTCCTGTGCTCGGACGGTCTGACCAAGTACGCGGGATTCAAGCTTCTGGAGACCTTCCTGCGCACCACTCCCATCGAGACCGTCGCCGAACGCCTGCTGCAGCACGCGCTGGAATCGGGCGGCGGCGACAACATCTCGATCATCGTGGTGGATGTGCCGGGCTAGGCCCGGCACCCCGGCCAGGGGTCAGCCCAGCGACGGTGCGCCGGGCACCGGGGCCACGGTCACCGGGCAACCGCCGCTGCGGGCACCGGCGAAGTAGTCGCCGCCATTGATCACGTTGTACCAGCTGGAACCGGCGGCGGTGTAGACGCAGCCGTTGGGGTGCAGGAAGATGCGCGCGCTGGCCTGGGCATGGGCGGCGCCCACGGCGGCGGAGGCAATCAGGGCGGCAAGGGCAGCAAGGCGGATACGGGTCATGGCGGCAGCCTTTCCTCTGGGGTCCATTCGCGTCCGCAGGGTTCCGGAGCAGACCGTCACACCGGCGGGATACGCCTTTGGTGCGGTGTGAACGCGGCAAGAAGCAGACCTATTCCGTCCGATTGCGTGGCAAGCTGCAACGACTTGGAAATACCTGTGAAGAACCCGCCAAGGCATGCCCGGCAGAACGATTTACCATTGATTCAAATGCAGGTTTCACGACCGCCCGAAGCCCCGCCCGCGATCAGGGCTTTTCCGTCGTCAGGATCCGGCTGTCGATCGAGAACACCGGTGCCATGCCTTCGCCCGATTCCTTGCCCGCCAGTGCCGCGGCAAAGCTGGCCACTGATTCTGACATGGGCCGCAGTTCGGCGAACACCGGTTCCGGCGCGTGCAGGATCACGATCTTCGACTTGCCCATGATGCTGTCATCCACCAGGAAGGCCATCTTCGGCGTGCCCGTCGCCTCGGCCACCGAATAGGCCACACGCACGGTCACTTCGCCGGTCTGGCCGCTGCGCAGGGTGGCGATGTCATTCTCGGGGCGGTTCAGGTTCGGCAGCAGGTGAAACACCGAACCGGTCACGTCCACGATGCTGATCCACAGGTTGCCCGCGGTCACATCGGCCGGGATCACCACGTCGATCACCGGGTTCTCGCCCACGAAGTACCGCCCCGCCGGGTTCGGATCGGCCCTGTCGCCGAAGCCGAAGATCACCTTGAACCCCTTCGACGGCGCCCGCGGCAGCGCCGCCTCGATGGCGCACAGTTCGGGGTTCAGCACCTCGATGTCCATCAGCGCCGCGCGGTCGCCGATGGCCGCCCCCAGCGCCTGAAACAGCTCCAGCCGCGTGGCATCGGACGCCATGCGACCGGCGACCAGCACCTTCGCCCCCGTGCCCCACCCCGCGGGCGGCGCATCGGGCAGCGCCAGCGGCCCGCAGTCCTGATGCGCTGCCAGCACGTCCCTCACCGTGTCCGGCAACAGGATGCGCGGGCCGAACCCGATGTCGGCGGAAACCTCCAGCACGTCCGAGGTCATGGCCGCCACGGCCGCATCCCGCGACGCGCGGTCGGGCGCCATGCCGGTCACCCGCGCCTCGTTTCCGCTGACCGACACCTGCCACTCGGGCAGGACTGCCGTGCTGGACAGAAGCGCCATCACCTCGCCCCCCCAGCCCTCGGCGATGGTCCCCTGCGCCAGCGTCACCTCGGCCGTCCCGCCCACACGCGCCATCATCTCGGCCAAAGCCTTCTGCGTGGCCTCGTCGGGTGCCACGCCCTTCGCCTGCGGCTTGCCGCCCGCGGCCTGCGCCACGGTCAACGCAAAGGGATCGGCCACCGGCAACGGCTGCACCAGAAACCGGTCCAGCAGGCCGCCGTACCAGGCCCCGCCCCCCGCAGCGCCCACCGCCAGCACCAGCATCAGCACCAGGCCCAGCCCGCCGCCCCGCCTTGGCTGCACGAGCACCGCGGTCGGCGCCGGGGGCGGCGCTTTCGGCTCTGCCGCCGGTGGGGCGGACCGGGGAGCGGCGGTCTGCACCGGCGCGGGCCTGAAGGCCGCCAGCACCTCGGCCGCGGTCTGGTACCGCTCTTTCGGCTCGGGCTTGCACAGCCGGTCGATGATGCCTTTCAGCGGCTCGGGCACCCCGGTGGTATCCGGCGCCGCCCCCTTGATGCGCAGCATTTCCACCGGGTTGGTGCCCAGGTCGGGCACCTGCCCGCGGAAACACGCCAGCAGCGTGGCGCCCAGCGCATACAGGTCCGACCGCGGGTCGGTGCGGCCATACAGCTGCTCGGGCGCCGCATAGGCGTACTTGCCCGCAAACTCGTTGCCCACAATCGTTTCGGCCCCCGGACGGTCATCCTTGGCAATGCCGAAATCGATGATCACCGCCTCGTCGGGCTCGCCGCCGCGCAGGATGATGTTGTCGGGCGACAGGTCGCGGTGGACGATGTTCTTGGCATGCGCCGCCACCAGCCCTTCGGTCACCCGCGCGCCGATCACCATCAGGTCGTCAGCCGACACTGGCCCCTTGGCCATCAGCCTGTCCAGCGGCGGGCCGTCCACATAGTCCATGATCAGGTAGACATGCCCGTCCGGCGTGCGGTGGTTCTCGGAATACCGCACCACCGCATCGTGCCGCACATCGCGGATCGCCTCTTCCCGCGTCATCAGCCGCAGGTAGTCGACGTTCGCCGAAAGCTCGGCCTTCAGCACCTTCAGCGCCACCACCCGCCCCGAAATCTCGGACCGCGCGCGGTACACTTCCGACGTTCCGCCACGGCCCAGAACGGATTCGATCCGGTAGGTGTTGTTCAGCAGATCGCCGGGCTGGAACGTGTCACGCGAACGGGATTGGGCCATTTGGTCGGGTCAGCTCAGCGCCTGGAACTCCACGCGCCGGTTCTCTTCCGACCGCGGATCCTCTTCGTTGTAGAGGAACCGCTTGCCCACGCCAACAGCTTCCAGACGTGCCGCGTCAATCCCGCAGTCGCCCGTCAGATAGCGCTTCACCTCTTCCGCCCGCAAAAGCGACAGCTTCTCGTTGTAGGTGTCGGTACCCGCGGCGTCGGTATGGCCCACGATGCGGAAGGTGCCGTCGATCTCGCTCAGCGCCGCGCACAGCGCACCCAGCTTGTCCTTCTCGCCGTCACGAAGCACGGCCGAATCGAAGTCGAACCCGATGCGGAAGTTGATCTGTTCGGTCTTGTCCAGTTCGGTATAGGCCACCGGCACCGGCGCGCCCTCGGCCACCGTGGGCAGCGCCGCCGCCACTTCGGCCGCCACCGGCGCGGCCACCGTCACCGAGGTCGCCGTCGCCACCTCGGTTCCCGCCACGGCCGTTGCGGTGCCCGCCACCGGCGCCGTCGCGGTGCCGCCAACCGCCGCGGCGGTCTCGGTCACGGCTCCGGTTGCAACCTCGGCCGCCGCAGTGGGCTGCGCCGCCGTTGCCGCCGCCACGGCCGTGTTCGGCGCCAGCTTCAGGCCGCGCGATTTCTGCTTCTGGAACAGCATCATCAGCTCTTCCTTGCTGGCCCCGGTGGCATCCTGCGCAACCGCCGCCCCACCGCCCAGCATCATCCCGGCGATAATACCCGCCACGACCCAACGCCGCATCGCCCGATCCTCCTGAAAAATCACTTGGCGCTTCTACCCTACACATGGGCAGCCGGGGCGACAATTCAAATCCCCTGCGGCAGTTTTCTTCGCGCGGCGCGCTGCTATAGTGACGGCGCACCAAACTTGGCCGACCCCATGACCTCGAATACGCCCAAGGCTCTGATCCCTGCCGTCATCCTCGGCGCCGTGCTTGTCATCGCCGGTCTGGGCTGGCTGATGTACACACTGATCTCTGTCACACCGGGCACCACGGCGGCGGGCACCGGGTCCGAACTGGCCCCCGGCGAATTCGGCAGCGCCGTCGACAGCGGCGCGCGCATCGACATCGAACAGATGCGCATCCAGATCGAGGATCTGCAGCGCCGCCTCGGCGTGGTCGAGCAGGAGGTCCAGTTGCTGAAGGCCACGGCCGGCAACAACGCGACTGCCGCACTCAGCCCCACCGATCCCAACTTCACCCAGGAAAGGATCGACGGCGAGGGCATCGATTCCTACGCGCAGGTGGTCTTGCTGGCCGGGCGCCGCACCAACAACAAGGCTGAAGGCATCACCGTCTCGTCGCCGTCGTTCCTGGTCGAAACCTTCGGCCTTCCCCGCGAATCGCTGTCGGACGACTGCGAGCCGATGACCAACCCCACGCTCAAGGCCCTTCTGGTGACCGAGGACGTGGGGCCGATCCGCGTGTCGATGCTGAAACCGGCCGTCGAGTCGATGCGCCGCGTGTTCGAGCAGATCAAGGCGACAGACGCCACGCTGTACGACCGCATCTCCACCGCCGGGGCGCTGTGCGTGCGCCGCATCCGCGGCTCGCAGAACTCGGTCTCGACCCACGCCTTCGGACTGGCGGTCGATCTCAACATCGACGGCGTGCTGGATACACTGGGCGACGGGAAAACCCAGCTGGGCCTGACCATCATCGCCGACTTCTTCCAGGAGGAAGGCTGGTTCTGGGGCGCCTCGTTCGGCCGCGAAGACAGCATGCACTTCGAGGTGAGCCGCGAAATGATCACCAAGTGGCGGGCCGACGGCCAGCTCTGACGGCTTTTTCGCGGATGCGGGCAACAGCCATGACGGGGGTTTGACGGGCGTTCGACGGGGGCGGGGTTGCGCGGCCTGTGCTGCCTTCGCTATCCTGTGTCAAACATTTCGGGGTCGTCATGCCGCTGCGTTCGCTGCTCCTTGCGCTTTTCACCCTGATCTCCCTTCCGGCGCTTGCCGCCGACCGGGTGGCGCTGGTCATCGGCATGGCCCGGTATGACCACATCGAATCGCTCGACAACACCGTGAACGACGCGCGGCTGATCGCGCAGACGCTGGAAGGCATCGGGTTCGAGGTGACGCTGGTCACCGATGCGGGCTACCAGGACCTGCGCAGCACCATGGACAGCTTCGCCTTCCGTGCCGAAACCGCCGATCTGGCGCTGATCTACTTCGCCGGCCACGGGGTCGAGGTGCAGGGCGAGAACTACCTGATTCCGGTCGATGCCCAGGTCGCCTCGAACCGCGACGTGCAGCGCGCCAGCGTGTCGCTGGACGAACTGCTGGCCACGGTCGACAAGGCGCGGGTCATGCGCATCGTCATCCTCGACAGTTGCCGCAACAACCCCTTCGGCGATGCACTGGACCTGACGGCGCAGCCCGTGACCGGCGGCCAGGGCGGCACCCGCGGCACCGGCGGCCTTGCCCCGCCCTCGCCCGACCGCGGCACGCTTGTGGCCTTTGCCGCCAAGGACGGGCAGGTGGCGCTGGACGGCATCTCGGGCAACAGCCCCTTCGCGCTGGCGCTGGCCGAGAAGTTTGCGGTGCCGGGTCTGGAGATCAGCCTGATGTTCCGCCAGGTTCGCGACCGCGTGCTGGAAACCACCTTCAACCAGCAGGAACCGCACACTTACGGCTCGCTGTCGGGCGTGCCCTTCTATCTGGTCGACGGCGGGCAGAATCCCACCGCCGATCTGGTGGCCGCATGGGATGCCATCCGCCCCGACCAGGAAGAACAGATGGTCGCGCTGGCCGATCTGGGCGACACCCGCTCGATGCTGGGCCTCGCCTACATGCGGCTGAACCCCAAGGGCGACAGCTTCGACCCGAAAGAGGCCGTCGAACTGCTGACCCGCGCTGCCGGGGCGGGCAGCCCCGAAGCGCAGTTCGAACTCGCCAAGCTTTATGAACAAGGCATCGGCGTCGATCCCGACCCGGCCCGCGCGCTGGCCCTGTACCGGCAGGCCGCCGACCAGGACTTTGCCGATGCCATCAACGACCTCGGCTTCCTGACCTACGAGGGCGGCCTTGGCCTGACGCCCGACCCGCAGGCGGCGCTGAAACTCTTCGAGCGTGCCGCCGACCTGCGCCACCCGCAGGCCTTGTTCAACTTCGCCGCGCTGATCGACGACGGCCTGATCGAAGGCAAAGGCCCCGCGGACTCGGCGCGCTACCTGTACGATGCGCTGCGGTCCGGCGCGCAGGACGTGCTGAATCTTCTGTCCGACAAGCCCAACCAGTTCAGCGTGGAAACCCGCAAGGCGCTGCAACAGCGGCTGTCCGATGCCGGATTCTACGGCGGCGCCATCGACGGCAGCTTCGGCCCCGGCACGCAAAAGGCCGTCCGTCTAGCGTTCGGGCTGAAGGCCTGATTCCCTGCCGACACCCCGGCGGTTTTTTCCGGGGCCCTGACGAAAGGAATAGTCCGATGTTCTATGTTCGCGCTGTCTTGTCCCTTGCCGTTGCCGCGGCCGTTGCCCTGCCGCCGCTTTCCGCGCCCGCCGCCCCCACGCCCCGGACCAACCTGCACGCCGACGTGACGGCCGACCTGTTGCCCTACATCCGGGTGCAAAGCTGCGAAGGCGAGTGCGAGCCCAACGAGCCGCGCTACGATCCTCCGTCCCGCAACCGCGATGGCGACCGCGACTACGAACCGCCCGCACTTTCGGCACCAGGCGTCCGCCGGATCGAATGGCTGATCGCCGACCGCATCCGCCATTGCGAAGCGTACCGGCCGATCTGGCGCATCGACTGCCTGGCCGACGGGTTCAAACAGATCGCCCGGTCGCTGCCGGAGGGCCGGGGTTACGCCAGCGTCAGCCGCGAGCTTTCCTCGACGGCCGACGAACTGGCCGCGCTGGCCCGCCGCAATGCCGACCCGGCCAAGCCGCCCGAACGGCTGCGGGCACAGACCAGCGCCGGGCCGCGCCGCACCAGCCGCCCGCTTGTGCCCATCGCGCCGGAAAACCTGCCCACCGCCAACAGCGCCGCCGACGCCATCGTGGCCGATCTGTCAACCACGCTGCTGCGGTCGGCACCCAACGCGGCCGCACAGCCGGAAATCGCCCGCATCGCCGCCGCCGTCGATTCCACGCGCGTCCTTCTGCGCTCGTCCTGACCCGGTCTGCGCGGCGGCCTATTCGGCCGCCGTCCGCCGCGGCAGCCGCCAGTTCGGGCGGATTCGGTGGCAGGTGTACCCGTGCGGAATCCGCTCCAGATAGTCCTGATGCTCCGGCTCGGCTTGCCAGAAGTCGCCCGCCGCCTTCACCTCGGTCACCACCTTGCCCGGCCACAGCCCGCTGGCATCGACATCGGCAATGGTGTCCAGCGCGGTCTGCCGCTGCGCCTCGGTCAGCCAGTAGATGCCCGACCGGTACGACAGCCCAAGGTCGTTGCCCTGCCGGTTCAGTGTGGTGGGGTCGTGGATCTGGAAGAAGAACTCCAGAAGCTCCCGGTAGGACATGCGCGCCGGATCGAACACGATCTCGATCCCCTCGGCATGGGTGCCGTGGTTGCGGTAGGTCGCGTTCGGCACATCGCCCCCGGTATAACCCACCCGCGTCGAGGTCACACCCGGCAGCTTGCGGATCAGATCCTGCATGCCCCAGAAGCACCCGCCCGCCAGAATTGCCCGCTCAAGCTCGGCCATGTCGCCCTCCATCATCATCTGCCCTGAATGTGGGGCAGGATACGCGCAATTTCAAATGCCGGTTACAGCCGCTGTCCAGCCCGTGATGCGCATCACCGGCGGGTCAACTGTTGCGAAACCGTTAACGCGAGCGCGTAAGTCATTGATTTAATTCAATCGATGCGCATGTCCCAGCGTGGGACGCTGCGTGTCCCACGCTGGGACACGTCCGTCATGTCCCGAACGGCCGGTCGCCGCGTGCGTCCTTCACCCGCGTGGGCAGCCCCATCTCGCCCAGAAGGCGCAGGAACGGCCGCGGGTCCAGCTCTTCCACGTTCACCATCGTGCCCGTATCCCACACCCCTTCGGCCACCAGCACCGCCGCCGCCACCGGCGGCACCCCCGCGGTATAGCTGATCCCCTGCGAGCCGACCTCAAGGTACGCCTCCCTGTGGTCGGCCACGTTGTAGAGGAACACGTCGGCGGGTTTGCCGTCCCGCATGCCCTTCGCCAGCGTCCCGATGCAGGTCTTGCCCACATAGTCGGGCGCCAGCGAGGCCGGGTCGGGCAGCACCGCCTTCACCACCTTGAGCGGCACCACCTCCTGCCCCTCGGCCGTCTTCACCGGCTTCTCGCTCAGCAGCCCAAGGTTCTTCAGCACCGTGAAGACGTTGATGTAGTGGTCGCCAAACCCCATCCAGAACCGCACATCCGCCGCGGGATAGCGGGCCGACAGCGAATGCACCTCGTCATGCCCCGTAAGGTAGGCCTTCTGCGGACCCACCACCGGCATGTCCCACACGCGGCCCACCTCGAACATCGTGTTCGCCTGCCACGCCCCGCCCTGCCACGACCACACCGTCCCGGTAAACTCGCGGAAGTTGATCTCGGGGTCAAAGTTGGTGGCGAACCACCGGCCATGAGAGCCTGCGTTGATGTCCACGATGTCGATGCTGTCGATCCGGTCCAGATAGGCATCCTCGGCCAGCCGCGCCCAGGCGTTCACCACGCCGGGGTCAAACCCGATGCCCAGAATGGCCGTCACCCCGGCCGCACGGCACCGCTCGCGCCGCTGCCATTCGTGGTTGCCGTACCACGGCGGCGTCTCGCACACCTTGCCCGGGTCTTCGTGGATGGCGGTGTCCAGATAGGCGGCACCGGTCTCGATGCAGGCCTCCAGCACCGTCATGTTCACGAAACTGGACCCCACGTTGATGACGATCTGCGAACCCGTCGAACGGATCAGCCCCGCCACCGCCGCGGAATCCATCGCATCCACGGCATGGGCCGCAAACACCCCCGGCACCTTCATCGCGCCCTTCGCGTGCACCGAGGCAATGATCTTCTCTGCCTTGCCCACCGAGCGGCTGGCGATGTGCAGTTCACCCAGCCGGTCATTCACCTGCGCGCATTTGTGCGCCACCACCTGCGCCACACCCCCGGCGCCCACGATCAGGACGTTGCGTTTCATCAAGCGCCTCCAACAGCAGGGAAAGGGCCGTCAGCCAAGGCTTCCGGCATAATCGGCATAGCCGAACTCACGCGCGACGGTCATCGACCCGTCGGTCTCGCGGATGACGATGCTGGGCATCTTCACCCCGTTGAACCAGTTCTTCTTGACCATCGTATAGCCTGCGGCGTCCGCAATGCTGATCCGGTCACCCACCCGCAGGGGCGCCGGAAAGCGGAAGTCGCCAAAGATGTCGCCCGCCAGACAGGACTTGCCGCAGACCATGTACGCATGGTCGCCGTCCGTCTCGACCTTCGCGCTCTGCCGGTAGATCAGCAGGTCCAGCATATGCGCCTCGACCGAGGAATCCACCACAGCCAGATCCTTGCCGTTGTTCAGCACGTCCAGCACCGTCACCTCCAGAGAGGCCGCCCCGGTGATGGCCGCTTCGCCCGGTTCCAGATAGACCTGCACCCCGAAGCGATCCGAGAACGCTCGCAGCCGCTCCGCCAGCCGTTCCACCGGATAGCCCGGCCCGGTGAAATGGATGCCCCCACCCAGCGAAACCCAGGAAAGCCGCTCAAGGAACCGCCCGAATTCGCCCTCGATCCGCGTCAGCTGCCGGTCGAACAGGTCGAAATCCGCGTTCTCGCAGTTGTAGTGGATCATCACGCCGCTGATGCGGTCACCCAGCGCCATCAGCTTGTCCACATCCCACTCGCCCAGCCGCGAAAACGGCCGTGCCGGGTCGGCCAGGTCGAAGCCGCTGGTGGAAAACCGCGGGTTCAGCCGCAGGCCCCGCGCGATTCCCGCCGCCGCGTTGTCGAACCGGTCCAACTGGCCCACCGAGTTGAAGATGATCTTGTCGGCATATCCCACCGCCTCGGCAATCTCATGGTCGGCCCAGGCCACCGAATAGGCGTGCGTCTCACGGCCGAACTGCTCGCGCCCCAGCCGAAGCTCATAGAGTGACGACGAGGTTGTGCCGTCCATGTGGTCACGCATCGCGTCGAACACCGGCCAGGTGGCAAAGCATTTCAGCGCCAGCAGGCACTTCGCGCCGCTTTCGGCCCGCAGCCGGTCGATCACGGCCATGTTGCGGGCCAGCCGACCCTTGTCGATCAGGTAGAAGGGCGTCTGCAGCATCCCCGAATCCCCCCAAACGGCAGAAGCGGGGCAGATAGGGACGAACCCCCCGCAACGCAAGGGCTTTTTCACGGGCGGATGACGCGCGGATGACGGGTCAGCCGGTCCAGTCGTCGCGGGCGCCATGGTGCAGGTGAAGGATGATCACGTCATCTCCATTGATCTCGAAATAGAGGCGCCATTTGACACGCCGCCCCACCAGCGCGCGCCGGACAACACGGCCCGAATCCGCAAGCGCACCGACAATCTGAAACCGCTCAGCCGACACCCCAAGGCCAAGCACGGCCTCCTCGATCATGGCCTGAAATCGGCGCGCCGCAGATGGATTGCGTTCGTTGATCCAGTCAAACCCGGCGCGCGCCTCCGCCTCGAAACCAGGCGTCAACACAATTCTGCGCGCGATCACTCACGCCGCCATTCCGCGAAAAACTCCTCGGCGGGACGCATGCGTCCGGCGTCAGCATCTGCCAGCCCTCTCCGGATGGCGGCAAGCGTTTCGGCATCCTCGTCCCACTCGGCCATCTCGGCCCAGACCGCGGCATCCACCACCACCACCGACGGCTTGCCGTTCACCGTCAGCACGGCGGGCGACCCGGTTTCCTTGATCTGGGCGATCACACGCGCGGTGTCGCGCTTGAACTCGGTCAGGGGCATGATGTCGCGAACGATGTTCATGGCGCATTCCTTTCGCATCCAATCCGATGCTACAGGAATGCGCCGCGCGCCGCCACGGCCAAGTCACACCATCCGGATCACATCCTTGCCCACGGCCAGCACATAGCCCCGCCGCGCGATGGTCTTGACCAAAAGCTCGCTGACCAGCTGGTTGCCCAGCGCGTCGCGCAGCCGCTTCACCCGCGTCGCGCCGGCCGCCTCGTCGCAGTCGGCCTCGTTGCGGCCCGAAATCACCGCCTCGATCTGCGCGCCGGTCAGCACGTCGTCGTCCATCCGCGCCTCGGCCAGCACCGACAGCGTCTCGATCGCCGCCTCGGTCAGCTGGAACTCCATGTCGTTGATGTAGACCGCCCGCGCCTCACGCGAGATCAGCATCGACGCCACCTGAATGCCCGACCGCTGGATCGCCGACATGCGCCGGTTCAGCGCAATGATGGTGACAAGGAACACCAACGCCGCCAGCAGCAATGCCGTGGAAAATGCCAGCAGCACGAAGATCACCATGCGATAGCTTTCCAGCACCTCGGCAAAGGTGGTGCCCGACTGCGCCAGGATCTCCAGAAGCTTGATCTCGGATTGCTCGCGCAGGTCGCTTTCGACGAACAACCGCTCGATCCGTTCGTTGAAGGCGTTGGCGTCGGGCAGCTTCAGGAACAGGAACAGCGCCGCCCCCGCCAGGATCGCCACGATGGCGGCGATGCCGAAGCCGACGACCTTGTTCCCTGCCTTCAGGCTCTCAGTAGCGGAGGTAGAAGTCTCCTGCACTGCCTCTCCTTTCGTCCAATCCCTCGGGCCCGAACACGGACATCACGTTCAGAAGTTTCCAGCCGGCGTCCTTCAGACGCTGCTTCACTTCCTTCTCGGCCTTGCCGCCGCCCGTACAGGCATCATCCGAGATCTGCATGACGCCATAGTGCAGGCCCAGCTTCTTGCCGCCCTGCGACGCCTTGTAGTCGGCAAAGCAGGCGGCCGCCGCGGGTGAGGCAAACGCGATCAGCGCTGCTACAGCAAGGGGTTTCAAGGGGATTTTCACGGCTCGCTCCGGGGGATGCGCAGGATGCCGCCAATCTGCGCGGGCCGCCCCGGATATTCAATGTCCGAAAGGGGTTCCGGCCTTGCTATCCGATAGCACCGCGCTGCGGGGCGATGACCGGCGGGCTGATTTTGCATGACTTGGGGGAATGGGCACAGGTTGGCGGCATCCCGGCGACACACGCCGCCCGATGCCACCGACACACCCCGAAAGGACACGCCATGCTGCACTTCGCCCAGGAAACCCGCCGCCGTCTGGTTGCCGCCCTTGCCGCTGCCGCCATGGTTGGAGCCACCATCGCGGCCACCGCCGCCCCGGCCAAGGCCAGCCCCGATGCCGACGACATTGCCCGCGCACTGGCTGCCATCGCAGCGCTGGCCATCATCGCCAATGCGGTCGATGACGACAGCCCCTCCTACCGCCCGCCTTACTACAACCCGCCGACCTACCGGCCGCCCTACTACAACCCGCCCTACTACAACCCGCCGACCTATCGCCCGCCCTATCACCCGCAGCCCAAGCCGCCGGCGCATGGCGCCAAGGTGCTGCCCGACAGCTGCCGCGTGGCCGTGGTTGACCGTGAAAACCGCCGCAACGTCTATTACACCGCCTCGTGCCTGCGCCGCGCCGGGGTCGAGCGGCTGCCGCAGGCTTGCCAGACCGAAGTGCGCCTGAACGGGGACAAGGCACGCGTCTATCGCGACAACTGCCTGTTCAACAACGGCTTCCGGACGGCTGCGCGTTAGGGGCAACGGTTTCGGCGGCCCGTGTGGTTGGGCCGCCCTGTGCAGCGGCGGGGCCTGCAGGCCCCGCCGCCTTTCCCCTTGCAGCGGACCGCGATTGCGCTAGGCCTGCCACATGCCCGCCCCCGACTTCACCCGCGAACTCGCCTTGACGGCCGCCGGTTGCCCTGCCGTCTGCGGCGTGGACGAAGCCGGGCGTGGCCCTCTGGCGGGCCCTGTCGTTGCTGCAGCGGTAATCCTGAACCCCGCGCGCATTCCACGCGGGCTTGATGACTCCAAGCGGCTCAAGGCCCGCGAACGCGAACGCCTGTTCGAGGCGCTGCTGGCGGCAGCAACGGTGTCGGTCGCCCATGCCAGCGTCGAAGAGATCGACCGGCTGAACATCCTGCGCGCCAGCCACCTGGCCATGCGGCGGGCGGTGCAGGGGCTGGCGGTGCAAGCACGACATGCCATCATCGACGGCAACCTTCTGCCCGAAGGCCTGCCCTGCCCGGCAACCGCCGTGATCGGCGGAGATGCGCTGTGCCTGTCGGTCGCCGCCGCGTCAGTTGTGGCAAAAGTGACACGAGACCGTGACATGGTTGCACTGGCGCAACAGCACCCCGGCTATGGCTGGGAAAACAACATGGGTTACCCCACGGCCGACCACCGCGCCGCGCTGATCCGGCTGGGGGTCACCCCACACCATAGGCGTTCCTTTGCCCCCGTCCACAAGCTATTGTATCAAGAGAATTCCGTAACCCGCTGATTCAATAAAGAATTTGACGCCGATTCCGGTTTGCCGGATTCTGTGCCCAACAAGACGGCGGCAAACGCCGGGGGACGAGGCAGAGAATGGCGGCATCCACGAAGGCAGAGGCAGCAGCGCTGCCCCTGAACCAGATACTTGCGGGCGACTGCATTCAGGTGATGCAGCGTCTTCCTGCGGCCAGCGTGGACCTGATCTTCGCCGATCCGCCCTACAACCTGCAGCTCAAGGGCGAGTTGCACCGGCCGGACAATTCCAAGGTCGATGCAGTGGACGACGCCTGGGACCAGTTCGGCAGCTTTGCCGCCTATGACGCCTTCACCCGCGAATGGCTGGCGCAGGCCAAGCGCGTGCTGAAGCCTGACGGGGCGATCTGGGTGATCGGCAGCTATCACAACATCTTCCGCGTCGGCACGGCGCTGCAGGACGCGGGGTTCTGGATCCTGAACGATGTGGTCTGGCGCAAGTCGAACCCGATGCCCAACTTCCGCGGCAAGCGGCTGACCAACGCGCACGAAACCATGATCTGGGCCAGCCGCAACGAGGATGCGAAGTACACCTTCAACTACGAAGCGCTGAAGGCGCTGAACGAAGGCACGCAGATGCGGTCTGACTGGGTGCTGCCGCTGTGCACCGGCCACGAACGGCTGAAGGACGAGACCGGCGCCAAAGCCCACCCCACGCAAAAGCCCGAGGCGCTGCTGCACCGCATCCTGCTCGCCTCCACCCACCCCGGCGACGTGGTGCTGGACCCGTTCTTCGGCACGGGCACCACCGGCGCGGTGGCCAAGATGCTGGGTCGGTCGTGGATCGGGATCGAACGGGAAGAGGCCTATCGTCAGGCCGCGCAGGCCCGGCTTGACCGAATCCGCGCCTTCGACGCCTCGGCGCTGGCGGTAACGGGGTCGAAACGCGCCGAACCGCGCGTGCCCTTCGGCACCGTGGTGGAACGCGGCATGCTGCGGCCGGGCGAGGAACTGGTCGGCCTGCGCGACCACCGTGCACGGGTGCGCGCCGACGGCACGCTGTCGGCCGACGGGATTACCGGATCGATCCATCAGGTGGGCGCGCATCTGGAACGGGCGCCCAGTTGCAACGGCTGGACCTACTGGCACTTCCTGCGCGACGGGCAGCACGTGCCCATCGACATCCTGCGCCAGCAGATCCGCGCCGAGATGGAGACCGCCGACCGGTCCTGAAGCCTTCGAACAACGATACACGGTTGCCAAGCGCCGCGGACCGCCCGCAGCGCCACTTCCCCGCCGTGCCTGCACGGCGGGGTCTTTTCGTTGCGCTCAGTCCCGCGGCGGCTGGCCCAGCGTCTGCAGCACGCGCGTGTCCACTTCGTCGCGGCTGCGGCCCGCAATGAACTCGTCGTAGAACACCACCATTGGCGGCACCGTGACGCCGCGCGCGGCCACGCGGGCCAGTGACGGGGCGAACAGCCCGTGCCGCTGTGTGGGACCGGCGCCCCAGCCCGCCGTGGTGGCCACGATCCTGCCGTAGTAGTTGCACTTCAGCGCGCCGTTCACCCAGACCCGCAGGAAGCCCTCGCCATTCGCGGCAAAGTTCGTCGCCAGAACCACATCCACCCACTGGCCGCGCGACGCCTCGGTGGAAAACAGCCGGCAGATCGCGCCGTTGTTCTGTTCCGGGCCCCAGGCGGCTGCAAGCTTCAGGTCGGTCAGCTCAACCACAACGTCCTCGGCAGAATTGCCGACGCGGTTGCAGATCGTGGGGTCGCAGCCGCCCCAGTTGCCTTCGCCCTGCGCCAGCCGGACGATGCGGATGAAGGCGGGCGTCTCACCCTCGGTCTTCCATTGGGCAAGCACAAGACCGGGATCGGCCCTGCGCTCAACCGGGCCCAGGTTTGCGTTCAGGAAACTCCAGCCGTACCACACCTCCCGTCCGGGACGCAGGCGGAAGGCGGGTTTCTCTTCGCGCAACTCGGCGCGCGACCGCCCCGCGGCGCAGTCGTCCGCGGCGCAGTCACCCACGCGCAGCTCGAACCGCTCGGCCTGAACACCGCGCCGGACCGGTTCCCCCGGCCCGGTCATCCGCATACCCCAGGGCGTGGCACTGAAATGCCGTTCCCAGCCGGGCGGCGGCGGCGAAAGGGCAGAAACGGCGTCGGGCGGTCCGGGCTGCACCGGTTGGGCGGGCGCACCGGCCGCGGTGCTTCGGCCACCCGGAAGGGTAATCGTGATCGTCTGCCCGCAGGCGGCAAGGGCCAGCAGCGCTGCCACCACTGTTGCCCGGACCTTGCCCATCGCGCCCCTGCCTGTCTGCGTACACCCGGTGTGAACAAAGGTATCCACACGGTCAAGGCCTGCGGTGCCCGGACGGCTGCCAGATGCACCACGCGGCAAGTCATGGCTAAATTGTGGCATTGTCTCTGTTCCATGAACACCACATCTGGGCATTGTTTCCGCATTCGCACTAGTGGCAGTGGCCGGCCCAAGCGCTGTAGCAGATTTGACACGCGCGTTCCGCGCTTCGCTGCGCCTGTTCGCAAAGCGCTTTCAGGACGGCCCGCAAGCCTCTAGATTCTCAACAAAATAAACGAAACTGCAACGAGCAGACGAGGCAGGACATGGCAAGAATAAGCGTATTCGGTATCGGATACGTGGGGGTGGTCGCGGCCGCATGTCTGGCGCGCGACGGTCACCACGTGATCGCGGTTGATGTCGATCCGGCAAAAATCCGGGCGATCAACGAGGGCAAGTCGCCCATCGTGGAAAACGGTCTGGACACCCTGATCGAACAGGTGGTCGCCAGCGGTCGACTGATGGCGACGGCGGATGTTCAGGCCGCCATCATGGGCACCGAGGCCAGCTTCGTCTGCGTCGGCACGCCCAGCGCGCCGGACGGCTCGGTGGGCCTGACCTATGTGCGCGGCGCCTGCGAGAACATCGGTAGGGCCCTGGCCAGGAAATCGGCCTACCACTCGGTGGTCATCCGCTCGACCATCGTGCCGGGTTCCTGCGAGACCACCTGCATCCCGGCGTTGCAGGCGGCCTCGGGCAAGACCGCGGGCAAGGACTTTGGCGTGGGCTACTACCCCGAGTTCCTGCGGGAATCGACCGCGATCGAGGACTATGACGCGCCCGGACTGATCGTGTTCGGCGCGATGGACAAGCCGACGGCGACCTTCCTTTCGGCGCTGAACGAAGGCCTGGGCTGCAAGATCCACGTCACCGACCTGCGCACCGCCGAGATGGTGAAGTACACCTCGAACACCTGGCGCGCGGTGAAGGTGACCTTCGCCAACGAGATCGGCAACATCGCCAAGGCCAGCGGCATCGACGGCCAATCGGTGATGGACATCCTGTGTTCCGACACCAAGGTGGCGCTGTCGAAGTACTTCATGCGCCCGGGCTTTGCCTTCGGCGGGTCGTGCCTGCCCAAGGACGTGCGTGCGCTGCGCCATCTTGCGGCGACCACCGGCGCGGGTTCGCACCTGCTGGATGCCGTGCTGGAAGCCAACGAGGCGCAGATCCGTCGCGCCGAGGCGATGGTGGAAAACGCGGGCGCCAAGCAGGTGGGTTTCGTGGGCATCAGCTTCAAGCCGGGCACCGACGACCTGCGCGAAAGCCCGCTGGCCGAACTCGCCGCGCGCCTGATCGCCAAGGGCGTGGGCGTCGGTATCTATGACCCCTACGTGTACGAAGCCTACGCGTCGAAACCCGCTGCGGCAGGCCGTGGCAACGACGTGATCCCCGACCTGCGGGACCGGATGGTGCCGGAACTGGCGCATCTGATCGACGGGTCGGATGCAATCCTTGTGGGCAACTACTACAGCGACACGATCGACAGCATCCGCGATGCCGCCAAGTCGCGCCCCGTGGTCGATCTGGCCAGACTGAAGCGTGACATGGTGTCGGACGGGACGTACCAGGGCATCTGCTGGTAAGCCGATGTTCCTTCTGGTCACCCACGCGGCGTATTGGGCGTTTGTCGTCACGATGTTCTCGGCATTGCCGGTGGGCACGCTGGGGCACCTGAACACAAACTCCCAAACGATCCTCATCCTGGGGTTCCTGGGCACCTGGCGGTACAGCTGGGCGGCGCTGAACTTCACGCGTGCGGCGATCTTCTACAACTGGGTCTACCCGCGCCGGAAGGCGCGGGCCATCGCACGGTTCGCCGAACGCGGCGTGCCGTGCCATGCCTATTTCCTGGTCACCAGCTACATGGTGGATCCCGAGGCGACGCTTCTGTGCTATCGCGCGCTGTTCAGGGCCGCCGCCAATGCACGCGATGGCGCAACCATCGTGGCGTCCGTTTGCGACGGCGCCGACGAACGCCTGATCCGCAGCATCTGGGACCAGTGCCCGCATGACCTGTCGCGCGCGAAGCTGGTGATCGACCGCATCCGCCCCAACGGCAAGCGCGACGCCATGGCCAAGACGCTGAAGATCATCGCCGCCGAGGCGCCCACCAAGTATGACATCTGCATCTTCGTCGACGGCGACACCTGCGTGCCCGAGGACGTGGTGGAACAGTCGGCGCCCTGGTTCACCCGCGAGACGGTGGGCGCGCTGACCACCGACGAAGGCGTGATCCTTGACCGCGACAACCTGTTCAAGGACTGGTTCATCCTGCGCTTCAACCAGCGCCAGGTCATGATGTCGTCGATGGGCCTGTCGCGCCACGTCCTTACGCTGACCGGCCGCATGTCGGTGTTTCGCGCCGACCTGTGCACGCACCCCGAATTCGTGAACGGCGTGAACCACGACTTCCTGGACCACTGGCGCCTGGGCCGCGTGACCTTCCTGACCGGCGACGACAAGTCCACCTGGTTCTGGCTGCTGCGCAACGGCTGGGAGATGGTCTATCTGCCCGACGTGCGGTCGTGGTCGATGGAAACGCAGCCGCGCCCCACGTTCTTCGACAGTGCCAAGACGCTGATGGTGCGCTGGTTCGGCAACATGATGCGCACCAACGGGCGGGCGCTGGCGCTGGGGCCTGCGCCCATGGGGTTCTTCACCTGGTGGTCGATCTTTGACCAGCGCGTGTCGATCTGGACCACGCTGGTCGGCCCGATCTCGGTGATCTGGACCGCCGTTACCGTGTCACCCACCATCATTCCCTTGTACATCGGCTGGGTGCTGATGACACGCTATGTGTTCTGTGCCGTCATTTCGCTGTTCCGCGGAACCTGGTTCCCGGTGACCCACCCGCCCATCCTGTATTTCGGTCAGATCGTGGGCGCACTGGTGAAAAGCTTCGTGCTGTTCCGCCTCGACCGCCAGAAATGGACCCGGCAAGGGTCCGGCGGCGGGACAGGCGGGCTCAGCCTTTCGGCGCGCATCCTTGCCATTGACTCGACCGTTCACCACGCACTCGCACTGGTCTGGCTGACCGTGCTGGTGATCATGCTGGGGCAAATCTGATGACGATCCAGGACAAGAACCCGAAAGTTCCGCCCACCGATCCGTTCTCGGCTGCACCCGCCGGCACACGCCGGGCCGCTGGCCCGATCAGCCAGGCCGTTGCCGCCGCCACACAGGCCGCGCGCGCCGCTTCGGTGCGGCCCGAACCCGTGCTGAAGGCCCCCGGACCGGCTGCGGTTGCAGATATCGCCCTGACGGCGGCCCCGAAGGCGCTGCCGCAGGACTTTGTCACCGAAACCGAGCATCCGGTGCTGCCCATTCCCTTCACCGTGTTCATGGGCGAGCACAAGCTGGAGGGCAAGGGCATCTCGGTGGCGGCGGCCTTTGCCGCCATCGGCGGTGCGCTGGACCCCAGCTGGCGCGGCCACCGCGACGTGGTGCGCCTGCAGTTCGACTTTGCCGGGTTCAGCGTGACGCTGACGCCCGAAATCGTGGTGGCAGGCTCGCGCAAGGACGGCGAGATGACGCTGCAGTTCCTTGAACCTGCCGGGTCACACCTGCCGCAGCTGCGCTACATCATCAACACCTACATCGCGGGCGACTTCGTCTCGATGAACGGCATGATGTCCTACACCGGCCCCACCTCGCCCAAGGCCGTCAAGGCCGAGGCCCGCCAGAGCAAACCGCGTTTGCGCAGTGCGGCGGTGGTGGTGCTGTCGCTGACCATGCTGGTGGCGGCGGCAAACTTCATGATCGCGCGGGTGACGCAAAGCTACGAGCCTCGCCCCGTCTTTGTCGAGCGTGCAGGCAAGGAGATGAAGGCCACCACGGCGGGTCAGATCAGTTTCCTCAATCCACAGGCCAAGAAGGGTGAAGTGGCCTTCGCCATCAATGCCAACACCGGCGATGTGCTGAACTTCGCCCTGCCCTGCGACTGCGAGATCACGGTGACCGATGGCGTGTTCGAAGGCGCCACAGTTCTTCCATTTGACACGATTTTGTCCTTCTTTGATACCAACGTTGCGGTCAGCGTCCAAACCCAGATGAGCATCGAGGGGCTCGGCAAGGTCATGGACGGCGAACGCGCCTATGTGGATCTGAATGACGGGCGCACGGTTGGCGTCCGCGTGGTCACCACATCGGCCACCAATTCGGCGAACATGCGGGGCGATCTGTTCGTGCCGGTTCGTCTGCTGGCAGCGCCGGGCGCGCTGACACCGGACGACATTGGCAAGTCCGGCCGCCTGCGCCTTGTGAAACCCCTGATCCCCGGCTCATCCCCGTATCAGGTGGAGAAGCAATGACCAGGATTTATCCGCTCATCGTCTGCGGTGGCGTCGGCACGCGCCTGTGGCCGGTCTCGCGCACGCAAAGCCCCAAGCAGTTCGCGCGGGTGGGCGACGAGAATTCCCCCACCTTCTTCCAGTCGGCAATCGGGCGGCACACCGGGCCTGCCTATCACGAACCGGTCATCGTCTCGGCCGTCCGCAACCGCGAGGTGCTGGCCCGGCAGATGGACGAGATCCGCAGCAAGGGCACGATCATCCACGAACCCATGGGGCGCAACACCGGCCCCGCCGTGCTGGCCGCGGCCGTCACGCTGGCGGCGCGCGACCCCGGGGCCGTGATGGTGGTGGTGCCCGCCGACCACGTGATCAAGGGCGACCTGACCCCCACCATCACCGCCATGCTGCCCGCCGCACAGGCCGGGCGCATCATCACCTTCGGCATCAAGCCGCGCTACGCCGAAACCGGCTTCGGCTACATCACCGACGGCGGCCCCGTCATCGGCTATCCGGGCCTGCGCAAAGTGGAACGCTTCGTCGAGAAGCCCCCCACCCGCAAGGCGCGCCTGCTGGTGGAAAGCGACATCGCCTACTGGGCCTCGGGCCTGTCGATGTTCGCCGCGGCCACCATCATCGAGGAATACCGCAAGTACGACCCGGCCACCGTGGCCGCGGTTGAGGCATCCGTTGCCCACGGCCACCAGGCCTTCGACGGGTTCGAACTGTCGGCCGAACACTTTGCCCAGGCCAAGTCGGGCCCCACCGAAAGCGTGGTGTTCGAAAAGACCGACCGCATCTCGCTGGCCCCGCTGGACGTCGAATGGTCCGACGTGGGCAGCTGGTCGGCGATGTACGGCATTTCGGAATCCGGCCCGATGGGCAACGTGATCCAGGGCGACGTGATCGTGGTGGAAACCACCAACTCGATGGTGCGGTCCACCTCGCGGCTTGTCACCGTGGTGGGGATGAAGGACGTGATCGTGATCGACACGCCCGACGCCCTGCTGGTCACGCGCGTGGGCCACTGCCAGGATGTGAAGAAGGTGGCCGAGCACCTGAAGGGCGACAACCGCCCCGAAGCCGAGCGCCACGTCCCTGCCCTGCCGAAGATCGAGGCGCGCGCCTATGGCGCCTTCGTGCCGCTGTTCCAGTCGGAAGGGGTCGAGATGTCCTCGGCCCGTCTGGCGCCGGGCAGCACGCTGGAGCTGTCGGCGGGCGAGGCACGGGAACTGGTGGTCGGGCGCGGCGCGGTCCTGGTAACGGGCATGGACATGAACCTGCCGCTGTCGTCGGGCCTGCGGCTGGGTCTGTCGGCCGATCAGGACGTGACGGTGGTGAACACAGGGCTGGTAGAGGCCGAGGTGGTGCTGATGACCCTGCACGCGGGCGCCGCGTGGCAGGCCGACGCACCGCCCCTGGCCGAGGGTCAGGAGGCGGCCGCAGCGCGGCCGGTTGCAACGATACGTGCGTGAACATGCGGGGGGCAGGAACAGGTTCGCATGGCTGCTTCCGGCGGCCCTGATTTCCTGCACCCTGCTTGCCCACCCCGCCGCCGCGCGCCAGCCCGACCAGCCCAGCCTTGACCCCGGCCTGCGCCTGCAGGGCCTTGCCGCGTCGGCCATGGTCGCACCAGACCGCCCTGCGGCCGAGCTGATCTCCGAAGCGGGCCTGTCCGACCTTGTGGGGCTTGCGGCGCGCCAGACCGCTGTGGCTGCTTGGTCACCCCTCCCCCAGGCCGCGGCCGACCTGCGCCCGCAGACCATGCGCCTGTTCATGACGGCGCTGGCCCAGGGTTATGGCGCCGAGGACATCTCGGTCGTTCTGGGCGCGCAGCCCACGCTGGACGCCCGCGCCCTGGTGGTGCGATCCGGCACCGCCACGCTGGCCGACCTGCGCCGCGCACTGCCGCCCGAGCCCGACGGCCGGCTGTTGCTGACCATGCCGCTGGTGGTGATGCCCGGCGCCGCGCTGCGCCTTTCGCCGGGCGAAACGTTGCTGTTGTCGCGGCCTGACGGGGCGTTCCTCATCAACTTCGGCCTGATGCAGATCGATGGCGCCGAAATCGCCGGAACCGGCGACCGCAACCCGCGCCGCGGCCTGTATGCCCCCTTCGTGGCCACCGCCGATGGCGGCACGGTGCAGGCGCGCGGCGCGCGGGTGCATTCACTGGGGTTCGGCAAGACCGTCAAGTTCTCGGGCTTCTCGGTGCTGCAGGGTACCATCCGCCCGCCGCGCCAGCCCAGCTGGATCATCGATTCAAGCTTTGCCCACATGCGCTCGGTTGTCGTCGGGCTGGCGGCGGACGTTGTGGTCTCGGGCAACCGGTTCCGCGACATGACCGGTCCCGCCCTGCTGATCCACCGCTCGCGCCGGGTGACCGTCAGCTACAACCTGTACTCCGGCGGCATGGAAACCAACGCCATCGTCATCGAGCAAGGCTCGGCCGATGCCACCGTCACCGGCAACATGGTGCTGGGCGGCAAGCGCAACGGCATCGTCGTGCGCAACGACAGCACCGGCGCCACGGTGACGCAGAACGTGGTGTGGCGCCGTCTGGGCGGCGGCATCGCCATCCTGCATTCGGATTGCGGGCGCATTTCGGGCAACCTTGTCATGCGCAACGGCCAGAAGGGCATCGAGGTGCGGTCCAGCCAGGGCGTCGAGGTAGCGGGCAACGCCGTCTATGCCAACCATTCCGCCGGGCTGTGGGTTTCGGCACAGCCGCCCGGCGCCACCACCCGCATCCAGGGCAACCGGCTGGCCGAAAACGGGTCGGGCATGGCGGCAGCGGCGGGCGAGCGGCTGCTGCTGGACGGCAACGACTTCTCGCACCAGTTCCCGCAGTTCCTGTCGGGCGATCTGGCCATCCAGTCGAACGACGTGGCGCGGAACCTGCGCGGCACGGCGCCCATGGTGCTGGGCGGAACCGTGGTGTCTGCCGCGGCCGCCACCGAAAACCCCTGCAGCAACTGACCAGGAGCGGGCGATGCGCGTGCGAAACCTGACGCGGACTCTGACTCTGCTCTGCGCGCTGGCAGCCCTGCCCGCCGCCGCGCAGGTCATCGCCCCGTCGCTGCCCTATGACGCCGAGGGCGCCAAGGTCAGCGTCATTACCGCCCAGGCGCTGTCGGGCACCAACAAGCTGCCGCCGGGCGACATGCGCAAGGCCCGCAAGGCGCTGATCGCCGGGGCAGAAATCACCGATGCCATGCTGCGTGCCCTGGCCGACAGGGGCGACAGCCTGGCCGCCCAGCACCTTGTCCGGCGGCTGGTGGACCGCGGCATGGCCGCCAACGCCTCGGACATCGCCTGGTACGGCAGCTTTGCCGTGGGCACCGGCAAGGTTTTCCTGCTGCGCGACACTGTCGCCGCCATGCGCCTGCTGAACCCCGCCACCGAGCCCACCGAGCGCAAAAGGGCCTATGTCGCCATGCTGTACCCCCACGCCTGGGCCGGCAACACGCTGGCGCTGGACGCGGTGATCGAACTGAACGGCGAAGGCCGCCTGTTCGGCCCGATGTCGGACGAGACGCGGGCCAAGGTCAAGGCCACCGGCGAGCGGCTGGGCGGCCCGCGATTTGCCCTGCGGCAGGCCGTGGTTCTGCTGCAATCCACCCCGCTGTCCCCGACAGACCGCGCCGAGGCGCGGCGCTATCTGGCTCAGGCCGCACAATCCGCCGACATCGGCACCCGCGCCACGGCGGAAAACCTGCTGCGGCAACTGGATGCCGCGGCGCCGGGGGGCACATGATCCGGCTGGCGCTTCTTGCCGCGCTGTGGTCGGGCACGGCGCAGGCGCAGTCCACCTATGGCTGCCTGGGCCTGGATGACCGGCACGCCTACGCCGCCGTCGAAGGCGACAGCGGCACCTTCTTCCTGCTGGACCCCGACCTGCGCCTGTTCCACCCGCTGACCGAAGAGGCCGCCGATGCCATTGCCGGGCTGTCCGGCGCGCTGGCGGGGCGCGGCACCACGCTGGTCTATGCGCCGCTTCCCACCAAATCGCTGGCCCATCCGGAACGGCTGCCGCAAGCCGCCTTCGACTATGGCCTGAACCCCGACCTTGCCGCCACCTTCTACGACCTTCTGCTCGACCGCCTGCGCAGCCGCGACATCGCCACGGCCGACCTGCGCCGCGCCATGCGCGCGCAGGACGGCGCACCGTCGTTCCACCTGGCCGATGACCGCATCACGCCGTCGGGCGCCACCCGCATTGCCGCAGCACTGGGGCAGACGATCACCACCGCGCCCGGCTTCAAGGACCAGCCGCGCGCGCAGTTCACCACCACCGCCACAGGCTCGGTCACGCTGGATTCCGACATGCGCGCCGCCCTGCAGCGCCACTGCCAGATCCGCCTGCCCGACGTCATGGCCGAGGGCAGCGCCACCATACGCGCGGGCGGCGGCAGCACGGGAACCGACATCTTCTCCAGCGCTGCCACCACCGGGGGCATCGTCATCGTCACCACCGGCAAGGCGGGCGAACCCACGGCCAACCTGGCGGGCGCCGTGGCGCAGGCGACCGGCCTTGAAACCCAGATCTACGCCGTGCCGCAGGGCGGCAGTTATGCCGCCATCAGCAGCTACATGACCTCGCGCAATTTCCAGGAACGACGGCCGGCCTTTCTGGTGTGGCTGAACCCCGTCGAGGAAAACCTGTCCGACCGCGGCGACCAGCCGATGGCCGAACTGGTGGCCGCCGCCACCGGCGACTGCGGCATCCCGCTGCCGATGACCCCCGGGATCGAGGTGGGCACCCTGTCGGCCGACCTGTCCTCGCTGGACCCGCGCCGCGGTTTCACCCTGCTGGTCGAATCAGAAGGCTCGGCCGCCACCCGAGCACAGTTCGACTTCCGCGGCCCCGACGGCACCATCCGCACCCGCCAGATCCTGCGCCACCGCAACCAGGCGCCCACGGGGCGGTTCTACATGCCGCTGACCGGGCTGTGGCCCGAAGGTGCGCGCGCGGTCGAAGTGATGCTGGATGTGCCAGTGTCGGCCAACGCCCGCGTGTCAGCCTGCGCCAACCCCACGGGGGCCAAACCATGACCCGCCTTTCGCTGCTTCTGGCGGTCGCGCTGCTGGCCCTGCCGCTGCCTGCCGCCGCGCGCACGCTGGACCTGGCCTTCCTGCCGCCCGCCGTGGAACCGCAAGACCTGTGCATTCCCGCCGCCGAAGAACCCGGGCCCGACGATCCGAACATCGGACGCGGCGAAGATGACCTGACCGACGACCTGCGCCTGCGCTTCATCATCCGCGACATCCGCCGCCTGCAGGCACAGGACGCCGACCGCTGGTTCGACTTCATCCTGACACTGATCGACTGGCGCGCCCGGCTTGACACCCGGTTCACCGCAATCGACGCCGAACTCGCCCGCATCAACCTGTACATCGACGCAGGCCGCCTGACCCAGCTGCGCGCCGAGGGGCGCATCGACAACCTGCGCAGCGTGGACCTCAAGCTTGACAACGTGCAGCGAATGGCGCTGGCGCAGTATTACCTGAACGGCATCGGCGTCGACATGGACGTGCCCTTCGCCCAGTCGCTGATCCGCGACTCGGCCTATGGCGGCAACCCAGAAGCGCTGATGTCGATCGCCCGGATGGAGTTGCGCGGCGAGCCGATGCCGCAGTGGGATTCGCCCCTGGACCTGACGGTCACGCTGGCCTTCGGCGGCATGCTGGGGCCGATGAACAAGTCAATCTGCGCCCACGCGGAACGCATTGCGCGCGAATACCTCGATGGCGAAGTGGTCACGCCGAACCCCGACATCGCCTATGCGTGGTACCGCTTTGCGGCCGATCTGGGCGGCGGACAGGCGGCGTGGCGCGTGGTGGAATTCCACCTGAACGCCGAGGCCGGGCGCAAGGACAATGCCGAACTGCTCCGCTACCTGAAACTGGCCGTCGCGCGCGGAATCACGCTCGACGATGCGCAGATCGGCGCGGTGAAGGCCTCGGGCGCCGTGGACGAGGCGGAACTGGTGCAGATTCTGGGGTTCAACCACAGCGCCGACACAGCCGACGGGCGCGCGCCGATCATTCCCTACCTGCGGCTGTCGGTGAACCTGGACGCCGAGAAGGCCGACGAGGAGGGCCCCTATCTGGCGTACCTGCGCGAAGTGGCGCAGTTCGACACCGCGCCGGGGTTCGTGTTCACCGCGCTGGCCAACGAAACGCTGGTGCGCCGCGGCCGCTGGGCCGCCGAACGCGAGGCGATGGACCTTCTGGAAACCGCCGTGCGGCGCGATGACGCCGAGGGGATGCAGCTTCTGGCCGAAATGCTGATGCGCTACCGGCGCGACCCCGGCAACGTTGCCCGCGCGATCAACCTTCTGACCGCAGCCGTCGAACGCCACGGCCTGGCCCCCGCCCTGCGCGACCTTGACAGGCTTTTCCGTTGTCAGGTGCCCGATGCGCCGCGGGTGGCCGAAGCCGACCTGTGGTTCCGCCAGTGGCGCGGATCGGCGAGCGAAGCGGTGGAGGTCGCGCCCTTCGACCTGATCTCGCTTGACCCTTACAAGAAGCCCGAGATGCTGGCCGAGCTGCAGACCCAGGCGCTGGACGGCCGCCCCACCTCGGCCGCGGGCTTCATGGAACGCCTGCAGCGCGACCCGTTCGTGACCGACGGCGCGCTGAGGCTGTGGGCGCGCAGGACCAACCCGTCCGACAAGACGATGGAAGAATTCGCCCGCGTCGAATTCGCCGTGGCCGCCACCCCGGCCGAGCGTGACCTTGCCGTCGAGTTCTTCCGCCGCGTCTACCTGAACAACGGCGTCACCACCGCGCTGGACCTGTCGGTCGCGCTGGTGGAAGACAACGGGCGCGACCCGAAGGTGGCGCAGGAAATCGTCGAGATGCTCACGCAGGCGGGCAACCGGGGCGAGGGCAACTCGATCCGACTCCTGTCGCGGGTGCAGGCGGCACAGCGGCCCGCGCGCGACGTCTATGACGAATTCGCCGCGATCATCGAGGAGCGCGGCGATTTCCTGGCGCTGATGTTCGCCATCCCCTTCATCGACACCGCGAACCAGCAGGACTATTTCGAGCGCGCTGTCTCGATCATGTCCTGCGGCACCAAGGATGCCGACGAACTGGGCGATGCCGCCACCATCATGGGCAATGCCGAGCTGACCGACCGCTGGCGCCGCATCGGGCTGGTCATGCCGGGCGGACACGTGCTGGCCAAGCTGAACCTTTCGGACGCGCAGATGGCGCTTTATGCCAAGGGACGCGCCCCCGACGCGCGCGAGGTGGAAGAACGCGACCTTGCCGAGGGCGACGAAATGGCGCGCCGCAACCTCTTTACCCTCACCGCCGACCCCGACCTGCCCAGCTACGACCCGCAGGCGGCCGCGGGCCACCTGCTGGCCGTGCTGGCCACCGGCCGCCCCGACGATTCCGCCTGGGTGATCGAGACCTTCCGCAAGGCGCCCGCCGACCTGCGCGCCGCCGTCGAACAGCAGGTCGACATGACCACCGTGTTCCGCAGCGCCGCCGAACGCGGCGACGTGACGGCCATGCACGAGCTTGCACTGATCCTGCGCGCCGCGGCGCAAACCACCGACGACCTGCGCGCCTCCGCACGCTGGCTGGAAGCCGCCGCGAAGGGTGGCAACGTGGCGGCCATGGCTGAACTGGGCCGCGTGCTGACGCTGGGTCTTGGCGTGCCGCCCGACCGCGCCATGGCCCTGTCCTGGCTCGATCAGGCCGGGCTGGCAGGCGACACGGCGGCGGCCGACCTTGCGCGCGCCCTGCGGGTAGGTGCCACGCCATGATCCGCGCCGCGGCCCTGGCCCTGCTGTGCGGGGCCTCGCCGGCGCTGGCCTGCGACCCGGCCCCCGCCCCGGTCGGCACGCTCGAATATGGCAGCCGCTATGTGGACGACAGCGGGAACCGGTCCGAGCTTGACGCCGAGGGTGACGCGGCCGCCGACAACGCCCTGAAACCCGTGGATGACTTCCTGCGCGACCTGACCGACCGCGCCAATGACGCGCTGAAAGACAACGACCCCGCCGCGGCCGCCTGCGTGATGGCGCAGATGGCCGAATGGGCGCGCGCCGATGCGCTGTCGGACCTCGCCACCGAGACGTCGCGCCTGACCGTGGGGTCGCGCATCGCGGGCTTTGCGCTGGTCGCGCTGCAGGCCGCGCCGCTGGCCGACAATGCGGGCGACGTGGCCAAGGTGGACGACTGGCTGTCGCGGATGATGCAGGCGCAGACGGCGTTCTGGGAAACCGAAGCCCCCAAAGGCGCGCGCAACGGCAACCTGCGCGCCTGGGCGGCACTGGCAGGCGCCGCCACCGCCCACCGCACCGGCGACCCCGCGCTGCGCGCCTGGGCGGCCTGGTCTGTCGCCTGGATCGCCTGCACCGCCAACCCCGACGGCAGCCTGCCGCAGGAAATGACGCGCGGCCGCTTTGCGCTGAAGTACCAGCTGCACGCCACCGCGCCCCTTGTGGCCGCCGCCCTGATCCTGTCGCGCGACGGCATCCCGCTGGCCGACAGTTGCGACGGTGCCCTGTCGCGCATCGTCGGCTACAGCCTGTCCGACATCGCCTCCGGCGCCGCCACGCAGGCACAGACCGGCAAGGTGCAGTCCTTCTTCGACGGCACCGACACGCTGAAAGGCTTTCACCTTGCCTTCGTGGTGCCCTGGATGGTGCTGGTGCCCGATGCCGGCATCGACGCGCAGGGGCTGACCGATGGCTACGGCGCACTGAACTACTCCAAACTGGGCGGAAACCAGCGGCGGTTGTGGGGCACACTGCAATAGCACAACCGGCCGTCGCCCCCGGCACGGCGCCTGTCGCAGCCGCGGTTGCCGGATTGTCGAAGCCGACCTAGGTGCACGCCACGTCATCCGGGCCCAGCATGCGCATCCTTCCCACCCTCGCCGCGGCCCGCGCGCCGCTTGCCGCCTTCGCATCGATGGGTGTTGTGTGGGGCACCTTCGCCGCCATCCTGCCCGACCTGAAGGCGATGCTGGGCGTTGACGAAGCGCGCCTGGGCCAGCTGATCTTCGCCACCCCCATCGCCGCCGTCTGCGCCATGCTGGTGGCGCCCCTGTTCGGCCACGCCATGGGCCGCATCGCCCTGCCCCTGGCCACCGCGCTGATGGCGCTGGCCTTCGCACTGCCGGGTCAAGCCAGCGCGCTGATCCTGTTCCCGCTGGCCATGATGTGCTGCGGCGCCGCCACCGGCCTGACCGATGTGCTCATGAACGCCCGCGTCAGCGTGATCGAGGCCGACCGCGGCCTGCCGCTGATGAACCTCTGCCACGCCGCCTATTCGTTCGGCTATGCCGCGTCAGCCATCGCCACCGGCGCCATGCGCGCTGCCGAATGGTCGCCCGGCGCTGTCATGGGCTGCATCGCGGGCGTGGCCCTGCTGTTCGCCGTGCTGACGGTGGAACGCGACGGCACCATCCGCGGCCTTGCCCGGCCCAAGGAAGGCCCCGGCGCCGCGCTGGGCCTCCTGCCGCTGATCGGCGGCGGCATCGTGCTGATCGCCTTCATGACCGAGAACGCCGCCGAGAACTGGTCCGCCCTGCACATCGAGAAAACCCTGGGCGGCAGCCCCGCCGAAGGCGCCATGGGCCCCGCCGCGCTGGCCATCACCATGGGCGTCGCCCGGCTGGTGGGCCAGGGCTTTGCCACCCGTATCGCACCGCTTCGCCTGCTGTCGGGCGGCGCGCTGATTGCGGCAACCGGCGCGCTCATCGCCTCGGCCGCCACCTCTCCGGCCATGGCCTATGCCGGGTTCATCGTGATGGGCATCGGCGCGTCGGTCATCGCCCCCACGTCCTTCTCGCTGGTCGGCCGCTTCGCCCCACCCCAGGCCCGCGCCCGCGCCGTGGCCCGCGCCACGCTCTGGGGCTACTTCGGCTACTTCTTCGGCCCGCCCACGCTGGGGATGATCGCAGGCACCTTCGGACTGCGCTTCGCCTTCGTCTTCGCCGCCGCGATGCTGATGTGCGTCCTGATCCTCGCCCCCCTCGCCCTGCGCCACGGCCGACGCACCGCGGCGGGCTAGGGATCACTTCCGCCGCAGGTGTTCGTCCAGCCGCGGCATGATCTCGACAAAGTTGCAGGGCCGGTGGCGATAGTCGAACTGGCGCGCCAGAATCTCGTCCCAGGCGTCGCGGCAGGCACCGGGGCTGCCGGGCAGGGCGAACAGGTACTTGCCCCCCGCCACCCCGCCGCAGGCGCGGCTTTGCACCGCGCTGGTCCCGATCTTCTGCATCGACACGATGGTGAACACCGTCCCGAAGGCCTCGATCTCCTTCTCGTAGACATCGCGGTGCGCCTCGACCGTCACGTCCCGCCCCGTCAGCCCCGTGCCGCCGGTGGTCAGAATCACGTCCACCCCCGGATCGGCGATCCACGCCCGCAGCCGCGCCGCAATCAGCGGCCGGTCATCCGTCACGATCCCGCGCGCCGCCAGCACATGCCCCGCGCCGGTCAGCCGTTCCACCAGCGTGTCGCCCGACGTGTCGGTGTCCGCCGTGCGGCTGTCCGAAACGGTCAGCACCGCAATCCGCACCGGCAGGAACGGTTTCGTCTCGTCGATCCGGCTCATCCCCGCACCCCCCATGCCAGCCGCGCCGCCAGCGCCACGAAAATGCCCGAAGACACCCGCCCCAATCCCCGCGCCAGCCCGGGTGACCGCGCCATCCGCGCCCCCACCCCCCCGGCCGATAGCCCCACCACCCCGTTCACCACGAACCCGCCCAGCGACAGCACGCCGCCGAACAGCAGGAACTGCGGCAGCAGCGGCCGGGTGGGGTCGCAGAACTGCGGCACGAAGGCCAGGATGAACAGGATCACCTTGGGATTCAGCAGGTTCACCGCCAGAGCCGCGCCAAAGGCCCGCGCCACGCTCCCCGCCACCGCTGCCCCCGGCGCCACAGGCCCTGCCCGCCACGCCAGCACCGCCAGCCACAGAAGATACGCCACCCCCGCCCAGCGGATCGCGTCGTAAACCCCGGGATGCGCCGCCACCAGCGCCGCCACCCCCAGGCCCGCCAGAGTGGAATGCACCATGCAGCCCACCGCAATGCCCGCATTCGCCGCCATTGCCGCCCGTGGCCCGGACCGCAGCCCCTGCGCCAGACAGAACGCCATGTCGGCGCCGGGCGTCAGGTTCAGCGCCAAGGCAGCGGGGATGAAGGCCAGAAGGGTGGCGGGGTCGACGGACAGCATCAATGTCCAGCATCCGGCATCACAGGTCGAACCAAACGGGCCGCGGCCCCAGGTTCACCACGTCGGTCCGCCCGATCCGCCCCCGCACTCCCCAGCAATCGTGGATGTGCCCGCACAGCATCAGCCGCGGCTGCAACCGTTCAACCGCTGCGCGGATCGCCACGGATCCCACCGACACCCCGCCGGAGGTGACGTCGGCCGCCCCCTTCGGTGGCGAATGGCACAGCAGCACATCCACGTCCCCCGCCGCCGCCAGCATCGCCTCGGCCTGATCTTCGGTCAGGTCGCAGGACCACGCGCCGAAGGGCGTGACCGGCACCGCATAGCCCAGACCGAACACCCGCACCCCTGCCCCTGTGGTGGCATCTCCGTGCAGCGCATGGGCGGTGGTGGCCGCGCGCAACTCCTCGGCACTCTCGGCATTGCCAGGCACGAACACGGCCTTGCTCGCCACCGGCGCCAGTGCCGCCATGGCCGCCGCCAAGCCTCGCCGCATGTTGCAGAAATCGCCCGCGCCCAGCACCAGGTCGGCACCTGCAGCCGCCTCGACGATCGCCGCGGTCAGCCGCGGGTCGGCGTGCAGGTCGGAAAAGGCCAGAACCCGCGTCATCCCCGCACCCGCGCCTGCAACGCCAGCAAATCCGCCCAGGCCTCGCGCTTGGCCCCCGGATTGCGCAAAAGGTACGCCGGGTGGAACATCGGCAGCGCGGGCCGCCCGAAGGCCTGCAGCCACTGCCCCCGCGCCCGGGTAATGCCCTTGGCCCCGGTGGCGGCAAACAGCGGCGTGTTGCCCATCAGCACGACCACATCGGGGTCCACCAGCGCCACATGCCGTTCCACGAACGGCATCATCATGGCAATCTCGGTCGGCAAGGGGTCGCGGTTGCCGGGGGGGCGCCAGACCATCACGTTGGTGATGTACAGCGCCTTCTCGCTATCCGGGTCGTGGCGCGACAGGCCGATGGCGGCGAACATCCGGTCCAGAAGCTGCCCAGCCCGGCCCACGAAAGGCCGCCCCTCGCGGTCCTCCTCGGCCCCCGGCGCCTCGCCCAGCACCAGCACGCGCGCCCGCGGGTTGCCGTCGGCGAACACCGTGTTGCGCGCGCCCTTCTTCAACTCGCACAGGTCATATCCGGCAATCGCCTGATGCAGCGCCTCCAGCGTGCCCGCCCCCGCCGCCGCCGCCCGCGCTACCGCCACCGGATCGGCCGCGTCCGCCACGGCAGGCACCGCCGCCGCGGCCCTTGCCGCAATTGCAGGCACAGCCGCCGCCATCCGCTCGGGCAACGCGAAAGCATCCACCGGATCGTCCCCGATCAGGTCGGATGCCCCCAGTTCCACCTGCCATGCCAAAGCCGCCAACGCGGCATGCCAGCCTGCGGGGGTGGTAGGGTCAAATGCGGAATCGGGCAGCGCCATGCCGCTACCCTAGCGCTATCCCTGCGCCGTCAGGAACCCCCGCACATGCGGCAGCACGCGGTCGGCGGCCTCGATCAGGATCGCGTGCTTCAGCCCCTCCAGCACAACCAGCTCGGCCCCCAGCACCGCGGCAATCCGTTCGTTCAGCCGCGGCGGGCAGCCGCCGTCGAACTCGCCGGTGATTACCTGCGCGGGCGCCGTCACCTGATCCAGCCACGGCGCCATCTCGGTTTCGGCATAGATGTCGAAGACGTTCAGGAACACTTCCGGGTCCGTCTCCATCACCTGACGCTTGCGCCAGTCAATCACGTCCGGCCGCGCCGCCGCGAAGCCATCGGTGAACCAACGCGCCGTCAGCGTGTCCAGCGTCGGCCCGATCCCGTCAGCCCGCATCTTCGCCACCACCGCCTTCACCCGGGCACTGTCCTCCTCGGTGCGGAAAGCGGCGGTGGACCACAGGCCCAGCGACAGCACCCGGTCAGGATATCGCCGCGCATAGGCCGGCCCGATCATCCCGCCCAGCGAATGCCCGGCAAAATGCGCCTTCTCGACCCCCAGCCTTGCCCGCAGCGCCTCCAGGTCGTCCACCAGATCGTCCAGCCCGAACCGGCCCTGCGGCAGCGGACTGTCGCCATGGCCGCGCAGGTCATAGGCGATGCAGGTAAAACGGTCGGCCAACCCCTCGGCCAGCCGGTCAATCGCCGTCTTGCGCGCGCCGATGCCGTGGATCAGGAACAGCGCGGGGCCCTGGCCCGTGATCTTGTACGCGCAGTCCACGCCTCAGCCCCCGGGCTTGGGGTCGATCCCCAGTCGCCCGCCAAAGGCCCAGTTCTCTTTCGGCACATCGTCCATCACCACCCAGACGGCCTCGCGGCTGCCACCGCAGGTGGCCACGAAAGCGTCGGTCAGCGCGGCGGCCAGCGCGCGCTTCTGCTCAACGGTGCGTCCTGCAAACATTTCAACCCGGATCATCGGCATGTCGGTCTTCCCTCAGGCGGCATTCAGTTTCGGTCTGGCCAGATGCGGCATCACCTCGGCGGCGAAACGCTCCATCATGGCAATCGTGCGGGCATTCTCCTGCCCGAAGTTGCAGCTTGCAATCAGCTCGTCGATGCCCAATTCGGCATAGGCCCCCAGACGGTCGATCAACTCGCCCGCCGTGCAGATCAGCAGTGACTGACGCAATTCTTCCTTCGTCTGACCGCGCGGGATCGAAGCGATCTCGCCATGGTTGACAATTCCCGGTCCGGACCACACGTTCTCGAAACGGTCATAGTAGGCGTGCGCCATGCCCAGAATCTCGTCAGCCTCGGCGGCATTCTCGGCCAGAAACACACCCCGTTGCAGCATCAGGCGGTTCTGCCCGCCGCCAGCCGCCCTGCCGCGGTGGAATGCATCCACCTGCCCCTGCAGCACCGCGTGGCTGGACGACAGCGGCGTTGTCTGCACATGCAGGCCCGCCCGCGCCGCCGCCTCGATTCCCTCGGGTGCCATGGTGGCCACCATCAGGGGAATCGGATGTTCCGGCCGCGGCATCACGGTAATCGGATCAAACCGGTACCACGGGCTGTCCCACGCCACCTCTTCGCGTGAAAGCAGCGCCGTCAGCACATTCAGCGAATCCTCGAACCGCGCCTTGATCTCGGCAAACGGCACGCCCAGCCGCTCAAGCTCCCATTTGAAGGCGCCACGCCCCACGCCCAGAATCAGCCGCCCTTCGGTCAGGCACGACGCCTGCACCACCTCGCCCGCAAAGACCCGCATGTCGCGAATCGGCAGAACCGCAATCGCCGTCACGATCTCGACCCGCCGCGTCAGCGCCGCGACATGCGCGGCGAACTGCAAGGGCGAGGGAACCAGCAGGATATTGATCAGGTGATGTTCCGGAATGGAAATGCCCCGGTACCCCAGCCGGTCCGCCGCCTGCGCCTGCGCGACCATGTCCCGGTAAAGACGAATCCCGCCCGTCGAGGTGTCCAGCATATGCGCGTTCAGAAAGTGGTTGACGTCCATCCTTGCCCCTACCTAGTACGAACGTACTAACACATGGTTTGCGCGTTCCCTCCTTCCTGTCAAGAGTTCGGGCAATGAATGACGACCGCCGGTCCAACCGCCGCGTCCTGCGGCCCACGGTCGAACGCCGTGCCGAAATCGTGTCGGCGGGCCTCGCCATCCTGCGCGAACGCGGCGCCAGTGCGCTGACGGCACGCGCGGTGGCCGCAAGGGCCGGGCTGGCGCTGGGCCAGGTCAGCTATCACTTCGCCTCGATGGAAGAGCTGCTGATCGAAACCTACCGGGCCGCCTCGGCCGACCTCCACACCGCCACCGCCGCACGGCTGTCGGCCACAACCGACGACGCGACGGCGCGCCTTTCGGCCTTCCTGCGCGCAGGCTTCACGCCGCAGGTCCTGACGGCCGACTACCTGAACCCCCGGGTCGAGCTTTGGGCCGCAGCCCGCCACCACCCCGCCCTCGCCGACACCGAACGCGCGCTGTACGACAGCTACCGCGCGCAGCTTGACGCCCTCTTGGCCGGGATCGGCCCGGGCGACGTGCATCCCGTCTCGGATGCCATCATGGCCATGCTGGACGGGCTCTGGCTTGACTGGCTGCGCCGGGCCAACGTGCAGGCGGTAGAGAACGGGCTGAACGCCTGCATGGCATTGGCCGGGGCACTCGCGGCCCCCATGGTGCTGCCGGTCAGCTCTCGCGGAACGCCTTCATGAAGTAGTCGGTGAAGGGCTTCACCAGATAGGCCATCGGCGACCTTGCATCGGTGCGGATGAACGAATCAACCGGCATGCCCGGCAACAGCGTCAGGCCCACCAGCTTCTCCACCTCTCCCGGGTCGGGCAGGATTTCCGCACGATAGAACGTCAGCCCGCTGCGCTCGTCGGCCAGCGCGTCGGGCGATACCATCACCACATGGCCCATCAGTTCCGGCGTCGTCCGGGTGGAAAATGCCGAAAACATCAGCCGCGCGGGCTGGCCCGGATGCACCTGGTCAATGTCGGTGGGCGCCACCTGCGCCACGATCACAAGCGGCCGGTCCTGCGGCACCAGATACAGCAGCGGTTCCGCGGGCCGCAGCACGGCGCGCGGCGTGGTCACGGTCAGGCCCAGAACAATGCCTTCGACCGGCGCCGTCACATCCAGCCGCGACATGCGCTCCAGCAGCGCCGATCGCCGCTCCACCAGTTCCAGTTCGCGATAGCCGATGTCGCGCAGCTGCGTGTTGGCCTCCTCGCGCCGCGCGGCCGCCAGCCGCAGCACCTCGATCTCGATCTCGGTGATGCGTCCCTCCGAGGTGGCCTTGGCCGCTGTCAACTCACCCACCTGCCCCTGCAGCCGCGCCTCTTCACGCTCCAGCGACAGCAGGCGGCTGACCTGCGCCAGCCCCTTGTCGAACAGCTCCTGCACCGACGCCCGTTCTCTGCCGATCAGTTCCAGCTGAGAGTTCAGCGCGACAATCTGCGCTTCCACGCCGACAATCTGGTTGCGGGTCTGATCCCCCCGCTTGCCCAGCTGTTCGGTCTGCTTGGCCAGCGTTTCGCGCCGCGCCTCGAACAGCCGCCGCTGCCCCTCCATCAGATCGACAGCCTCGGTCCGTGTCTTGGCCAGCTCGGTCAGTTCCGCCGGGAAGGTAATCGTCTCCGCGTCGTCACGCTCGGCTTCCAGTCTCCCGCGGCGGGCAAACAGCTCGAACAGCTGGCCCTCTACAATGGTCAGCTCCGATTGCAGCAGCGTGCCGTCCAGCCGGATCAGCACATCCCCGGCCTTCACCACCTTGCCGTCCTCGACCAGGATTTCCGCCACCACGCCGCCGTCCAGATGCTGCACGACCTGACGGTTCTGTTCCACCTCCAGCCGGCCGGGCGCCACCACGGCACCGTCGATGGTGGACATGACCGACCAGCCGCCAAAGCCGCCAACCAGCAGCAGCAGCGTCAGCAGCCCCAGCGCCACCGGACCGCGCGATGAAAACGGCCGCTTTTCCTTGTCCGCGCTCATGCCACACCTCCGGGTCCGCTGGACCGCACGATTTCGGTATGGTTCTTGACCATCTCGCGCAACACCTGGTCGCGCGGGCCAAAGGCCTGCCGCATTCCTTCGTTCAGCACCATCAGCGTGTCGCACTCCTGAATCGCGTTCGGACGGTGCGCCATGATGATGACCGACCCGCCGCGGTCCTTCATCGCCCGGATGGCGATGTTCAGCGCCACCGACCCGTCGTTGTCGAGGTTGGCATTGGGTTCGTCCAGCACCAGCAGCACGGGGTCGTTGTACAGGGCACGGGCCAGTCCGATGCGCTGCATCTGCCCGCCCGACAACCGCCCGCCTATGGCGGAAACGCGGGTGTCATAGCCGTTCGGCAGCTTGCGGATCATCTCGTCCGCCGCAGCCGCCTTGGCCGCCGCCACCACCTTGTCCGGGTCGGGCTTCAGGGCAAGCCGGGCAATGTTTTCGGCAATGGTGCCGTCGAACAGCGACACGCGCTGCGGCAGATAGCCGATGTAGCTGCCCAGCGCGTCGGGGTCGTACTGGTCCAATGTGGCGCCATCCAGCCGGATCTTGCCCGCCATCGGCCGCCAAACGCCGCAGATCGCCCGCGCCAGCGTGGATTTCCCCGAACCCGAGGGCCCGATCACGCCCAGCGCCTGCCCCGGGTCCAGCTTGAACGTCACGCCGCGCAGCGTGGCCACCTGTTCGCCGGGCGGCGCCACGGTCAGCGTCTGCACGTCCAGCAACGCCTTCGGCCGCGGCAGCGCCAGCCGCGGCGGCTCGGGCGGCATCACCGACAACAGCGCGGCCAGCCGCTGCCACCCCTCTTGCCCGCGCGTCACCACCGCCCATTGCCCGATGGCCTGCTCGATCGGCGCCAGGCCGCGGCCCAGCAGGATCGACCCGGCAATCATCGCGCCGGGCGTCAGTTCGCCCAGCAACACCAGCCAGGCGCCCAGGCCCAGCACCGCCGATTGCAGGAACTGCCGGAACGTCTTGGTGGAAATCGAATAACGCCCGGCCACATCGGACGCATCGGTCGCGCGTTGCAGCGCATCGGACCGCACCCGTGCCAGCCGCGCAAACCCCGCCCCCTGCATGCCCAGCGACTGCACCGTCTCGGCCTCGGCCTTCAGGCTCTCCGACAGCCGCTCGGCTTCCATCGCGGTGGACGTCGCCCGTGTCAGCGGCCCCTTCGTGGACCACTGGTTCATCAGCGTCACCAGCACCAGAATCGCCCCGCCGCCCAGCGCCAGATAGCCAAGCCACGGGTGGAACACAAAGATCGCGGCAATGAAGAACGGCGTCCACGGGATGTCGAAGACCGAGATCAGCACCGGCGAGCCCAGCAGTTTCTGCACCGATTCCAGATCGCGCATCGCCGGCGCCGCCAGCGGGTCGTTCGGCACCACCGCCAGCCGCCGCATCGCCGATTCGAACACCCGGCGGTCCAGCCGGTCCTGAAACCGCGCCGCCACCCGCGCCATGATGCGGGCGCGCACATGGTCCAGAATGCCCATCGACAGGAACAGGAACGCTACCAGCACCGACAGCGCCACCAGCGTGGCCTCCGACCGGCTGCCCAGCACGCGGTCATAGACCTGCAGCATGTACAGGGGCCCGGTCAGCAGAAGCACGTTCACGAACACCGAGAACAGGAACACCGCCCAGAACAGCGGGCGGGATTCCGCGCGCACGGCCCGCAGTTCCTGCAGCCCGCGTGTCTTGTCTATCTGCCGAAGGTTGATCCCGCTCACGCCGTTGTTCTCCGCCTGCAAACCGCCACTGGGACAGACCCGGTACTGTTGTCGCCTTCGCAACAATTCGCCGCCGGTTGGATACGACGGTTGTGCCCGAATTATGGCACCGGTATGCCCGGAACGGGGCGGCTTGCCAATTGCATCCGGTGCCCGTCACATGCACAGGATCGCAGGAACGTGTATCCGGAAGACAGGCGCGCCATGACATCAAGTGGAACCGGCGGTCGGGCAACCGCGCTGGCCATGGCCGCGGCGGCGGTCCTGGCGGGCTGCACCGCCCCTGCCCCGCCCGCCGAACCCTATGACCCGAACGAGCAGGACAACCGCGCCATCCACGCCTTCAACAAATCGGTGGACCAGGCGTTTGTCGGCCCGGCCGCCAACACTTACGGCTCGATCCTGCCCGAACCCGTGCGCGCGGGCGTCAGCAACTTCGCCGCGAACCTCGATACGCCGGGCGATGTGGTGAACAGCGTCCTGCAGGGCCGCATCGGCCCGGCAGCAGAAAACACGCTGCGCTTTGCCATCAACACCACGGTCGGCCTTGGCGGCCTCTTCGACCCCGCCCGTGCCCTGGGGGTCAATGGTCGGCCCACCGATTTCGGCGAAACGCTGCACACCTGGGGCGCGGGCGAAGGTGCCTATGCCGAGTTGCCCTTCCTTGGCCCCTCGACCAGCCGCGACACCGCCGGAAAGCTCGCCGATCTGGCGCTGAACCCGCTGCGGCTGGTTCTGCCCACCGCCGAGGCCAACGTCGCCACCGCCGTCGGCGCCGCATCAACGCTTGGTGATCGCTACCGGTTTGGCGATACCATCGATTCGATCCTATATGAGAGTGCCGACAGCTATGCCCAGGCGCGGCTCCTGTACCTGCAGAACCGCCGTTTCGAGCTTGGCCAGACCGTAAGCGAAGACGACTTCTTCGACCCCTACGAGGATACCGCACAATGACTGCCCGCCCCCTTCCTCTCCTGTCGCGCCGCGGCCTTCTTGTCGGGGCCGCCGCTGCCGTGGGCGTGGCCGTGGCCCCGCCCACATGGGCGCTTGACGTGAACACTGCCCGCGCGCTGATCGACAGCGCGGTGGCCGACGTGAACACCATCATCAACTCGGGCAAATCCGAACAGGCCATGTTCACCGAGTTCGAGAAGGTCTTCGTGAAATACGCCGACGTGCCGACCATCGCGCGGTCAACGCTGGGCCCGGCCGCCCGTACCGCCAGTGCGGGCGAGCTTTCGGCCTTCACCAAGGCATTCCAGGGCTACATCAGCCGCAAGTATGGCCGCCGCTTCCGCGAGTTCATCGGCGGCCAGATCGAGGTGAAGGACGCCAAGCCGATCAAGAGCTACTACGAGGTGCTGTCGATCGCCTACCTGCGCGGCGAATCGCCGTTCGAGGTGCGCTGGCACGTCGCCGAAAAGGGCGGCAAGCGGGTGTTCTTCAACATCATCATCGAAGGCGTGAACATGCTCGCCTCCGAACGCACCGAGATCGGCGCCATGCTGGACAAGCGCCGCGGAAACATCGGCGCGCTGGTCGAAGACCTGAAGAAGGCCTGACACCCTTGTTGGGGGGGCATTCTGCCCACCCGTGCCGCCAGTCTTGCGCCGGAAGGTGGGCAGATTGCCCACACTACGGTGGCACAGCCGCAGGCCGAACACCTCCACGCGCGGGCACAAACGTAAACGCGCGGTAAACGGCCGCTCGCAACCCATTGATTTCATTGAATCTGCGTTCTGTCCCAGCGTGGGACACGCAGCCTGTCCCACGGCCGCCCGGCTCAGTTGTTCTTGCCGAACACCGCCATCACGTCGTCCAACACCTGCTCGGCGGCTTCCTGCCGCTTCTTCTTGCGCTCGGCGCGGCGCTCATCGCGGGTGGGCGCGGCGGCGCCGCTTCCCTGCGCGGTCACGTCCACGGGTTGCGGCGGTGTCACGTCAATCGGCTGGGGCGCTCCCGGCGTCGTGCCGGGCGCGGGGTCCACCACCTGCCGGGCGGCCGGAAAGTCCATCTCCAGCGGCACCACCGGCACCCCCTCGTGCACCCGCACCATCACCTCACGCCAGATTTCCGCGGGCAGACCCCCGCCCGTCACCCCGGCCAGCGGCGAGTTGTCGTCGTATCCCATCCAGACGCCGGTCACATAGTCTGCCGTGAAGCCAATGAACCAGGCGTCACGCGCGGCCTGCGTGGTGCCCGTCTTGCCCGCGGCCTGCCGCCCGTCGGGCAATTGCGCCCGCGTGCCGGTCCCCGACAGGATCACCTCGTGCATCATGTAGGTCAGCAGTCGCGCCGCCTTCTCGGAAATCACCCGTTCGCCGATGCCGCTTTCCTGGTGGAACACGGGCTCGCTGTCGTCGATCAGACGCAGGTCGATCAGGCCATAGGGCGTCACGGCCGACCCGCCGTTCAGGATGCCCGAATAGGCCCCCGTCATCTCCAGCAACGTCGATTCCGAAACCCCCAGCGCCAGCGCGGGCCCGGCCGCCAGGTCGGACTTCAGGCCGAAGTCGCCCGCCACCTTGCGCACCACGTCGCGCCCCACCGCCTCGGACATGCGGACGGCGGGAATGTTCAGCGAATGCTTGAGCGCCGTGGTCAGGGTGACGACGCCCTTGAATTCCTCGGTATAGTTGCGCGGCGACCAGTTGCCCGACCCGGGGATGTAGATGGTCAGCGGGCTGTCATCCACGAAATCCGCCGGGCTGTAACCCAGGTCCAGCGCCGCGGCATAGATGAACGGCTTGAATGATGACCCGGTCTGCCGCCTGGCCTGTACCGCGCGGTTGAACTCGCCCGCGGTCTTCGTCGCCCGGCCGCCCACCATGGCCCGCACGGCCCCGTCGGCCGACATCACCACGATCGCCGCCTGCGCCTTCGATCCGTCCTTCACCTTGGTCTCGAAGATGTAGGCCAGCGCCTCTTCTGCCGCGCGCTGCAGCTTGGGGTCAAAGGTGGTGCGCATCATCACGTCTTCGGTGGTGTCGCGCGTCAGGAAAGCCGGCCCCGTTTCCATCACCCAGTCGGCAAAGGCCTCGCCGTTGCGGGCGGCGGCGGCCTTGGACAGAGCGGCCGGCTGGTCGCGCGCGGCATCGGCCTCGGCGGCGGTCAGGTAGCCCTGATCCTCCATCAGCCCCAGCACCAGCGAGGCGCGGTCCTGCGACCGGGCCAGGTTGTTGGTGGGCGAATAGTACGACGGCGCGGGCAAAAGCCCCGCCAGCATCGCCGCCTCGGCCGGGTTCAGCTCATTGGCGGAAATGCCGAAGTACCGCTGCGCCGCCGCCTCGAACCCGCGCGCGCCCGCCCCCAGATAGGCGCGGTTCAGGTAGATCGTCAGGATTTCCGCCTTGGAGTACCTGGCCTCCAGCGCAAAGGCGAAGGGCATCTCCTTCACCTTGCGCCAGATCGAGCCGCGGCGGCAGTCGGCCTCGTACTCGGCCTCGGTCTTCCAGACAGCGCCGTCATAGGGCGTGCCCAGGCACAGAAGCTTGGCCACCTGCTGCGTGATGGTCGAGCCGCCGTTGCCCTCCAGCGGCCCCCGCCCCTCGCGCAGGTTGATCATGATGGCACTGGCAATGCCGCGGGGACTGACGCCAAGGTGCCAGTAGAACCGCTTGTCTTCGGACGCCACCACGGCGTTGCGCAGGTAGGGCGACACCGAATAGCTGTCGATCTGCCCGCCATAGGTCTCGCCCCGCCAGGCGAAAGGCTGGCCGTCGCGGTCCAAGAGTGTGACCGATCCCTTCGCGCGGCCGTCCATCAGCGCCGCCGGGTCTTCGGGAAGCTGAGCATAGAAATACATCGTGGCGCCGACAACCACCGCCCCGACCACCGCCGTGACCCGCCACACCACCCCCCAGACAGTGCGCCAGATCAGCGCCAGCACGCCCATGAAGAACCCGACAATTCCGGTGCGCCGCCGCGGCGCGCGCTTTTTCGGCGTCTTGCGCGGGGGCGCGGGCGCCGCCGACTTGGCCGACACCTTTGCCGGACCATAGCGGCGGTCCGCAACCAATGGCGCCCCGCGCTTGCCTGAACTGCCCATGCCTGCCCGTCCGTGTTTGCCACGCGTGTTTGCCACGCTGTTGTGGTGGCGATCCTAGCCCGAGACACGGGGAAAGCCAAAGGAGAAGCGACCCGGTTGGGATCAGCGTTCCGCTGAAAAATTGTGCGAGATGCTGAAATAGTGCAAATTCCGGGCAGAAACGGCGCGGCGGCCTTGGCAGCGATCCGACGCTTTCTTGAGAACCGCAGCCTGCGGGTCCCTTCATGCGGCATGCCCCCAACGGCGGGGCGTCTGCCTTAACGGGAAGGGGACCCACGTGAAACTCATCATCGCTGCAATCAAGCCGTTCAAGCTCGAGGAGGTACGCGAGGCGCTGACCACCATCGGCGTGCGCGGCATGATGGTCACCGAGATCAAGGGCTTTGGCAGCCAGTCCGGCCACACGGAAATCTACCGCGGCGCCGAATACGCGGTGAACTTTGTGCCGAAGGTCCGGCTGGAAATCGTGGTCAGCGACAGCCTGGCCGAGCCGGTGGTCGAAACCATCGCAAAGACGGCGAAGACCGACAAGATCGGCGACGGAAAGATCTTCGTGCTGGACGTCGAACATGCCGTGCGGGTGCGCACCGGCGAGATCAACGACGACGCACTCTGACGGGACAAGGGCAAGGGGAAAGCCACGACATGAACACATTGATGCAACGCCTTGGCATCGCGACGCTTGGTGCGTCGCTGTTCGCCAGCCTGCCCGCCTGGGCGCAAGAAGCGACGGCCGAGGCAGCCGAAGCCACGGCCGAAGCTGCGGCCGAAGTCGTTCCGGTGATGGACAAGGGTGACGTGAGCTGGATGATGGTCTCGACCGTCCTTGTCCTGTTCATGACGATCCCCGGACTTGCGCTGTTCTATGGCGGCCTCGTGCGGTCGAAGAACATGCTGTCGGTCCTGATGCAGACCACCATGATCGCCTGCGTGATGATGCTTGTCTGGGTGATCTATGGCTACTCGTTCTCGTTCGGCGGTTCGACCAGCCCGTGGTGGGGCGGCACAGGCAAGCTTTTCCTGTCGGGCGTCACGGCAGACAGCATGGCGGCCACCTTCAGTGCGGGCTATGTCATTCCCGAATATCTGTTCATCGTGTTCCAGATGACCTTCGCCGCCATTACCCCCGCCCTGATCATCGGCGCATTTGCCGAACGGGTGAAGTTTTCCGGAGTCCTGGTGTTCTCGGTCCTGTGGGGCACCTTCTCGTACTTTCCGATCGCGCACATGGTGTGGGACTCGAACGGCTATCTGTTCGCCAAGGGCGCCATCGACTTTGCCGGCGGCACGGTGGTGCACATCAATGCAGGCATCGCGGCCCTGGTGGGTTGCATCATGCTGGGCAAGCGCGTCGGCTATGGGAAAGACAACATGGCGCCCCATTCGATGGTGCTGACCATGGTCGGAGCCTCGATGCTGTGGGTCGGCTGGTTTGGCTTCAACGTCGGCTCGAACCTGGAAGCCAACGGCGGCGCGACGCTGGCCATGATCAACACCTTCATTGCAACGGCGGCCGCCACGGTTGTGTGGTCGGCGCTGGAAGGCGTCCTGCGCGGCAAGGCCTCGATGCTTGGCGCGGCGTCGGGCATGGTTGCGGGACTTGTCGCGGTGACCCCGGCCTGCGGAACCATCGGCCCGATGGGTGCCATTGCGCTGGGCGCCATTGCGGCGGCGCTGTGCTACTTCTTCGTGACGGTGGTGAAACACAAGATGCAGTATGACGACAGCCTGGATGTCTTCGGCATCCACGGCATCGGCGGCATCGTCGGCGCGATCCTGACCGGCGTGTTCTCGGCGGCTGCCTTTGGCGGGGTCAAGGGCGACGACTATGCGATGATGTCGCAACTGTGGATCCAGATCGAAGGCGTGCTGATCACCATTGTCTGGTCGGGTGTGGTGTCCGCGGTGCTGTTCAAGGCAATCGACATGACAATCGGCCTGCGGGTGGACAACGACACCGAGCGCCAGGGGCTGGACCTGACGGCGCACGGCGAACAGGCCTATCACAGCTGACGCGCAACCGATTTGGTGCAGGGCAGGTCTTTCCAGCCCGGCGCCGCAGCAGACGGCCCGCGGGATCCTCCCCCCGCGGGCCGTTTCCGTTTGGGAAAGTGAACAAAGAAAGGGGGCAGTCTGGTCAACCGCCCGGTCACTTGGGCGCGGGCAGCCGTTCGGCCAGATCGGGCGGGATGCGTACGGCGACCGAGCCGAGGCCGGAGTTGAACGCGGCCACCATCACCGCCGCCACCCGCCAGTTCCCCTCGGGCCCGCGCGACAGCAGCGGCGCGCCAGAGTGGCCCGAGACGGCGTCGCACAACAGCTGAACCACCGGCCCGTCCTCGTGCACGCGCAGGCACAGCGTATCCGTCTCCGGCCGTTCGGGGGCTGCCCGGCGATAGCCGATGCGGGAGAGCCAGGGGTCGGTTTCGGGGCCGATGGGCAGGGGGACGACCGGCAAGGGGGATTGCAGCCGGACCAGCGCCACATCAGCCGCGATCCCGCTGCCCCCGGCCAGGGTGATGGCCGCGCCCTGACCGGCAGCCACGGCAGTGCCATCGCGGTAACCGGCGGCGAAGTGGACCAGCGCGGGGTTGTCAACGCTGCCCCGCACGCAATGCGCCGCGGTCAGCACGATGTCGGGGGCAACCAGCGTGCCAGAGCAGACCGCCGCCCCCGGAACCAGCGTGGCGCTGTAGGTGATGCGGCCCACGGCCGGAATGTCCTGCGCCGTGGCCGCGGTGGCCAGAAGAAGAAGCGCCAGCCTCACAGCACCTGCGCCACCGCCTGCGCCAGCAGTGGAACCGCGGCCGCGTTCAGCCCGGCAATGTTGATGCGGCTGTCGCTGACCATGTAGATGCCGTGTTCGGCACGCAGCCGGTCCACCTGTGCCTCGGTCAGGCCGAGGCGGCTGAACATGCCGCGATGCTGCGCGACGAAGTCGAAGCGGGCCGCGTTCGTGGCGCGGCGCAACTCGGCGGCCAGCGCCATGCGCAGGTCCAGCATCGACAACCGCACCTCTTCCAGTTCCGCCATCCAGTCGGCGCGCAGGGCGGGGTCGTCCAGGATCATCTGCACCACCCGCGCGCCATGATCGGGCGGAAAGCTGTAGTTCTGCCGGTTCAGCCAGTTCAGGTTGCCCTGAACGGTGGCCTTCCGGTCGGGGGTGGTCAGCGCGATCAGGAGTCCGGTGCGTTCGCGGTAGATGCCGAAGTTTTTCGAGCAAGAAGCGGCGATCAGCACCTCGGGGCAGGTGGCGGCGACGATGCGGGTGCCTTCGGCATCGGCATCCAGCCCGTCGCCGAAGCCCTGGTAGGCCAGATCGACCAGCGGGATCAGGCCACGGTCGGCAAGCAATTCCGCCAGCGTTTTCCACTGGTTGACGGTCAGGTTTGCACCGGTGGGGTTGTGGCAGCAGCCGTGCAGCAAGACCGTGTCGCCGGGTGTTGCGGCCGAGAGGTCGGCCAGCGTGCGGTCGAAGGCGACAGTGCCCGTCTCGGCGTTCAGCCAGGCGTATTCGGCGGTGGGAATGCCCAGATAACGGGCGATCGAGGGGTGGTTGGGCCAGGTGGGGTTCGACATCCACAGCCAGGCGCCGGGGGCGGCCATGCGCACCAGTTCGAACGCCTGACGGCAGGCACCGGTGCCGCCGGGGGTGGCGACGGCCGCCGTGCGGTCGCCCCAGCCATCGCCCAGGATCAACCGCACCATCGCGTCGGCAAACGCAGGGTCGCCCGCAAGTCCCGTATAAACCTTGGTTTTCTGGGTTTCCCACAGTTGCCTTTCGGCGGCCTTGACCGCCCGCATGACCGGCGTCAGGCCCGTGGCGTCCTTGTAGACGCCGACGCCAAGGTCGATTTTCACCGGCCGTGGATCGTCGCGGTACATCTGCATCAGCGCAAGGATCTTGTCTTGCGGCTGCGGTTTCAGGTGGTCGAGCATGCGGGCCCCCGTTGCGATGGAGGGAGAGTTCCGCGGGACGGGGGCAGATGCAAGGGCGGGCGCAACGGGGCGGCGCAACCCCTTGCGGGCGCTGCATTTACCGGGTCGACGTCAGCGGAGTGGCATGTACTCTTTGCGTACTCAGCACATACTCTTTGCGCCATCTCCTGCGCGCGCCGCGGGCGCGTTAACCGCAACGGGCGAATCGGGGGAGAGGGTGGTGGGCAGATTGCCCACCCTACAGGGCGAAGTCGGCGGCGGTCAGCGTCACGAGGCCGGTGAGGATGATGCGCAGGTCCACCGCGGCGCCGACACTGTCGCGGGCCTCGACGATGGTCAGGTTGTTCGCGATGTCCTGCAGGACGCGGACGGACGGCACGCCTTCGGGCAGGAAGCCTGCGCTGCTGAACAGGAAGGTGCCGTTGCCCGACCCCAGCCCGTTCGCGTCGATCAGCGACAGGTCGATCAGGTCACCCTGCGCGGTGCGGAAATCGGCAATCGTGTCGGGCCCGGCCTCGGGCGAGTCGCTGAACCTTTCGAACCGGAACAGGTCGGCGCCGTTGCCGCCGACCAGCGTGTCGGCACCCGACTGGCCGGTCAGCGTGTCGGCCCCGCCGCTGCCGACAAGGCTGTCGTCGCCGGAACCGCCGCTGAGGGCATTTGCATCGCCCGACCCCAGCAGGGTGTCCGCGCCACTGCCGCCGCGCACGTTTTCAACCGCTGTAACCGTGTCGTTGTCGGTGGCGTCGCCGGTCATGGACCCGGCGCCGAGGTTGACAAGGAAGGCATCGGTGGCGGTGGAAAGGTCCAGCGTGTCGATGCCGCCGCCGCCGTTCAGCACGTCGTCGCCCGCGTCGAAGACCAGCGTGTCGTTCCCGCCGCCGCCGCGCAGCGTGTCGTCGCCGTTGCCGCCCGACAGCTCGTCGCTGCCGCGCTGGCCCGAGATGCGGTTGTCGCCCGAGTTGCCCGCGATGACGTTGGCCTGAACGTTGCCGTTGGCGCGGATGTCGGCGGTGCCGGTGAGGATCAGCCGCTCGATGCCCGCGGCGATGTCGTAGGACACGCTGGAATAGATGCTGTCGTTGCCGCCGCTGTCCTGAATGGTGATGGCGCTGTCGATGCGGTAGGTATCGTCGCCAAGGCCGCCACTGACGGCGCCGTTAATCCGGCCACCCGCGTTGACGAATTCGTCGTTGCCGTTGCCCAGCGTGATGGTGCCGTCGATCAGGCCGGAGTTCACCAGCAGGGCCCTGCCGATGGTGCTTGAAAACATGAGGACATCGCCGATGATGCTGCCCGCGTTGCGCAGTTCCGGAAGGTTCGAGGTCAGGTCGACGGCGAAAGTATCGCCAAAAACGTCTTCTACGCCCAGAGTGGTGATCGTGCCGGTGTTGACGACGGTGATGGGTCCGGGAAGGTTGGCATCGATGCCGGAATTCGTCCCGACCACCGTGCCGGTGTTCACCAGATTGACGCCACCGCCAATGTCGGAAACCGTGATGCCATCGGTGGATCCGGACAGAACTCCATCATTCCGGATATTGAGGTCGTCTGCCTCGAAACCGCCGATATTGATTGCCGAACCTTCCATCGAGGTGACCTGACCGGTCGCGCCGATGGTGATTTCGGCTCCATCCGCATCGCCAAGAATCGCGGAACTTCTGAAACTCGTCACACTGCCCAGCACGACCAGCTCGAAAGCGAGACTGACACTAACGGCAGAAAATTCGGTGACCAGCGCCCCGTTCTGGCCGATGAACCCGTACTGTTCGGACAGGAGAGTCTGTCTGGTCGTCGAACTGCCGAAGATGTTGAAGCTGGGCATGGCAATTCTCCTGCGAGCAATCGGTTTCCGACGCTAGCAGGGGCAGGACGATTCGGCGAAACGGATTCAGGGGCCGGTCGCGACTTTCAAATCGTCATACATGCCCCATTCCGACCATGACCCGTCGTAGAGCGCCCAGTTGCGGTGGCCCATGCGTTCCAGTGCCAGCGCCAGGATCGAGGCCGTTACCCCCGACCCGCAGGTGGTGATGGCGGGCTTCGACAGGTCGACCCCGGCGTCGGTGAAGGCCGCGCGCAGGGCGTCGCCCTGTTTCAGCGTGCCGTCGGGATTGAGGACGGTAGTGTAGGGCACGTTCTTCGACCCCGGGATGTGGCCCGCGCGCAGACCGGGGCGGGGCTCGGGCACCTCGCCGCGGAAGCGGGGCGCGCCGCGGGCGTCGATGATTTCGGCGGTGCCGAGTTTAGCAGACTGGGCGACCTGCGTGACGTCCTTGACCAGCTGGTTCTGGCGGCTGACGGTGATGTGGCGGTCACGCACCACCGGCGGCATGTCCTCGGTCTCGCGCCCCTCGGCCTGCCATTTGCGGAAGCCGCCGTCCAGCACGGCGATGTCGGTCTTGCCCATCAGGCGGAAGGTCCACCAGACGCGGGCGGCGCTGAAGATGCCCATGCTGTCATAGACCACGACCTGATGCCCGTCGCCCACGCCCATCGCGCGCATCCGGCTGATGAACTTCTCGGGCGGGGGGGCCATGTGCGGCAGGGCCGAGCGGAGGTCGGCGATTTCGTCGATGTCGAAGAAGCGGGCGCCGGGGATGTGGGCCGCGGCGTATTCGGCCTTGGCGTCGCGCGTGCTGCCCGGCAGGAACCACGAGGCATCCAGCACGCGCAGGTCGGGGTCGCGCAGATGCGCGCCAAGCCAGGCGGTGGAGACAAGCGTGCGGGGATCGTCGGTGGACATGGGCGGCTCCGGGGCGCGGTTCTGTCCGACTTAGTGGGCGTGGGGCGGGCTGGCAAGAAAATTGCCCTGCGTGGTTTGCGGCTGGGGGCGGAATCTTTTATGCCGCGTGACGTGGCATTCTTGCATCATCGCCGGTGCTGACCCACATCAAGGCCAAGGCCAACGCGGCGTGCCATGATGGGCGCCGGGAAGGTGCTGGCGAAAGGAGAGGACCGATGAACCTTGAAAAGTTCACGGAACGGTCGCGCGGGTTCATTCAGGCTGCGCAGACCATTGCAATGCGGGAAAGCCATCAGCGCGTGCTGCCTGACCATCTGCTGAAGGCGCTGATGGATGACGAGCAAGGGTTGGCGTCGAACCTGATCCGCCGGGCCGGGGGTTCGCCCGAACAGGTGGTGAAGGCGGTGGAGGCCGCGATTGCCAAGCTGCCCAAGGTGACGGGCGGCGACGGGCAGACCTATGTGGACCCCAGCCTGGTGCGGGTGCTGGACGAGGCCGAGACCGTGGCCAAGAAGGCCGGGGACAGCTTCGTGCCGGTGGAACGCATGCTGACGGCGCTGGCGCTGGTGAACACGCGCGCCAAGGATGCGCTGACGGCGGGGGCGGTGACGGCGCAGGGCATCAATGCGGCGATCAACGACGTGCGCAAGGGGCGCACGGCGGACTCGGCTTCGTCGGAAGACACGATGGAGGCGTTGAAGAAGTACGCCCGCGACCTGACCGAGGCCGCGCGCGAGGGCAAGATCGACCCCATCATCGGGCGGGATGAGGAAATCCGCCGGTCAATGCAGGTGCTGTCGCGCCGCACCAAGAACAACCCCGTGCTGATCGGCGAGCCGGGCGTGGGCAAGACGGCGATTGCCGAGGGGCTGGCGCTGCGCATCGTGAACGGCGACGTGCCGGAAAGCCTGAAGAACAAGCGGCTGATGGCGCTGGACATGGGGTCGCTGATTGCGGGGGCCAAGTACCGGGGCGAGTTCGAGGAGCGGCTGAAGGCCATTCTGAAAGAGATCGAATCCGCCAGCGGCGAGATCATCCTGTTCATCGACGAGATGCACACGCTGGTCGGCGCCGGCAAATCCGAAGGCGCGATGGATGCGGCGAACCTGATCAAGCCTGCGCTGGCGCGGGGCGAGTTGCATTGCGTGGGCGCCACCACGCTGGACGAATACCGCAAGCATGTGGAGAAGGACGCGGCACTGGCGCGGCGGTTCCAGCCGATCTTCGTTTCGGAACCGACGGTTGAAGATACCGTCAGCATCCTGCGCGGGATCAAGGAGAAGTACGAGCTTCACCACGGGGTGAAGATTTCGGACTCTGCCCTGGTGGCGGCGGCGACGCTGAGCCATCGCTACATCACCGACCGTTTCCTGCCCGACAAGGCAATCGACCTGGTGGACGAGGCGGCCAGCCGCCTGCGGATGGAGGTGGATTCCAAGCCCGAGGAACTGGACGCGCTGGACCGGCAGATCCTGCAGATGCAGATCGAGTCGGAAGCGCTGAAGAAAGAGGACGACGCGGCGTCGAAGGACCGGCTGGAGAAGCTGGAGAAGGAACTGGCCGAGACGCAGCAGCAGGCGTCCGAGCTGACCGCGAAGTGGCAGGCCGAGCGCGATGCGCTGGAGTCGGCTCGGGGGCTGAAGGAACAGCTGGACGTGGCACGGGCGGAACTGGAGCAGGCGAAGCGCGCGGGCGACTATGCCAAGGCCGGGGAGCTGCAGTACGGGCGCATCCCCAGCCTGGAAAAGCAGCTGTCCGAGGCCGACGGCAAGGGCGCCACGCTGGCGGCCGACACCGTGCGGGCCGAACAGATTGCCGAGGTGGTGGAGCGCTGGACCGGCATTCCCACGACCAAGATGCTGGAAGGCGAGAAGGAAAAGCTTCTGCGCATGGAAGAGCAGCTTGGGCAGCGCGTGGTGGGCCAGAAGCAGGCGGTCACTGCGGTGGCCAATGCCGTGCGGCGTGCACGCGCCGGGCTGAATGACGAGAACCGCCCGCTGGGGTCGTTCCTGTTTCTTGGCCCCACCGGCGTGGGCAAGACCGAGCTGACCAAGGCGGTGGCCGAGTATCTGTTCGACGACGAGAATGCGATGGTGCGCATCGACATGAGCGAGTTCATGGAGAAGCATTCCGTGTCGCGCCTGATTGGTGCCCCGCCCGGCTATGTGGGGTATGACGAGGGCGGGGTGCTGACCGAGGCGGTGCGGCGGCGGCCCTATCAGGTGGTGCTGTTCGACGAGGTGGAAAAGGCGCATCCGGATGTGTTCAACGTGCTGCTGCAGGTGCTGGACGACGGGCGCCTGACCGACGGGCAGGGCCGCACGGTGGACTTCAAGCAGACGCTGATCGTGCTGACCTCGAACCTGGGGGCGCGGGCGCTGTCGGAACTGCCCGAGGGCAGCGATGCCGGGCGGGCCAAGGCCGAGGTGATGGAGGCAGTGCGGGCGCATTTCCGGCCCGAGTTCCTGAACCGGCTGGACGAGACGGTGATCTTTGACCGCCTGGCGCGGGCCGACATGGGGGCCATCGTCGACATCCAGCTGCGCAGGCTGGAAAAGCGTCTGACCTCGCGCAAGATCGCGCTGGCGCTGGATGCCGAGGCAAGGGCCTGGCTGGCCGACGAGGGCTATGACCCGGTGTTCGGGGCGCGGCCGCTGAAGCGGGTGATCCAGCGCGCGCTGCAGGACCCGCTGGCCGAGGCCATTCTGGCGGGCGATGTGCTGGACGGTGCGACGGTCACGGTCACCACCGGGCCGGACGGCCTGATGATCGGCGACCGCGTCAGCGCCAGCCGCCGCGAGCGTCCGGTGCAGGCGGTGGTGCACTGACCCGACCTGCCGCCGCGCCGCATCCGCGGCGCGGCGGAGGCTTCACGGAATCGTTACGCCCGCCGCAACCGCACGATGGTCGCTGGGCCAGGGGGTGACGATGATGTCGGACCGCGGCCCGTCTTCGCCCACGATGGCGGCATCGGTCACGGTTGCGCCTTTGGCAAAGACAAAATCGATGCGGTCGGGCGTGTCGTCCTCGGCATCCTCGGCGTAATAGGGCGTCCAGGTGAAGGCGGGTTTCATCGTGGCGTCGGGGTAGATCTGGCGATAGGTATCGGTGAACCCGGCCTCAAACAGCCGCATGGTGGCGGGCCAGTCGACGGCCACCGGCTTCAACCCCTCTTCCGCCACCATCGATGTCCAGTCCAGATGCGAGGGTTCGTTGAAGTCGCCGGTCACGAACACCGCCGCCGCACCATCGGCCGCCGCCATGTCAGCGAACAGCAGGTCCATCGCCGGTCCGCGCGTCTCGGCCGCCCACTTCACCGCCTCGTCCGCCGTGGTGATGAACGGCGCGGGGCCGTATTCGATGCCTTTCAGCTGGTAGGGCTGATAGGGTTCGTCATCGAGGTGGATGTTGAACAGCCACACTTCTTTGCCGTCCACATCGATCTTCACCCCCAGCCCGCCGGGCGACATGGCCGTGATGGGAAAACGCGAGATCACCGCATTGGCCCACAGCGCCGGGCTTTCCGCCGTCTGGTCCATCACATGCCAGCCCAGCGCCGCGGCAATGGCCGGGGCGCGGCTGTCGCCCTCGGCCTTGCAATCGGTGGCGGTGCAGGTCTCGGGCTCCGCCCGCGTCTCCTGCAGCCCCACGATGTCGGCCCCTGCGGCCCTGATGACCGCCACGGTTTCCTCGACCCCCTTCCCTTCGTTCAGGCCCGCGCCCCAGGTGTTGTAGGACATCACGCGCAGGGTGGTTTCGGCGTTCGCGGGAAGGGCGAGCAGGGTGAGGGCGAGGGCGAGGCGCATGGGGTGGCTCCGGTGGCGGGTGGGCGCGGGTATGGTGTTTGTATGCGACCCATGTAAAGGCAGTGTGTGATGCATGAACCTAGCACTACGGGGCGAGGGTGTTGGATGACAGGATTGAGCCCTTAGAGACCGCCATCAAGCTGTCAGTTAAGGTTCTTCCTTTGCTCGGCCAGCCAGATACTCCCCAAAACTACTGTAAGCGCTATGGGGTCGGCAAAATGGACTTCTCCGTTGTGATAGCGGAGCGAATATTTGCCGGCTCGCGAGTGCGCTCGCGCCAATTCCCTAAAGTGCAAGTCCCAATCGAAGTGTGCATCCACGCCATTTTGGTTTGGGTGCTGCTTGAGTTCCGAAACAATGCTTTCCGCTTCTGCAAACAATTTCGTCTTGTCCCGCCACATGCTAGAAATATCGTGTCCATAGGGCGCTTTGCAGAGAGCTTCCTCAGAAACACCTTCAAGCAGTAGGCGCCGCTTCGCCAATAGCTCGCACGCGAAACCGAGCAAAAGGCACGCAGACGGAAGCCAGCCATTGTGGATATCGTTGCATAGAACACTTGCGCTACGGATGAAATCGCCCGCCCTAGCTCCGTACCTGGCGACAGTAACATTGTCCTGCGGCATTATCTGATCGCTCTTTTGATGCACGTCCGGCGGGTTTGCTGCATGTAGCGTGAACTGGTCGGCAATTGGCAAGGGTTGAATGACTGGTTCGTCCGCATAGCTGCCCCGAAGCCTCCCACCCGGCGGAAGGGAACTGACGGGAGGCAGATCAGCACCCTTCCGTCAGATTCAGAAAACCAATTCAAGAACCGTCACACCATCAAGAAAAACCTCACCCCGCCCGCCGCCCCGCCGTCACTTGCAGCGGGAACACCTTGGCGGGGTTCAGGAGCCATTTCGGGTCGAACACGTCCTTCACGCGTAACTGCGCCTCAAGGTCGTCGGGGGCGAACTGCACCGTCATCAGGTCGCGCTTTTCCACGCCCACACCGTGTTCGCCGGTCAGGCAGCCGCCCACCTCGACACAAAGGCGCAGGATGTCGGCGCCCAGTTCCTCGGCCTTGTGCAATTCGCCGGGGGCGTTGGCGTTGAACAGGATCAGCGGGTGCATGTTGCCGTCGCCTGCATGGAACACGTTGGCCACGTCCAGCCCGTAGTCGCGCGACAGCTCGCCGATGCGGCGCAGCACGAAGGGCAGTTGCGAGACGGGGATGGTGCCGTCCAGGCAGATGTAGTCGTTGATGTAGCCCATGGCGCCGAAGGCCGACTTGCGGCCCAGCCAGATTTTCTTCGATTCGTCCTCGGACCGGCTTTCGCGGAATTCCACGGGGTTGTGGCGTTCGGCGATGGCGCGGATGCGGGCCAGCTGGTCGTCGATCTCAGTAGGCGATCCCTCGACCTCGATGATCAGAAGCGCCTCGCAATCGGGGTAGCCCGCGTGCGCGAAGGCCTCGCAGGCGCGGATGCAGGGGCGGTCCATGAATTCGATGGCCACCGGCAGGATGCCCGCCTTGATGATGTCGGACACGCAGGCGCCCGCGGTTTCGTTGCTGTCATAGCCGATCAGCACCGGGCGCGCGCCTTCGGGTTTGGGCAGGATGCGCAGGGTGGCTTCGGTGACGATGCCAAGCTGGCCTTCCGAGCCGCAGATCACCCCCAAGAGGTCCAGCCCCGCAGGGTCCATCCACGGGCCGCCGATGTCCACCACGGTGCCGTCCATCTGCACCAGCGTGACGCCCAGAAGGTTGTTGGTGGTGACGCCGTATTTCAGGCAATGCGCCCCGCCCGAGTTCATGCCGATGTTCCCGGCAATGGCGCAGGCCAGTTGCGACGACGGGTCGGGGGCGTAGAAGAACCCGTCCTGTTCCACCGCTCCGGTGACCGACAGGTTGGTGCGGCCGGTCTGCACGCGGATGAAGCGGTTGGGATAGTCCGTCTCCAGCACCGCGTTCATGCGCGCGACGCCCAGCAGGATGGCATCGGCCGTGGGCAGCGCGCCGCCCGCCAGGCTGGTGCCCGACCCGCGGGGCACCACGGGGATGCCCTGCGCATGGGCCAGGCGCAGCACCGCCGCCACTTCGGCAGTGGTGCGGGGCAGAACGGCGGCAAGGGGCGGGCAGCGGTAGGCGGTCAGCGCGTCGCATTCGTAGGCGCGCAGTTCTGCGGCATCCTCGATCACCGCGTCGGCGGGCAGGATCGCGCGCAGGGCGGCGATGATGGCATCGCGGCGCGACAGCACGCGGGCATCGGCAACCGGCATGTCCATGGGCATCTCCCTGTTGGCGTGCAATCTAGCGCGGCGGCTGGGCCACGCCAACCGGCATGTCGGGAAAGGCGGTGCCTGCCAGCGGCGGGATCAGGTCGCCGCCGACCAGCCGGGTCAGGATGGCCGGAACCGGGGGGATGCGCGACACCGGCATCAGCAGGCGGTCGCGCAGCAGGGGGAGGATGCGGCTGTCGGACTGGTACTGCGGGGTGAAGGCCGCGCTCATCCCCTGGTAAAGCCGCACATGCCAGCGCCGCATCCGTGCGTACAGGGCCAGCGCGGCATCGCCGGTTTCGCGGCGCAGGGCCGTGGCCAGCGCAAGGGCGTCCAGAAGCGCCATGTTCGCCCCCTGCCCTAGTTGGGGCGAGGCGCGGTGTGCAGCATCGCCGATATGTACCAGCCCGGGCGACCAGGGCCGTGCCAGTGTGCCGTGGGAATAGCGGGCGGGCGTCATGTCCTGCGGGCGGTGGATGGTGGCCAGGAAGGGCGCCATGTCGGGCCACAGGTCGGTGACCTGCGCCTTCCAGGCGGGAATGTCGGTGGTGGCCCAGCCGTCCAGCGCCGCCACCGGCAGCGACCAGAACACAGCCGCCAGCGGCACGTCCGACGCCGGCATCCGGCCCAGCGGCAGCACCCCGGCCATCTGCTGCGCGGCCATGTAGCGCTGCTCCAGCCGGTCGGGGCGCAATGTGGTGCCGTCGGGCCACGGCACCGTCCCCCACACCGCGCCATAGCCCAAGGGCCGCGCCCGCAAAGGCGACAGCACCGACCCTGCCCCGCAGGCATCGACGATCAGGTCGAAGGGGCCTTCCTGCCGCCCGCCCGCCAGCCGCAGGTGGCCCTTCACGGCCCCCTGCACCGCCGCGCCGGTACGCACCTGTGCGCCCGCAGACAGCGCCGCCTGCAACAGCACCTCGAACAGCGCCGCGCGGTGCAGGGCCAGCCCGAACCGCCCCTTCCCGCGCCGGTCATAGGCCACGTCCAGCACAGTGCGGCCCGCCGCGACCTCGACCCCCATCATGCGCCCGATGCACACGCCCAAGGCCCGCGCGGCCTCACCTGCCCCGCACAGGTCCAGCACCGCCTGCCCCACCGGCTGCACCACAAGCCCCGACCCCACCGGGGCGGGCGTGGCAAAGCGGTCGAACACCGTCACGTCTCGCCCGGCCCGCGCCAGCAGCGCCGCCGCCGCCAGACCGCCGATCCCTGCCCCGGCTATGGCGATGGACAGGCGCCCCACCCTACAGATCAAATGTCGCAAACACCGGCACGTGGTCCGAAGGCCCCTCCCACCCCCGCGCATCGCGCAGGATGCGGCTGGAATGCGCCGCCCCCGCGATGTCGGCCGAGGCCCAGATGTGGTCCAGCCTGCGGCCCTTGTCGGCGGCGTTCCAGTCCGGCGCGCGGTAGGACCACCAGCTGTACAGGCGGCCATCGGGGATATCCTGCCGCGTCACGTCCACCCAGCCCCCTGCCTCCTGCGCGGCGCGCAGGTGTTCCACCTCGACGGGGGTGTGGCTGACGATCTTCAGAAGCGCCTTGTGGTCCCACACGTCATCTTCGCGCGGGGCAATGTTCAGGTCACCCACCAGAATGGCACGCGAGGGGGTGTCCCAGCGGGCCCATTCGCGCATGTCGGCCAGAAAATCCAGCTTCTGGCCGAACTTGGGGTTTTCCTCGCGGTCGGGAATGTCGCCGCCGGCGGGGACATAGCAGTTGTGGATCACCGCCCCGTTTTCCAGCCGGGCCGCCACATGGCGGGCATGGCCCATGCGCGCAAAGTCCTGGTCGCCCGCATCGACGATGGGCAGGCGCGACAGGATGGCCACCCCGTTGTACCCCTTCTGCCCGCGCGCGACCCGGAAGCGGTAGCCCAGCGCGGCAAAGGCCTCGGTCGGGAACTTCTCCAGCGGCGTCTTGATTTCCTGCAGGCACAGGATGTCGGGTGCCTGTTCGGCCAGAAGCCGCGCCACCAGCCCTTCGCGCAGGCGGACCGAGTTGATGTTCCAGGTGGCAAGGGTAAAGGGCATCGGCGGGGTTCCCGGGTTTGACTTTGCTGCAGCCTACCCCGACAGTCGCGCCCCGGCCACCCGGAACAAAGACCCATGCCCGCGCTGATCGCCACCAACCGCAACTTCCGCCTGATGTGCGGCGCGGCCACGGCCACCAACCTGGGCGACGGGGTGATGGCCGTGGCGGTGCCCTGGCTGGCCACGCTGTTGACGCATGATCCGTTCCTGATCGGGCTGGTGGCAGGCGCCCGGTCGCTGCCGTGGTTCCTGTTCGCGTTGCCCGCCGGTGTTGTGACCGACCGGTTCGACCACCGCCGCATCCTGTTTGCCGCCGACACGCTGCGCATCGCCCTGGCGCTGGCGCTGCTGGCGCTGGCACTGGCCGCGCAGCCGGGCACCGCGCCGGTGCTGGGGATGGCGGGGCTGAGCTTCCTTCTGGGCAGCGCCGAGGTGTTGCGCGACAACACGGCGCAAACCTTTGTGCCCACCGTGGTGGACAAGGCCGACCTCGAACGCGCCAACGGCACGCTCTGGGCCTGCGAACAGCTGGCCGGGCAGTTTGCCGGGCCGCCGCTGGCGGGGTTTCTGATCGGGCTGTCGGTGGCGCTGCCCTTTGGCTTGCATGCGGGCCTTCTGGCCGCGGGCGTGGCGCTGATTCTGGCCATGTCGCTGCCGCGACGGGTGCCCGCATCGGCGCCACCGTCCCTGATGACCTCGTTGCGCGAAGGTCTGGGGTGGCTGTGGCGGAACGTGATGCTGCGGCGGCTGGCCCTGCTGCTGGGCGGGTTCAACTTCATCGGCTACGGGTTTTTTGCCGTCTTCGTGCTGTATGGCCAGCGGATGCTGGGGCTGGATGCGGTGGGCTACGGGCTGATGCTGACGCTGGCCGCCTGCGGGGCGCTGGCGGCCACGCTGATCGGCCCGGCCATCCTGCGCCATGTGCGGCCCGGCACGGCCATCCTGACGGGCATGGTCATCTTTACCCTGACCTCGGCCGTGCTGGCGCTGCAGGCGCCGCTGTGGCTGGTGGCGCTGGCCATGGCGGCAGACGGCTTTGCCGGCATGCTGTGGAACATCGCGCAGGTCAGCTATCGCCAGCGCCACATCCCGGCGCCGCTCTTGGGCCGGGTGAACAGCGCCTTCCGCTTCATCGGCACCGGACCTGCGGCCTTTGGCGCCTTCGCCTTTGGCGCCCTGATCGGCTGGGCGGAACCGGTGGCGGGTCCGCTGCAGGCGGTGCTTCTGCCCTATGCCGTTGCCGCGGGCATCGGGGCGTTGCTCTCGGTCATGGCGGCGTTCCGGCTGCGGCTGGACTGACGGCAAAAAAAGGCCGGGCACAAGGCCCGGCCAGGTCCAACAGGGAGGATGCCGCGCTATAACCCGAACGCGGCCGCGGGAACGTACAGAGCAGGATATAGGAGGCGAATGCGGCGGCAATAAGACCTTCCGGCGCGCCGCAACGTAGCGTCAGTGCTGTTGCCCCTAGGCCACGAGCCGGTAGCCCCCCGCCTCGGTCACCAGAAGCCGCGCATTGCCCGGATCGGGCTCGATCTTCTGGCGCAACCGGTAGATGTGGGTTTCCAGCGTGTGCGTGGTAACCCCGGCGTTGTAGCCCCAGACCTCGTGCAGCAGGATGTCGCGCGCCACCACGCCCGATTGCGCGCGGTACAGGAACTTCAGGATGTTGGTTTCCTTTTCGGTCAGGCGGATCTTCTTCTCCTTCTCGTCCAGCAGCATCTTCTGCGCCGGCTTGAAGGTGTAGGGGCCAAGCTGGAACACGGCGTCTTCCGACTGTTCGTGCTGGCGCAGCTGGGCGCGGATGCGGGCCAGAAGGACCGGAAACTTGAAGGGCTTCGTCACATAGTCGTTCGCGCCGGCGTCAAGACCCAGAATGGTGTCGGCATCCGAATCATGGCCCGTCAGCATCAGGATCGGGCATTTCACCCCTGCCTTGCGCATGCGGCGGCACAACTCGCGCCCGTCGGTGTCGGGCAGGCCGACGTCCAGGATCACCAGATCGTACAGCGCCGCCTTGGCCTTCTCCATGCCCTCGGCGCCCGTCTGCGCCTCGAACACGTCGAAGTCCTCGGTCATCACCAGCTGTTCCGACAATGCCTCACGCAGCACGTCGTCGTCGTCGACCAGAAGGATTTTCCGCAAGCCTGCCATGGTGTTGTCCTCTGTGGTTGGATCACAGATCGGTAACGTGGCGCGGCAGGGCAAGGTTTCTTGCAGGGCCTCACGCGGACGTGTCGTGGCGCGCGGGTTTGTTTCAGACCACGCTTCCCCCTTCTTCCTTTCTCAAATATCCCGGGGTCCGGGGCAGCGCCCCGGGGGTGCCGCCCGCGCCCCGCCCCAGGAGACGGCATGACCTTGACACCCACCCTGGCCGAACGGCTGGCCCGCGCGCGGGGCGACCTGCGCATGGGCGTGCCGGTGGTGCTGGCCATTGACGTTTCGGGTGGCGCGGGCGGCATGCTGGCGGTGGCGGCCGAGGCGCTGACGCCCGCGCGGCTGGCCGACCTGCGGACGGCAGGGCCGGTCGAGATGGCGCTGACGGCGCGGCGGGCCGAGACCCTGAGGGCGCAGGTGTACCACGGCGATGTGGCGCGGCTGGCGGTGCCGGGCGATGCAGGGGCGGACTGGGTGGCCGCCATGGCCGACCCGGCCGATGACCTGCGGATGCCGATGAAGGGGCCGTTCCGGCCCCTGCGCGACGGCGGGGCCGATCTGCAGCGGCTGGCGCTGGCGCTGTGCAAGTCGGCCTTCCTGCTGCCTGCGGCGGTTCTGGTGCCGGTGGCCGATGCCGGGGGGGTGGCGGCGGCGCATGGGCTGACGCTGATCCCGCTGGCGGCGGCCGAGGGGTTGCAGCGGCTGGCGCCGATGCACGAGGTGGCGGCGGCGCGGCTGCCGATGGCGGCCTCCGAGGCGGGGCGGGTGCACATCTTCCGCCCCGATGACGGCGGGGAAGAGCACTATGCCATCGAGATCGGCCGCCCGGACCGCGCGCGTCCGGTGCTGGCACGACTGCATTCCGCCTGTTTCACCGGCGATGTGCTGGGCAGCCTGAAGTGCGACTGCGGCCCGCAACTTCGCGCGGCATTGGCACAGATGGGGGCCGAAGGGGCAGGGGTATTGCTCTACCTGAACCAGGAGGGGCGCGGCATCGGGCTGGCCAACAAGATGCGGGCCTATGCGTTGCAGGACCAGGGGTTCGACACGGTCGAGGCGAACCACCGGCTGGGCTTTGAAGATGACGAGCGCGATTTCCGGCTGGGTGCTGCGCTGCTGCGGCAGATGGGGTTTTCCGCGGTGCGGCTGATGACGAACAACCCGCGCAAGGTGGACGTGATGGAAGGCTGCGGCATCACCGTCGCCGAACGGGTGCCGCTGAAGGGGTTCGAGACGAAGGCCAACGCGCACTACCTTGCGGTGAAGGCGGCCAAGTCGGGGCACCTGTTGTGACGCCGCGGGACGTCGTGGTCACCCGCCGCAGCGCGCGGTTCATGGGTCGCCGTTTCCCCGTCTCGGTCGGTCGGGGCGGCATCGTGCCTGCCGCGCAGAAGCGCGAGGGGGACGGGGCGACGCCTGCAGGCATTCACCGCTTTCAGGGCATGCTCTACCGCGCTGACCGCATGGCGCGGCCTGCGGACTGGGCGCTGCCCATCGGGCCTTGCGACCTGTGGTCGGATGATCCGGCCGACCCCGACTACAACCTGTATGTCCGCCGCCCGCACGCGCACAGCCACGAACGGCTGATGCGGGCCGATCCGATGTACGACCTGATCCTGCTGACCGACTGGAACTGGCCGCAAGCCGAACCGGGGCGGGGTTCGGCCATCTTCGTGCATGCCTGGCGGCGGCGCGGTGCGCCCACGGCGGGCTGCGTGGCCTTCGCCCCCGCCGACCTGCGCTGGATCGCCCCCCGCATCCGCCACCAGACGCGGCTGATCGTGCGCGACTAAGTCTGCACTCTTTCCAAACCGCTTTGGATTGCCTAACCTGTGGCTGCGGCAAGGGGGATGGGCATGGCAGGCAAGGCGAAGGCACCGGTGGTTTCCGACGACATCTTTGACCTGCGCATGGCGCGGTCGGCCCCCGACCTGTGGCCGATGCTGGAGGCGCTCTATGGCGCGCGCGAGGACTATGCGCGGTTCCGCGAGCGGCTGCTGAAGGTCCTGCGCAAAGGGTGGGAGGCGCGGCCCGCCGACCTGCGGCGGCTGGACCTGCGGCGCGATCTGGAGCCCGACTGGTTCCAGCGTTCGGACCGGGCGGGATATGTGTTCTACATCGACCGCTTTGCCGGAACCCTGCCCGGCGTGCTGGAAAAGCTGCCCTATCTGGATGACCTGGGCGTCACCTATGTTCACCTGATGCCCTGCCTGAAGCCGCGCCCCGGCGACAGCGATGGTGGCTATTCGGTGATGGACTACCGCGCAGTGAACCCGGCCTTTGGCACCATGGACGATCTGGAAGCCGTGGCGCGGGCCTTCCGGGAACGCGGGATCAGCACCTGCGTGGACCTTGTGCTGAACCACACGGCCAAGGAGCATGCCTGGGCGAAGAAGGCGGCGAAGGGGGATCCGGCCTATCAGGACTACTACCTGATGTTCGACGACGACCGGCTGCCGAACCAGTACGAACAGACGCTGGTCGAGGTGTTTCCCGACAACGCGCCGGGCAATTTCACCTTCTATCCGGCCTTCGGGAAATGGGTCTGGACGACCTTCAACGAACATCAGTGGGACCTGAACTGGGCCAACCCGCAAGTGTTTCTGGAAATTGCCGAGATCATGCTGTTCCTGGCCAACAAGGGCGTCGATGTGCTGCGGCTGGATGCGGTGGCCTTCATGTGGAAGCGGATGGGCACCCGCTGCCAGTCCGAGCCCGAGGTGCACATGCTGCTGCAGGCCTTGCGGGCGGTGTGCCGGGTGGTGTGTCCGGCGGTGATCCATCTGGAAGAAGCGATCGTGGCGCCGGCCGAGATGCTGCCCTACCTGGGCCGCGGGCGGCATGACGGCCGCGAAGGGAACCTTGCCTACCACAACAGCCTGATGGTGCAGTTCTGGGGGGCGCTGGCGACGCGGGACACGCGGCTGATGGGCCATGTGCTGCGCACGCATTTCCCTGACCGGCTGACGAACGCCACCTATGCCACCTACATCCGCTGCCACGACGACATCGGCTGGGCCGTGACGGATGAGGATGCGGCGGCCCTGGGCCTGAGCGGCCAGGGGCACCGGGCCTTCCTGTCGGACTTCTATCAGGGCGTGTTCCCGGGGTCGTTCTCGCAAGGCGCGCTGTTCCAGGAAAACCCGGCCACCGGCGACAAGCGCATATCCGGCAGCTTCGCCTCGCTGGCCGGGCTGGAGCGGGCGCGGGCGGCGGGCGATGCGGGAGGCGAGGAACTGGCGGTGCAGCGCATCCTGATGGGGCACGCGCTGATTGCCGCGTTCGGGGGCATCCCGCTGGTGTACATGGGTGACGAACTGGCGCAGACGAACGACTGGGGCTACCGCGAGGTGCCTGCGCATGCGCATGACAGCCGCTGGGTGCACCGCCCGCGGATGGACTGGGCGGCGGCTGAGGCGCGCGAAACCGCGCAGACGGCGGCAGCGCGGGTGTTCCGGGGGGTGCGGCACATTCTGGCGCGGCGCCGCGCCACGCCGGGGCTGCACGCGGGCCACCCCACGCTGGTGCCCGACACCGGCAACCCTGCACTGTTCGCCGTGGCGCGGCAGGCGCCCACCGGCACCATCCTGTGCCTGTACAACTTTACCGAAGGCTGGCAGCACATCGGCGCCGGTTGGGTGCGGGCGCAGGGGGTGCAGGGGATGCACGATGCGCTGTCGGATGCCGCGGTGGCCACGTTCCACGGCAACATCGCCCTGCCGCCCTATGCGCGGGTGTGGCTGGTCTAGAGCGTGGGACAGGGGCTGTCCCACGATGGGACAGCAAGCCTGTTCAAGGATTCCAATGGGTTGCAGGCGACGATTCACGCGCCGTTAACGTTTGTCCACGACAGGGGGGCGGGCATCGGGGCATGATGTGGGCACCTCCCTCCCCCTTGTGGGAGGGAAGCGCGTGACGCCTTTGGTTCCGCCGCGGCGATTTGCGTCAGCGCGCCGGTGTCCAGCGGGCGGGCGGGGTGCCCGGTGACAGGAGCCAGAACCCGCCCGCCTGCACCGCCTGCCAGTCGCCCGCGGTGCCGTCGGGCCAGGTCACCCGCACCTCGGCAGCCGTTTCCGGCCCGGTGCCGAAATGCCACCAGCCGTTCGCGCCGCCGCCGTGCCCGCCCCCCGAGGTGATGTCGCGCCGGACCACGCGGCCGCCGAAGCGCAGGTCGACCTTGGCACCGATGCCATCGCGGTTGGCGCCCGGCTGCGCCAGCCGCAGCGCCACGAAGCCCCCCGCTTGATCGGCCGGGGGCCCGGTGTTCTGCCAGACTTCCACCGGCGTCCAGCGGTTCACCGCCACCATGTCCAGCCGCCCGTCCAGGTTCAGGTCGGCCAGTGACCCGCCGCGCCCGACCTGCAGGGAGGCGACGCCGGCCTTGTCGCCCGCCTCGGCAAAGGTGCCGTCTTCGCGCTGCAGCAGCAGGTTGTTGGGGTCAGCCTCGGCAAAGTCCGGCATCTTTGCCACGTTGCCCTTGACCACATACAGGTCGAAGCGGCCATCGTTGTTCACGTCGCCCCATTCGGCATGCCAGGCGGTGGACGGGCGCTGGTCGCCGCCGGTGTAGGGGCGGTGCACGGTGGCGCCGCGGGCAAAGGCCACGTCGGCGTAGTCTGGTTTCGGTGGCCCGTCCTGCGGCTTCAGCACCTGCAGCTTGTTGTCGGCCATCGAGGTGAGGAAATAGTCGGGCAGCCCGTCGCCCGAGACGTCATGCGCGGCAATGCCCATGCCCCAGATGCGCAGCCGCTTCCACCCCTCGGCCTCGGTATAGGGGCGCGGCGGCGCGCCCGGGGGGATGTGCCACAGCTGTTCCTGCCCGCCCTTGTAGTATTCGCGGTCGTTCGAGATGCGCAGCGCGGGCTGGCCGGACCCGTTCCAGTCGGTGAACAGCATCGAGAGCGCGCAGAAGCTGGGGTTCAGCGGCAGCGGCGGGGCAAAACCGCGGTCGCCCGCAGGGCGGTGCAGCCAGTTGGGGGTGCAACTGCCCCAGGGGAAGGCTTCCTCCTGCGGGTCGATGTAGTTGCCGATGGCCAGCGTGGGCCAGGTCTGGCCCGTTTCCCAGGTGGCGGCAAAGGCGGCCGACCACGCGGCACCGCCCTGAAACCCCCAGTCCTCGTTCGCGCGCTGGAACCGGCAGTTGCCCAGGCCGCGCATCACCACATTCTCGCCCAGGCGGGACAACACAAGGTCCTGCAGCCCGTCGCTGTCGATGTCCAGCGGCCAGACGCCCAGCACGGCATCCAGTTCGGCGCCGCTTGCGACTTTCTCGAAGGCGATGCCGCCGCCGGACGTGCTGCGGTTGACATAGGCCGCGGCGGGTGCCTCGCCCCCGGCGATCACCATGTCGGGAAAGCCGTCGGCCGAGCAGTCGAACACCGCCACGCCGCCGCCGACCATGTAGTCGACGTCGCCCTGATAGATGTGGTCGATGCCGGCCACGGGAGTGAATTGCGGCACCGCGGGCATGTCCTGCGCGGCGGCGGGCAGGGCCAGAAGGGCCAGGGCAACCGCGCGCCTCATGCCCGTGTCTGCAGGCGCAGGGTGTGGGCGGCGACGCATTCGCCCTGCGCCAGCCCGCGGTCGATGGCGGCGCGGAAGTGGATGCCGCCGTACAGCCGCGAGATGCCTGCCTCCTCGGCGGCGGCGCGGAAGCTGGGGAAGCTGCGTTCGCCCAGGCCTTCGTCCACATGCGTTCGGTCGGTGAAGGCGAAGTTGTCGCCGAAAAGATGCGTCAGCACCGCCTGCGCGGCGCCCGACTGGGTGGAATGGCCGCTGGGATATTCGGGGAAGGGCGGGGTGATCAGGATCGGCTCCCACTTGGGGTCGATGACCCGGCGGATGTAGGTGACCGGGCGCAGCAGGTCGTATTCGTACTTCGACTGCCAGCAGGCGATGAAGGCATCGGCCATGGCGATGCCCAGAAGCGCCAGCACTTCGGCCCGCCGCGGCGCCGGGGCGCCCGTGTCCTGCAGGATGTCCATGGCGATGGAGATCCAGTGGCCGGGCGGGGTGGGTGACAGCATCGGGTCGTCGGACCAGAACCGCGCGATCAGGCGCTGCTCGTCGGTCAGGGTGCGGACGGTGTCGTAGACCTCCATCGCCTCGGCATGGAAGGCACTGCCAGGGTCTTCGCTGTAGGCGGGTGGCGGGGGCAAGCGGCAGGCGGTGCCACCGGGCAAGGCGAAGGGGCGGTTGGTGCCCCATGCGGGCAGCAGCGGCGCCTGCTGCAGGCGCACCAGCACGGTCGTCGGCACCCATTGCGCGGGGCTTTCAGGTTTGGGCCAGTCTTGCGGGAAGCCCAGGTTTTCCACCACGGCGCCGCCATCGCTGCGCGACCAGTCCAGCACATGCGTGGCCACCGCGCGGCCATGCGCCAGGCTGGCCGCCGCCACATCGGCGGTTATGCCGGCCGAAATCTTCTCGCCCAGCCGTTCGGCCATCACCTGCAACGCGCGCTGGCCGGTGGGGCCGGTGTTGCCAAAGCAGTCGGACACCGCCAGCTGCAGCGCACCGTGCAGCACGGCGGCATCGTCCAGCCCTTCAGGCCGTTCCGGCGGTGGGGTCAGGCCGGTCAGCTGCCCCGAAAGGCTGCGCGTGCCGGGGGCCGCCAGTGCCTGAAACACCACGACACCCAGATAGCCGAAGGCGCGGCTGGCCACCGGGGGCGACATGGTGGCGGTGTGGCGCACCAGTTCCAGCACCAGGCGGTACCATGTGTGGATGACTGCCGCGGGGTCGGCGGGCCCGTCGGCCGCGCGCAAGCCGTGCGGGGCCAGCATGGTTGCGCCCGCTGCAAGTAATGCCTGCCGCCGTGTCAGCCGCATGATCCCCCCGGTTCGCGCCCCGCCGCATCAAACACGCGGCCTGCCGCAGGTGCAAGTCTGCTCATCAACACGCTTGCGCCCCGGGGGAGACGTGGCACACTGTACGCATACAAGCTGAGGATACTGCCATGACATATTCCCGTTTGGGCCGTCTGACGGTTCTTCTTGCCGCGCTGGCGCAACCGGTGCTTGCGCAGGATGGTGCACTGGAACCGGGCTGGACGCTGGACCCCGCGGCCTCGGCGCTGAAGTTCCAGTCGATCAAGAATGCGACGAAGGTCGAGGTCAGCCAGTTTGCCACCTTCTCGGGCGGGATCGCCCCGGATGGTGCCGTGACGGTACGGGTGGCGCTGGACAGCGTGGACACCGGGATTGACCTGCGCAACGTGCGGATGCGGTTCCTGTTCTTCGAGACCTTCAAGTTCCCCGAAGCGGTGATCACCGCCGCCATCCCGCCCGGGGCGCTGGCCGACCTTGCCACGCTGCGGCGCAAGACGGTGCCCATGGTGCTGACGCTGGACCTGCACGGGGCGCAGCGGCCGCTGGCCGCCGACCTGACGGTGACGCTGCTGGATGACAACCGCGTGGCCATTGCCCCGGCATCGCCGATCAGCATTGCCATTGCCGATTTCGGGCTGGAGGGCGGCGTTGCCAAGCTGGAGGAGGCGGCAGGCGTGGACATCGTGCCTTCGGCCAGCGTGACCTTTGACGTGGTGTTCACGCGCAATGGCGACGGTACTGCCCCGGTCACCACGGAACCGACGGTTGAGCCGGGCAGCGCCGCGCTGGAAGCCGCGGGCGATTTCAGCCGCGAAGCCTGCGAGGGGCGGTTCGAGATCCTGTCGCGCACCGGCAACATCTATTTCGCCAGTGGCAGCGCACGGCTGACGCCCGACAGCACGCCCTTGCTGGACGCCGTGGCCGACATCGTGGCGCGCTGCCCGGACCTGACAGTGCAGGTCGCCGGGCATACCGATGCCGATGGCAGCGAGGCGGCGAACCGGCGGCTGTCGGCCGCGCGGGCGGCTTCGGTGGCCGACTGGCTGGCGCGCCGCGGCATCAGCCCGGACCGGTTCCGCACCGCAGGCTTTGGCGAGGCCCGCCCGGTGGCCGACAACGCGACGGCCGAGGGCAAGGCGAAGAACCGGCGGATCGAGTTTTCGGTGGCCGATGAATAGGCTGTTGCGCACGACCGTCTTTGCCGCAACCGTCTTTGCCCTGGCGCTGGCCGCGGGTCGGCACGTGGTGGCACAGTCCGCCACGCCGCAGGAAGAGACGATGTTCCAGGCCGCGCAGACCTCGGGCGATCCGGCCCACTTCCTGGCCTACCTGGAACGCTACCCCGACGGCGCCTATGCCGAGGCGGCGGCATTCGTGTTGCGGCAGGCCGGGGTTGAACCGCCCCCGCCGCCACAGACCGACATCACGTTCACCACCCCGCTGGCCACCGGGGAAGAGGGCGTGCGGGGCCGCACAATGGCCGAGCTTCTGGCAGGAACGCCGCACTACCCGCCCATCGAGGGTCTGCCCGAAGAGGTGTGGAAGGGCCAGCCCTGCACCACCTGCCACAAGTGGACCGTCACCGACCTGTGCGAGCAGGGCAAGGTGCTGAACCGCCCCGAGATGGACCGCCGGCTGGACCTGCCGCATCCCTATGGCCCGGGTTTCAAGCGGGCCCTGCGCACCTTTGCCGCGGGCGGCTGCCGCATTGAATGACAAGGCCCCGCACCGGGGGTGCGGGGCCTGTGGTCAGATTGGCGCGGCGGGATCAGGCGTGCAGCTTCTTGCCCTTCACGTTTGCCCAGATGCGCTTGTTGGTCAGGTACAACAGCACCGACAGCACCGTCAGGAAGATCACCGCCGTCAGGCCGGCTTCCTTGCGCGCCATCATCTTCGGCTCGGCCGCCCACATCAGGAAGGCCGCCACATCCTCGGACATGTTCTCAACCGTGGCGGCGTGGCCGTCGGCAAAGGTGACCACGTCATCCGACAGCGGCGGCGACATCGCGATCCAGCTGCCCTCGATGGTGATGTGGCCTTGCTCGTCCTTGCAGCTGTCGGGCACCGCGCCCTTGGCGAAGGCCTTGTTGTAGTAGCCCTGGTCGAAGTCGGCCCCGCATTCGGGCGGATCGACATAGCCGGTCAGCAACGCGTTGATGTACTCCGGACCGCCGATGCCCTTGAACAGCTGGTTGATGCCGCTGCCGTAGGGCCCGCGGAACGCGGCGCGCGCCTTGGCCATCAGCGAAAGGTCCGGCGCGCCGGCGGCGTTGTTGGCCGGAAACCGGTCGGCCGGGGCCAGCACGCGGGCCGAGCCGGTGTTCGGGTCGATCAGCTGCGGGTTCGACGTCTCGTCGTTCACCGGGAAGGCGGCGGCGTAGGCGCGCACCTGGTCTTCCGGCAGGCCGGGGCCACCGGCATCCGAAAGGGTGCGGATGGGGACATAGCGCAGCCCGTGGCAGGCCGAGCAGACCTCGGTGTAGACCTGCAGGCCGCGCTGCAGCTGGAACTGGTCGAAGGCGCCGAACGGGCCTTCGAAGCTGAAGGCGTGGTCCTCGATGTCGACCTCGCTCTCGGCCAGGGCGGCGCCCGACAACAGCGCCAGTGCGGTAGAGGCACCGATCAGGAACTTGCGGATCATCTGCTTTCCCTTCATTCGGCCGGCTGGGCCACGGTGCCCGCGGTGTCGGGCTTGCCGTAGTGGGCGTTGAAGTCTTCCTCGATGGTCGCGGGCTGCGGCAGCGGCTTCTCGATCACACCCAGAAGCGGCAGGATGACCAGGAAATACGCGAACCAGTAGGTCGAGGCGATCAGCGAGATGGTCGAATAGGGCGGTTCGGCCGGCATGGCGCCGCACCACATGAGCACCACGAAGTCGATGCACAGCAGCGCGAACCACATCTTGAACATCGGCCTGTACTTGCCCGAGCGTACCGACGAGGTATCCAGCCACGGCACCAGCGCCATCACCGCGATGGCGCCGAACATCGCCAGCACGCCGAAGAACTTGGCATCAACGATGCCGAAGGTGACGAACTGGGTCAGTTGCACCACCCAGACATCCGCCGTAAAGGCGCGCAGGATCGCGTAGAACGGCAGGAAGTACCATTCCGGCACGATGTGCGCGGGCGTGCTCAGCGGGTTGGCCTCGATGTAGTTGTCAGGGTGGCCCAGGTAGTTGGGCATGAAGCCGACGATGGCGAAGAACACCAGCAGGATCACGGCCAGCGCGAACAGGTCCTTGATCACGTAATAGGGCCAGAACGGCACCGTGTCCTTCTGCGCTTCGGCCTTTGACCCGCGGCGCACCTCGACCCCGGTGGGGTTGTTGTTGCCGGTGGTGTGGAAGGCCCAGATGTGCAGCACCACCAGACCCGCGATCACGAACGGCAGCAGGTAGTGCAGCGAGAAGAAGCGGTTCAGCGTGGCATTGTCGACCGCAGGTCCGCCCAGAAGCCAGGTCTGGATCGACGGGCCGATGCCGGGGATGGCGCCGAACAGGCCGGTAATCACCGTGGCGCCCCAGAACGACATCTGCCCCCAGGGCAGCACGTAGCCCATGAAGGCGGTGGCCATCATGGCCAGGTAGATCAGGATGCCGATGATCCACGTCACCTCACGCGGGGCCTTGTAAGACCCGTAGAACAGGCCGCGGAAGATGTGCAGGTAGACCGCCACGAAGAACAGCGACGCGCCGTTCATGTGCAGATAGCGGATCATGTAGCCGCCGTTCACGTTGCGCATGATGTGCTCGATGCTGGCGAATGCCATGTCCACATGCGGCGTGTAGTGCATCACCAGCACGATGCCGGTGATGATCTGCAGGGCCAGGCAGAAGGTCAGCACGATGCCCCAGATCCACATCCAGTTCAGGTTCTTGGGCGTGGGGATGAACAGCGTGTCGTACAGCAGCCCGACGATGGGCAGACGGGAATGCAGCCAGCGCTCGGCGCCGGACTTGGGTTCGTAGTGGTCGTGCGGAATTCCGGCCATCTGCGTTATCCTCAGCCAAGCTTGATCGTTGCGCCGTCCACCCATTCGACGGGCGGGATGGGCAGGTTTTCCGGCGCCGGGCCGCGGCGGATGCGACCGGCCATGTCATAGTGCGAGCCGTGGCAGGGGCAGAACCAGCCGCCGAAATCGCCCGAGTCGCCCAGCGGCACGCAGCCGAGGTGGGTGCAGACGCCCATCTGCACGACCCAGGCGCCCGGCGCCTCACCCTCGGGCGAGGGGATGGTGCGGTTGGCGTCGGTGGCCTGCGCGCCAGGGTCGGTCAGGTTCACGTTGCGCGCCATGGGGTCGGGCAGCGCACCCGTGGCTTCGGCATCCTGTTCCTGGGCCTTGGCGATTTCCTCGCCGGTGCGGTGGCGGATGAACACCGGCTTGCCCAGCCATTTCACCGTCAGCTGCGTGCCCGGATCAACCGCCGAGACATCGACCAAGATCGAGGCCAGCGCCTGCACGTCGGCCGAGGGGTTCATCTGGTTCACCAGCGGCCAGACCGCCGCACCGGTGGCAACCGCCCCGGCCCCGGCCGTGGCGTAAAACAGGAAGTCGCGGCGTGTGCCTGCGGGATCTTCGGCGTGGGACACGGACCTGTTGCTCCTCTCGCGCGGCTGCCCAAGGCAGCCAGATAGGGACAGGACGGCACACGGGCCGCCCGGCGGTGGCGTATGTAGCCGGACCTCGGCGAGCCGTCCAGCGGGCAAAGACGCGCATGCGGGAAGAAGGCAACGCAAGGCACCGGTTTTGCGCCGGATTCCGGGCAAGGTCGGCGCAAATGTCGCACGCGGTGCGAAACCGCAGATCACACAGAAGCGTCGTGAAACATTCGGCGTTCTGTCATCTGCCGTATGTATTGCCCAAGGCGGAACTGGGGCGGAGCGCAACAGTGTTCGCGATTCTTGTCTGGATCAGCCGGGTACAGACACTTGCGGCCGTGCTGATTGCCGTGATCCTGTCATCGCCGCCGCATGCAGGCCGCCTGGGCGACCGGCTGCAGATCGCCCTGCCGATGCTGGCTTGGGCCTGCGCGGGCAGCCAGCGGCAGGGGCACGACTTCTTTCTGCGCTATGTGGCGATGTTCACGGTGGCGCATGGCACCAAGCTGGCACTCGGTGATGCGCCCATCAACCAGCGCCCGCGCGGCGACGACCGCGGGTTTCCCTCGGCCCACACGTCAACCGCCGCACTGGGCGCCTCGCGGCTGGTGTCCGACTGCCTGCGCGGCCACCCCTTCATGCAGGGCGCCGTGGTGCTGTCGGCGGCCTTTGTCGGTGGCAGCCGGATTATCGTGAACGCGCATGACATGGCGCAGGTTCTGGGCGGGGCAGTGCTGGGCATTGCCTGCGACCGGCTGCGCCGCCGCCGCGGCACCGTCGCGGCGCCCTGGCGCACGCTGTTCACGGGCCTTGCGCGCAGACTGCGCGGCCGAAGACTGCGGAATGCGGCCTGAGGCGGTACCCCTGCGGTGCATGGCGTTTGCTGTAGTCCTGTTGCTGTGTGCCCTGGCGGCGCGGGCGGAAACCGAGGTCTCGCTGTATGGCGGCGTGCAGTCGGCCGAACCGGGGGCAGTGTCAGGCGACGACCCGGTGCTGGGGCTTTTCGCCTTTGTCACCCGGTGGCCCGGCCGGTCGATGCAAAGTCCGCCCTACTGGGGCCTGCGGCTGACACAGTGGCACGGCCCGCGCTGGGGCGTAGCGGCAGAGTTGAACCACGCCAAGCTGCATGCCGACGCCGATGCAATGGCCGCCGCCGGGTTTGACCGGCTGGAGTTCAGCGACGGCTTCAACCTGCTGACCGTGAACGCCATGCGCCGGTTTCCCGCGCGGGGCCAGCTGGAGCCCTATGTCGGCGTCGGGCTGGGGCTGGCGGTGCCGCATGTCGAAGTCACCACCGCCTCGGGCGAAACGTCCGGATATCAGGTGACGGGCCCCGCCGCTGTGTGGATCGCCGGCGCCAGCCTGCCGGTGCGCGACAAGGGCCTGCGCCTGTTTGCCGAGTACAAGGGCAGCCGGTCGTGGAACCGGGCGCGGCTGGACGGCGGCGGCACGCTGGAGGCCGACATCACCACGCATGCGCTGAACCTGGGGCTTTCGCTGCGGTTCTGACGGTCAGGAGGGCGGCGCCGTTTCCGCGGCAATCTCGGCCCGGCTCTTGCGGCCGCGCTCGGTGGCCGATTTCAGCTGGCCGCAGGCCGCCATGATGTCTTCGCCCCGCGGGGTGCGGATCGGGCTGGCGTAGCCTGCCTTGAAGATGATGTCGGCAAAGGCCTCGATCCGCTCCCAGTCGGACCGTTCATAGGGCGCGCCGGGCCATTCGTTGAACGGGATCAGGTTGATCTTGGCCGGAATGCCCGCAATCAGCTTGACCAGCCTGCGGGCATCGGCGTCGCTGTCGTTCACGCCCTTCAGCATCACGTATTCGAAGGTGATGCGTTCGCTGTTCGACAGCCGGGGATAGTCGCGCAGGCAGTCCAGCAATGTGGCGATGTTCCAGCGCTTGTTGATGGGCACCAGCCGGTCGCGCACCTCATCCGTCGTCGCATGGAAGCTGATGGCCAGCTGGCAGCCGATTTCTGTGGCACAGCGGGCGATTTCGGGGACGACACCAGAGGTGGACAGGGTGATGCGGCGGCGGCCCAGCGCGATGCCCTCGCCGTCCATCACCACGCGCATCGCGTCGCGCACGGCGTCGAAGTTGTACAGGGGCTCGCCCATCCCCATCAGCACCACGTTCGACACCTGCCGGTCGGCGATGCTGCCCTGCCCCGGTTCCGGCCATTCGCCCAGATCGTCGCGCGCCAGCATGACCTGGCCGACGATCTCCCCCGCCGTCAGGTTGCGCACCAGTTTCTGCGTGCCGGTGTGGCAGAAGCTGCAGGTCAGCGTGCAGCCCACCTGGGACGAGATGCACAGCGTGCCCCTGCCCTCTTCGGGGATGTACACCGTTTCCACCTCATGCCCGCCTGCGATGCGCACCAAGTACTTGCGGGTGCCGTCGGCGCTGATCTGCCTTGTCACGACCTCGGGCAGGGCGATCTCGAACCGCTCGGCCAGGAGCGCGCGATAGTCCTTGGCGAGGTTCGTCATCAGGGCGAAGTCCCGCATCCCCCAATGATACACCCACTGCCACACCTGCCCCACCCGCATCTTCGCGGCACCCGCGGGCGTGCCCGCAGTGATCAGCGCATCCCGCAACTGGTCGCGGGTGAGGCCCACTATGTTCGTGCGGCCGCCCTCGGGCAGCTTGCGGGGGATGGTGTGGACGTCCTGGACGATGGGGGCGGTCATGGGGGTGCGGGCCTATGGGAATCCTGCAGCATATAGGGGAAGGCGGGGCGGAAGGGAACGGGGAGTGTCCGGGAGCTTGTTCGGCTTTTGAACCGTGACTTGCAGCCCGCTCAGATTCGGGTTGAACCCCGACCTACGCTTGATGCGTTTACTGAGAGGGCCAGGCGATCCGACGCTCATAGTCGGCATGCCACAGCAGTTCCGGCGCAACTGGGTTGCCTGGAAAAGTAACGAGTGCAATCTGCAAACCTGAAATTCGGGCATGCTTCATTGCAGGGATGCAATCCGTGTCGCCAGTGATGAGAACGATCCTGTCGACAGATCGCGTTGAAGCGAAGTTCGCGATGTCCAATCCAATTCTCATGTCCACGCCCTTCTGTTCGAAATCGGGCTTAAAGTGATCATCGGTCAGTGCGATCGGACTGATGGGAATTTTCTTCGGCTTGTAGCCACGGAACTTCAGCACGCCGAGGCGGACAGCGAACAGGTTCTTCGCAGCGAGTGTCCTGAGCCACGCGTCAGAACCGTCGAAATCCTGCTCCTTACCTGAAACCGGCAACCTGGCTTTCCCGACGTAAGGCGCGCAATCGTAGTAGAGTATGCGCAGCAGCCGCTCGTCGGGTTCGACTGACGCCAGACCAATCTTCTCAATGTAGTCAGGATTATATGTGTAACCTGCGTTCCGGGCGAGAACGCGTGTGTGACCGCCATCGATCAGGACCGCAACCTTCAAAATAGCGAACCCCCAAGCGTTGCCGCAGGGGGGTTCGTGATAGATGCCCGCCTACGGGCGTACCGGATATTGAGCAAAAATGCGCAAGAGACCTTCAAGTGTCAAGTCACAACTTGTGACGATTGTCACTTGCAGCGCGCCTCGGCCTCGGTCATCGCGGCGGTGAAGCCCGAGAGCGAGAAGGTGTCTTGCGTCTGCGTGCCGCGGCCCGAGCGGGCAGTGACCACAGCGGTGGACCCGGCCTTCAGCGCGGACAGGATGGCGCTGTCATCGGCGGCGCTGCCGGGCCAGGCCCATTCGCCGTCGGCCACCAGGTCGAACCCCTTGCCGTCGATGTCCACCTTCACCGGTTGGCCGTCGGCGAAGGGGTAGCCGCCGGTGAAGGACACCTCTCCCTTCGCCCCCGTGCCGGGGCGGAAGGTGACGAACAGAAGGATGTCACCGCGGCGCACGCTGACGGGCTGGCCATCGCGCGAATTCACCGTCTCGACCGGCTTGGACACGCCCCAGCATTCCTTCGGCGCCTCGCCGATGCAGACGCTCCACGCCGTTTTGGCCGAGACGCAGGGGCTTTCCTGCGCCATGGCGCCCGTCGCGCCAAAGGTGACCCAGACCCCGCCCAGCCCGATACCGACCAGCGCGCCCAGCATGCGTGCGTTCATATGACTTCCGGCCTCCAGCCTGTCCTGGCGCGCCCTGCCCTGCCGTTTCGCGGCTTTTCCTGTGGCGCGGCGCGCAACCACCCGATATCCCTCAATACCGCAGAAACGGGCGGGCAGGAAAGCCCATGGGCGCATTTTCGCGCATGCGTGACTTGGGGCACGGGGGATGACGATGACGCAGGCGGTGCCGTTGGCCGAAGTGTGGCGCGGCGGGCGGGTGGAAAGCCTGCATCTGGGCCATGCCGTGATCGCCCATGCGAGGGGCGAGGTGGTGCAGGCCTGGGGCAACCCGGGGGCGGTGATCTTTCCGCGGTCGTCGTGCAAGATGGTGCAGGCGCTGCCGCTGGTGGAGAGCGGCGCGGCGGCGGGCCTGACGGACGAGCATCTGGCGCTGGCCTGCGCCAGCCATCAGGGTTCGGCCATGCATGTGGGAAAGGTGCGGCGCTGGCTGGCCGACATGGGGATGGGCGAAGGCGACCTGCGCTGCGGGGCGCACGAACCCTATGACCGCGCCGAACGCGACCGGCTGATCCGCGCGGACGAGACGCCCTGCCAGTTCCACAACAACTGCTCGGGCAAGCATGCAGGCTTCCTGACCATGACGCGGCACATGAAGGCCGGCCCCGAGTATGTCGAGCCCGGCCATCCGCTGCAGCGCGCCATCCACGGGGCCTTCGAGGAGGTGACCGGCGAAACCTCGCCCGGCCACGCCATCGACGGCTGTTCGGCGCCGAACTTTGCCACCTCGTTGGCCGGGCTGGCGCGGGCGGCGGCGGCCTTTGCCGGGGCCACCGAGGCCACCGCGCGCGGCCGCGCCATGCGCCGGCTGACCGCCGCGATGACGGCCCACCCTGACCTGGTGGCAGGCGAGGGGCGGGCCTGCACCGAGCTGATGCGCGCCTGTGGTGGCCGCGTGGCGCTGAAGACCGGGGCCGAGGCGGTGTTCCTGGCCATCATCCCCGACCTGCGGCTGGGGATCGCGGTGAAGGTGGCCGACGGCGGCACGCGGGGGGCCGAGGCGGCGATTGCCGCGCTCTTGATCCGGCTGGGGGTGCTGGACGCCGCGCACCCGGCGGCGCTGAAGCGGCTGGACGGGCGGCTGACCAACTGGCGGGGGATGGAAACGGGCACGATCCGCCGCGCGCCTGGCTTTCCCTGACGAAAGCCCAGTCCTGGCAGCCGGACAAGGCGGAGCGGCGGATCGACCGATACTGCCAGGTCTTGCGGGGCGCTTTGCCGACCGTCCGACCGACCTCACTCGCGACTGGTGCCTGTATCGTTAACGAGTGCGGCGCGAATGCGGCGGCGCGCGGGTTCGCGGCGGGTCATTCGGCGGCGGGGCGGGCGTGCGAAATGCTTGATTTGGGCAAGGCGCCGCGTCACACTTCCGTCATGTCGGTTCTGCCTCCACCCCCCCCGATCCCCTTTGCCGTCCACGTGCAGGACCAGGTCAGCTTCGACCGGCGCGAGCTTGCGGCGATCCTGTCGGTTTATGGCCGGATGGTGGCCATGGGCGAGTGGCGCGACTACGGCATTGCCTGCCTGCGCGATGTGGCGGTGTTCTCGGTGTTCCGCCGCACCGCCGAGGTGCCGCTGTACCGCATCGAAAAGCGGCCGAAGCTGCGTGTCCGGCAGGGGATGTATGCGGTGATCACGGCCGAGGGGCATGTGCTGCGCCGCGGGCATGATCTGGCGGCGGTGCTGCGGGTGTTCGACCGCAAGATGATACGGCCGGTGGAATGACGGGGGCGGTGGATCTGGCCGGGAAGCTGGCGCTGGTCGATACCCACTGGTCGCCGCGGATCGTGGCGGGGTTCAACGGGCATGACGTGATGGTGGTGAAGGTGCTGGGCGAATTCGTCTGGCACAACCACCCCGAGACCGACGATTTCTTCCTGGTGCTGCAGGGTGAGCTGACCATCGACCTGCCCGACGATGTTCACGGCGGCGCCGTGGTGCTGGGGCCGGGGCAGATGTTCGTGGTGCCGAAGGGCCTGCAACACCGCCCCCGCGCCACGGTGGAGACGCATGTGCTGCTGATCGAACCTGTCGGCACCCCCAACACCGGCGACCCGGCGACGGCGGCGGTGAAGACGGCGGTCTAGGGTTGGGCACCAGACAGACGCGACCCGCGTGAGCGCCGAGCTTGGGCGGGAACCGTGCATCCGTGAGCGGAGCGGGCAGATGACGGCAATCAGCCCAAAGTTGACGTTGCCCCTTTGTCGCCAAAGGCCGTATCGGGCCAGATATCGATAGGACAGGCTGGTGACGACAAGGTGACTAGTTGAGCCAATGGCTGATAAACTGGCCTGCCAGGATGTAACCGAGACCCAGGCCCGACGACATGATGGCAAAGAGGCGCCAGGGCATCTGACGCATGACGGCATGCCCTCCGCCATACAGCCGTGTGACGGCCCACAGCGACAGGCTGATGATGAGAGCCGTTGCTGAACCATTGCCGAGTGACGGAACGGCCAGTCCATAGGCCGCAAGCAGGAACCCTGCGCCGATGAAGTTTGCCATGATGTAATACGGTGGGGTGAAGGGGGAGGGCTCGATCCCTTGGACTTTCAAGACGTCATTCCAAGGTTTGGCAGCGAACATGAGGGTGATTGCAATGTCCACCGCGTTGATGATGAGCCCCGCGATGAGTGCGGTGACGAGAAAGCTGTTCATTTGCCGATTTCCTTTGCCCAAGCGAAATATTGTCCATACATTGACGGTATCAGGTGTCTCGAAGGATGTCAATACATGGACGAAAATTCTGGGTCGAGTGCAGAAGCCACTCACCCCGCCCCGCACCCTCAGAGACTTGGTTTCATGATCTATCGCGCAGGCTTGGCAATCTCGCGCGGCTACGAATCCGTCTTGAAACCGATCAACATCGTCCCTGTCGAGGCTGGTGTTCTTGGGTCGCTTTGCTACGAGGGCTCGAATCATGTTCGAGGTTTGGCCAGACAGTTGGGTGTCGGGCGCCAAACCATTGTGAATGTCACAAAGTCACTCGAAGCCAAGAACTGGATCAGCCGGTCGACTTCTCCACACGACGCAAGGCTGGTCGTTTTTTCGATCAGTCAACCCGGCCGAAGCAAGATGCTTGAGATTGAAGCAATCTCCGCCGAGTTCGATAGCAAACTTCGCGACATCGTCGGGAGATCACATGAGCAGGATTTGATTGACCACATGCGAAAGATTGTTGGCTCACCCTTCCTTGGATACGAGGATTGAGGTTCTGGTGACTGGATCGGCCGCAATGGTCAGCGTGCAGCCGACCAGCCCTCGCTGCCATCGTCTGCTTGGTCCGCAAAGCCGCCGCTCAACACTGCGTCCGTTCGGCCCCATGCACAGCACCGGCGGATCGGGAGCCTTCCATCCGCTGGCCCAGCCTAGACCGACCGGGTGACCCCGCCGTCGACCCGCAGGTTCTGCCCGGCGATGTTGCCCGCGCCCTCGGACGCAAGGGAGGCCACCTTTGCCAGCGGTATCGAACCTCCAGCTCCTCCCCGACATGGGCAGAATGAACGGGCGATGGCGCTGACCCGGAAAAACGCCCTCTTCGCCGGAAACGAGATCGGTGCCGAAAACTGGGCCAAGCTCGCCTCGCTCGTCGCCACCTGCAAGCTGTCCGGCGTGAACCCCGTCGACTACCTCGCCGACACCCTCCGCGCCATCCTCGACGGGCATCCCACATCCCGCATCGAGGACCTCATGCCCTGGTGGCACGCACGGCCGTCAAGTCTCGCCGCTCTACAGGATGCGGCTTGCCCATCGTTGACCCCCATATCTGCTTCGCAGAAAGGGAATCACGGATCAAGCCTCAAGGGAATCCTGAATCGCGATGACCGCGACACGCTAGCTCAGTAAGCTTCCCGTCAGCAGCCTTGTTATTCCGGCAGGTCGCCGTCAGCGAACAGGTTCGGGAACAGACGCTCCCGGTAGTCGATAGGAAACGCGAGTCGAACAGGCGTCTTCGGCGAGGCGGATGAAAGGTATCCAGCAGCGGTCAGCTTGCTCAGCGTGTTGCGCGCCGTGCGCTCGGATGTCTTGAGAACGATTTGCGCTTCCCCACGTTCCAGCGCGCCATACCGAAGGACCGCCGAGATGAGATCGGGGGCGCGTTTGTCGTCAGTGGTGGCTGCGACCAGACCTCGGTAGCGCTTTTCAAGGCCGCCGAGGTCGAAGAGCCTCGCCGAGAAGGTGATCTGATCCAGCGTCACCTTCAGAAACCATTCGCAATATGTCTTCAGTGCTTCCTCGGAAAGATTGCCCCGCCCATCGCGATCCCCGCGACGAGGGGTGTCGGCCATGTCCATCATGCGCTTGTATTCGCCCCGATCGGACAATCCACGCGCCAGCCCCCGTGACACAGACCACAGCCCCTGACCTCCTATACCGGCCTCGAGCGCCATCGCATGTGACATGAGGCGGCTGACCCGCCCGTTCCCGTCGGGAAATGGGTGAATGTAGTTGAGTCGGTGGTGCGCCGAGGCAATGGCGATGATCCGTCCGCTCGCCGAGCGGGCCGCGATCTGAAACCGCTTGTCGAAGTGATCCATGAAGGCCGCGACGCGACCCGAGGAGGGGGGCAGATGGCGCCCGACGGCAACCTCGCTGTCGCCTTCCTGCCGCATACGGCCCGGAATAATTGGCTCCGAAGTTCCATCCGGGTGTTCGATGCGCCGGAACTCGTCGGGCATCTCATCGTAGAATGCCTTGTGCACCCAGGTGAGGAAGGCGACGGAGGTGGGTCGGGGCAAGTCGCCTTCTCGGTACATCCTGTCTATCGACCGCTGGACGATGACATGGGCGCGGGCTTCCAGCGCAAGTGGGCGCGTCTCTGCTTCCAGTTCGGCACCGGCGAGGGCGCGTTCGATGTCGCGGGGGCGCGTGTTGTGCCCCTCGATCAGGTTCGAGTAGTAGCAGTTCATCACCCTGACCAAATCCGCCAACTCGGCCGCACTGTCCGGGTGAAGACCTTGACCAAGGGTTGCTGCTTCGCGCTGGATCTCGACCGAGAGGTCCGCCAGGCTGGCAGGTATGTGCTCCTCGAAGAAGCAAGGCTCGATCCTGCCGGGTGTCTCAAACATTTCTTGCCGATCTTGCGCCTGAGGAAGTTGTAGTGATTGTTATCAGTTTTGGCCGCGAATTCCAAGTTTCTGCCGATGTGACTTGCCGATCTTCGTTGCCGGTGTTGCCCGGCCGGACATGACCATCCGCAACTCGACAGTGGCCGACCCTACAATCATCGTGAGATCTCCCCCGCCAGCACGGCTCTGCTATGGACCGCCAGCGTTGCCGCGAACCGTGGACATCCGAAGTGCCTAACAGCATCCAAAACGCGCGCCTCGTAGGCGGCTTGCCCGATGAGGCGACACAAGTCCGAAGCGTGAAACTGCCAGTTCTTGCTGGGTGCAGCGGCAATAAGCCGGTGCAGTTCCAGTTCTTCCGGCGTCGATGATCGCTTCGGTACCGCAAGCACCCTTGGTTTTTCAGCAGCATCCGGCGAAGTCCGCCACTGGCGCATGAAGCCTAGAAGAAACCCCGTCGGCACTGCAGCATTTCCTCGCGCCCTATTGAACGCAAGGAAACGCTCCCGGATGAGCCGGTGCGCAACAGAGAGCGTGACCCCGGTTTCCAGTTTGAGCAGCGCAAACCCTGCATCTTTGGCGATTGCCTCGGCATGGGCGACAAGCTGGTCGGCAGCCCCCTGCCTTCGGGCTTCAGGAACGACGTAGAGTTTCTTCAGTTCCGCGAACGCGCCACCCAAGAACAGGGCGCAGCACCCGACGGGGCGACCCTCTGCCCGAGCCACGATCACATGGACCCCATCGGCCAGAAGCGGCTCAACCGAGAATCGAATCTGCCGCTTGGCGGGAAATAGCGCCTGCATCTCCGTGTGCCCGGTCAGCAAAAGCTGTCGCACATCCGGGTGTCGGGGATCAGCAAGTTCCATATGGATCGCCATGTTCTTTTCAGCGCCTCGGCCTGCCCGTGACTGCGTCGCCCTATGCGGTCCTGCGCGCTGCAGTCCGGGCGCTTCACCCCGACACGCGCGCGGTTCGCGGCTTCCACGAAGCGCGCAAGCGCTTCTACCGGCAGATGCTCTGCGCGCATGCCGCGCGACAGGCGTCGGGCGACACGCCCACCGGCTGATCGCCCCCACCGTTCCCTTCATCCCAATCAAGCGCCCGGCCTCTTGGCCGGGTCTTTCCCTTTCAGGAGGTTCCCATGGCGGATTACTTCAGCCATTTTTCGTGCCTGCTCGACGTCGGCACCCCCGTCCTCCAAAGACAGACAGAGTGGGTCGCGAGATGGAAACGAGACACGGTTGCTACGCCAACCTCTTCGATCACGAGGACGGCAAGGGCGCGAGCCTCATCTGGTCCCGCCCCACCACGCGCCGCGTCGACTGATCGCGCAGACGCAAAGGCCCCGGTCGAAAGACCGGGGCCGAAGCTTTAACCGGATGGCCCCACTCGACACGCAGCGCAGTTGTCTGATGCGTTCGAAAATCCCTGCCGGCTAAAGCCCGAGTGCCGCATCCATGCGCTCATGCTCGAAGGCCGCAACACAAGCGTTCAGATCCGCGCCGCCCAGCCCCTGGCGGTGCAGCTCGTCCCGCCAGTTGTCGCGAATGCCTCGCGCCATATCCCGCGCTGACGTCCGAGCTTCCGGCACAGTGACATCGAAGAACTCGGCCGCATCGATCGCGGCGGCGATGTCCGGCTCATGCCCATGGAGCGGGCTGATCCCGGTTTCCATCTGCGCGTGGCGGCGGGGTTGCGGGTTGACGTCGAAGAGCGGGGAAAGACGCCAGAGGTTCTGCCCCGCATAGATGAACCCGTGGTTCTTCAGATGGTCATCCGTGTTGGTGACCAGGATTCCGAAAACCATCCGGCGCCAGATTTCCAGCAGATCATCACCGGGCCGGGCCGAAATGGTGCGAATGATGTCGGCGATGTCCGTGTAGAAGCCGCTCGCATGCCCAACCTTGCCCAGGGCAGTCCGCGCCGAGATATAGGGGACCCGGCCGCCATCCCGGCGATCGAAACGGCTGAAGAGACCGATCGGGTGCGCGCTGCCGGGCAACTCGAGCCGACATTCCGGCGTGCGCAGACCAAGGGTCCCGGCGAGCTTCATCGTTGCCACTTCAAGACGTTCCACCGGCCAAGTGTCATTGATAGAGGTGAACTTGGCGAGCCAGAGCCGGTCCCCATCCCTCAAGTTGGCCTTTGGCCGCGCTCCGCCCGGCGTGCCGGCGGCACCGACCAGATCCAGCGCATCCTGCGCCGCGCCGGCCGGGTCGCGTTCGAACCTTTGCGCGATCTTGAGCAGGTCTTCGATTTCAGCCAGGCGCGGGACAGGTTTTCCGATCTGCGGGAATGGCTCGCCATTTTCCTGCCGAAAGCGCAGCGCGCCCTGGCGCGCGGTATCGTCGCATGTGGTCAGAAAGTCGAACTCGGTCGCCCCCTCGCCCAGAACCCGGCGCATCAGCTTGCGGCCCCAACTGTCCGGGGAGGTATCCGCAAAGGGTCCGGCGATGACATCGCGCTTGCGGCTTTCGCGCCCGCCGGAGCTCGCGTGATAGGGCGCGCTCGCCCGCGGCATCTGCGGGTAGAGGTCGAAACCGCGCGGGTTGAGGGTCCAGTCCTGGTCATAGAGGAAAGTGGAATGCGCGCGCCGCCCGTCTGTCTCGAAGACCAGTCGACCGACCGGAACCAGCCCGTTCCCAAGTGCCACACGCGCCACGACCATCAGAAGGCGGTCCCTTCGTCGTCGATCTCATCCGATCGATCCTGCGTTGTGGCCGACTTGGCTGATGGCGGCTTGCGGCGTTTGACGATCCGCTCTGGCAGGCGGGCCTGCTCGAGGACCAGGCCGGTATCGTCTTTCGCCGGATCCAGCATTTCGCCGAGCCGGTGGAGCTCGCCCAGGACCATGAGCGCCATGGCCAGCGTTTCGAGCCGCACACCGCCATCGCCTGTCTCGAGCTTGGCAAGCGTCTTGTCGGTCACGCCCAGCCGCTCGCAGAAATCCGCGACAGACATCCGTCGTTTCTTGCGCGCGACACGGATGTCATGGCCAAGGCGTTTGAGGGTGGTCTGAACTTGATAGGAGGACATGCTTTGACCGGAGAAAACTCCGCCTTCTGATGCTATGGCCGTATTTTCGTCCGTGTTAGGTCAATCGGCAGAGAAAGTCAATCAAGTGGGCAACTGATCGGACAATAGTCCGGATTAAATCACTTAGGCCGTATTTTTGTCCGGTGCAACCGCCGAGCCTAAGGTCCAGGGGCCTTTCCGTGGACCAGCGGGGCCGTGGGGCGAAGGGTTCGCCACAGTGGGTATGGCGCATCCCGGCAGGGCCGGGACCGGGCTCTCTAAGTTCTACGGATGCACTCCGTCAAAAATGGGGGGATTTCCGTGCCAAAAGCCGGGCGTGGCGAGCGCAGTATGGCTCCCAAGAGGCCTGATCACCAAGAAACTACTCAAGACGCGCGTCCCCGGCCTGCACCAGAAGGACGCCGTGATTCTCATCTGCGTCATCGTCCGTAACCCGACGGGTCTGAACGCCCGGCAGATCTGCGAAACCTTCCATCATCCGTTTCGGAAACCAGGTCATTGGCAGGCTTTCGAAGCCGGGAACGCCGTCCAGTACGCGCGATATTGCAATTGTGCAGTTCGCCTTGGGCACCGCGCCGTACGCTTTGGCACGCGCCATGATCAGGTCCGCAACTTCTGGCGAAACCATGATGGTCTGCTCGACTACGTCGTAAGTTTCGCGGGCATGGTAGTCGATGTAGAAGTCGACCATCTTCGGCGTGATCCCGAAATGGACGTCGTTGCGCTCTGGAAGCTTCGGATGTCGCCAGGTTCCCGCCGGATCGAAGAGGACACGCTCTGAGCCGTTGATCAGAAGCCCGGCATGCGCGCCGGCGCCGCTGCGGGTTGACAGGACCGTATAGAGTGTGACCGACGTCGGGCCGTCATCTACATAACGCGCCTTGGCCACGGCCTCATCCGGCGCCCAGATCGGCTCGGCACCGCAGGCGGACAGCAACAGAGTTGCGAAAAGGGCGTAGAACAATCGTTTCATGGCGTACCCCGTCAGATCATTGAAGTTTTCGCGACCCTCATTCGGTTGCCAGTAAACTCTGCGCTATCAAGTCAAGACGAGGGAAAACGCGGCAATTCTGCTGCAGTCGATGCTATGGCCATGTGGTCCAGACACCAAACTGTCAGATGACGGGACCAGGCCACACTGATACAAGCGAGAGCATGACTCGTTCGTCGTTCCCTGTGCGCGGGCTGATCCTCGCCGCCTATCTTCTGGCGGTGATCCTGCCGATGCTTGCCTTCGCCGATGGTCGGCAACAATCTCAGGCCGACCATGAGCAGATGATGGCGATGGCTGGCCATGTCGCGCATATGTCATCCGGCGGCAGCCCGGTTGACGATGCACAACGCCTGCTTTGCCAGCAACATTGTCTTTTTGCAGCTGCGGCTCTTCCCGCACCAAGCCCGGGCGTCGTCGCCATCGCGCGTTCGGTTGAAATCGGCCTGAACAGTGACCTGCTGGCCGCATCGCTGGCGCTCCCGCCGCCCGGCCCACCTCCGAAACGCACGCTGATCTGACCCCATGGTTCCGCTACGCCGGGGCCTTCAGTCATTTCTCGTTGCGATACAGGAGAATTCGCATGATCACGCTCTCTCGCCGCGGCTTTCTGGCCGCTTCTGCGGCTACGGCCGCCTCACTTGTCCTGCCTGCCCGCGTTCGCGCCCAGTCGGCCCGGATGTCGCTGACGGCGACGACCCGGACGATCGACGTTCGGGGCAAGGCGGCCACCGTCTGGGGGCTAATGGACGGCAACGGCCGGTCCGGGCTGGTCCTCGACCCAGGCCAGGCCTTCGCGGTCGATCTGACGAACGGTTTGGTCGAGCCGACCATCATCCACTGGCACGGCCAGATCCCGCCGAACGCGCAGGACGGGGTGCCGGACCTGCCCATGCCCAAGCTGCAACCCGGCGAAAGCCGCGCCTATGATTTTGCCGCGCGTCCGGGCACGCACTGGATGCACGCCCATGTCCCCGAGCACGAGATGCTGCTGCTGGCCGCGCCCCTGATCGTGCGGCGGCCGGAGGACGTTGCGGCGGACCGGCAGGAGGTGACGCTGTTCCTGCACGACTTCTCGTTCAGGCCGCCTGCCGAGGTGCTGGCCGAGATCACCGGCGGCGCGTCCATGGCGGGAATGGACCATAGCCAGATGGGCCAGGACGGCATGGCCGCAATGGACATGGGCGGCATGGACATGGGCGGCATGAACGGCGACGACATGATGTCGATGCCGGGCATGGACGGCATGGCGATGGACCTGAACGACTACAACTTTGACGCCTATCTGGCCAATGACCGCACGCTGGACGACCCCGAGGTCGTGCAGGTGGACAAGGGCGGCAAGGTTCTTGTCCGCGTGATCAACGCGGCGGCGGCGACGGTGTTCTGGGTCGACACCGGCGCGCTGCCGGGGCGGCTGGTCGCGGTGGACGGCGAGCCGGTGCAACCCCTGCCCGGCACCCGCTTCGGGGTTGCCATGGGCCAGCGGCTTGACATCGAACTGGATGTTCCGGCCGAGGGCGGGGCCTTCCCGGTCCTCGCCCTACGCGAGGGTGCAAAAGAGCGGACGGGTCTGATCCTCGCCACGCCGGGGGCCGCCGTGACGAAGGTCGCCGACATGTCCGAGGCCGACCATCCCGCCTTCAGCGCCGATCTGACGCAGGAAGCGGCCCTGCGCGCCGTCACCCCACTGCCGGAGCGCGCGGCATCATCGCAGCCGATGCTGATGCTGGGCGGCTCGATGATGCCCTATGTCTGGACCATCAACGGGCAGACCTGGGGCACTCATGTGCCGGTGACGGCCAAGTCCGGCGAGCGGGTCGAGATCATGTTCCACAACATGTCGATGATGGCGCATCCCATGCATCTGCATGGCCACGGCTTCCAGGTGGTCGGCGTGGGTCAGAACCGGATCGCGGGGGCCGTGCGCGATACCGTGCATGTGCCGCCGATGGGCATGATCACGGTTGCGGTGGATGCGGGTGAAGCGGCGCGGTGGATGCTGCATTGCCATCACATGCCGCATCTCTCGACAGGCATGATGACCGAGTTCGCGGTTTCGGTCTGACGACGATCCGGGCCCGCAGATTGCCTGCGGGTCCGACCGTCCGCGAAGGGAAAAGCCAATGCCTGTGCAGATGGGTCGTCGACCTCTCCTTGCCGGTCTTGTAGCGGGCTTCATTGCGGGGCCCGTCCAGGCGCGGCCGCCTTTCCGGCTGCGAAAGGACCCGCGGCCTCTGCTTTCCCCGCCTATCCAGGATGAAGCAGGAACCACCAGGGTTCTTGGGGACTTTGCCGGGCGTGTGATCCTTCTGAACATCTGGGCGACTTGGTGCCCGCCCTGCCGGGAAGAGATGCCGGCACTCGAACGTTTGGAAGGGCTGGTTGGAGGCCCGGATTTTGCCGTGCTACCCCTTTGCATCGACGAGGGCGGGATCGAAAGGGGCCGAGGTTTCTATGATGAGACCGGGCTTGCAAACCTGCCGCTCTACTGGGCGGAACCGCTGCGGGTTCAACTGGCTTTGGCCTTCATCGGACTGCCGACGACGCTTCTGATCGACCGCGAAACGCGTGAAATCGGGCGGATTCAGGGCCCTATCGACTGGGGAAGCGACGAGGCTGTCCGTCAGATATCGGATCTGCTTTGATCGATCGCCATTCCCCTGATTAAATCCCTGCCTAGCCCGTTGAGTTCGGAAATGGACAGATCAGGCTGCCTGATAGCTGGTGAAGATTTCGAGACTTCCATCCCGGCGAACCAGCAGAACGTCGTAGGCGTCTCGACTGTCTTCTGATCCCATGCCGGGGGAGCCGTAAGGCATGCCGGGTACGGCGAGGCCGACGGCGTCAGGACGCTCGACCAGGAGCCTGCGGATATCGGCAGCCGGGACATGGCCTTCGAGAGCATAGCCGTCAACGGTGCCTGTGTGGCAGGAAAATGCCTTTGCCGGAATGCCCTGGTCCATCTTGAAGCGGATCAGCAACGTTCCCATCGACACCTCATCCGTTACTGTGAACCCTTGTTCGCGCAAGTAATCCACCCATGCCTCGCAACACTCGCAACCGCGCCCTTTGACGACATGGATCGGTGGTTCTTCCTCTGCCCTGGCGGCGGGGGCCAGGGCGAAGGCTGCTGATGCAAGCATGAGGTCACGGCGACCGATAAAGTATCTTTTCATCCACGTTCCCCGTCGGTTGTTGGCATGAAGCCGGTTTCGCTGCGCCAGGTGGCGAGTGCATCAAGGTCAGCAGCCGAAGCAATCTCCTGCTCCGGCAGGGCGTCCTGGTCTTTCGGGTCGACCGGACGGCCATCGACACGAACTTCATAATGGAGGTTCGGGCCGCTCACGAGCCCTGTTGCGCCGACCGCGCCAATTTCGTCGCCCGCCTTGACCCGCGATCCCACGCGAACGTCTTCGGCGATGTCTGAAAGATGTGCATAGCGCGTGACGACCCCACCGCCGTGATCGATGTCTATCGTGGTGCCATACCCGCGGATCGAGCCCGCAAAGATCACCCGCCCTGCGCCGGTCGCCGAAACTTCGGTCCCCATGGGGGCCGCGTAATCGATCCCGGTATGCATGCGCACCCCGCCCAGCACGGGATGGTTCCGGCGGCCAAAGACGGACGACAGGCGGGCACCAAGGATGGGGGCCGCTGACCGCTGCACGGCTTCTCCGTCCTCGAACACGATGACCGGGCCGGCGGCCTCGGTCGCAACGAGTTCGAGCACGCGATCTGCAAGCTCCAGCCGCGCGTAACTCAGGCGCGGCTCGCCCGCGATGCTGCCATCGGGAAGCTGGTCTTCCTGCCAGACCAGCGCGAAGGTCTCTCCGCCTTTGAGGTCGCGCCTGAAATCGACCTGGCCCGCAAGAAGTGCTGTCAGGTCAACCGCAAAGCGTTCAGGTGCATTTCGCGCCATCAAGGCGTCGTAAAGGGTTCCGTCTAGGGTCAAGGTCTCCCGCCGGTCCGTCTCACGAACCAGTGGGTCAAGCCGTCGTGCCGCGATCGGCCCGTCGAAGGTGAGAGCGATCTCCACACCATCTTCCACGAAGAGCGACAGGCGTGTCAGCGATGCCGGATCACCGGACGCCGCAGTCCATTCGATCCGGTGACCAGGTCGCAGGTCTGTCAGGTCATAGACCCCCGAAAGTGCCAATGCGGCTTCTGCCCGGATCGTCGCGGGGATCCCTGCATGACCAAGGACACTGTCCAATGTGTCACCGGGGGCGATCGTGGCTTCGAATGCCGCTGGCAAATGCGCCGTCGGAGGATCGGCCATTGCCTGGAGCGGGGCAAATGACGCGACAGCAAGGATCAGGAATGCAGAGCGGATCATCTGGCAGAATGACCTTTCAACTGAGGGTTCGGCGGATTTTGGGAACGGCGAAGCGCCGGTCCTCGTGAAAGTCGATGATGCTGACGAAGCGCCCATCGGGGTGGAACAGGAACACACCGGCGGTGTGGTCCATCGCGTAGTCGCCGCCATCCTTGTCGACACGGCGATAGGTTACCCGGAAATCTGCAGCGGCCTGCGCGACCTCCTCGGCTGGACCCGTCAGCCCGATGATGCGCGGGTCGAAGTTGCTGAGGTAGTCCGCAAGGACGTCGGGCGTGTCGCGTGCCGGGTCGACCGAAATCAGCACCACGGTCAGACGGTCCGCGTCGGCCCCCAGTTCTTCGAGCCAGAGCGATATGTCGCTCAATGTGGTCGGGCAGACGTCCGGGCACCAGGTGAAGCCGAAGAACACCATGACCGGGCGGCCAGCCCAGTCTTTCGGTCGGACGGATCGGCCCTGGTGATCGGTCAACGTCCAGCTCATCTGATCGATCGGCACGGGCAGGAGCTCGCCGCGGGTTGGACGATTGCGCGTGCGATAGGCTCCGACGCCCAGCATGAAGGCAACGGCTCCGACTGCCCCTGCAATGCCGAGGACTATTGCCCTGCGTCGGCGCAATCCGGCCCCTCCGCGCGCAGCGAGAGGACATCGACAGTCACGGTGACCTCTCCGGCCTTTTCAAAGGAAAGGGTGACCGGAAAGCTGTCGCCTACCTTCAGGGCTGTCGTCAGCCCCATCAGCATGCCGTGATACCCCCCCGGAGAAAGCGGCACGCTCTGGCCGGCCGGCACAGGGACGGACATCGCATGCGGCATCGACGCGATGCCGTCCTTGACGATCGTCTGGTGCAACATGGGCTTGTCGGCTGCGGGTGTTGCGATGCCAACCAGCGCGTCGTCGGTCGATCCGGTATTCCTGATCTCCACATAGAAGACGCCGGGACGCCCCGCGCCGATCGTCGCCTTGGACCAGGCGTGCTCAACGGTCAGATCGCCGATAGTTGCAGTCTGGCAGGCCATTGCCGCAGGTGCAGAGAGGATGAGTGCTGCAGCAAGAAGGAAGAGTTTCATGGGTCAAAGTCTCGATTGAAGGTCGGAAAGGATTTCGGCCGCAGATGTGCCGTAGGTGAATTGCCGCAGCCACGCGCCATCCGGGCCGATCAGATAGAGGCCGGGACTGTGCGCCATCGTGTACCCGTCCGGCGAAGAGGTGTCGGCTTCCCGCGCATAGAAGATCTTGAAGCTTGCGGCCGCGGCCTGTGTTTCGGCCTCGCTCCCCGCCAGACCGAGGATCGCTGGATGAAAGGCTTGGGTATAGTCAGCCAGGCCCAGTCGCCGGTCCCGTTCGGGATCGATCGAGATGAAGATCGGCTGCACCGATCCTGCCTCGGATCCAAGGTCATCCATGACCTGCGCGACTTCTGAGAGCGTCGTCGGACAGACATCCGGGCAGCTTGTGAAGCCGAAGAACACCAAAAGAAACTTCCCGCGGAATTCGTCCGTCGTGCGGACGCGACCTTCGCTGTCGGCAAGCGCGAAGGTGGGCGTGAAGGCAGAAGCTGCGGCTTGGGTGTCGTTCGCTGCCGGCCACCACCGCACTGCCGCGAAAGCGAGGACCGCCGCCGTAGCGGCGACCCAAAGGACGATCTGAAGGGAACGAAGACGCATTCACAGTCCAGATAGTGAGATCAGCGCGCGGTCTAGAACCTCGAGCAACCAGAGGTTCAACCGACAAAAAGGTGAGGAGTGCAGCACCGGCGAGGTTTCGCCGATCAGGCCGCCCCAAGAAACCTGCCGAGGGCGATGCCGAGAAGGGTGCCGAACAGCCCGAAGGCGATGGCGAAGCTTGCGCCGTACTGCAGACGGTCCAGCGCCTTGCCGCCGCGCTTTCGGGCGACATTGTAGCCCCACAGGAAGCCGACTACCCCGAAGACCGGTCCGATCATGTCAGTTTCCTTTCACGCCGGACCTTTGCCGCCAAGCCCGGAAGCCGAAGACCCCCCAAGATCCGAATACAAGAAGAAGCGCGGTCCAGTCGCCAAAGCGGGCGTAAAGGGTCGGCGGCAGAGGACTCGGCAATCGCATGTCGATCACGCCGGCTGTTTCCATGTCCAGCATGGCCAGTGTCCTGCCATAGGCATCGACCACTGCCGAGATCCCCGTGTTTGCGGCCCGCACGAGAGGAAGCCCCTCTTCGATGGCCCGCATCCGGGCTGATGCCAGATGTTGCTTCGGACCGATGGAGGCACCGAACCAGGCGTCGTTGGTCGCGTTGAAGATCCAGTCCGGTCGGATGGCATCATCGACCACATGCCCGGGAAAGATGATCTCGTAGCAGATCGCGATGCCTGCAAAGGGATAAGGGCCGAAGGCCAGGGTGCGGGGCCCCGGACCGGGCGAAAAATCGCCGAGGGATTTGACGAGACGCTGGAATGGCAGGACGCTCCGCCACGGCACGTATTCACCGAAGGGAACAAGATGATGCTTGGCGTAGCGCGTCAGGACAGAGCCATCCGGCGCGATGGCGAGCACAGCGTTTCGGTACACCGTCCCGTCAGCGGTGACTTCCCGCTCGGGACTGCCCGCCAACAGGACGGCGGTGTTCGGCAATAGCCACCCAAGCATGACGCGGGCCCCGCTGTCTTCGGCGAGAAACCCCGTCCACGCAGTTTCGGGCCAAAGCAGGATATCGTAGTCGCCCGGACGCGCGGAAAGCCACAGGAGCCGGAGGATGTTGGCCTTCCGGGACCCTTCGTCCCATTTGGCGCTTTGTGCTATGTTCGGTTGCACGACGCGGATCTGAGCGCCGCGCTCCGACGGGGGATCTGACAGGGTCAGGCGCGCAACGCCGAAAGCAGCCACGGAGACCGCAATCGCGGCGGCGCTGGCGAAACGGATCACCTGCACCCTGCGGTCGGGCGTGCGGAAAGCCAGCCCTACCAGTGCTGAACAAAGCACCAAGAGGAACCCCAGCCCATAGCTGCCGACCAGGGAGGCCCCCTGCGCGAAGGGCAACCAGTCGGCCAGCGTGTAGGCGGCAAGGTTCCATGGAAAACCGGTCAGCGCGTGGCCGCGTAACCATTCGGCCAACGCCCAGGATGTGGCGAGCGAGAGGGCGGGGGACAGACCTGCGCGCGCCATCCGGGCCGACAAGGTGCAGGCCAACGCCGGAAAAACCGACAGGACGGTCGCAAGGCCCAGAACGGCCGGCAATGCCAGCCAGCCGAAGCGATCAGCATCCACCTGGAAACTCTCGGTGACCCAGAACAGCCCCGGCACGAACTGTCCCAGACCGAACAGGTATCCGAGGCCGAGCGCCCTCATGGGGGCTGCATCTCGCAGCAATAACGACAGTACTGCGAAAGCAACCATTCCGAGCGGCAGGATTGAGTACGGCGGCAGGGCGAAGACAATGCAGGCTCCTGCCAGGACAGAGGATACCAGACCCGCCATGCCACGCAGGTTCGTCCTGCTCGAAATCCTTTGTTCCTCCGATTTGACCAAACTTGACACCTCTCCCGATTTCATCGAGAGGGCTAGCTGCTCTAGCAACTAGAGGTGCAACAAGTGGTTTGATGCATCACGGCATTGTCAGGCCGAAGGGGCACATCGCATGATTTCCTTGCCCATGCAGGTTGCGAAATAGCTCGACCTTAACGTAGGGTGCGCATTCACTGCGCACCCCACCCCCCGCATCCCGACAAACCGTAGCAACCGTGTCTCGTTTCTATCTCGCGACCCACTCTGTCTGTCTTTGGAGGACGAGGTTTGCCATTTCGATGAGTTTTCGCGCGACCGCGATGATGACCATTTTTCCGGGCTTGTGGCGATCTTTGAGGCGGGCCGCGAAGCGTTTCAGGTCGGGTGCATGGCAACTGGCGCTGACAGCGGCCATGTAAAGCACGTCGCGCACCGTTCGGCGCCCGCCCTGGATGAAGCGGGGGCCGGACAGGGTTCCACTGTCGCGTGCAAAGGGGGCCAGGCCCGCCAGCGAGGCGGCGGCCCCTGCGGTCAGGGTGCCAAGCTCGGGCATCTCGGCCAGCAAGGTGAAGGCAGAGACCTCGCCAATGCCCGGGATGGAGCGCAACAGCCTGCGCTTGGCGGCCAGCCCGTCATCAGCCGCGATCACGGCTTCAATGCGACCCTCAAGGGTCGCGATCTGGGTCTCGATCAGGTCCATCAGCACCCTGTCCAGACCCGCCACCAGATCTTGCTGCTCCTGCTTCATCTGGCAGGAAAGCGCCTTGCGCATCTCGACCCGCTGTCGCCGCTTGGCCACCAAGGCTCTGATAAGTCTCACACTCCCCTCGGGAATGCGCCGCCCCGCCTGTGGGTTCGCCGCCATATAGGCCGCAATCGTGGCCGCATCGCCAGCGTCGGTCTTGGCCCGGCGCCCCACCGACCGGGCGTAGGAATGCACCTTCGCCGGGGCCAGTTGCCGCACATGAACACCCGCCGCCTCCAGCCGCTCCCAAAGGCCGGCCTCATAGCCGCCCGAGGCCTCGAGCCCCACCCGCACCACACCGGGAAGCTGGCCAAGATGCTTCAGAAAACCCGCAATCCCGGCGGCGTCAGGCGTGAAGGCGAACACCCCCGACTGGCCGTGGCACGCCGCAACACATGTGAACTTGCCCACATCTGTGCCGACAAAACTGACCGCTTCTGCCAAGACGCCGATCCGTGCTATCCCCATCATGCTCTCCTTCTTGTGGCCCGGGCCCCGAGTGCAGTCTTGCGCCCAATCAACCGTTCGAGACAGCGATGAGAGCAGGTGCCGCCACGCTACGCACGGGGCAGTTCCCCAGGGTCGGGACGGCGCACACCTGCCCCTGCGCCCAGGTCCGCGGACGCAGGGGCAATCCATACAGCATCCGAGACACACAAGGTCGGGGTTCACCCCGACTCTCCCCCCGCCCGTCGGGGCATGCCCCCACTCCCCGACCCAGATCACCGCGCCGCCGAGCGCCCCCCGGCCCGCACCCAATCCGCGCGCCATCCGAAGCCCCACGACGGTCGGAAAGGGTTCACCCCGCCATCCGGGCTGTAGCGACAAAAGCCCTACGGAAACCCGACGTCGGCACCACGCCAAACCGACGCCCCGCACCGGCCCCGAAGGCCCCTTGGGGATTGCAACGCGGGGCGGGGCGGGCGACAGTTGCGGCAAAGGGAGTGACAGATGGACGACCTCTTGGCCACCGCCACCCGGGTGCGGGAAAACGCCTGGGCCCCCTACAGCCGCTTCAAGGTGGGCGCGGCGCTGCGCACACCTGCGGGCACCCTATATGGGGGGTGCAATGTGGAAAACGTGGCCTATCCTGAGGGGACCTGCGCCGAAGCCGGGGCGATTGCGGCCATGGTGGCGGGCGGCGAGACGCGGATTGCCGAAATTCTGGTGATCGCCGACAGCCCCCTGCCGGTGCCCCCCTGCGGCGGCTGCCGCCAGAAGATCGCCGAGTTCGCCGCCCCCGACACCCCCGTAACCCTTTGCACCACAAGCGGACTCCGCCGCACCGTCACGGTGGCCGACCTGCTGCCGGGCAGCTTTACCGCAGCCCACATGTCAAACGTGTGATGGACGCCCGCAGCATCATCGCCCGCCTGCGCCGCGGCAAGGCGCCTTCTGCCAGCGAAATCAAGTGGTTCGCCGATGGACTTGCATCCGGCGCGGTGACCGATGCGCAGGCCGGCGCCTTCGCCATGGCCGTCTGCCTGCGTGGGCTCGGCCCCGAAGGCCGGGTGGCGCTGACCCAGTCGATGCGCGACAGCGGCCGGGTTCTGGAATGGGACCTGCCCGGCCCGGTGATCGACAAGCACTCCACCGGCGGCATCGGCGACTGTGTCTCGCTGCTGCTCGCCCCGGCCATGGCCGTCTGCGGCGCCTTCGTGCCCATGGTATCGGGCCGTGGCCTGGGCCATACTGGGGGTACGCTGGACAAGCTGGAGGCGATCCCCGGCTTCCGCACCGCGCTGTCCGAAGACGCCCTGCGCGCACAGGTTTCCGACATCCGCTGCGCCATCGTCGCCGCCACCGCCGAGATCGCCCCCGCCGACCGCCGCCTGTACGCCATCCGCGACGTGACCGGCACGGTGGAAAGCATCGACCTCATCACCGCCTCGATCCTGTCGAAGAAACTGGCGGCGGGACTCGAGGCGCTGGTGCTGGACGTGAAATGCGGCAGTGGCGCCTTCATGAAGACGCGGGACGAGGCGCTGGCGCTGGCCCGCGCGCTGGTGGACACGGCGCAGGGCGCGGGCTGCATGACGGCCGCGCTGATCACCGACATGTCGCAGCCGCTGGCCACAGCAGCCGGAAATGCGCTGGAGGTGATCGAGGTGATGGAGACGCTGGCGGGCACCTCGGTGAACGCCGCGCTGTGGGACATCACCTGCGCGCTGGGGGGCGAGGCGCTGGCGCTGGGCGGCATTGCCGCCGATGCCGAGGACGGGGCGGGGCGCATTGCGCAGGCGCTGGAATCGGGTGCGGCGGCCGAGATCTTCGGCCGGATGGTGACAGCGCAGGGCGGCCCGGCCGATTTCGTGGACCGCTGGCCCGACAGGCTGCCCTCGGCCCCCGTGGTGGTTGACGTCCCGTCCCTGAACGGGGGGTTCGTCACCGCCGTGGCGGGCGAGGCTCTGGGGCAGGCGGTGGTGCGGCTGGGCGGCGGGCGTCTGCGCGACGGCGACCGCATCAACCCCTCGGTCGGCCTGTCCGACCTTGCCGGGATCGGCGAGGAGATCGGCAAGGGAGCGCCCCTGGCCATGGTGCACGCGGCCTCGCTGGCCGAGGCCGAGGCGGCGGTGGCCGCCGTTCAGGCGGCCTACACCATGGGCGACAGCGCACCCGACGAGCTGCCGCTGGTGCTGGAGCGTGTGGGATGACGCGCGCCTTCCTGGTGGTGATGGATTCCGTGGGCTGCGGCGGCGCGCCGGATGCCGCCGATTTCGGCGACGAGGGCGCCAACACGCTGGCCCATATCGCGGCGCAGGTGCCGCTGCGCCTGCCGGTGCTCGACGGGCTGGGGCTTTCGGCGGCGGTGCGGCTGGCCTCGGGGGCCGACATGCCCGGCACCGCCACCCCGACCGGCCTGTGGGGCGCGGCCACCGAACAGTCGCGCGGCAAGGACACACCCTCGGGCCACTGGGAACTGGCCGGGGTGCCGGTGCCCTGGGACTGGCACTATTTCCCGCAAACCGTCCCCGCCTTCCCGGCCGACCTGTCGGCCTTCGTGGCCGCGCAGGCGGGCACGGCGGGCATCCTGGGCAACTGCCATGCCTCGGGCGTGCCGATCATCGACGCGCTGGGGGCCGAGCACATGCGCACGGGCTGGCCCATCTGCTACACCTCGGCCGACAGCGTGTTCCAGATCGCCGCGCACGAACAGGCCTTCGGGCTGGACCGGCTGCTGCACCTGTGCCGCGCCGTGGCGCCGCGGCTGCATGCCATGCGGGTGGGCCGGGTGATCGCACGGCCCTTCGTGGGCGAACCGGGAGCGTTCCACCGCACCGGCAACCGGCGCGATTTTGCCGTCCCGCCGCCGGGGCCGACCTTGCTCGACCGGGTGCAGGCCGCGGGTGGGATGACCCATGCGGTGGGCAAGATCGGCGACATCTTCTCGATGCAGGGCATCGGGCGGCTGTGGAAGGGCACCGATGACGCAGTCCTGGCCGACCACCTGCTGGCGCTGGCCGACACTGCCGAAGACGGATCGCTGACCTTCGCCAACTTCGTCGAGTTTGACAGCCTGTACGGCCACCGCCGCGACGTGGCCGGCTACGCCCGCGCGCTGGAATGGTTCGACGGGGTGGCGGGCCGCTTCATTGCCCGGCTGCGCCCCGGGGACCTGGCCGTGTTCACCGCCGACCACGGCAACGATCCCACCTGGCGCGGCACCGACCACACCCGCGAACGGGTGCCGGTGGTCTGCGCCGGGGCATCGGGCGAACTGGGGCTGATCCCCTTTGCCGGCGTGGCCGATCTGGTCGCCCGCCATCTGGGGCTGCCATGAAGCACCTGCCGAAAATCGAACTTCACCTGCACCTCGAAGGCGCCGCCCCGCCCGCCTTCATTCGGGGGCTGGCGGCCGAAAAGCACATCGACCTGTCGGGCATCTTCGACGCCCAGGGCAACTACGCCTTCACCGACTTCTGGCACTTCCTGAAGGTGTACGAGGCGGCGACCTCGGTGCTGCAGACGCCGCAGGACTATGCCCGCCTTGTGCAGGCGGTGCTGGAGGAATCGGCGGCCAGCGGCGTGATCTACGGCGAAACCTTCCTGTCGCCCGATTTCTGCGGCGGCCGCGACCCCGGCGCCTGGCGCGAATACCTGCATGCCATGCAGGAGGCCGCCGTGCAGGTGGCTGCGCAGGGCGGGCCGGAACTGCGGGGCATCATCACCTGCATCCGCCACTTCGGCCCCGACAAGGCCCGGCAGACCGCCATCTGCGCGGCGGAAACGGCGGGCGACTGGATCGTGGGCTTTGGCATCGCCGGAGACGAGAAGGTGGGCAAGCCCAAGGATTTCGCCTGGTCCTTCGACTGCGCGCGCGAGGCCGGGCTGCGGCTGACGGCGCACGCGGGCGAATGGGGCGGGCCCGACAGCGTGCGCGACGCGCTGGATGCGCTACACCCCGAACGCATCGGCCACGGCGTGCGCGCAATTGAAGATCTGGCGCTGGTGGACCGGCTGGCCGAAGAAGGGATCGTGCTGGAGGTCTGCCCCGGGTCAAATGTGGCGCTGGGATTGTATCCGTGGCGGAAACACCCGATTGCCGAACTGGACCGCCGCGGCGTGAAGGTCACCATCTCCACCGACGACCCGCCCTTCTTCCACACCACCATGGCACGCGAGTTCGACCGCCTGCACGACGCCTTTGACTGGGACGACGGCCAGTTCGCCCGCATCACCCGGCAGTCGCTGGAGGCGGCCTTCTGCACCGCCGAAACCCGCGCCCGCATTGCCAAGAGACTGGAGGAACCCCATGTCTGACCACGTGACCATCGTCAAACACCCGCTGGTGCAGCACAAGCTGACGCTGATGCGCGAAAAGGACACCTCGACCGCATCCTTTCGCAAACTGCTGCGCGAGATCAGCCTTCTCTTGGCCTACGAGATCACCCGCGAACTGCCGATGACCACGACGCGCATCGAAACCCCGCTGCAGCCGATGGATGCCCCTGCCATCGAGGGCAAGAAGCTGGCCCTCATCTCCATCCTGCGGGCGGGCAACGGGCTTCTGGACGGCATCCTTGAACTGATCCCGGCGGCGCGGGTGGGGTTTGTGGGCCTGTACCGCGATCCGGCTACGCTGCAGCCGGTGCAGTATTATTGCAAACTGCCCGACAGCCTGGAAGACCGCGTGTCCATCGTGCTGGACCCGATGCTGGCCACCGGCAATTCCTCGGCCGCGGCGGTGGATCTGGTGAAGAAAGCCGGTGCGCGCGATGTGCGCTTCATGTGCCTTCTGGCCGCCCCGGAAGGCATCGAACGCATGCGGCTGGCGCACCCCGACGTGCCGATCGTCACAGCAGCAGTAGACAGCCACCTGAATGACCATGGATATATTGTTCCTGGCCTAGGAGATGCGGGAGATCGCATGTTTGGCACAAAATAGGCCATTTCCGCTTTGACATCCCGGTCAACCTGATTCAGAATCGGAAACGATCAGGGGCAGGAGCACGGGATGCAGTTTCGCAGGCTGGCACTTGCGGGGGCCATGGGGATTCTGGCAGGCGCCGCGGCCGCACAGGGTCTGCGCCCACCGGCTGAACTGCCGCCCCCGGGCTTCACCGGGCAGCAATACACCGACAGCCGCGGATGCGTGTTCCTGAAGGCGGGCTTGGGCGGGCAGACCAACTGGGTGGCCCGCGTCGGATCGAACCGCAAGCAGCTGTGCGGCTATCCGCCCAGCTTTGCCCCGGTGACGGAGGTGGCGCGTGACACCGCCCCGGCAGCCGCCCCCGCCCCCACGGCAGCCGCCCCCGCCCCCGCCCCCAAGACAGCCGCCGCCAGACCCGCGGCTGCTCCGGCTGCGACCCCCGCCACCCCGCCCGCCCGCACCGTCACGGCCGCGCCGACCAAACCCGCGGCGCCCGCGGTGCAGGCCACCCGCGGCTGCCCCGCGAACGCCCCCTTCGGCCAGCGCGCGCAGCGTGCCGACGGATCGGTGGCGCTGTTCTGCTCGGCCTCGCAAGACCGGCTGGCCGCCGCTGTCGCCGCAGCGCGGGCGCCCGCCCGCACCGCAGCCCCCGCACCGCAAGCCGCCCGCAGCGCCACGGCCCCCGCGCAGGCCCCCGTGGTGCCGCCCGTCACCCCGGGCATCTCCACCGATGTCCGCATCGTCTGCCCCGCCTCGGCCCCCAACCCGCAGCGCGTGACGCTGGGCGACGGGACCTCGGCCATCCTCTGCGCCGGGCCGGACGGCGATGTGCGCACCGCCGCCGCGGGCCTGCGCCGCAACGGCCTGACCTTCGCCCCGGTGGTCCCCGCCGGTTATCGCTTCGCCTGGGAAGATGACCGGCTGAACCCGCGCCGCGGCCAGGGCACGGCGCAGGGGCAACTGGCGCAGGATCAGGTCTGGACGCGGGACGTGCCCGCCCGGCTGGTCACCGCGCAACCGGCCCAGACCACCACCGTCGCCGCCAGCAACACCCAACGCAACCAGGTCACGGTGTCATCCTCGAACACGCGTGCCGAAACCGGGCAGGCCACGGCGCGGATCTTCGTGCAGGTGGGCAGCTTTGGCGTGCCCGCCAACGCGCAGGCCGCGCAGGGCAGACTTGCCGCGCTGGGTCTGCCGGCCGCCAGCAGCCGCGCCACGATCAAGGGCAAGCCGGTGCAGGTTGTGCTGGCCGGTCCGTTCGGCTCGCCGGAACAGGCGCGGGCCGCCATGAATGACGTGCGGCGCGCGGGATATTCCGACGCCTTCATCCGCTGACACACAGGATGCAGGCCCCGCCAGGGGCCGGCAAGAAACCGGGCAGCATAAGACTTGGCCCCGCCTGCACCCGTGCAGGACGGGGCCTTTATTTGCTGCAGATGTCCTGTAGGCGCACCCAGTCGGCCTCGGGCAGCACCGGCCGCGGCGCGCCCGCGGGGTACGGGTCGGCCTCGATCAGCGGCAGGGTCTTCTCGCCCGTCGGGTCCAGCGCATAGGCATAGGGCGACGCCGGCAGTTCCGCCTGGGCAAAGGCGGCCAGCAGCGCATCGTCCGGGATCAGCGCGCGCGGGGACTGCAACAGCTCTTCCGCCACGCCGGACACCGCCACGCTGTCCAGCACACCGGTTGCCAGCAGGCGCAGCGTGGCAAACAGCCCCGCATGGTTCAGGACCCGCAGCAACGGATCGCCCGCTGTCGCACGCAGACGTTCGGCCACCACATGCGCCGCGGCAACCTCGGGTCCCTCGGGCACCACCAGCAGCGCTTCGGCCAGCACAATGCGGTTGCCCGGCAGGTGCATCGTGTCGGCCAGACCTTCGCGCACCACGCTCAACTTCGGCGTGTTCTCGGGGCCGAACAGCCGCAGCGCCAGCCGGTCCAGCGCGGCCTGCCCCGCCGGTGCGGCACAGGCGGGGCCGGTCAGCCGGGCAAGGTCCTCCAGCACCATCAGCCCGATGTCATTGCGCGTCACACCGGGCAGCATCGCCGCCGTCCGCCGCATCACCGCCCCCGGCATCCAGCCAACCACGATGGCCAATGCCGCGCAAATGGTCAGGACGGTGCCGGCCTGCCGCAACCGCCCCGGCTTTGCGCGCGAACGGTCAATCGCCACCGCCACCGTTTCCAGTGCGGCGATCATGTCGGTGTCGTCGATCTCCAGGGTTTCGGCGGAATCGGGTGCGGGGCGCCAGATGGCGGGCAGCCGTCCCGGATTGGTGCGCTCGATGGCGGGCAGCGACCAGTGCGTCACGGCCACGCCGCTGCGCGGGTCTGCCAGCACGATCGACGCCTCGCCCAGGTTCACCACCACCTCGCGCAACTGGGCCTCGGGCGCCTCGCGCAGCAGACCGCGCGATTCCAGTTTCTGGTACCGGCGCAGCGCCGTTTTCCCGCGCGTCGGTGCAGAACGGTCGCCAGGTTCAGGCATGTCCTGCCAGGGTCTTCGCCCGGTTGCGCAGCTCGAACTTCTGGATCTTCCCGGTCGAGGTCTTGGGCAGTTCCTCGAACACCACCACCTTGGGCGTCTTGAACCCCGCCAGCCGCGCGCGAACATAGGCAATCAGTTCGGCCTCGGTCACCTGCGCACCCGGCTTCAGCTCGACAAAGGCGCAGGGCACCTCGCCCCATTTCTCGTCGGGCTTGGCCACCACGGCGCACAGCAGAACCGCCGGATGGTGCATCAGCACGCCTTCCACCTCTACCGAACTTACATTTTCGCCGCCCGAGATGATGATGTCCTTCGCCCGGTCGGTGACCTTGATATAGCCGTCGGGGTGCTGGATGGCGATGTCGCCCGACCGCATCCAGCCGCCCCTGAACGCCTCGGCCGTGGCCTCGGGGTTGCGGTAGTAGCCCTTCATCACCAGGTTGCCGCGGAACGCCACCTCGCCCTGATGCGTGCTGTCGCGCGGAATCGGCTTGCCCTGCGCGTCGTGCACCTCGGTGGCTTCCATCATCGCGTTCGGAATGCCGGTGCGCGCCTTCAGGTTGGCGCGGTCATCCCCCGCGGCACCGTCCCAATGCGGCATCCACAGGCATTCCACCGAGGGGCCGTAGGTCTCGGTCATGCCGTACACCTGCGTCACGTTGAACCCCATGGGCTCGATGGCGGCCAGCGTGGCGGCCGCGGGCGGGGCGCCGGCGGTATAGACCTCGACCGTCTGGGAAAACGCGCGGCGGTCGGTGGCGGGGGCGTTGATCAGCGTGTTCAGCACGATGGGCGCCGCGCCGAAATGGGTAACGCCCTCGTCGGCGATGGCGTTGAAGATGTTGCGCGCGGTGATGTCGCGGCAGCACACCAGCGTGCCCCCCATCATCGGCATCATCCATGTGTGGCACCAGCCGTTGCAGTGGAACAGCGGCGCGATGGTCAGATACACCGGGAACAGCACCATCCGCCAGCCGATGGCGTTGGCGGTGGTGGCCAGATAGGCGCCGCGGTGGTGATACACCACACCCTTGGGCCGCCCGGTGGTGCCCGAGGTATAGTTCAGCGCAATGCTTTCCCATTCATCCTGCGGCATCACGAAGGCGGCATCCGGCTCGCCCTTGGCCAGAAGCGTTTCATAGTCCTGCCAGCCCTCAGGTGCGGCCACGCCTGCCACCAGGTCGGGGACCACTATGACCTCGGGCCGCGCGCCTTCCATCTGCGCCAGCGCCGCCTCGGCCAGCGGCATGAGCGCCGCATCGCACAGCAGCATCCGCGCCCCGCTGTGGTCCAGCGTGTAGGCCACGGTGCCCGCATCCAGCCGGGTGTTGACGGTGCAGATGATGGCGCCGCAGGCCGGCACGCCAAAGGTTGCCTCGGCCTGGGCGGGCACGTTCGGCAACAGCGTTGCCACCACATCGCCCGGCCGGATGCCGGACCGTGCCAGCGCCGAGGCCAGCCGCGCCACCCGCGCGCGGTATTCCGCATAGGTCCGCCGCACCGGGCCATAGACCACCGCCGTACGCCCGGCATAGACATCGGCCGCCCGGTTCAGATGCGACAGCGGCGTCAGCGGCACATGGTTGGCCGCGCATTTCTCCAGCCCCGTCTCGTCGGCAAGCCAGCCCATTCGTCCCTCCCCGGTCGCATCGGTCGGCGCGTGTCGTCTTCGGCAGTGTATAGTGGCCGCGCGCGGGCCCGTTGGGAAGGGCCGGAAAGAAATCTGCGTCCCGTCCTGCCGCGGACTCCGGGGCCTGGCCCCCTGTGTCGGCCTCGTGCAATGCCGACAGCCGGCATTTCAGCTTTGGGCGAATCACGCAAACGTGTACAATTCTGGAAAATTGGCCAGAAGGAGATTGGATATGCGTCGCGGCATGCTTGCCTTCGTACTCTCCGGCTCTGTGGCGCTGTCGGGCTGCGGGATTTCCGGCCCGTTCAGCGGGTTTGACTGCAACGAAACCCCGGGCGGGTGCGCAACGGCCTCTGCCGCGGTGATCGCGGCGCTGATTGCTCTGGCCGTCATCGCCAACAACGACAGCGGCGGCGGTTCGACCTACACGCCACCGGAATAGCGTCGCAATCCGCCCCGCCGGGGTCGGGATCGGCTTGGATCAAAGCCTTGGCCTGCCGCAGGATGACTGCCGCAGAAGAAGGCTGACCGCATGACCGACCGCACGGCCGCCGCCTTCGGGCTGATCGTGATCTTCGCCACGATCATCGGCTATACCGACAACTACGTTCGCATCATCGCGCAGAACCACGGGTTGTGGCAGTTCCACGCCACACGGTCGGTCATGGCGCTGGCGCTGGTCGGGCTGGCCGTGCTGGTGCTGGGCATGCGGGCCTGGCCACGGTCCTTCGCGCGCGTGGCCGCCCGCAGCGCAATCCATGGCGCGGCCATGGTCATCTACTTCGGCGCGCTGGCCTTCCTGCCGGTGGCCATCGTCGCCGCGGGCCTGTTCACCGCGCCGATCTTCGTGCTGCTGATCGAACGTTTTGCCCTGGGCCGTGCGATCTCGGCCATGTCGGTTGTCGCCGTGGCGGTGGGCTTTGCCGGTGTCATGCTGGTGCTGGGTCCATCGGCCATGGCAGGCGCCACGCTGGCCGCGGTGTTGCCGGTGGCTGCGGGGCTGATGTACGCCGTGGGCAACATCGCCACCCGCGAATGGTGCGCCGCGGAATCCGCACTGACGCTGACCGCGGGCTTCTTCGCGGCCCTGGGCATCATCGGGCTGGCGGGGCTGGCCGTGCTGGCCGTGCTGCCGCAGGCCGCCCCGCCCGGCCCCGATGGCTTCATCCCGCGCGGCTGGGTGCCGCCCGACGCCACCTTCCTGTTCTGGACCGCGGTGCAGGCCGTGGGTTCGCTGGTGGGCGTGGGCCTGGGCGTGCGGGCCTACCAGCTTGCGCGTGCCAACCGCGTGGCGGTGATGGAATATGTCATTCTGCCTGCCTCCGCGCTGTGGGCCTGGATCCTGTGGGAAGAACCGCTGACGCTGCCCGCCATCGCCGGAATGGCGCTGATCGTGGCGGCTGGCACGATGATCGCGTTTTCAGCCCCCGCCGCAAGCCCTGCAGCGCGCGTCCAATCGTGAAAAATGTCCTAACCTGCGCCCGCAACCTATTGAATTCATTGAAACCTACCGTCTGTCCCACCATGGGACACCACCTGTCCCACGGCCCTCAGTCGCCCACGGCCCTCAGTCGCCCACGGCCTCGCGCCAGTGGCGGCGGCACAGGCTCTGGTACGTCTCGTTGCCGCCGATCACCACTTGCGCACCGTCCGTCAGCGCCCGCCCGTCCGGCCCCTTGCGCACCACCATCGTCGCCTTCTTGCCGCAATGGCAGATGGTGCGCACCTCGCGCATCTCGTCGGCCCAGGCCAGAAGTGCGGCCGATCCCGGAAACAGGTCGCCGCGGAAATCCACCCGCAGGCCATAGCACATCACCGGCACCTTCAGGTCGTCCACCGCACGCGCCAGCTGCCACACCTGCGCCCGCGACAGGAACTGCGCCTCGTCGACAAACACGCAGGCCACCGGCCCCAGCGCCAGCCGCGCCTGCAGCTTGGCGTACAGGTCCTCGTCGGGGCCAAAGGTATCGGCCGGCTCGCCAATCCCAATCCGGCTGGCAATGCGGCCTTCGCCCGCCCGCCGGTCGAACTGCGCCGTCACCAGATAGGGCACCATCCCGCCTTCGCGGTAGTTGTGCGCCGCCTGCAGAAGCGCGGTCGACTTGCCCGCGTTCATCGTCGAATAATGGAAGTACAGTTTGGCCATGCCGCCCCTTAGCGCGGCCCCGCCTTCCCTTGCAAGGTTGCGCCGGACCGCTGCCCGCAGGCTGCAGCCCGACGCCCCCATCCCGCCCCGGCTCTGGGGATACCGAAGCGGATCACACACGGACACAAACGCGGGGCAGCCACTGTTCACACGCAAGCACCCAATCCCGCCGCCAAGGGGATGACACAGGCGGATTGTCACATTAATGGGAATGCATGCGGTGATTTCCCCCACGGAACCGGTGCCATGTCGACCGAGAGCTACCTGAAGAAACACACCGAGGCGCTGGTCAAGGATGTGGGCATCGAAAAGGCCTGCGACCTGACCGGCCGGTCCAAGGCAACGCTGGGCCGCTACTACTCGGACGCCGACGAGCATGACGATCGCTTCATGCCCATCGACGTGGTGGCAGCGCTGGAAGGCGCGGCCGGTTTCCCGCATGTGACCGCCGCCCTGGCCGACCTGCGCGGCATCACGCTGTCGTATGACGCCGACCGGGTCGAAGGCGACCAACCTTCGGACGTGAACCAGGACGTGGTCGCCCTGTCGGAACGTTTTGCCAAGCTGATGGCCGAGTATCACAAGGCCATCAGCGACGGTGTGATCTCGGTGAACGAGGCGAAGCGGCTTCTGAAGGAAACCCTCTCGATCCAGGAAATCCTGCTGGAAATGAAGCTGAGCCTGGAACGCGAGGTCGAGTGACCGCTAGAATCCCTGCGACTGCAGCCAGTTGCAGGCGTTGGGGTCGCCGTTCAGCGAACAGGCCGTGTTGGCCTGCAACAGCGTGACATAGTAGCTGCACATCGCCGGATCGCCGCCCTGGCAGTGCTGGCCATAGCCGTACACCTGACAGGCCACGGCAAACCCCGACACTTCGCAGGCCCGCTGGTGGTAGGGCAGGCAGTAGTAGGGGTTGGCGGTGGTCTGGCAGGTCGCCTCCAGCATGTTGGGCGACACGCTGGTGCAGGGGTACGGGTTGCCGTTCTCGTCACGCCCGCAAGGCGCGCCAGGATCATAGGCCTGCGCCGTGGCCGCGGGGGCCGCAAGGCAGGCCAGAAGGGCCAAGGTCAGGCGCATTCCGCGCTCCCGGTTTGACACAGAAGAAACCCTGCGCAACCAGGCCGCGGACGTCCACGATTCTTTTCGCGGTCAGGCCGAACGCGGCCCCTTCGGACGGTCTGTCCGCCGCGGCGCACCCTTGCCCCCCGCGCCCAGCCCCTGCGGCTTGGCACCCTGCGGCTTGGCCCCCGGCCTGCCACCGCCACCTGCCGCCTGCGGCCGCCCCTGCTGCGGCCCGCGCCCCTGTGGGCGCTGCTGGCGCTGCCCAGGTTTCGGCGCCGCCGCCACCATGTCGGCTGCCCAGGGCGCGCCACCCAGCACCGGAATCGCCTTTTTCAGCAGCTTTTCAACAGCCTGGAACTCGCCCATCTCTCCGGGCGCGCAGAAGCTGACCGCCGTGCCGCTGGCCCCCGCCCGCGCCGTACGGCCAATGCGGTGGACATAGTTCTCGGGCACGTTGGGCATGTCGTAATTGTACACATGCCGCACCGTCGGAATGTCGATCCCCCGCGCCGCCACATCCGTCGCCACCAGCACCGCCACCGTACCATCGCGGAAGTCGGCCAGGATGCGGTCACGCTGGTTCTGGCTGCGGTTGCCATGCAGCGCGCCCACCTTGAACCCCCAGCCTTCCAGCACCTTGGCCAGTTTGTCGGCGCCATGCTTCGTCCGCGAAAACACCAGCGCCTGCTCGCCCACGTGCTTCTTCAGGTACTCTTCCAGCAGCCGCGCCTTGTCGCCGTTGGGGATGAAGTGCACGCCCTGCGCGATGGCATCCACCGGCTTGCCGGGCGGCGCCACCTCGACCCGCAGGGGGTTGCGCAGGAACAGGCTGGCGATTTCCTCGATGTCCTTGGGCATCGTGGCCGAGAACATAAGTGTCTGGCGTTTCTGCGGAATCTGCTTGGCGATCTTGCGCAGCGAATGGATGAACCCCATGTCCAGCATGTGGTCGGCCTCGTCCAGCACCAGATAGGCGCAGCGTTCCAGACTGACGTCCTGTCGCTCCAGCAGGTCGATCAGGCGGCCCGGCGTTGCCACCAGGATATCCACCCCGCGGGCCAGTCCCTGGGACTGCTTGTTGATCGACGCGCCGCCCACCACGGTTAGCACTTTCAGGGCTGTTCCTTTGGTGAAAGGCGCCAGCTGTTCGCAGATCTGGTTGGCCAGCTCACGCGTAGGCACAAGCACTAGCGCCCGCACGTGCCGGGGGCCGGGGGGATGGTTCAGGTCGAGGATGCGGTGCAAGAGCGGCAGGCCGAAGGCCAGCGTCTTGCCGGTGCCGGTCTGCGCCAGACCCATCAGGTCGGCGCCCTGCATGATCTGCGGGATCGAGCGTGCCTGGATCGGCGTGGGTTCGATGCGGCCGGTTTTATCCAGCGTTTCCAGAAGTTTGGGCATAAGCCCGAGAGTAGCGAAAGTGGTCATGGGGTGCCCCAGTCCAAGGATGCGCGAACGGTGCTCGGCCCCGCCTTCTGGCGCAACCCGAACCGCTTGCGGGAACCCCTGCGTGATGTGGGAACCGTGCCCGGACCCTTTGGTGCTCACGCGGCACGGGTGTCGGACAGGGGGCAGATGGGGGGTTTTGCGGCGCATGTCAACTGTCTTGCCCGCGTCTTCCTTGCGTCTTCCTTTTGTCCTCCCCTGCGCACGGTGGGTTTGGGGTGCGTTAAGGGGGTTGGGGTGAAGCCCGACCTACCGGTGGCGGGGTGTTTTGTGATAGGTGGTCAGGGCAGAGGTGATGCCATGAAGCGACGGATGACGGTCACGATACCGGAAGACTTGAAGCGCGCGGCGCAGGCGCAGGCCGAACGCGAGGGCGTGACGCTGGACCGGTTCGTGGTGCGGGCCTTGGCCGCGCGGGTGGACGCAGCGGCGGTGTTTGCCGAGCGCGGAAAGGGCGGGGATACCGAGTGGGCGGTGGCGTTTCTGGAGGCGCGGCCGGAGTGAGGGGGCGAGTGGTGCGCTGAAGCGCACCCTACGCTTGCTGGAGGGGCGGCCGGAAAGGGTTGAGTGATCTCGGATTACGATCATGGACCACTTGATTTCACTCAGTTGTGAAATCATCAAGCGCGAAATCACTGGAAATCTTTTGGACTTCAGTAAGAACGATGTCCATCGGTGCAGTCCATACCGATCCGTCACTTTTCCTAACTTTTTGAATGTACGCGACTCCAGTTCCATACTTCTCGAATGAAAACGGAGCTAAGAGTCTTGTGTTCTGCCAATTAGAAGTTATCTTGTCGCCAATTGCAACGTTCTGAATTCTTACTCCATTCATTCCAAGGCGCATCGGCTGATTGAACGCGTCAAACTCAATAAAGCCGATACTAAATGCTACGATTTCGACATCAGAGGAATCTAGAACTTGAACCCGATGCTCTACCAAGCCTAAGGGCTGATTTGCATTCGATGGAATAAACTCTGCCTGATACCAAGTTATTTCAAGGGGAGCGCCAGGTATTGATATAGGTATCGCCGTTGACGCTTGGGCGCTCGCGCGAGTTGCAGCTGACGCAACCGATATCGCAAAAAGACACAAAAACAAAACATTGCCGAGACGCTTGAATTGCATTCCCTTACACCCCGCACGACATTGTCACAACTAATAATATCCGCCATTTGCAGCCAAGTCGATCCCCAACATCTGACTAATCTTGCGTATGGCGCGCTCCCCTCACCCCTGCAACGTCCGCACCCCATACCCCTCCGCCCGCGCCATCATCGCGGCCACGGCGGCGACCGAGGCGGCGGCGGTGGTGAAGTAGGGAATTCGGTCCATCAGGGCCACGCGGCGGATGTCGCGGCTGTCGCTGATCGACTGGGTGCCTTCGGTGGTGTTCATCACCAGGGCGATGCGGTCGCTCTTCAACAAATCCACCACGTTGGGGCGGCCTTCGTAGACCTTGTTCACGTGCTCGGATGCGACCCCTTGGGTCGCGAGCCACGCAACGGTGCCCTTGGTGGCGACAATCGAGAAGCCCAGGCCGATGAGGTCGCGGGCGGCGGCGGCTAGCGCGGGGGTCTTGTCCATGTCCTTGACCGAGAGGAACACCGCGCCGCCCAGGGGCAGGTGGGTGCCTGCGCCCATCTGCGCCTTCAGGAAGGCCAGCGGGAAGGTGCGGTCCCAGCCCATGACCTCTCCGGTTGACCGCATTTCGGGGCCGAGGACGGGGTCGACGCCGGGGAATCGGGCGAAGGGGAGGACGGCCTCTTTCACCGAGAACCAGGGGGTTTTCGGGTCGGCGAGGGTGAGGGGGTCGGCATAGGGCAGCGCGGTGTCGGGGCCGACGTCGGCGGGGTAGGGGGCGCGGAGGGGGAAGTTCGAGAGCGGCTCGCCGGCCATCAGGCGGGCGGCGATGGAGGCGATGGCCGAGTCGGTGGCCTTGGCCACGAAGGGGACGGTGCGCGAGGCGCGGGGGTTCACCTCCAGCACGTAGATGGTGCCGTCCTTGATGGCGAACTGGACGTTCATGAGGCCGACGACGCGCAGGGCGCGGGCCATGACGGCGGTTTGCCGGGTAAGTTCGGCCACGGTGGCGTCGGAGAGCTGGTGGGGGGGGAGGCAGCAGGCCGAGTCGCCCGAATGCACCCCGGCCTCTTCGATGTGCTCCATGATGCCCGCAACGTGGACATTGGTGCCGTCGCACAGGGCATCGACGTCGACCTCGACGGCGCCGGACAGGTAGCTGTCGAGCAGCACCGGGTTCTTGCCCGATACCTGCACGGCGGTGGTGATGTAGCGTTCCAGCTGGGCATCGTCGCGCACGATTTCCATGGCGCGGCCGCCGAGGACGTAGCTGGGGCGGATGACGAGGGGGTAGCCGATCCTGCCTGCCACGGCGAAGGCCTGTTCCCGGGTGGTGGCGAGGCCGTTGACGGGTTGTTTCAGGCCAAGCGTGTTCAGCAGGCCCTGGAACCTTTCGCGGTCTTCGGCGAGGTCGATGGCGTCGGGGGTGGTGCCGAGGATGGGGATGCCCTCGTCCTTCAGCGCCTGGGCGAGTTTCAGCGGCGTCTGGCCGCCGAACTGCACGATGACGCCGTGCAGGGTGCCGTTCTCGCGCTCGACCCGCAGGATTTCGAGCACATGCTCCAGCGTCAGCGGTTCGAAATACAGGCGGTCGGAGGTGTCGTAGTCGGTGCTGACGGTTTCCGGGTTGCAGTTGACCATGATGGTCTCGAAGCCCGCCGCGGTCAGCGCAAAGCAGGCGTGGCAGCAGCAGTAGTCGAACTCGATCCCCTGCCCGATGCGGTTGGGGCCGCCGCCCAGAATGACCACCTTCCTGGCTGTCGTGGGGCGGGATTCGCATTCCACATCGCCCATCGCCGGGGCTTCGTAGGTGGAATACATGTAGGGCGTTTGCGCCTCGAACTCGGCGGCGCAGGTGTCGATGCGCTTGAACACGGCGTGCACGCCCTGCCGGGTGCGGGTGCGGCGGATGTTGCGTTCCTCCTGCCCCGTCAGCCTGGCCAGTCGGGCATCGGTGAAGCCCATCATCTTGAGCCTGCGCAGCCGCGTGGCGTCGCCCAGACCATCCGCGCGCACCTCGGCCTCGGTGTCGATGATTTCGCGGATGCGGGCGAGGAACCAGGGGTCGAAGGCGGTGGCGGCGTGGATGTCGTCGTCGGTCAGGCCGTGGCGCATGGCCTGCGCCACCACGCGCAGGCGGTCGGGTGTGGCCTGCGACAAGGCCTTCAGAACCGCCGCCCTGTCGGGCGCGCCGGGGATGGCGATCTCGTCGAACCCGGTCAGGCCGGTTTCCAAGGACGCCAGCGCCTTCTGCACGGATTCGTGGAAGGTGCGGCCGATGGCCATGGCCTCGCCCACCGATTTCATGGCGGTGGTCAGCAGGGGTTCGGATCCGGGGAACTTTTCAAAAGCGAACCGAGGGATCTTCGTCACGACGTAGTCGATCGAGGGTTCGAAGGATGCGGGCGTCACTTTCGTGATGTCGTTGTCCAGTTCGTCCAGCGTGTAGCCCACCGCCAGCTTGGCCGCGATCTTGGCGATGGGAAACCCCGTGGCCTTGGACGCCAGCGCCGAGGACCGCGACACGCGCGGGTTCATCTCGATGACGACCATGCGGCCGTCCTTCGGGTTGATCGCCCATTGCACGTTGGATCCGCCGGTTTCCACGCCGATCTCGCGCAGCACGGCGATGCTGCCGTTGCGCATGATCTGGTATTCCTTGTCAGTCAGCGTCAGCGCCGGGGCCACGGTGATGCTGTCGCCGGTGTGCACCCCCATCGGGTCCAGGTTCTCGATGGAGCAGACGATGATGGCGTTGTCGGCGGTGTCGCGCACCACCTCCATCTCGAATTCCTTCCAGCCCAGAAGGGATTCGTCGATCAGCACCTGCGCCATGGGAGAGGCTTCGAGTCCGCCCTTCACGATGGCTTCATAGTCATCGCGGTTGTAGGCCACGCCGCCGCCGGTGCCGCCCAGCGTGAAGGCGGGGCGGATGATGGCGGGCAGGCCGACGGTTTCCAGAACGCTCACCGCCTCGGCCACGCCGGCCGCGATGTCATACTTGCCGTCCAGGCGCTTGGGGGCGGCAATGATGGCGGCCTTCGGGTTTTCCAGCCCGATCCGGTCCATCGCCTCGCGGAACAGCTTGCGGTCTTCTGCCATTTCGATGGCGTGCCGCTTGGCCCCGATCATCTGCACGTTGAACTTTTCCAGCACCCCCATGTCATCCAGCGCCAGCGCCGTGTTCAGCGCGGTCTGCCCGCCCATGGTGGGCAACAGCGCATCGGGGCGTTCCTTCTCGATGATGCGGGCGACCACTTCGGGCGTGATCGGCTCGATATAGGTGGCATCGGCCATGCCCGGGTCAGTCATGATGGTGGCGGGGTTCGAGTTGACCAGAACCACCCGGTACCCCTCTTCGCGCAGCGCCTTGCAGGCCTGGGCCCCCGAGTAGTCGAACTCGCAGGCCTGGCCAATGACGATGGGCCCCGCGCCGATGATCATGATCGAGCGGATGTCGGTGCGTTTCGGCATGGGGGTGGCCTCCGTTCGGTCCGCGGCGGGCAAATCGTCCGGCCTTATAGAGACGGGGAAGGGGGGCGCAAGGGGGGCTTCGGCGACGGCGCAAGATGCGTCGTGTGCGACGCTTACCGCGCGGGCGGTCGCGTGCTAGATCGCGTTTTCGGGCGGCAGTGGCCCGGCAGAGAGGTTGGGCGTGATCCTGATCGAGAACGGGCCGGACGGGCGGGCGGTGCAATTCGGTGCGCCGCGCGAAATTGTCGTTGCGCAAACGGCCGACGCGGTGCGCCCGGCGCTGGACCGGCTGGACGCGGCGCGGGCGGCAGGACTGTGGGTGGCCGGGGTGATGGGCTACGAGGCCGGGCTGGCGCTGGAGCCGCGGCTGTCGGGGCTGATGCCCGGGCGGCTGCCGGGGCCGCTGATGGCCTTCGGCGTGTTCGACGGACCGGAGGCACCGGGCGCCTTGCCGGGGACGGCAGGCCTGTCGATGACGCAGCCCGAGCCGGTGGTGACCCGCGCCGCCTATGGCGCGGCGTTTGACCGGGTGGCAGGCTACATTGCGGCGGGTGACTGCTATCAGGTGAACCTGACCTTTCCGATGGCGGCGCGGCTGTCGGGCGGGGATGCGCTGGGGCTGTATGCCCGGCTGCAGGCGCGCGGCGCGGTGCGGCACGGCGGGTTCGTGGATCTGGGCGTGGGGCCTGCGGTGGTGTCGCGCAGCCCCGAGCTGTTCTTTGCCGTCGATGCCGCGGGGCGGATCGTGGCGCGGCCGATGAAGGGCACGGCGCCGCGCCATCCGGATGCGGGCGAGGACGCGCGGCTGTCGCGGGAGCTGTTCGAAAGCGTCAAGGCGCGGGCGGAAAACCTGATGATCGTGGACCTGCTGCGCAACGACATTGGCAGGATTTCGCAAATCGGCTCGGTGCGGGTGCCGGAATTGTATGCGGTGGAGGCCTTCACCACCGTTCATCAGATGAGTTCCACCGTGACCGGGCAGCTGGCGGGGGCACCGGGGATGGCGGGGCTGATGGCGGCGTTGTTTCCCTGCGGTTCGGTTACCGGGGCGCCGAAGATCCGCGCGATGGAGATCATCCGCGAGGTCGAGCCGCATCCGCGTGGGGCCTATTGCGGGGCGATGGGGTGGATGGCGCCGGACGGGCGCGCGGGCTTTGCGGTGACGATCCGCACGCTGTCGGTGTTTGAGGGCACGCATGTTACGCTGAACGTCGGCGGCGGTGTGGTGGCGGATTCCACAGCCGAGGGCGAATGGGAGGAGGCGCTGTGGAAGGCGCGTTACGCCAAGGGGTTCTAGCGGACCCGGAGCTGCGGCTGATCGAGACGATGCTGTGGGACGGCGCGCGCTATCCGCGGCTGGCGGGGCATGTGGCGCGCATGGCGGCGGCGGCGGCACGGCTGGGGTTTGCCTTTGGCGGTTTCGGCAAGCTGCCCGCGCCGCAGGCGGCCGCGCGGGTGCGGGTCACGCTGGGGGCCGAAGGGCTGGCGGTCGAGGTGGGCACCCTGCCCCCGGCGGCGGCGCTGTGGCGGCTGGGGCTGGCGGATGTGCGGCTGCGATCGGATGATCCGTGGCTGGCGGTGAAGTCCACCCGACGCGCGGGGTACGAGGCGGCACGGGCCGCGATGCCGCCGGGGCTGGACGAGGTGGTCTTGCTGAACGAACGCGGCGAGCTGTGCGACGGCACGATCAGTACCCTGTTCTTTGACCGCGGCGCAGGGCGGCGGACGCCGCCGTTGGCCAGCGGCGTGCTGCCCGGGGTGCTGCGGGCGGGGCTGGTGGCGGCGGGGGTGGTGCGCGAGGAGGTGCTGCTGCCCGCGGACCTGGGCCATGTGCGGCTGTGGGCGGGCAATGCGCTGCGCGGGCTGATCCCGGCGGTGTGGGCCGGGAAATTTTCCTGAAGAAGGAAAATTGCAAATTCCTTGCTTCAAGGAATTTGTTTGCGCGCCCGCAGGTCAGGAGGCACTGTTCAGACGCTGCCGCAAGATGGCCAGATCGTCGCGCATCACCGCATGGCCTGCGCCGGGGTAGACGCGGGTTTCCACCTGAACACCCATCTGCGTCAGAACGTCGGCCGATTGCTGCACGCGGCGCAGGGGAATGTGCGGGTCGCGTTCATGGACCGACAGCCAGACGCGGGCGCCGTCACGCCGCCCTTCGTAGCCGAACTGCTTGGGCAGGTGGCCGTAAAGCGCCGGGTCCGGTTCGCCCTCGGCATCGGCGGTGCCCAGTAGCCCCCCCGAGAAGGCCAGCACCCCCGCCAGTCCCTCGCCCTGCCGGGCGAAGGCCTCCAGCGCAAGGCAGGCGCCCTGGCTGAAGCCCACCAGCCAGATGCCGGCCCGCGGGATGCCCTGCGATTCCAGCGCCCTGACCGCCTCGTCCGCCGCAGTCAGGCCGCGGGCGAGGAAGGGCGCCGTCTGCGCTGCGGGCGCCAGAAAGCTGGTGGGCCACCAGCTGTTGCCCGACGCCTCGGGCGCGATGCCTGCCACATCGGGCAGGGCCGCGGCGTCGAGGACCGACAGGATGTCGGCCCCCGAACCGCCCCGCCCGTGCAACGCCACCACGCCGTGGGAGGCGCCACTGGAAGGTCCGCGGCGGATCATGCGGGCACCTTCAGGGGCGGCAGCATCTGCTCGATGCGGGCGCGGTGGGCTTCGTACTTGGGCGGCAGCTTCAGCGCGCGGCCCAGCGTTTCCACCGGTTCGTCCACCGCGAAACCGGGCGGGTCGGTGGCGATTTCGAACAGCACGCCGCCCGGTTCGCGCACGTAGATCGCTTTGAAGTACTGCCGATCGATCACCGGGGTGGTGGGGCGGCCGAATTGCGCCATCCGCTCGCGCCAGTGATCCTGTTCGTCCTGCGTACGGGCGCGGAAGGCGACGTGGTGGATGGTGCCCGCGCCCGGAATGCCCGCGGGGGCGTTGTCCTGCCGCCAGATGTCGATGATGCGCGCCTCGGCCTCGCCCGGCGCGGTGAAACGCTGGCGTTGCCAGCCGGGGCCGGATTCCTGCCCGGTGAAGGCATAGCCGAAGACGTCGGTCAGGATCCGGGCGGTGGGTTCGGGGTTCTTCTCCCACAGGGTGACCGAGTGGAAGGCGTGGCTGTCGGTGGCTGTGTCGGATTCGATCAGTTCCACCGGCGCCCCGTCGCCGTCATGCAGCGTGGCGACACGGGCGCCGAAGCGGACGTCCTCGCCCGCCTTCAGCAGATCGCGCGAGGCCAGATCGGTTGTCAGGGCGTCGAAATCGGCCTTGGGCACGGCATAGGCAAAGGCGCGCGCCATGCCCGGCCCCGCCCGCCCCGGCCCCGCGTCGGCGAAGGGGAAGAAGGTGAGGATGGTGCCGGGGCGCCCCGTGCGGTCGCCGTAGTACAGGTGATAGGTGTCGGGGGCGTCGAAGTTCACCGTCTTCTTCACCAGCCGTTGCCGCAGGACGCCGGTGTAGAAATCGACATTGGCCTGTGCCGGGCCAGAGATCGCCGTGATGTGGTGGATGCCGGGAATGCTGGTCATCGTCGTGGTTCCCTCGGGCGGGACTGCCCGGTTGAGGGGGAAGATGGGGCGCGGGGGGCGAACTGTCACCTGCGGCGTTGGCGCGGTTTCTGTGCGGTGGCGCACAGTTGCGACCGGAGGACCGGGGGTTTCACACCCCCGGTCCCCCGTGGGGTATTCTTGCAAAGATGAGGACAGGCGGGGCGGGGTTGACTTCGCGGGGCGCGCGCGGTGTATCGCCGGGGTTTCCCGGAGGGTCCGACCATGCACCGCTACCGCAGCCATACCTGCAACGATCTGCGCGCCGCCGATGTGGGGGCCGAGGTGCGGCTTTCGGGCTGGGTGCACCGGGTGCGCGATCATGGCGGGGTGCTGTTCATGGACCTGCGCGACCATTACGGCATGACGCAGGTGCTGGCCGATGCCGACAGCCCCTGTTTCGCCGCGCTGGACAAGGTGCGCAGCGAATGGGTGGTGCGGATTGACGGGCGGGTGAAGGCGCGGGATGCCTCGCTGGTGAACGGCAAGATCGCCACCGGCGAGATCGAGGTCTATGCGCTGGGTGTCGAGGTGCTGGGGCCTGCGGCCGACCTGCCCTTGCCGGTGTTCGGCGAGACGGAATACCCCGAGGAGACGCGGCTGACCTACCGCTTTCTGGACCTGCGGCGGGAAAAGCTGCATGCGAACATGATGTTGCGGTCACGCGTGGTGAAGTCGATGCGTGACCGGATGTGGGCGCAGGGGTTTACCGAGTTCCAGACGCCGATCATCACCGCCTCGTCGCCCGAGGGGGCGCGCGACTTTCTGGTGCCGTCGCGGCTGCATCCGGGCAAGTTCTATGCGCTGCCGCAGGCGCCGCAGCAGTTCAAGCAGTTGATCATGGTGGCGGGGTTCGACCGCTATTTCCAGATCGCGCCCTGTTTCCGCGACGAAGACCCGCGGGCGGACCGGTCGCCCACCGATTTCTACCAGCTTGACCTTGAGATGAGTTTCGTCACGCAGGATGACGTGTTTGCGGCCGTTCAGCCGGTGGTGCAGGGGATATTCGAGGAGTTCGGGGGCGGGCGTCAGGTGTCGGCCGACTGGCCGCGGATTGCCTACCGGGATTCGCTGCTGTGGTATGGGTCGGACAAGCCCGACCTGCGCAACCCGATCAGGATGCAGGTGGTGAGCGAGCATTTCCGCGGCGGCGGGTTCGGGCTGTTTGCCAAGATCCTGGAGCAGGAGGGGACGCAGATCCGGGCGATTCCGGCGCCGGGGGGTGGGTCGCGGGCGTTCTGTGACCGGATGAACGCCTTTGCGCAGGCGCAGGGGTTGCCGGGAATGGGGTATATCTTCTGGCGGAAAAAAGATGAACCGGACACGATTGATCAAATCGTGCGGGAACTTATGGGTCGTGAAGACTTCGACAATCTTCGAAAGATGGAAGCCGATGGCGATCGCTTGATAGGCTTAGCATTGATGAACGAGGCGCTTGAGAAGGGTGACCGCCCGCAGGCGCAGATAATCTTTGAAGCCTACTTCGGCGACACAGTTGCTGCCGGTCCCCTCGCAAAGAACATTGGTCCTGCGCGGACCGAGGCGATCCGCCAACAACTCGGCCTTAAAGTCGGCGACGCCGCATTTTTCCTCGCGGGCAAGCCCGAGACGTTCGAGGCGGTTGCCGGAAAGGCGCGCAACGAGATCGGGCGGGAGTTGGGGCTGAGTGAGACGGACACGTTCCGCTTTGCCTGGATCGTCGATTTCCCGATGTTCGAGAAGACCGACGAGGGCAAGATCGACTTTTCCCACAACCCGTTCTCGATGCCGCAGGGGGGGATGGCGGCGCTGGCGGGTGATCCGCTGGACGTCTATGCCTATCAGTATGACCTCGCCTGCAACGGGTACGAGTTGATCAGTGGCGGCATCCGCAACCACACGCCCGAGATCATGTTCCGCGCCTTTGAAATTGCGGGCTATGGGCGGGAAGAGGTGGAGAAGCGGTTTGGCGGGATGGTCAAGGCCTTCACCTATGGCGCGCCGCCGCATGGCGGCTGTGCGGCGGGCATCGACCGCATCGTGATGCTGCTGGCCGATACCGCGAACATCCGCGAGGTCATCATGTTCCCGATGAACCAGCGCGCCGAAGACCTGCTGATGGGGGCGCCCAGCGAGCCCACGAACGAGCAGTTGCGCGAGTTGCGGCTGCGGGTGGTGCCGAAAGAGAACTAGGGCTGCTTGCGGGCGCCCGCGTCGGGGCGGGTTGCCGCCGGTCGCCGTGCAGGCGCCTGCGCGGCCGGGTTTGCCGATGCCCGCGCCCGCGTTAGGGGGCGCGTGCCTACCAGGCGTTCACGCCTATACGTCTTTTGCCGTCAAAGACCTCTGCCGAATTCGGGGACGAAAGATACCAGGTCTCGCAGAGTTCCTTACCGTCATTCAACTTGGCCCAGGTGCGGCAGAACTTGCCGTCGCGGATGGCCCAGGTGCCCGAGATGCTGATCGTGTCACCGGCATCCGTCTTGGCGCTGCCCTTGCCCGTGCCGTCCTTCCGAAGGGTCAGCTTGCCCGCGTAACCCTCGCCCTTCCCGCCAAGTTTCAGCACAATTCCGTTGGCCGTAAGCTGGACAAGCTGGTCGTTGGTCATCTTGGTGCCGGTTTGTGCCAGACCCGGCGCTATACCGATGCAGGTTGCGGCGATGGCGGCAAAGACAGTCCGTTTCATGAAATCCTCCGGTTCCGAATTCAGATTCATGGTTATCACCACACCCCCCGGTCTTTCAACGACCGGACGGTTGCCGTGCCTGGCACGGCACAGGAAGGCGCCGCGCATCAGGGCAGGCTGGCGATCCCGGGAGGACTCGAACCCCCAACCATCCGCTTAGAAGGCGGATGCTCTATCCGGTTGAGCTACGGGACCGCTGCGCCGTTCATGCGTCAGCCCGCGCCATCGCGCAATCAGATTTCGCGGGTCAGGAACAGCGACCAGGGGTCGGGGCCGTAGCCCTCGAACGGCGGGCAATCGACAAAGCCCGCCCGCCGGTAGAACTGCTGCGCCGCGCGGAAGCTTTCCTGCGCCCCCGTTTCCAGCGACAGGCGGCGCACGCCTTCGGCCCGCGCCGCGGCGACCAGATGGTCGACCATGGTCTGGGCAAGCCCCTGCCCGCGCAGTTCGGCCAGCACATGCATCGACTTGATCTCGGCATGCGCCGGGTCGGTCAGGCGCCGGAAGGCGCCCATGCCCACCGGCCGCCCGTCCTGCCGCATCACGAAGAAGCGGATGCCGGGGGCGGCCAGCGCCCCGGCATCCATCATGTGGATCGATTCTGGCGGCGTGTCGAAGTGCATCGCGGCAACGTGGCGCGCGTGCAGATCCGCCAGGTCGGCGCCGAGGGGGGATTCCTCGGCGATGGTCAGCGTCATTGCATCCCCATCAGGTCCATGCCGTTGACCATGAAGGTGCCCGGCTGGGTGGCATCAAGTTCCCACACCAGCGTGCCGTCGCCCTGATCCTTGGCCAGTCCGCGGGCCATGCCCATGACCGGCAGGATCTGCGACTTCATGTCGTCGGGCGCGCCGTCCATCAACGCCATGGCGGCATCGTACCCCTTGGCGGTGATCTTGCCCGCACCCACCGGCATGGCCGCGGGGCCTGCCGTCATGCTGCCCTCGTAAGTCAGCGTGTAGGTGGCGTTCGAGACCTCGCCGGGGGCCAGGGTGATGCCCACGGTGCCCTCGGGCATCAGCGCCGACAACAGCGTCATGTCCAAGCCTTCGGGCGGCTCGGCACCCGTGGGCAGGTCCAACAGGCCCAGCAGGACCTGCGCCGCCGCGGCCGCGTCGAACTTGTCGACCGCGAAGTCGATCGAGAAGCTTTGCGGCACCAGACCCTCGGCGAAGGGCGGCAGCACGCCGGGCGGCAGGGTCAGCCCGTCAATGCGGATCGCTTCGCGGAACAGCCCATCGCTGACGGCGCCGCGCAGTTCCACGTCAACCCCCACTTCGGCAATGCCAACCGGGCCGATGGGAGTTTCAACATTCACTTCGGTGATCGTGCCGTCAGCCTGCAGATGTTCGAACAGCGGCAGACCGTTCGCAACAAGGCCCTTGATCTCGCCCTTGCCCGCCTCGATCAGCGCGGCATCCGGATGGGCCACGAACCAAGACACCAGCGACAGGAAGGCGTCGTTGCGGAAGCCGGTGGTGGTGCCAGAGGTGGCATACTCGGCGGCAGAAATGCGCACGGGGACTGGCGGCATCCCTTCGCTCATCGGAATGGCCATGGTCTGCTCAAGCCCGGTCATCGTGTAGGTGATAGTCTGGTCGACCCCGCCGTTCGCCCCTGCGCGGGATTGCAACTCGGTCGTGATCGCAGCGATCGTCTGGTCGGTCCTGATCTCGCCCAGGGTCGGCTCGGTCTGGATCTGGTTGACGACCAGATTCTCGCCCGTGCAAGACATTGTCGCAAAGGCCTTGATCGCGGTGTCATACGTGCCATTGCAGGACTGGTTGTCGATGGAAACCGTCATGCTCCCCTGCCCGACCATCTCCAGCGTCATCGAAACCGGCTGGTCATGCGTCATGCCCCAGGTGCCGTCACCATTGTCGGTCAACCGCATTTCCACGGGCGTGACGGTCAGCGACGCCTGCGCCTCGGCCGGGATCTTCGCGGCCAGCGGACCCGCGTCCAGCCGCACGCGATAGGCCTCGCCCTCGGGCGTGACGGTGACCACGCCGGGGGTGGTGCCAAGATAGGTCTGGAACGTGGCCGTCAGGTCGGCCGCGCCGCCCACGGTGGCTTCGGCCCAGGCTGCTTGCCCGGCAAGTGCCGCGGGAAGAACCGCAAGATACTTCAGCATCATCAACTCCTGTGAAAAATCCGGCACGCCGGCCGGGTCAGTGCGTCCACGCGCCCTTGCGGTCGGTGGCAAAGTTTTCGCCATAGCCGCGCGGGCGGATCACCGGCTTGCGCGGCTTCGGCTCGGTCACGGTGTAGTCGATGCCGCGGTCACGGGCATAGACTTCGGCCGCATCGCGGCTGTCGAAGCGCAGGCGCACCTGCGATTCGGTATCGCCCGACGAGGTCCAGCCCATCAGCGGGTCGATCTCGCGCGCCGAGGCGGGGGCAAACTCCAGCACCCACTGGTGCGTCTTGGCGGCGCCGGACTGCATGGCGGTGCGGGCGGGCTGATAGATGCGTGCGCGCATGGCTCACCTTCGGTTCGTGATGGCGCCATATGACGGAGGCAGGGGGCAGCGTGCAAGGGGCAGAGTGCCGCCCCGGCGCGCCCTGCGTACTGCCGGCCGGTCAGGGTGGTGGTTGGGGTGTGTAGGGGAGGACCGGCCGACAGCACGTCAGGCTGCGTGTGTGTTCTTGGACTGTGCATCATTGGTTCGCGCAATTCAACTGTAAGTTGTTGCGGATTTCAGGAAAGTTGCACTGCGTTCGCGGTACGGCTAGCCCGTGGCAGGGGACAGGCGGAACACCATGTAGTGGTTGTAGGTGCGGAAGGCCTGCGCGGTTCGGCTGCGGCCGGTCAGCCGCTGCATCAGCTGCGCCTTCCGCCGCCGCGACAGGGCCAGCCCCAGAACGGTGCCCGCCATGCGGGCCGCCCAGGGCCGCTTGGCCTTCACCTCATCGCGCAGCCGGGTCACCCCCAGGCCCACGACGTTGAACAGCTCTTGCTCCAGGTCAATCGAGGGGGCGACGGCGGTGGTGATCTCTTCCTCGTGGGTCACCTGCCAGCCCGACAGCCCGCGCCGGAACGCCGCAAGCTTGTGCCCGCCGCCCGGCTGCGGGCCGTGTGCGTGGCGGCCCTGATAGGCGTCCGACCGGAAGCAGTCGGCAATCACCACCACGCCGCCCGGCGCCAGCAGGCCGCGGGCGCGCGGCAGGCTTTCGGGCAAGGGGATGTACTGAAAGCTTTCCGAGAACAGACAGACGTCAAACCCCCCTGCCCCGCGATAGTCCTGGAACAGGCATTCGTGCACCACGGCCTGCGGCGCGTTCACCCGGCAGCGGCCCGCCAGAAACGCCGAGGGCACCACGATGTCCACCGCATAGCCGCGCGCGATCAGGTGCCGCGCCGTCCAGCCAGCCCCCCCGCCGATGTCCAGCACACGGGCGGGCGGCGGCGGCAACAGCGCCAGCAGCCGTTCGGTATAGGCCTCCTGCGCCGCGCGCAGGTTGCCCGCGTTCACCTCCAGCCCGTCCCAGATGCCGTAGTGCAGGCTTTCGCCGCCGGTCAGCCAGCGGATCATCGCCAGCCCCACATCCAGCCCCACCGCCCGCGTGTCGATCTTTCCGCCCATGCGCGCCGATTAACCTGCGCGCGGGGCCTTGCCAATGCTGCTGTCCCAAAGGGCTTGCCCGGTGTGGCCTTGCGGGCGTATCGTTTCGCCGGAAATTCCAATCCGTACGCCATTGACAGGTACGCCATGCCCTTCACGCTGACCGAAGGTCCGGATTCCTTCCCCACCTCCCAGGACAATTCGCAGGACGACATCATCAATGCCCTTGGCGGCAACGATACGGTGAACGCCGGAACGGGCGCCGATACCGTTGTGGCCGGCGGCGGCAGCGACAGCGTGCTGGGCGAAGGCGGGGGCGACCTGCTGGATGGCAACGGCGGAAACGACACCATCTTCGGCGGCGCGGGCAACGATGTGCTGGGCGGACAGGAAGACGACGACAGCCTGCTGGGCGAGGGCGGCAACGACGAACTTGCGGGCGGCACCGGGCAAGACAGCCTGTTCGGCGGAACTGACGACGACAGGCTGAACGGCGAAGGCGGCAACGATTCGCTCGATGGCGGGAACGGGAATGATTCCCTGGTGGGTGGCGCCGGGGCCGACATCCTGACGGGCGGCGGCGGCAACGACACGCTGGTCACCGGTCTGGACGGTGACACCGCCGATGGCGGCGATGGCGATGACCTGTTCCGGCTGGACAACCCCGGCCAAGGCAGCATCACCGGCGGCACCGGAACCGACACGGTCACGGGCGGCACCACGTTTGACCTGACGGGCTTCACCCTCGGCGGCGTGGAAGTGCTGCTGATCGAAACCGGCCTGATCGGCGTCACCAATGCCGTCGGCTTTTCGGCGCAGTTCGCCGCCTTCAGCCGCATCGCCGATACGTTCGCCCTGTCCGATGTCACCCGGCTGGTGATCGCCGACAGCGGAACGGTCGATTTCTCGTTGAAGCTTGATCCCGGCGTGAAGCTGCATGTCACCATTGGCGACAATGCGGGCGGCAACGTGACAGCCGGCGCAGGTGACGACACCATCATCGGCACTTCCGGCAACGATGTGCTGGCTGGCGGCGGCGGCAATGACCTGCTGTCGGGCGGCGAGGGCGCCAACACGCTGGACGGCGGGGCAGGCATCGATACGATGGAAGGCGGCAGCGGCAACGACATCTTCGTGGTCAGCGATCAAGGTGACGTCGTGAACTCTGGCGACGGGGTAGACGAGGTGCGCACCGCGCTGGGCACCTACACCGTCCACCAGTTCATCGAACGCGCCGTCTACACCGGCAGCGGCAACTGGAACGTCACCGGGTCCACCGGGCTGGGCGCCAGCGGCAGCAACATCATCATCGGCGGCAACGGGCGCGACAGCATCCACGGCGGCATCGGCACGTTTTCAGGCGACGACGGCCTGTTTGGCGGCCGCGGCAACGACAGCCTGACCGGCGACTTCGGGTTCGACTGGCTGGATGGCGGCAAGGGCCGCGACACCATGGCGGGCGGGGCCGACAGCGACACCTATGTGGTGGACAACGCCGGTGACGTGATCATCGAACAGGCAGGCGGCGGCACCGACGTGGTGGAGTCGAAGATCGACTGGACGCTGGGCGCCAACCTGGAATTCCTGACGCTGACCGGCAAGCGTGACCGCACCGGTACCGGCAACGACCTGGACAACACGATGACCGGCAACGCGGGCAAGAACGCGCTGTCCGGCGGCATCGGCAACGACACGATCCGCGGGCTTGATGCCGCCGACACGCTGACCGGGGGCACCGGGGCGGATGTGTTCCAGTTCATGGCGCTGCGCGACAGCGGGCCGCAGGCCAGTTCGCGCGACACGATTGCGGACTTCAACGGAACCGAGGGTGACCGCATCGACCTGTCGGCGCTGGACGCCGCGGCGTCGCAGGGTGGCGACCAGGCCTTTGCGCTGGACCTCGACAACAGCTTCTCCGAAGGCGAAATCCGCATCATGCTGGTGGCCGCCGGGCAATATCTGGTCGAGGCGAACGCCGATGCCGATGGCGGTGCCGAGTTCTCGATCAGCGTTTTCTCGGCCACCGCGCCGGTCGCGGGCGACTTCACCTTGTGAACGCCCTTTTCTGCGAACGAAAAGGGAATAGATTGCGGCGGCTGACCGGAGAGTCCCATGCCGCACAACAACACCAACGCGCTTGACCCGCGCCCCGATGTGCTGACCAAGCCGAAACTGGAAGGCGGGCGCCGCTTCGTGCTGCAGGCCCCGTTCCAGCCTGCAGGCGACCAGCCGACGGCGATTGCCGAACTGGTGGGCGGCATCGAGGCCGGCGAGCAGAACCAGGTGCTGCTGGGCGCCACCGGCACCGGCAAGACCTTCACCATGGCCAAGATCATCGAGGAAACCCAGCGCCCGGCCATCATCCTGGCGCCGAACAAGACGCTGGCCGCGCAGTTGTACGGCGAATTCAAGGGCTTCTTCCCCGAGAACTCGGTCGAGTACTTCGTGAGCTACTACGACTACTACCAGCCCGAGGCCTATGTGCCGCGGACCGACACCTACATCGAGAAGGAAAGCCAGATCAACGAACAGATCGACCGGATGCGCCACTCGGCCACCCGGGCGCTGCTGGAACGTGATGACGTGATCATCGTCGCCTCGGTCTCGTGCATCTACGGCATCGGCTCGGTCGAAACCTATTCTGCCATGACGCAGGACCTGATCACCGGCGCCACCTACGACATGCGCAAGGTGCTGGCCGAACTGACCGCGCAGCAATACCGCCGCGCCGATGCCGCCTTCCAGCGCGGCAGCTTCCGCGTGCGCGGCGACGTGTTCGAACTGTGGCCCGCCCACCTGGAAGACCGCGCCTGGCGGTTTTCCTTCTTCGGCGACACGCTGGAGGCCATCACCGAATTCGACCCGCTGACCGGCGCCAAGACCGACGCCTTCCCGAAGATCCGCATCTACGCCAACAGCCACTACGTGACGCCCCGCCCCACGCTGCAGCAGGCCACGCAGGGCATCAAGGCCGAGCTGCGTGTGCGGCTGGACCAGCTGGTGGGCGAGGGCAAGCTTCTGGAGGCGCAGCGGCTGGAACAGCGCACCCAGTTCGACCTGGAAATGCTGGAAGCCACCGGCAGCTGCGCCGGAATCGAGAACTACTCGCGCTACCTCACCGGCCGCGCCCCGGGCGAGCCGCCCCCCACGCTCTTCGAGTTCATCCCCGACAACGCCATTGTCTTTGCCGATGAATCCCACGTCTCGGTTCCGCAGATCGGCGGCATGTACCGCGGCGACTATCGCCGCAAGTTCACGCTGGCCGAACACGGCTTCCGCCTGCCCAGCTGCATGGACAACCGCCCGCTGAAGTTCGAGGAATGGGACGCGATGCGCCCGCAGTCGGTGTTCGTCTCGGCCACCCCCGCCGCATGGGAACTGGAACAGTCGGGCGGCACCTTCGCCGAACAGGTGATCCGCCCCACCGGCCTGCTGGACCCGCAGGTGGAAATCCGGCCCGTGGACATGCAGGTGGATGACCTGCTGGACGAAATCCGCCGGGTGGCCGCCCGTGGCCTGCGGGTGCTGGTCACCGTGCTGACCAAGCGGATGGCCGAGGATCTGACCGAATACCTGCACGAACAGGGCATCCGCGTGCGCTACATGCACAGCGACATCGACACCATCGAACGCATCGAAATCCTGCGCGACCTGCGGCTGGGCGCCTTCGACGTGCTGGTGGGCATCAACCTCTTGCGCGAAGGGCTGGATATCCCCGAATGCGGGCTGGTGGCAATTCTGGATGCCGACAAGGAAGGCTTCCTGCGTTCGGAAACCTCGCTGATCCAGACCATCGGCCGGGCCGCGCGCAACGCCGAAGGCCGCGTGATCATGTATGCCGACCGCATCACCGGCTCGATGGAACGCGCGCTGGCCGAGACCAACCGCCGCCGCGACAAGCAGATCGCCTACAATAGGAAGCACGGCATCACCCCCGAAACCATCCGAAAGAACGTCGACGATGTGATGCAGGGCCTGTGGCAGGGCGACACCGACCAGTCGCGGGTGACGACGAAGGTCGACAAGCCGATGATCGGCCAGAACCTCGCCGCGCATCTGGACGGGCTGCGCACCGCGATGCGCAAGGCCGCCGAGAACCTGGAGTTCGAAGAGGCGGCGCGGTTGCGCGACGAGGTGCGGCGGCTGGAGGCCGTGGAACTCGCCGTCGCCGACGACCCCTTGGCGCGGCAGTCGGTGGTGGACGAGGCGGTGGAAGAGGCGGTCAAGGCCAAGGGGCGGTCGACCGGCGGGCGTGGGGGGATGCGGGGGGGGAAGGCGCGGCGCAGGTAGGGTTAACGCAATTCTCTCGAGGGAAAGACATGTTGCTACATGATCTCACGCTTCTTTCCGATGAAGCACTTAAGGCAAGGAGCGACGAATTGCATCGGGAAGGTGGAGCCTCTTGGAGCATGTTTCTTTGGATCGGTCTTCTGGGCATCCTAACATCTTTGGTGAATGGATGGACGACCGACAAGGAAACCTTTGAAAGCGGATTCATGGCCGCAGCAAGCTTGGGAATTGTCATTTATTCAATTTCACTCTATGATCGAGAAAAATCTGCAAGGCGTGAACTCGAGAAAATCGAAGAAATCCTTCAGATGCGCGCGGCCCGCCGTTCCAACTCAGTTGGTACCAAGCAACCGTAGGTCGGGGTTCACCCCGGCTCCCCCCAACTCCCGCCGCTTCAACGCCTCCACCTCCGCCTCCGGCGAACGAGGTGAACGTAGGGTGCGCATTCATTGCGCTCACCCCTTGACCCACCCCCCTCCCACCCCACCTCACCCCACATGCGCCCCCTCGCCGCCCTTCTCCTCCTCGCCTCCCCCGCCGCCGCGTGGGACTTCACCCCCGTCCCCGTCTGCACCCTGTCGCACGCGGCCCCCGGCGTCTCCGTCCGCGTCACCTTCGACCCAGCGCAGCAACAGCCCTACGCCATCGCCCTCACCCGCACCGACGGCTGGCCCGCGGCCCCCGCCTTCGCCATCCGCTTCGACGGCCCGGCCGGAATGACCATCACCACCGACCGCCATGTCCTTTCCCCCGACGGCCGCACCCTGACGGTCTCCGACACGGGCTTCGGCAACGTCCTGGACGGGCTTGAGTTCAACACCAGCGCCACCGCCGCCGCAGGCCCCGCGGCCGCGCCGCTGGACCTGACCGCCGCCGCCCCCGCCGTGCGGGACTTCCGTTCCTGCCTTACCGCGCCCACGGTCTGACGCGCGCGAATCCCCGGCAATCCTTGCCCCCACACCGCTCCATCCCGCCACCCGCCACGCGTCGGAAACCCCGCCCCCGGCGCCGCGGGACACGTCCGCGCCCCGTCGCGGTCACGGTCGCCCGTCACGTTGCGCGCCGTCTGTCCACGTGCCGTTTCCAGAGTCCGAAGGTCAGCTGGCGTGCCCTTGGGCACCACCGGCCCGCGGGAAACCGGCAGCGCCAGCAGACGCGCCACGACCCTCCGTTCTGGCCGCGAAAACGTTAAGTTGTCTAGCCTCTAGAATGAACTGCAACACCTGTGTCTGGAAGGGGAGTTGCGATG
>CAZLIC010000002.1:0-174465 GCA_964559535.1 uncultured Rhodobacterales bacterium
CAAGGGCTTGCGCGCGCGCGTTAACGTTGTGGCAAGGTCTGTCCCATGCGGGCAAGGGCGGGCGGCACGCTGGCCAAATGGTGCGCAATGGCGGGATCGGTGCTGCGCAGGCCGCGCAGGCGAGTGATCCGGTCGGGCGACAGGGCGTCGGGCGCGAAGGGTCCGGCCTTGCGCAGCAGTTCGACGTCGGCAAGGCGTTCGTCGGCCCAGCCGTGCGGGCGACGCAGGGCAAAGCGGGCGCGGGCCTGTGCGGCCAGGAACGGGCCGAGGGTGCGGGGTGTTTCGGGCGGGTAGTCGGGGCCAAGGGGGATGGGCGTGTCGGCCAGCGACACCCATTCGACCTGCGGGCCGGGGTGCAGGATGGCGAAACCTGCCGGGAAAGCGCAGGTGGAGGGGACGGCAATTTGCGCCAGCGGGCCATGTTGGGTGTTTTCTGTCGTGATTCCAGCAGTATGCAGGTGGCCGCTGACAACCCACCTTAACCCGGCTGCAGCCAGCGCCGGGGCGACGTGGCGCGGCGGAATGACCTCGGTTTCGCGGGAATTTCCAAACAGGGCAAGGCGATGCGCGGCGTCCTGGTAGGGGTCGCCGGCGGGATAGTGCGACAGGGCGACAAGTGTGGCGTCCGTTGCGGCGGCTTCTGCGGAAACCTGCGCAACCCATTCCAGAAGACGCGGTTTTTGCCGCAGCGTGGCCGCCCATCCGGCGGTGGCGGGGTCGAGCAGCCCGCGTTTGCGCGTGGGGGCGATTTGGTGGCCCGCGGGTTCGAAGACATTCGCGTCGAGCAGCAGGAGCCACAGGTCCGGGGTTGGGATGATCAGGCGGGAGGTTTCGGGGAAATCTGCCGAAACGGTGCCGTCGGCGGAGGTGGCGGTGAAGCGGGAGGCGTGGCGCCCCCTCACCCCATCCCTCTCCCCCGCGGGGAGAGGGAGGCGCAGGCCGGCGACGGTCAGCGCCTTGTCCAGCGGGGGGATGAAGGCCGCGCCGGTGACAAGCGTGCCGGGGGCGGCCAGCGAGGGGTCGGAGGTGACGGTGGCGCTGCCGAAGCGGGTGGCGGTGTGCTTGCCCGCGAGGCCCCAGCCGTCATGGTTGCCGGGCAGAAGGTGGAAGGTCAGGTCGAGTTGTTCGGCCAGAAGGGCGGCGGTGGCGGCCAGGTTGGCCTGCTGGCCGTCATCGGAATAGTCGCCGAGCAGGACCACATGGCGGATGCCGCGGGCGCGGATGGCGGCAAGGGCGGCGCGGAAGGCGGGAAGGGATTCGTTTACACCGCGCGGGGCGGTTTTCACGTCTTGCCACGGGCGCAGGGCGGGGAACGGCAGGCCCCAGGCCTGCGGGTGGTGCAGGTGGGCATCGGCGATGACGGCGACGGTCATGCGCGGCGGTAGAGGAAGTAGCGGCCTTCGTCCACGCCGGCGGGAAGGGGCAGGGGGTGTAGCGCCGGGTGGTCCAGCGGCAGGCCGCTGGCGGCGATGCCCTGTGGCGCAAGCAGCCCGGCGACCAGCCGTGGCAGCCAATGCAGGGTCAGCGCGTCGCGGTCGGGGTAGCCCTGGCCGATGTCGGCATGCACCAGGGCGGCGTTCCGGCCGATGAAGGCCTGTGCGGTTTCGGCGATTTCGCCTGCAACGAAGTGGTCTGGCACCGATGAGCCATGCGCCAGCATGGCGCGGTCGAAGGCGGTGATGTGGCGGTCCGGGAACCGTTCGCGCAGGTGGCTGAAGGTGCGGCCGTTGCCGAGGCCGATTTCCAGGATGCTGCCCGCGGGCAGGGGCAGGGTGGCGATGTGGTTCAGCACGTCGCGCTGCGCCGACATGCGGCGGATGAAGCTGTCGAGCCTGCTCATGCCTTCACGATATGGGGGCCGGTATGGCCGCGGCGGGCCATGGCGTTGCGGGTGTCGATGACCAGGCGGGCCTGTGCCAGCAAGGCATAGTCGATGGCGTCATGGTCGGTGGCGATGAGGACGGCGTCGAAGGCGCCGAGGTCGGACAGCGGCGTGGAGGGGCGGCCCATCAGCGCGCCGTATTCGCGCGTGCGGGGGATGGCGGGAAGGTGGGGGTCGTGGAAGGCGGCGGTGGCGCCGCGTTCCTCGATCAGGTCGATGAGTTTCAGTGAGGGGCTTTCGCGGATGTCGGGGACATTCTTCTTGTAGGCCAGCCCGATGATGAGGATGCGGGCGCCATGCAGGGTGCGCCCCTGCCGGTCAAGCGCCTGGGCCAGCCGGTCAACCACGTGGTGGGGCATGCGGGCGTTGATCTCGCCTGCCAGTTCGACAAAGCGGGTGGAGAGGTCGTATTCGCGCGCTTTCCAGGTGAGGTAGAAGGGGTCGATCGGGATGCAGTGGCCGCCCAGGCCGGGGCCGGGGTAGAAGGGCATGAAGCCGAAAGGTTTGGTGCTGGCGGCCTCGATCACCTCCCACACGTCGATGCCCATGGCGTCGTAGATGACCTTCAGTTCGTTCACCAAGGCGATGTTGACGGCGCGGAAGATGTTTTCGGTGATCTTCACCGCCTCGGCCGTGGCGGGGGTGGAGACGGGGACCACGCGGTCCACCACGGCGGCGTAGAAGGCGGCGATCAGGCGGCCGGCCTCGGCGCCGTCACCGGCGGTGACCTTGGGGATGGTGGTGGTGGAGTGGCTGCGGTTGCCGGGGTCTTCGCGTTCGGGCGAGAAGCCGAGGAAGAAGTCACTGCCCGAGCGCAGGCCGGTTTCCTGCAGGATGTCGCGCACCGGGCCTTCGGTGGTACCGGGCCAAGTGGTGGATTCAAGCACCACGATCTGGCCGGGGCGCAGGGTGGCGGCGATGGTGCGGGTGGTGCCGGTGACGTAGGACAGGTCGGGTTCGCGCTGTTTCGTCAGCGGCGTGGGCACGCAGATGACGATGACATCGCAGACGGCAAGGGCGGCGAAATCGGTTGTCGCGGTCAGGCGGCCTGCGGCGGTGAGGTGCTGCAGGGTTTCCGGGGGGACGGCGTCGATGTAGCTGCGGCCCTGGGCGATGGCGCGTGGTTTTTCCGGGTCGATGTCGAAGCCGGTGACGGGGAAGCCTGCGGTGGCGGCCGCCGCCGCCAGCGGCAGGCCGACGTAGCCCAGGCCGATGACGCCGACACGGGCGCTTCGCGCATTGAGCCGGGCAAGCAGGAGGTCGGCGCGGTTTTCCATGGCTGACTGTGCGTCTGCGGAAACGGTTGGCCTGTCAAGCGCAGGGTGGACACGTTTTTGGGGTGCACATCCTGTGGAAAAGTCCTAATTGTGCCGCTGCAACAGGAGTGTGGCTTATGCGTCATGGTGAAGGGGCAAGATAGTCAATGCGGATTGCGTTCTATGCCCCGCTGAAATCGCCCGACCATCCGGTGCCTTCGGGCGACCGGCAGATGGCGCGGTTGCTGGTGGCGGCGCTGAAGCGGGCAGACCATCGGGTGGAGGTGGCATCGCAGTTGCGCGGGTTTCTGGGCGATGCCGAAGATGCGCAGACGCACCGCGTGATCGAGAGCATGGCCGCGGCCGAACGCAACCGCATTGCCGAGGATTGGCGCGACGACAAGCCGCCGGAGCTGTGGTTCACCTATCACCCCTACTACAAGGCGCCCGACCGGATTGGCCCGGCGTTGTGCCGTCAGTTCCGGGTGCCGATGGTCACGGTGGAGGCGTCGATTTCGCCGCGCCGTGACGTGGGTCTGTGGGCAACGCAGCAGGCCATGGTGCGCGAGCAGGTGGAGGCGGCGGCGCTGAACCTGTGCCTGACGCAGCGCGACATGGACGGGCTGGCGGCGGCGGTGCCGGGGGTGCGGACGCTGCGCATGCGGCCGTTTGTGGATGTGCACGCGGGGACTGGAGCGCACGAGCCGGGGCATCTGGTGACCGTGGCGATGATGCGGCCGGGCGAGAAGCTGGAGAGCTATCGCGCGCTGGCGGCGGCGCTGGCGCTGGTGACGGGCGCCGACTGGCGGTTGACGGTGGCGGGCGATGGCGAGGCGCGCGAGGCGGTGATGGCGGCCTTTGCCGGGCTTCCGGCAGACCGGATCACCTGGGCGGGACAGTTGTCACCCGAGGGGGTGCAGGCGCTCTTGGCGCGCGGTTCGGTCTTCGTGTGGCCGGGGGTGGGCGAGGCCTTCGGGCTGGCCTATCTGGAGGCGCAGGCGTTTGGCCTGCCGGTGGTGGCCTTTGCCAATGCCGGGGTGCCTGAGGTGGTGGAGGACGGCGTGACCGGGTTCCTGGTGCCTGCGGGCGACGTGGCGGCGCTGGCGGCGGCGGTGGGCGTTTTGCTGACCGACCCGGCGGGGCAGGCGCGCATGTCGGCGGCGGCGAAGGCCAAGGTGGCGCGCGACCATACGCTGTCGGTGGCGGCGGCGACGATCAAGGACGCCCTGAAGACCTTGCCGGGGGCCTGAGTGCTCGCCCTGCAGCGTGCGCTGGACAAGGCGGCCAAGGCGGGCCGCCCGATACGGTTCTGGCTGCGCGATGACGATGTGCAACAGCCTTCGGTCGCGCTGGACACCTTGCTGGACCTGTGTGCGGGCCGCGTGCCGCTGACGCTGGCCGCGATTCCGGCGGGGGCGGGGGGGGCACTGGCCGAGCGGCTGGCGGGGTTGGACGGGGTTTCGGTTGCGGTGCATGGCTGGGCGCACGTGAACCACGCCTGGCCCCACGAGAAGGCGCGCGAACTGGGCCGTCACCGCCCGGCGGCCGTGGTGGCGGCCGAGGTGGAGGCGGGGCTGGCGCGGCTGCGCGACCTGATGCCGGGGCAGGTTGTGCCGGTGCTGGTGCCGCCGTGGAATCGCGTTGCCCCCGATGTGGTCGCGGTAATGCGCGGCTTTCGGGCGCTGTCGGTGTTCAAGTCGGAACGTCCGGCGGCCTTGCCCATGGTGAACGTGCAGGTGGACATCATCGATTGGCGCGGGCACCGGGGCGGGCAGGATCTGGGCGTGGTGGAACGCCGCATCCTGGCGCGGGCCTATCGGCAACGGCCTGTGGGCATTCTGGCGCACCATCTGGTGCATGATGCGGCGGCCTGGCAGGTTCTGGAACGCCTGTTCGGTGTGACCTGCGGCCATCCCGGCGCAAGCTGGGTCACGCTGTCGCAACTGGTGGACGAGGTTGCCACGGCTTCCACGACGCCATGAGCCCCTTGCCTGCCAGCGCGGCAGCGTCCTGCAGGGAGCCGTCGGGGGGCAAGGTGCCTGCGACAAGGTCATGCGGGGCCAGCGTGACGGCGCCCGACCGGGCCAGAAGCGTGAGGATCACCGGCCCGGTGGTCCACCACGCGGGGGCGCCGGGAATCTGCGCCTCGACGTCGGGCAGGATGCGGTCAAGCGTGGTGAAAACGGGGTGTCCGGGCGGGGCGGCGAGGAACGAGTTGGCCAGAAGAAGCCCGCCGGTATGGGTGAGGCGGGGTGTTTCCTCGGCCAGCGCGCAGAGGCCGGTCAGGGGCAGGTAGGCGTCGAACGTCAGGTCATGGCGGGTGGGCGCCCAGTCGGCATCGAGGTAGATCCCGCCGTGGGCGGCAAGGATGGCATAGCGCGCGGCATCGACGGCACCGGGATAGTCGCCCGCCGCAAGGCGCGTGCGATAGGTGGCGCGGTCGGGGATGCCGAGGTCGGCAAGGTCGGGCTCGCGCCACAGGCGGTAGGCCAGGCCGTTGCGTGTGGCGTGGTCGGCCCAGGCGCCCAGCGTGGGGGGCGGGGGCAGGGGGCCGATCCAGACCTGGTGCAGGATGCGGGGAACGGCCTGGCGGTCGGCAAGGGCGCGGGCGGCGCGGTCCTGCACGGCGAAGGGGGCCAGCGTGGCGGGGGGCGGGCCGAGGTGAAACTGCAGGCCCGCGCGCGCCACGGCATCGCCCGCGGCCTTGGCGTTGCGCAGCAGGCCCGCGTGCAGCCTGCGCGGCAGACCCAGGGCGGTCTGGGGTTGCAGCGCGGCAATGGCCGGGTCGGCCGCGGCTGCGGCCAGTTCGGCCCCGGCGCCCGCATGGTCACCCGCCGCGCGCCGGGCGGCGGCGCGGGTCAGGGCGGCGGTCAGTCGGTGCTTGGCGGCGATGTCCATTATGCATGGGCGAAGTGGTGGACAGGACGGGGGGCGGTCAACTAGGGTCGCGCCAGATAACGAAAACGTCAGCCGAGACAGAACAAGGCCCGGCCCGGAAACACAAGGCACTGCGGATGACCACGGGAACGGACCTTTTGCGTGTCGAAGACATGCATGTGACCTTTCGCCTGCCGCGCGGCTTGGTGCAGGCCGTGCGCGGCGCCAGCCTGCGGGTGCTGCCGGGCCGGGTGACGGCGCTGGTGGGCGAAAGCGGGTCGGGCAAGTCGATCCTCAGTCAGACGGTGATGGGGTTGCAGCCGGCATCGGCCGAGGTTTCGGGCAGGGTGCAGTTCTGCGACAGCCAGGGGTCGGTTCCGCGTGACCTTCTGGCGCTGCCGCGTGACGGGCGGGCGATCCGGGCCATTCGCGGCGGGCGCATCGGCATGATCTTCCAAGAGCCGATGACGAGTTTTTCGCCCTTGCACACCATCGGCAACCAGATCGAGGAGGTGGTGGCGCTGCATCTGCCCTTGTCGCGGGCCGAGCGGCGCGAACGCTGTGAGGAGATGCTGGCGCAGGTGGGGTTCCGGGCGCCGAAGCGGGTGTTCGACATGTACCCGTTCGAGCTGTCGGGCGGGATGCGGCAGCGGGCGATGATCGCCATGGCGCTGGTCTGCGACCCCGTGCTGCTGATCGCCGACGAGCCGACGACGGCGCTGGACGTGACCATTCAGGCGCAGATCCTGAAGCTGCTGCGCGACCTGCAGCAGCGTCTGGGCATGGCGATGCTGCTGATTACCCATGACCTGGGCGTGGTGGCCAATGTCGCCGACGAAGTGGCGGTGATGTACCACGGGCAGGTGATGGAGGCCGGGCCGGTGGAGGCCATCTTCCGCCGCCCGCAGCACCCGTACCTGAAGGGGCTGATGCAGGCGGTGCCGCATTTCGGGATGAAGCCGGGCGACCGGTTGCGCCCGCTGCGCGAGGTGACGGTGGACCGGTCGGTGTTGCCTGCCGCACCCAGGGCGCCTGCGGGCAATCCGCCCGATGTGCTGCTGCAGGTGCGCGAGCTGTGGAAGACCTATCATACCAAGAAGGGCGGCTGGGGGCAGGCGCGCACGGCGGCCCCGGCGGTGGCGGATGTGTCGTTCGACATCCGCGCCGGGGAATGCCTGGGGCTGGTGGGCGAATCAGGCTGCGGCAAGACCACGGTCAGCAAGATGCTGATGCGGGCCGTGGCACCCGATTCGGGCAGCGTGACCTATGACGATGGCGACGGGCCGGTGGATGTGCTGGGAGCGCAGGGCGTGGCGCTGGACCGGCTGCGCCAGCGCATCCAGATGGTGTTCCAGGACCCGGTGTCGAGCCTGTCGCCGCGGATGACGGTGGGCGGCATCCTGGCCGAGCCGCTGGAGATTCACCGCCGGGGCGACCGCGACAGCCGCCGCGCGACAGTTGAGGGGCTGTTGCGGGCGATCGGGCTGCCGGGCGATGCCGTGTCGCGCTATCCGCATTCGTTTTCGGGCGGGCAGCGGCAGCGCATCGGCATTGCGCGGGCCCTGGCCCTGTCACCCCGGCTGATCGTCTGCGACGAGCCGGTGTCGGCGCTGGACGTGTCGGTGCAGGCGCAGATTCTGAACCTGCTGAAGGACCTGCAGCGCGATCTGGGGCTGACGCTGCTGTTCATTTCGCACAACCTGGCGGTGGTGGACTACATGGCGGACCGGGTGGCGGTGATGTGGGCGGGGCGGATTGTGGAAATGGCGCCGCGGGCCACCATCATGACGGCGCCGGTGCACCCCTATACCAAGGCCTTGCTGGCCGCGGTGCCCTTCCCCGATCTTGAGCGCCCGCTGGACTTTGCCACCGCGGGCACCACCAGTGACGAGGCGCGCAAGGCCTGGCCGGCCGCGTTTCAGGTGGGCGAGGGGGAGGGGCAGGCGCTTTCGGTGCTGGATCTGGGTGATGGGCATCAGGTACTGGCCCGCGCCGGGGCAAATGCGCGGGAGCTGGCGGCATGAGCGGAGAACAAATTTCTTGCAGAAAGAAATTTGCAAATTCCTTTCTTCAAGGAATTTGGTCGGCGCGGCGTGAAGGGAGCGCGGCATGAGGATCACGCGGCGCGGCACGTTTTCATTGCTGGCCATGGCGGCGCTGCCGCGGGTGGCGCTGGCACAAGGGTCGGGCGCGCCCGATGTGCCCCGCGTGGTGGACATGGCGGCGACGGGCCGCGTTCCGGGCAGGCGGGGCGGCGTGGCGCGGATTCTGGTGGGCGGGCAGCGCGACGTGCGGCTGATGCCGTATTACGGCTATTCGCGCATGGTGGGCTATGACCGCAACCTGAACCTGGTGCCCGACATCCTGCGCGATGTCGAAATCGAAGAGGCGCGCATCTACACCCTGCACCTGCGGCCCGGGCACCGCTGGAGCGACGGGCATCCGCTGACGGCCGAGGATTTCCGGTACGTCTGGCAGGACATGATGAAGAACGAGGATCTGTACCGCGGCGGCGTGCCGACCGACATGAAGGCCGACAACGAGCCCTGCAGGTTCGAGATCGTCGATGAGCTGACGGTGCGCTATGTCTGGGAAGACCCGAAGCCCGATTTCCTGCCGAAACTCGCCTCGCCCACACCCATCGTGCTGGCGATGCCCGCGCATTACATGAAGCAGTTCCACGCGGGCTATGCGGCCGAGGCCGATCTGGCGGCGCTGTTTGAAGAGAAGAAGGTGGATGACTGGCAGGGGCTGCACCAGAAGATGGGGCGGCAGAACCGGCCGGAGAATCCTGACCTGCCCACGCTGGAACCCTGGCGGCCCACCACGCCGCCGCCCGCCGAACGTTTCGTGTTCGAGCGCAACCCGCATTTCCACCGGGTGGACGAGGCGGGCACGCAGTTGCCGTACCTGGACAGCATCGTGCTGGACGTCGTGTCGTCCGAGGTGATTGCCGCCAAGACCGCCACCGGCGAGGCCGACCTGCAGACGCAGGGGATCGGGTTTGGCGACTACACGCTGTTGAAGCATGCCGAGGCGTCCTACCCGGTGAAGGTGGCGCTGTGGAAGCGGACGCAAGGCTCGGCCATGGCGATCTACCCCAACCTGAACTGCACCGATCCGGTGTGGCGGGCGCTGTTCCGCGATGTGCGGGTGCGGCGCGCCATGTCGGTGGCGATTGACCGGCGCGAGTTGAACGCGGTGCTGTTCTACGGGCTGGGGCGCGAAAGTGCCGATACGGTGCTGCCCGAAAGCCCGCTGTACCGCGAGGACTACGCAACCGCCTGGATGCAGCACGACCCCGACCTGGCGAATGCGCTGCTGGACGAGGTGGGGCTGGTCTGGGGCCCGGGCAAGGCGCGTTATCTGCCCGACGGGCGCAAGGCAGGCATCGTGGTGGAAACGGCGGGGGAATCCTCGCTGGAAACCGACATGCTGGAACTGATCGCCGATCACTGGCGTATCGTCGGGCTGCCGCTGTACATCCGCACCTCGCAGCGCGACATCTTCCGGGCGCGGGCGCTGGCAGGCGATGTGCTGATGGGGGTTCAGGGCGGGCTGGACAACGCGTTGCCCACCCCCGACATGTCGCCCGAGGCGCTGGCCCCCACGGCATCGGAGCAGTTGCAGTGGCCGATCTGGGGGCTGTACCACGCCAGCGCGCAGGAATCGGGCGAGCCGCCGGACATGCCCGAAGCGGCCGAACTGACGGCGTTGCTGGCCGAGTGGGGGCGCACCACCGACACCGCGATGCGCGAGGGCATCTGGCACCGCATGTTGGCGAACCGGGCCGAGAACCTGTTCACCATCGGCACGGTGAACGGCGCGCTGCAGCCGGTGCTGTACAATGCGCGCCTGCGCAACGTGCCGGAAAAAGCGTTGTACGGGTTTGAACCCACCAGTTACTTCGGGGCCTACGGGATGGATTCGTTCTTCATGGACGAGGAGGCGTAGATGCTGCGCTATGTCCTGTGGCGGTTTGCGGCGATGGTGCCGACGCTGTTCATCATCAGCTTTCTGGTGTTCTGCATCATCGAACTGCCGCCCGGCGACTTTTTCGAAAGCCACATCGCCGAACTGAAGGCCGTGGGCGAAGACGCCGATCTGGCCGAGATCGAGATGCTGAAGGAACGCTACGGGTTCGACCAGCCGTTCCTGTGGCGCTATGCCGACTGGGTGGGCGGGTTCTTCGTGGGCGATTTCGGCTATTCGTTCGAATACCGACTGCCGGTGTCCGAAGTGGTGGGCGACCGGCTGTGGCTGACCATCGTGCTGTCGCTGGTGACCATCGTGTTCACCTGGATCGTGGCCTTTCCCATCGGCATCTACTCGGCCACGCACCAGTATTCCTGGGGTGATTACGGGCTGACGTTCCTGGGCCTTCTGGGGCTGGCTGTGCCGAACTTCATGTTGGCGCTGGTGATGATGTTCTTTGCCAACCAGTGGTTCGGGCTGTCGATCGGCGGGCTGATGGACCGCGAGTTTGTGGGCGAGCCGATGAGTTGGGACAAGGCGTGGTCGATCCTGACCCACATCTGGATTCCGGTGGTGATCATCGGCACGGCCGGTACTGCTGGGATGGTGCGGCGGCTGCGGGCGAACCTGCTGGACGAATTGCAGAAGCAGTATGTGGTGACCGCGCGGTCCAAGGGGCTGCCGCCCGGCCGCGTGCTGCGCAAGTATCCGCTGCGGATGGCACTGAACTTCTTCATCTCGGACATAGGCTCGATCCTGCCGCAGATCATTTCGGGGGCCGAGGTGACGGCCATCGTGCTGTCGCTGGAGACCACGGGGCCGATGCTGATTCGCGCGCTGCAAAGCCAGGACATGTACCTGGCGGGAAGTTTCCTGATGTTCCTGGCCTTCCTGACCGTCATCGGCACGCTGGTGTCGGACATTGCGCTGGCCCTGCTGGACCCGCGCATCCGGCTGAACGCGGGAGCCGCGACATGAGCGGGGGTCTGCCGGAGCCGGGCGCGCCGTTGCCGCATTGGATTTCGGACGCGCCGTTCGACCCGCTGTCGGTGGAGAAGGCCGGGTCGGGCGAAATGGCCCGGGCTTCGGCGCTGCAGCTGATGTGGTGGCGGTTCAAGCGGCACCGCATCGCGGTATGGTCGATGTGGTTCCTGCTGGTGATCTACGGGTCATTGTTCATCGTCGAGTTCCTGGCGCCCTACAACCTGCACACGCGCAACAGCGACATGATCTATGCCCCGCCGCAGGCGCTACGGCTGTTCCAGGACGGCGCCTTTGTCGGGCCGCATGTGGTTGGCCGCAGCATGGCGCTGGACATGAACACGCTGGAGCGGGTGTATTCGCCGACCGGCGAGGTGCAGAAGCTGCGCTTTTTCTGCCAGGGCGACGACTACCTGTTCTGGGGCCTGGTGCCGGGCAACCGGCACCTTGTCTGCCCGGCCGAGGGTGGCGCCTTCCACCTGCTGGGCACCGACCGGCTGGGCCGCGATGTGCTGAGCCGGGTGCTGTACGGGGCGCGCATCTCGCTGACCATCGGTTTGCTGGGCGTGACCTTCAGCTTCGTGCTGGGCATCGTGATCGGCGGGCTGGCGGGCTACAAGGGCGGCTGGTTCGACATGGTGGTGCAGCGCGCCACCGAAGTGCTGCAGTCGATCCCGTCGATTCCGCTGTGGATGGCCTTGGCCGCCATCATTCCCGTCACGTGGTCGCCGCTGCTGGTCTATCTGGGCATCACCGTGATCCTGGCCATGTTGGACTGGACGGGGCTGGCGCGCGCGGTGCGGTCCAAGCTGTTCGCCTTGCGGGAAGAGGACTATGTCACCGCCGCGCGTCTGATGGGGGCGGGGACGCCGCGCATCATCGGGCGACACCTGATCCCCGGCTTCATGTCGCACCTGATTGCCAGTGCCACGCTGACCATTCCCGGTATGATCCTGGGCGAAACCGCGCTGTCCTTCCTGGGCATCGGGCTGCGCGCGCCTGTCACCAGTTGGGGTGTGCTGCTGACCGAGGCGCGCAGCGTGAACATCGTGGCGCTGTACCCTTGGCTTTTGTTCCCGGTACTGCCGGTGGTGCTGGTTGTTCTGGCTTTCAATTTCCTTGGCGACGGGCTACGGGATGCCGCCGATCCGTACAAGTGACGGGCCTTGCGCCTGCCGATCCTGCTGCCGAGGCCCTGAATGCTGACAACCCGTACTGAAAACGCCCGTGTGCTGATGTACAGCCACGACACGTTCGGACTGGGCCACCTGCGGCGCTGCCGCACCATTGCCCACGCGCTGATCGAGGCGTTCCGCGGCATGCAGGTGCTGATCGTGTCGGGCAGCCAGATTGCGGGCGCCTTCGACTGGCGCGCGCGGGTGGATTTCGTGAAGATCCCCAGCATCATCAAGCTGCGCAACGGCGAATACACGTCGATGGCCGAGCATGTGGACGTGCAGGACACCATCGCCATGCGGCGCGAGATCATCCGCCACACGGCCGAGACGTTCCGCCCCGACATCTTCATCGTCGACAAGGAGCCGATGGGCCTGCGCGGCGAGGTGGAGGAAACGCTGGCCCTGCTGCGGGCGCAGGGCTGCACCACCGTGCTGGGCCTGCGCGACGTGATGGATGCGCCACACCTGCTGGATGCCGAATGGCGCGGCAAGGACATGCTGGCCAAGATCGACCGGCTGTATGATGCGGTGTGGGTGTATGGCCCGCCCGATTTCCACGACCCGCTGACAGGGCTGGACGTGCCGCCGGGCCTGCGCGACCGGATGGAGTTCGTGGGCTTCCTGCAGCGGCGGGCGCGGGGCGCGCCGTGGCGCAGGAAGGGCGACTATCTGCTGGTGACCACCGGTGGCGGGGGTGACGGCGTCGACCTGGTGCGCGATGTGCTGGCGGCCTATCGCCACCCCGACGCCCCGCCGCATCCGGCGCTGTTTGTCCTGGGCCCCTACATGCCGGCCGAGGCGCGGGCCGAGTTCCACCGGATTGCCGCCAATATTCCGCGGATCGAGATGATCGAATTCGACAACCGCATGGAAGAGCTGATTGCCGGGTCGAAGGCCGTGGTCGCAATGGGCGGCTACAACACCTATTGCGAGATCCTGTCGTTTGACAAACCGGCACTGATCGTGCCTCGCACGGCCCCGCGCGAGGAACAGCTGCTGCGGGCGCGGCGGGCCGCGGAACTGGGGCTGATCGAGATGCTCTTGCCCGGCGAGGCGGCAGATCCGGCGCGGATGGCGGCCGCGCTGACGGCCTTGCCGGGGCGGCCGCGGCCTTCGCAGGCGGCCAAGGAGTTCCGGATGGAGGGGTTGCCCAACATCGTGCGCATCGTGGCCGCGAACCTGCGCAACCGTCGCCGGGGTCTGTTGCGGGCGGCCCAGTGAGCCGCATCGGCGTTGTGGTGAAGGGCTGGCCGCGGCTGTCGGAAACCTTTGTGGCGCAGGAACTTGCGGGGCTGGAGGCGGCGGGGCTGGCGCTGGTGATCGTGTCGTTGCGCCGCCCCACCGACGGCAAGCGCCACCCGGTACATGACGAGGTGAAAGCGCCCGTCCTGTACCTGCCGGAATACCTGTACCAGGAACCCGGCCGCGTGCTGCGCGGGTTTCTGGCGGCGCTGCGCAGGCCCGCGTTCTGGCGGGTGTTCGGCAGCTTTCTGCGCGACTGGTTGCGCGACCCCACGCCGAACCGCGGGCGGCGGTTCGGGCAGGCGGCAGTGCTGGTGGCCGAATGGCCCGCAGGCGTGGCGCGGCTGCACGCGCATTTCATCCACACGCCCGCTTCGGTGGCCGACTATGCCGCGCGGCTGATGGGCGTGCCGCTGACGATTTCGGCCCATGCCAAGGACATCTGGACGTCGAAGGCCTGGGACCTGGCGGGCAAGCTGGCCCGCGCACGCTGGACGGTGACCTGCACCGCGACGGGGGCAGCGCATCTGCGCGGGTTGGGCGGCGTGGTGCACCTGAGCTATCACGGGCTGAACCTGGACCGGTTTCCGCACTTTGACCGGGTGCCGGGGCAGGGGCCAGGGACTGCAGGCGTGACGGTGCTGTCGGTGGGCCGGGTGGTGCCGAAGAAGGGCTACGACACGCTGCTGCGGGCACTGGCGCAGGTGCCGGGCGACTGGCGGTTCGTGCACATCGGCGCGGGTTCCGGGCCGCTGCGGGCGGTGGCCGAGGGACTGGGCATCGCCGCGCGCTGCGACTGGCAGGGCGCGCGCGACCAGCCCCAGGTTCTTGCGGCGCTGCGGGGGGCGGATGTGTTTGCGCTGGCCTGCCGGGTGGCCGAGGATGGCGACCGTGACGGGCTGCCCAACGTGCTGGTCGAGGCGGCGTCGCAGGGGCTGGCGCTGGTGACCACGCATGTCTCGGCAATTCCCGAAGTGTTCACCGACGGCGAGACAGCGCTTCTGGTGCCGCCGGATGACGCGTTGGCGCTGGCCGCGGCGCTGACGCGGGCGGTGCAGGATGCGGGCCTGCGGAACCGGCTTGGGTCGGCGGCCGAGGCCGTGGTGCGCGCGCGGCTGGACTACCGCGCGTCGGTGGCGCAGCTGGCGGCGCTGTTCCGTGAAGCGTGACGGGGGGGCATGATGGCGCGGCGGGTTCTGTTCCATGTGCAGCATCTGCTGGGCGTGGGGCATCTGGCGCGGGCTGCGCGGGTGGCACGGGCGGTTCAGGCGGCGGGAATGCAGGTGACGCTGGTATCGGGTGGCCTGCCGGTGCCGGGGTTCTTTGACGGGCTGGACGTGGTGCAACTGCCGCCCGTGGCGGCGGGAGAAGGGTTTGCGGGGCTGGTGGGCGTGGATGGCGCGCCGGTGACCCAATCGTTTCTGGATGCGCGGCGCGATCGGCTGCTGGCCCTGTTCCACGACCTGTCGCCGGATGTTGTGGTGACCGAGGCTTTTCCTTTTGGTCGCAGGCAGATGCGGTTTGAGCTTCATCCTTTGCTTCAGGCGGCGCGGGGCAGGGCCCGCCTGGTTGCCTCGGTGCGCGACATCCTGCAGGCGCGGGCCAAGCCGGGCCGCGACGACGAAACAGTGCAGGTGGTGCGGGATCACTATGCCTGCGTGCTGGTGCACGGCGACCCGGCTTTCGCCGCCCTGCAGGATACCTTCCCGCTGGCCGGGCAGATTGCCGACCGCGTTGTGCACACGGGGCTGGTCACGCCCGAACCACCGGTCCCGTCGGCCGAACGGTTCGATGTTGTGGTGTCGGCAGGTGGCGGCGCCGTGGCGGGTGCGCTGGTACGGGCAGCGCTGGGGGCGGCAGAGCTGCGGCCGGGTCGGTGGCTGGTCATCACCGGGCCGAACATGCCCGAGACCGCGTACGCGGCGCTGCAGGCGCCGGGTGTGCAGATTTCGCGATTTCGCACGGATTTCGCGGGTTTGCTGGCCTCTGCAAAGGTGTCGGTCAGCCAGGCGGGTTACAACACGGTGGGTGACCTGCTGGTGGCCGGCACGCGGGCGGTGCTGGTGCCCTATGCCGCAGGTCACGAGACGGAACAGACCGAACGCGCGCAGCGTCTGGCCGCCGCGGGCCGCGCCATTGTGGTGGCCGAGGCCGACCTTACACCCGTGGACCTGGCCCTTGCGATTGATGCGGCCGAGCAAGGGCCCGACCCGGCAACGCTGCCGCTGCCGATGACCGATGGGGCAAGGCGTTCGGCCGAGGTGATAGCGGCCATGTAGGGGACCCAGCTTCGCTGGCGTCGGAATCATATAATCAGTATTATGTAATTTACCCTGGTCAGGGCCCCGGCGGCAGGATTGCCCCGGCATCGTCCACGATGGTGATCGCGTAGCTGGAAAACGCCATGTCCCGCATGGGGATTGCACTGCGGTAGTCCTCGCTGGCCAGGACCATGTCCACTGCGGCACGGTCGGGATACTCGACGATGATCAGCGTCGAGAACGGCGGCCGCCCCAGCACCGGCTCGATGACCGGGAACCGCTTTGCAATGCGGGCCCCGGCGCGCCGCATCACCGGACCGGTGACGCGGAAGTATTCGGCCAGTGCCCAGGGATTGGCCTCGTTCAGTGTGACGAAGGCAAATACCCTGACCATTCAGACCACGGCACGCTCGACCAGTGGGGTTCCGGTCAGGATGCGCGTGATGGACAGATCTGACAGATCCAGGGTCTGCCAGCCGCCGTGCAGGATGAGTTCCGCCATGCCGCGGCCCACGGCGCCGGATTGCTGCAACCCGTGGCCACTGAAGCCTGTGGCGAAGAACAGATTGGGCACCGCTGGAAGCGCGCCCAGCAGCGCGTTCTGGTCCAGCGTGTTGTAGTCATAGTGTCCGGCCCAGGCGCGCACCACCTTGACAGCGTCAAAGCCTGGACACCGGGCATAGAGCTGTTCCCAGATCACCTCTTCAAAAAGATGAAGTTCCGGATCGAAGTCATTGATATCACATGGCCCATCGCCATCTGGCACGGTTGCGGTCAGCCAGTGGCCCGCGCGTTCGGGGCGCAGCCAGAAACCGTGGTCGATCAGCAAGGGCGCCTGTGGATGGCGGGCGTTCGGGGCATCGATGACAAAGACCGTGCGCTTGCGTGGTTCGACCGGCACCGACAGGCCCGCCATGGCCGCCACACGGCTGGCGCGGGTTCCGGCCACCGACAGCGCAACGTCGCAGCCGATACGGGTGCCATCGGCCAGCACGAGGCCCGTGACCTTGCCCGTTGCAATGTCCAGCGCCGTCACCTCGCCGGTCACGAAGCGCGCACCCTGCGCGCGGGCGGCGTTGCGGAGGCCGCGCAAGAGCCCCATGTTGTCGAACCACCCCTCATCGCGTGGCCCGAATGAGCCCGCCACCACACCGGCAGTATCAACCCATGGGAACCGCAGGGAAATCTGGGTGGGCGCCAGCACCTCGGTTGCGGCGCCGCAGGCGCGCTGCATTGCCGCGATGTCGTGCATGATGGCGGCGCCTTCGGCGCTGCCGGTCAGGAACAGATATCCGTTCTCGACAAGACCCAGCGAGGAAACATCACCGGACGGTCCCGTCCATTCGGGGAAGTTGCGCACGAAATCAATGCCGAACCGTGAAATCCTTACGTTGACTTCGGTGCTGAACTGCGACCGGATCGATGCCGCGGACAGGGCGGTTGCCGCCTGCGCCCATGTCGGGTCACGCTCGATCACCGTCACGGACAATCCCGGCGCCATGCGGGTCAGCCAGAAGGCTGCCGAACAGCCCATCACCCCCCCGCCGATGATTGCGACCTCTGTCCCCTGCCCCATCCTGTCCCCGGAATCGTCTGCCTGCGTTCTCGACAGGACACGGGTTACGGGCGTATGACAAGAGCGGGATGAGTCACGGGTCGGGGCCGAAAGCAACTGGATGGTGGAGGTACTGGCGCTTTTGGGCCGCATTGCGGCGGCACAAAGCATTGAGTCCGTTTGGAACCTTGTGACGGTGCACTTTGCGCCCATGGGGTTTCGGCGTGTGAACTATGGTTTGACACGGTTTCGGCGCGAGGGATCCATCGGCGACCCCGACGACGCGCTGTATCTGACATCGAATGACGCCGAGTATGCGCGGCACTATTTCAAGGGCGGGTTCTACGCGAAGACCCCGATCTATCGCTGGCTGATGCGCAATACCGGCGTCTGCACCTTCCGTTGGGTTCAAGAAGCGTATCAGCGCGGCGACCTTACGCCGGACGAGCGGGCCGCGGTGGAGTTCAACGCGCGACACGGCATTGTCGCGGGGATTGCCGTCAGTTTTCCGGAAATGACGAATCGCACGAAGGGGGCGTTCGGGCTGACGGCTGACGAAGGCTTGACGCATGACGACGTGGACCGGATCTGGCAGCGCGACGGCGAAGGAATTCTGGCCATTGCCAACATGATGCACATGCGCATCGTGGCGCTGCCCGCGGCGCCGGCGCGGCGGGCGCTGACGGCGCGGCAGCGCGAGGTGCTGGAGTGGTCGGCCGACGGCAAGTCGGTGGCCGACATTGCCACCATCCTGGGGGTTTCCGGCGCGGTGGTGGAGAAGCACCTTCGGCTGGCGCGCGAGGCGCTGAACGTCGAGACAACCGCGCAGGCGGTGGCCAAGGCCACATTGATGAACCTGATCTTCCCGCAGCCTTCCGCTGCGTAAGGGAAGGTAGGGAAACCCTGACTTACGCCGCGTAAGCCCGGCGGGTAGACAGTCGGTGTTCCGCAAGGGAGTTGATCCCGGAACGACAGGCCCCGCGTCGCATGCCACGGTTCAGGCACGACGCGAGGATCCCGGCAGGCGGCGCCCGTTTCGGGGGTGTCAGAGGGCCGGAGCTGTGTGTGTCTGCGTCCCGAACTCATCCCCAGCGTAGGGCGCAAACGGAAGGGGCAGCCTTGCAGGGCTGCCCCTTTCGGGTTTTCCGGTGCCGCAACGGCCGCTGCGTGCCTTATTGGCCCGCGTTCAGCTTTGCCACTTCGGCGGCAAAGTCCTCGGCCTTCTTCTCGATCCCCTCGCCCACGGCGACGCGGGCGTAGCCCGTCACCTCGACCCCGGCGTCGGCCGCGGCTTGCGCAACAGTCACGTCGGGGTTGATGACGAAGGCCTGGCCCAAGAGCGTGTTCTCGGCCAGGAACTTCTTCATCCGGCCCGGGATGATGTTGTTGTGGATAACCTGCTCGGGCTTGGGCTTGGCCGAGGTGGCGTTTTCTTCCAGCGCCTTGGCGGTCTGCACGGCCAGTTCGCGTTCCACCACGGCGGGGTCCATCGTGGCTTCCGACAGCGACAGCGGCGAGGTTGCGGCGATGTGCATGGCGAACTGCTTGCCGATGGCCTGCGCCTTGTCGGCCGGGCCCTTCAGCGCGACCAGCACGCCGATCTTGCCCATGCCTTCGGCCGCGGCATTGTGCACATAGGACACGACCGTGTCGCCTTCCAGCATGTGCAGGCGGCGGAAGGTCATGTTCTCGCCGATGCGCGAAATGGCCTCCTGCAGCACGGTCTCGACGGTCTTGCCGTTCAGATGCGCGGCCTTCACCACTTCGACCGAGTCGCCGGTGGTCAGCGCCACATTGGCCACATCGCGCACCAGCGCCTGGAAGTCGGCGTTCTTGGCGACGAAGTCGGTTTCCGAGTTGATCTCGACGGCGACGCCACGGCCGGTGGTCACGGCCACGCCGATCAGGCCCTCGGCCGCCACACGGTCGGCCTTCTTGGCGGCCTTGGCGAGGCCCTTGGTGCGCAGCCAGTCAACCGCGGCTTCCATGTCGCCGGCGGTTTCGGTCAGCGCCTTCTTGGCGTCCATCATGCCTGCGCCGGTCGATTCGCGCAGTTCCTTCACCATCGCAGCGGTGACAGTCATTTCGGTCTCCTCAATGGAAGTGCGGGCGGGGCTACGCCCGCCCGGTAACAGACGTACGACGCGCGGTCGACAGGCCGGATCAGGCGTCGAGCGCTTCTTCTGCGGGCTGGCTTTCCAGCGCGCCCAGGTCGATGCCCGCGGCGCCCATCTGTGCCGTCATGCCATCCAGCGCGGCGCGCGCGACGAGGTCGCAGTACATCGCAATGGCACGGGCGGCGTCGTCGTTGCCGGGGATGATGTGGGTCACACCCTTGGGCGAGCAGTTGGTGTCAACCACCGCGACCACCGGGATGCCCAGCTTGTTCGCTTCGAGCACGGCCAGGTCTTCCTTGCCGACGTCGATCACGAACAGAAGGTCGGGGGTGCCGCCCATTTCGCGGATGCCGCCCAGCGAGGCCTGAAGTTTGGTCTGCTGGCGTTCCAGATCCAGCCGTTCCTTCTTGGTCAGGCCCTCGGCGCCATCGGCCAGGATCACGTCGATCTGCTTCAGGCGCTGGATCGACTTGGACACCGTCTGCCAGTTGGTCAGCGTGCCGCCCAGCCAGCGGTGGTTCATGTAGAATTGCGCCGACTTCTCGGCCGCTTCGGCCACGGCCTTCTGTGCCTGCCGCTTGGTGCCCACGAACAGGATGCGGCCGCCCTTGGCCACGGTGTCGCGGATGACCTTCAGGGCCTGGTCCAAGAGCGGAACCGTCTGCGTCAGGTCCAGGATGTGGATGCCGTTGCGCTCGCCATAGATGAACTCGCCCATGCGGGGGTTCCAGCGTGCGGTCTGGTGGCCATAGTGTACGCCAGCTTCAAGCAGCTGACGCATGGAAAACTCGGGGAGCGCCATGCCTTGTCCTTTCCGGTTTGCGCCTCGGCCGGGGTTTCAGGCGTTGCCGCCCAACCGGTGGACCCGCGGGGATTTCTCCCCCGAAGGCCCGCCCCGACCTGTGAAGTGTCGGGGCCTTTAGCCGGATGCCTTGCCGGACGCAAGGGGCAGCTGTTCGGGGATTGCCGACATGATGTTCCGCAGTTGCCGGTAGGTGAAGGGAAAGTGCTGCCGCAGCAGGCGCGCGATGTCCTTCTGGTTGGCCGCGAACTGCGGATCCTGCCGCAAGGCCGCGTTCAGCTTCAGTTTGGCGTTGCCCGCCGTGTCCGATGCCATGTGCGCGACGTGGATATAGGCAGGCAGACGGGGCTCGATCCGGCTGGGAATGCGCTTGTACATCTGGCGATGGGCACCGGCATAGGGGTTCTGCACGGTTCCCGGCGCGGCAAAGACCCCCAGACCGATGGCGATGTAGTCTTCGAACTTGCGCATAAGCTGCACCTCCTTGTCCTGCCGGGCCAGGTAGAAGCCGCGCGGAAAGGACAGCATTTCGCCGGGCAGTGCCGTGTCGCAGTAGCGGTCCATGGTCTGGATTGCGGTCTTGCACAGCGCGTCGTCGTCATCCAGCCGGAAGTGGAAGGTGAGTCCGGGTGCCGATGCCGTTGCCTCTTCGAACACGGGGGTCAGGGCAACCGACACGTTCTCGGCTTCGCTGTACAGGATGCGTCCTTGCGGCAGCGTGGCCACCAGTGCCTCGAGCCGGTGGCGATCCGCTTCGGGCATCTGCGGTGAGGTCAGGATGGTGATATGGAAATCCTGCAGTGTCTGTGCGCGCAAGGCAGGCAGGCTGATGTGTTCGAACAGGTGGAACCTTTGCGCCATGCGCAACGGCGCATAGATCACCGCGGCACGCTCTTCCACCGATGCGCCTTGCTGGGATGCCCGTGCATCGCTGCGCCCGAGAAACGAGAAGCGGATGTAGCCGTGGACGCGGGCCATTGTCTTTCCTGCTCTGTGCGGTTCCGGTCGGCACAGGCCGGTCGGACCGAGTGTGGTGTCGCGGTGCAACGTGCCTGTGAACTTGCCTTTGTCGGCGCGCCATGGGGGCGCGCAGTGCGACCTTTGGCAAACCGGTACGGGAGTTCAAGGGTATAGGCGCACGTGCCGTGCAAAACGCCGGACAGGCGCCGCGTCGCGCGACGGGTCGGCCGCCTGGTGCGACACTTCATCAAAGAAATGTGCGTTCGACGGCCCAGTAGGCGCCGACCAGCGCAATGACGGCAGAGGCGGGAACCGTCACCGCCGCGCGGTACCAGGTCTGCCGCGCGGCCCATGTCCAGAGCAGCAATGCCGCCACGGAGACGACGGCCAGCTGGCCCAGCTCGACCCCGACATTGAAGCCGATCAGCGCCGGGATGACAGCGCCTTCGGGCAGGCCGAAATCGGCCAAGACCGAGGCAAAGCCCAGCCCGTGCAGCAGCCCGAAGCCGAACACGACCAGCGGGCGCCAGCGCGACAACCGGCCGTTGGCCCAGATGTTTTCCAGCGCCACGAAGGCAATCGACGCGGCAATCAGCGGTTCCACGAGGCTGGCGGGCAGCGACACATACCCCAGCACTGACAGGGCCAGCGTGACGGTGTGGGCCAGCGTGAAAGCCGACACCTGCCACAGAAGCGGCGAAAGCCGCGTGGACAGCAGGAACAGGCCCAGCACGAACAGGATGTGATCGACCCCCTTGGGCACGATATGGTCGAATCCGATGGGGATGTAGTCGACGAAGGTTTGCCAGGCGCCGACCTGCCCCCCGCCGCCGACGGCGATGGGCGGGCTTGAGGCACCGGCCTGCAGGTAGCCGGTGAAGGGTTCGTCCACGCCCTTCTGGCGCAGGACCATGGTGCCGAAGGCGCTGTCCCACCCGATGGTGACGCTGCGGGTGCCGTCGGGCAAGGCAGCCGACAGGCGGAACGTCGATTGCCGGGGCAGCGAAACGTCGGGCTGCAACCCCATCTCGATGACGTCAAGCGTGGCCGTGACCGGTGTGCCGTCGGCCTCGATCCGCAGGCGCGCCGCCATCTCGGGCCAGAACGCGCGGAACCGTTCCGCCATCGCCTCGGGCGGCAGGGCGCGCAGGGCATCATAACCGGCCGCCTGCGGCGAGGCACTGGTGTCGGACACGGCCGTCAGGTCAACGCCCGCAACCAGCGCCTCGACCTGCACGAAGACGGTCAGCACCAGCCGGTTTTCGCTCAGCTCAAGATCGGCAACCGCGGGCACCACCTCGTGTGCGCTTGCCGGAAGGCTGCCGACGGCCCATATCGTGGCCAGAACGTGCAGGATTGTCCTGCCCCATGCCGGAAGGTTTCGCATGCGCCGTCTCCTTGCCCTGTTGCTGACCCTGGCCGCGCCCGTATCGGCCCACGAGTACTGGATCGAGCCCATTGCCTATGCTGTTCCCGGGAACAGTATCTTGGCGGCCGCGCTTTTCAACGGGCAGAACTTCACGGGCACCGAGTTCCCGTTCCTGCCGCAGGCCTTTGCCCGGTTCGACGTGGCGCTGGGGGACCAGGTGGTGCCGGTGACGGGGCGACTTGGCGACAGGCCCGCGCTGCTGATGCGGCCTCTGGGCGAGGGTCTGCACGTGGTGGTCTTCGAAACGCCGGGCGATGCGGTGGAATACACGGAGTTTGACAAGTTCAAGGGCTTTGTCGAACACAAGGACTTCCGTGGCGCGCTGGAGGCCCATGCTGCCCGCGGCCTGCCCGAGACCAAGTTTTCCGAGTTCTACACGCGGCATTCGAAGGCACTGATCGCCGTGGGCCACGGCAAGGGCGCTGACCGCGCCTTCGGTCTGGAGACCGAGATCGTGGCGCTGGCCAATCCCTACACCGATGCCCTGGACGGCCGTATGCCGGTGCAGGTGCTGTATCAGGGCGCACCGCGGGCCGATGCGCAGATCGAGCTGTTTGCCAAGGCGCCTGACGGAACCGTGGTGGTGACGCTGCACCGCACCGGAGCCGATGGTGTGGCCCAACTGCCGGTGGTGCCGGGGCACAGCTACTTGGTGGATGCCGTCGTGTTGCGAGAACCCGCTGCGGCGCTTGCGGCCAAGCGCGGGGTTGTGTGGGAATCGCTGTGGGCGGCGCTGACCTTTGCGGTGCCTGGGCCGCGTCCCTGAACGGCGCCCCTGCCGCAAGCGGGCGTCAGGCCGCCCTGGGATGCAGGTGGCGGCAGGCCTCGCCGACATGGCGATGGTCGGACCCGCAGCAACCGCCGACCAGCCGCAGGCCCGGAAGGTGGCGCCCGAACGTGGCGTAGAAGTGCCCGAATTCCACCGGATCGCCGTCATCCAGTGTGGTGCTCTCATCCAGCTCGGCATGGCTGAGCCGCGAGGCATTGGCGCGCACGCCGCCGATCCTGGCGCGCATCGGCCCGTCCAGCTCGCGGGCGAAATGCACCGGATGGGCGCAATTGACCATGTAGAACAGCGCACTGCCGCCGGTTTCCGCCTCGGTCTCGGCCAGGGCGTCGTGCAGGGGCTGGCCGTTCGGCAGGCGGCCGTCGGTTTCCACCGTGAAGGACAGCACGTGCGGCAGGCCATGGCGGGCGGCGGCGCGGGCGATGCCGATGGCCTGCGCGGGGTAGGTCATGGTGACGGCCGACACCATGTCGACACCGCCTTCGGCGAGCGCCGCGATCTGGACGCCGTGCAGTGCATCGGCGGCATCCGCGGTCAACGCCTGGTCAATGCGGTAGCCGTCTCCGGCCGGGCCGACCACGCCGTTGACCAGAACGGGCAACGTGTCGGTTTCGTGCAGGGCGGCGTAGCTGCGGGCAAATTCGACCGCACGCATGTTGGCATCGCGGATCGCCGCAGTGTCCATCCCCATCGCCGCGGCCCAGCCCATGTTGGCGCGCCAGGTGGCGGTGTCGAGCACGAAGCCGGTGCCGCCTGCGCGGGCAATGGGCAGGAAGTGGTCGAAGTAGCGCGCCAGCGCCGCCCGCCCCGCATCGCTGTCCAGCAGCCGGAACGCGGCGAAATGCGGCAGGTCGATGCCTTCGAGGAAGATCATCACCGTTTCTAGGCCCGCATCCGCGGGCCAGGGCGTGGCGGTAGTCATCAGCCGATCGATGCGGGTCATGGCGATGCGGGTCATGGCGGTGTTCCTTTGGCAAACGCGGTCCGCCAAGGGTGGACAGGCGGGGCGTGCTTTGCCAGCCGACTTGTGGTAGGGTCGCGACGCGCAGTCTTTGTGTTTTTGTGTCAATGTGTTAGGTGATCCCGTACGGAACCGGCCGGGCTGATCCGGCAAGCGACTTTACCGCGAGTCAAGTCATGGCCACGACGACCGACCTCCGCCCGCCCCGCACTGCCACCCGCGAACGCATCCTGGCGGTGGCGCATGACGCGATCATCGCCAAGGGGTTCGACGCCACCTCGGTCGAGGAGATTGCCGCGGCGGTCGAGATCAGCAGGGCGGGGTTCTTCTACCATTTCCCCGACAAGAACGCGCTGGCCCGCGCGCTGATCGAACGCCAGATCGCCGAGGAAGGCGTGATGGTCGACGGCATGATCGCGCGCGCGGCGGAACTGTCGGACGACCCGTTGCAGCAGATGCTGATCATCCTGCGGCTGATGGCCGAACGCTATGTCGAGATGCCGGGCGGCTATGCCGGCTGCATCCTGGCCGCCGCGACCTATCAGGACCGGATGTTCGACGCCGAGGTGAAGGCCGCCAGTCGGCGTTCGCACCTGGCCTGGCGCGCGCGGCTGCGCGTCCACTTCGAGCGGATCGCAGAAGCCTGTCCCCCGCGCGAGCCGGTGGATGCGGGCGACATGGCCGACATGGTGAACGCGGTGATCGAGGGCGGCATGGTCATCGCCCGCGGCATGGGCGACCCGCAGGTGCTGGTGCGGCAGGTGATGCTGGCACGGACGATGGTGAAGGCGCTGTATTTGCCGCGCTGACTTGCGCCCATGGCGCGCGCTTGCCAAAAGGCGGCATGGCGCCCGACATCCTGTGCATCGGTTCGGTCCTGTGGGACATCATCGGGCGGTCTTCCGCCGCGATGCAGGTGGGGTCGGATGTGCCGGGGCGCATTTCCCGGCTGCCGGGCGGTGTGGCGATGAACATTGCCATGACGCTGCGCCGCTTCGGGCTGCGCCCGGCGCTGCTGACCACGATCGGGCGCGATGCCGAGGGCAAGGAACTGGTGGCCGCCTGCGCGCGGATGGGTCTGGTGACCGAGCACGTGTATCGCAGCGAAGACCTGCCGACCGACCGCTACATGGCCGTCGAGGGGGCCAACGGGCTGATTGCTGCCGTGGCGGATGCGCATTCGCTGGAGGCGGCGGGGGAGAAGATCCTGGCGCCCATGGCCGACGGTCGGCTGGGGTCGGCCGCCGCACCCTGGGCCGGGCCGGTGGCGCTGGACGGCAACCTGACCGAGGCGCTGTTGTCGGCGGTTTCGGTGTCGCCGCTCTTTGCCGCGGCCGACCTGCGGGTCGCGCCCGCGTCTCCGGGCAAGGCGGAGCGGCTCTTGCCGCTGCTGACGCGGGCGGGGGCGGTGATCTATGTGAACCTGTTCGAGGCGCGCACGCTGGGCAAGGACGACTACCCCGATGCGGCGGCGGCGGCCGAGGGGCTTCTGGCCCGGGGTGCCGCGCGGGTGCTGGTGACGGACGGCGGGCGCGCCGCCGCCGATGGCGCGGCGGGTGCAGGCGTGGTGACCGGCGCGCCGCCGCCGGTGCTGGTGACGCGGGTGACGGGGGCGGGCGACACCTTCATGGCGGCGCATCTGGTGGCTGACCGGCGCGGCGCGGGTCGTGCGGCGGCGCTGCAGGCGGCGCTGCGGGCCGCGGCCGACTATGTGGGCGGGGAGATCGGATCATGACCCTGCCCCTGGAGTTTTCGCCCGAGGTCGCGGCGGCCCTTGCCGACCGCCGCCCCGTCGTGGCGCTGGAATCCACCATCATCACGCACGGCATGCCGTTTCCGCAGAACGTGGAAACTGCAAGGCGGGTCGAGGCCGCGGTGCGCAATGCGGGTGCGGTTCCGGCGACGATCGCGGTGATGGGCGGCCGCATCCGTGTGGGGCTGACCGGTGACATGCTGGAGGCGTTGGGACAGGCGCGCGGCGTGGCCAAGCTGAGCCGCGCCGACCTTGCGGCCTGCCTGGCCACCCACGGTACCGGGGCCACCACGGTGGCCGCCACGATGATCTGCGCGCGGGCGGCGGGTATCCATGTGTTCGCCACAGGCGGAATCGGTGGCGTCCACCGGGGGGCCGAGGCCAGCTGGGACGTGTCGGCCGACCTGCAGGAACTGGCGCAGACAGCGGTGACGGTGGTGGCAGCCGGGGCCAAGGCCATTCTGGACCTGCCCAAGACGCTGGAAGTGCTGGAGACGCTGGGGGTGCCGGTGATTGCCTACGGGCAGGATGCCTTTCCCGCCTTCTGGTCGCGCGACAGCGGGCTGCGCGCGCCGCTGCGGATGGACCGGGCGCGCGACATCGCGGCGGCGCAGCTGATGCGCACGCGCCTTGGATTGCCGGGCGGGCAGCTGGTGGCGAACCCGATTCCGGCCGACGCCGAAATCCCGCGCACCGAGATCGGCCCGGTGATCGAGCAGGCGCTGGCCGAGGCCGCGGCACAGGGCGTGGCAGCCAAGGCGGTGACGCCGTTCCTGCTGCAACGGATCTTCGAGATCACGAACGGGCGGTCATTGGACGCGAACATCGCCCTGGTGCTGAACAACGCACAGCTTGCGGCAGCCATTGCCACGGCGATGGCCAACCTTGACGCCAGCATCTGAGGCGACCTTCGGGTGAACCGCGCGGATCGGCGGTTTTCGTTTGTGCCGCGCCGCGGCACTGCCTAAGGTCTGCCGCATGCCGCCCGCCGCCGAATCCCACCCCGTGCCGCACCGCAAGCGTTCCTTTCTGGGCACGTTGCGCGCCAGCTTTCTGACGGGGCTTGGCGTCATCCTGCCCATCGGGCTGACCATCTACTTCATCTGGGTTTTCGTGGGCTGGATCGACAGCTGGGTGCTGCCCTTCATCCCGCAGGTCTGGCACCCGGATTCGCTGATCCGCGAATACCTGGGCGAAACCGCCTGGGTGACGAACGTGCGCGGCGTGGGCGTGGTGATCTTCCTGATCTTCACCATCCTGGTCGGCTGGGTGGCCAAGGGGATTATCGGGCGGTCGTTCATCCACTGGACGGAACGCACGGTTGACCGGCTGCCCATTGTGCGGTCGGTCTACAACGCGGTGAAGCAGATCTCCGACACGGTGTTCAACAAGCAGGAAAAGAGCTTTGACACCGTCTGCCTGATCGAGTTCCCGCGGCCCGGCGCCTGGGCGCTGGGGTTCGTTTCCACCAAGCCGCGCGGCGAAATTGCGCAGCGCCTTCCGGACATGGACATGATGTCGGTGTTCGTGGGGCTGACGCCCTTCACCTCGGGCTTCCTGGTGTTCGTGCCGCGGGACAAGGTCGTCATCATGGACATGACGATGGAAGAGGCGGCCAAGCTGATCGTGTCCGGCGGAATCGTGTACCCCAGCGAAAAACCTGCAACGCAGGCCCCGCTGCCGCCTGCCGCACGCGCCGCGGAGTAGTCAGCCGTACAGTGCCGGAAGGTCCAGCGTTTCGGCATGCCCCAACGCGGCGCGGTGCAGGTCCAGCCAGCGCGCGGCGGCACGGCGGCCCGCCGTCTTCAGACGGTAGATCAGATAGGGCGACGGGCGCTGCTTCGATCCGGCAGGCAGTGCCGTCATCGTGGCGTCATCGGCAATCATGTGCACCCGCAGGTCCTTCATCGCGCCGAGGGGCATGCGGCCTTCGGCAATCAGCCGCTTGACGAAGGCGATGGCGCGCAGGTCGCGCAGCAGGGGGGCGTTGAAGCCGATCTCGGTCATCCGGTCCTGGATTTCGGCGGGGGTGTCGGGCACGTCGGGGTGGCGCAGGGGGTTCACCTGCACGATCAGCAGGTCGTCCGGCAGGTCCGGGGCATACAGGGGGAAGAGTGCCGGGTTGCCGGAAAAACCGCCGTCCCAATAGGCCTCTCCGTCGATCTCGACCGACCGGAAGACGGTGGGCAGGCAGGCGCTGGCCAGCAGCACGTCAGGCGTGATCTCGAGGCCTGAAAACACGCGGATCTTGCCGGTGCGCGCATTGGTGGCCGAGACATACAGGTGCGGGCCAGAGCCGCCGCAGACGCGGGCAAAATCGAACTGGCGGACCAGCGGTTCCAGCGGGTTCTTCCAGCCCTCGCCCAACGCATAGGGTGACCACACCTGCGCGGCGATCCCGGCGGGCGAGAAGGGCAGCACCTGCGCCCACCAGTCGGCCACGGCCGCGGCAAAGGGCGGCGCCGCCAGCGAAAACGGCCCCAGGCGGAAATCGCCCATCCGCGCCACCTGCCGCCACAACGTCTCGAGCGCCTGCCGCGCGCCGGGTCGGCCGCCCGAAAGAAGCCCCGCCTTCAGCGCCGCCCCGTTCAGCGCCCCGGCCGAGGTGCCCGAGATGGCGGCGATCTCGATCCCGTCTTCTTCCAGAAGCCGGTCCAGCACGCCCCAGGTGAAAGCGCCATGCGCGCCGCCCCCCTGCAGCGCAAGACTGACGGAAACGGTCATGGCCGCAAAACCCTTGAAGGAAGGGTTTTGCAAATTCCTTGCTTCAAGGAATTTGGCCCGGGCGTCACAGCGCGGTCCATCCGCCATCGACGCTGATCGTCGTGCCGGTAATCTGGTCGGCGGCGGGCGAGCACAGGAAGACTGTGGTGCCGCCGATCTGGTCGGTGGTGGCGAACTGGCGCGACGGCTGGCGCAAGAGCATCACCTCGCGGATCACCGTTTCGCGGTCCATCTTGTGCACCTGCATCTGGCCGGGAATCTGCGCCTCGACCAGCGGGGTCAGCACATAGCCGGGACAGATGGCGTTGCAGGTGATGCCCATACCCGCGGTTTCCAGTGCGATGGTTTTCGACAGGCCGACCACACCGTGCTTGGCTGCAATGTAGGCGCCCTTGAACGGGCTGGCCGTCAGGCCGTGGGCCGAGGCGATGTTGACCACCCTGCCCCATCCGCGCGCCTTCATGCCCGGCAGGGCGGCGGCGCTGGTGTGGAAGGCCGAGGACAGGTTGATGGCAATGATCTGGTCCCACTTGTCGGGCGGAAAGTCCTCGACCGCGGCGACGTGCTGGATGCCCGCGTTGTTCACCAGGATGTCGCAGCCGCCCGCCTTTTCGACCAGCGCGCGGCAGTCGGCGCCCTTTGACATGTCGGCCGCAATGTAGCGGACAGGGGCGCCGGTTTCACCGGCCAGGTCGGCGGCCAGCGCGTGGTCTTCGGGGCGGTCGGTGAAGCTGTTCAGCACCACCGCGGCGCCCGCCTGCGCCAGCGCCCGCGCGATGCCCAGACCGATGCCGGAGTTCGACCCGGTGACGATGGCGGATTTGCCGGTCAGCTGCATGGCGTCCTCCCTCTGCTGCGGTTGCGAGAGCAAAGCATGCCGCGCGCGCGAAGGGAACCGGTCTGATGCGCAGATGAACGGTCAAAAAAAACGCCCGCACAAGGCGGGCGTTAAGTGTTGAGGCAGGTTTCATACAGGCAAGAAACCTATCGAGCAGTGGGGTCTTTATACGCCCAAGTGCGCCGCGGGCCAAGTTAAAAGTTTGAAAACGCACAGATGCCGCCGTAGTGTTGCATTCAAGAAAAACAGGCGGGCGGGGATCGTTGCCATGAGGGAACTTCACTTTTTCGACATCAGCAGGACGGGGATGGCACTGCTGGCGTGCCTGGTCGGGGCGGGGGTGATTCCCGCCATGGCCGAGCCGCGGCACGCCATTGCTATGTATGGCGACCCTGCCCTGCCCCCGGATTTTGTGGCTCTGCCCTATGCCAACCCCGAGGCCCCCAAGGGCGGCACCATCCGCATGGGAGAGGCGGGAGGGTTTGACTCGCTTAACCCCTTCATCACCAAGGGGCGCGCGCCGGCCGGGCTTTCGGCGCTGACGGTCGAGACGCTGATGGGCCGGTCCTACGGCGAACCCTTCACCCTGTATGGGCTTTTGGCCGAATCGGTGGATACCGACGAATCGCGGTCCTGGGTCGAATTCACCCTGCGCGAAGGCGCCAGGTTCAGCGACGGCACCCCGGTGACAGTGGACGACGTGCTGTGGTCGATGGAAACGCTGGGGACAAAGGGCGCCGGACGCTATGCCGCGGCATGGAAGGCCGTGGCCAAGGCAGAGGCAATGGGGCCGCGTTCCGTGCGCTTCACGTTCAGCGAGCCCAACCGCGAACTGCCGCTGCTTTTGGGGCTGCGCCCGGTGCTGAAGAAGGCGCAGTGGGAGGGGAAGGATTTTGCCGAATCCACGCTGGAGGCCCCGGTGGGCAGCGGCCCCTACCGGGTGAAGGCGTTCGAGCCGGGGCGGTTCATCACCTACGAAAAGCGCGACGACTGGTGGGGCCGCGACCTGCCCTTCAACCGCGGGCAGCACAATCTTGCCGAGGTGCGCTATGACTACTTCGGCGACGGCGGCGTGGTGTTCGAGGCGTTCAAGGCGGGCGAGACCGACACCTACCGCGAGACGAACCCGGTCAAGTGGGCCACCATCTATGACTTTCCTGCCCTGACCGCGGGCGATGTCGTGAAATCGGAAATCCCGCATGGCCGACCCTCGGGGATCGAGGGGCTGGCGATGAACACCCGCCGCCCGCTGTTTGCCGACTGGCGCGTGCGCGAGGCGATGGTGCAGGCCTTCAACTTCGAGTTGGCCAACCAGACACTGACAGGCGGCGTGCAGCCGCGGATCACCAGCTATTTCTCGAACTCGGGGCTGGCGGCGGCCGTAGCCCAGCCCGCAACGGGCGTGGAGCTGGCGTTGCTGCAACCCTTTGCCGCCGACCTGCCGCCCGGCACGCTGGAGGGCTATGCGCTGCCCGTGTCCGACGGGTCGGAGGCCAACCGCAAGGGCATCCGCGCGGCCACGAAACTGCTGGAGGAGGCGGGCTGGACGGTACAGGAGGGCGTGCTGAAGAACGCCGCGGGCGAGCCGTTCGCCTTCGAGATCCTGTTGCAGAACGGGCAGGATGACCCGATCGGCTATGCCACCATCTTTGTCGAGAGCCTGAAGCGGCTGGGCATCGACGCGCGCATCACCACGGTGGACAGCGCGCAGTATGTCGAACGCACCAACGCCTATGACTTCGACATGACGCATTACATCCGGTCGCTTTCGCTCAGCCCCGGAACCGAACAGCGGCTGTACTGGGGCAGCGGCGGCGTGGCCGAGCCCGGATCGCGCAACTGGGCGGGGGTAAACAGCCCGGCGGCGGACGCGATGATCGACGCCATGCTGGCCGCCACCGACCGCGACGACTTTGTGGCCGCCGTGCATGCGCTGGACCGGGTGCTGACCGCGGGGCGCTATGTGATTCCGGTGTGGTATTCTGACCGCAGCCGCATCGCCCACAGCAAGGAATTGCGTTTTCCGTCGACTTTGCCCATATATGGTGACTGGATCGGCTTCCAGCCCGACGTATGGTGGTATCAGGAATGAGACTGGCAATGATCGTGGCCTTGCTGATGATGGCAGGGTGCAACACGGTGGACGGGTTCGGTCAGGACATCTCGGCCGGTGCGCAGCGGGTCGGCAGCTGGTTCTGACGCGGGCTCAGGCGGGCGGTGCATTCGTTTCGGCCTGCGCACGCAGGCGGATCACGGTGACGTTGCAGGGCGCTTCGGCCACCACCTGGCTGCTGACCGAGCCCAGATAGCGCCGCGCGGTGGAACTGCCGCGTGCGCCCATCAGGATGTGGGCGACGTTGGTCTGGCGGGCATAGTCCACGATGGCCTGCCCGGGGTCGGGGCTTTCCAGCACGGCGCAGGTCAGCCGGTCATCGCCCAGCCCGATTTCCTCGGCCCAGGCCTTCAGCGCGACCAGGCGCATCACATGCAGGTTGTTGCCGGCGTCGTCGGTTCCCTGGTCGATGCCGATGCGGGCGGTTTTCAGGATATTCACGCAGGCCACGCGTGCATCGGGTTCCAGCGTCAGCATGCGCTTCACCGCGCCGCGCAGCGCACCGGCCAGCCCCTCCATCTCGGGCGACAGGTCCACCGCCACCAGGATGACCGGCGCGCGGTCAAGCTGCGCCGCAATGCTGGGCGGCGCGGCAAAACCCGTCACGCCGCGCATCTGCCGCCAGCGGCGGAAGCGGGTCATGGCACCATCGCGGGCTGTCCTGCGGGCCCGGTCCGTCAGCCGCACCTGCGCGGGATGCGACAGGTCGAAGGCCACCTGCGCGGCCGACTGGGTGCGCCGCGCCGGGTCCACCTCCAGCGCGCGCAGGATGATTTCCTGCAGCCACTCAGGCAGGTCGGGGCGCAGTGCGCGCGGCGGCACCGGATCGGCCCACAGGCGGCTGCGGGTGGCCTTCAGCTTTTCCGGGCTGCCAAACGGTTTGCGGCCGGTGGCCAGTTCGTAGATCATCGCCCCCAGCGCAAACAGGTCGGACCGCGGGTCATTGCGCTGGCGCAGGATCTGTTCCGGGGCGATGTAGGGATAGGTGCCCATCGGAATGGTGAACTCCTCGGCCAGCAGGTCGGGCAGGTCGTCATGGCGCGACAGGCCGAAGTCGATCAGCACCATTTCCCCGGTCGGGCGCTGCAGCACGTTCTCGGGCTTCAGGTCCAGATGGATGACATGCTGGCGATGCAGGCCGTGCAGCGCCTCGGCCAGGCGCGCGGCGGTTTCCAGCACGTCCGACAAGGGGCGCGGGGCGGTCTTGAACAGGCTCAGGAGCGAGCCGCCCGGCAGTTTCTCGGTCACGATGTAGGGCATCACGTCGAACCCGCCGGTGCCCATCACGCGCGGCACATGCAGGCCCTCAAGGCGTGGCAGGATCATCTGCTCCACCTCGAACCCCACGATGGTCGGGCCGTCGTCGCCATCCAGGATGGTCGGCACCTTCATCACCATGGGTGTGCGATATAGCGCGTGCGTCACCTCCCAGATGGTCGCAAAGCCGCCGGTGTGCAGTTTCTCGCCCAGCGTGAAGCCGTCGATTTCCAGTCCGGTGTGGGGGCGCAGCACGGGTCAGGCTCCGAAGGTAAGGCGGCGGGCGAGCGTTTCGGGCAGTCCCGCGGCACGGGTCTTGCGGGCGGTTTCGGCACAGTCATAGGGCACGCGGCGGAAGGTCAGCGTGCGCGCGGACTGGTCCAGCACGGCATAGCCCGCCTGCGCCACCCCGTCACGCGGTTGCCCGACCGAACCGACCACGGCCAACCAGCGGCGCTGGCGCAGAAGCGGCAGGGGTTGGCCGTGACGGATGGGGAATTCGGTGCAGCGCCCGGCCGGGTCGGCGCTGACCAGCAGGGGAATGTGGGTGTGCCCGCAAAGGACAAGGTGATGGCGGCAGGCGCGGAAACTGGGCCGCGCGCGTTCGGCGCTGCGCACGTACTGCCAGTCTTGCGGGGCGTGGGCACTGGCGTGGACGAACAGCGTGTCAGCGGTTTCCAGGGTCAGCGGCAGCGCGGCCAGAAAGGCCTTCTGCGTGTCGGACAACTGCCTTCGCGTCCAGTCGATGGCGCTGCGGGCCGTGTCGCCCAGGCCGGGGTCGGGTTTGCCGACGGCGGCATCGTGGTTGCCCTGTACCGCCAGCGCGCCCCGTTCCACCAGCGCTGCAACCCGGTCGGCGCACCAGGCCGGATCGGGGCCGTACCCCACGATATCGCCCAGCACCACCAGTTGCAGGATGCCGCGGGCGGCCACGTCGGCCAGAACGGCCGTCAGCGCCTCGCGGTTGGCGTGGATGTCGGCCAGAACTGCCAGTTGCATCTTGTCCCCCCCGCTTCGCCCGTCGCATGCGGGTGGGGCGCGCGCCTTGATCTGGCGCAACATTCGTCTCCTGTTGCAAGTGCCCGTGCCGCGACGCAATCCTGCGCCATGCTGTCCGAATGGTTCCAGGGCCATCCGCCCCCCCTGCCCCCGACATTCAACCTGGCCGCCCACGTGCTGGCCACGGCCGAGACTTCGCCCGACCGCGTTGCGTTGGTGCTGGCCGGGCTGGCGGGGGCCGAACGGTGGAGCTTTGGGCGGCTGGCGGCGGCGGTGCGCGGCGTGGGTACCGGACTGCTGCAGGCCGGGCTGCGGCCGGGTGACCGGGTGCTGATGCGGGTGGGGAACACGGTGGCGTTTCCGCTGGTGTTCCTGGGTGCCGCGTCGGCGGGGATCGTGCCGGTGGCCAGTGCGGCCGGGCTGACCCAGGACGAGATCTCGGCGGCGGCGGCAACCGTGGCGCCGGCGGCCATCGTGGCAGATGACGGCATCGCCCTGCCCTTTCCGCAGACCTGCCCGGTGGTTCCCGCGCGTGATGCCCTGGCATGGGAAAGCCTGCCACCCTGCGACTGGGCCATGGGCGACCCGCACCGCGTGGCCTATGTGGTGTTCACCTCGGGTACGTCGGGGCGTCCCATGCCGGTGGTGCATGCGCACCGTGCGGTTCTGGCGCGGGCGATGATGCGCGACGGGTGGCAGGGCCTGTCGGCGGCAGACCGCGTGCTGCATGCGGGGGCCATGAACTGGACCTACACGCTGGGCGTGGGTCTGCTGGACCCCTGGGCGGCCGGCGCCGTCGCGGTGGTGCCGCAGGCGGGCGCCACCGCAGCGCAGGTGGCGCTTCTGGCGAAACGGCACGATGCCACCATCCTTGCCGCGGCGCCGGGGATCTTCCGGCAGATGCTGGCCGCTGGCCCGCCGGGGTTGCCCCGCTTGCGCCATGGCCTGTCGGCCGGCGAGACGCTGGACCCTTCGCTGCGCGCCCGCTGGCACGACGCCACCGGAACCGACCTGCACGAGGCGTTCGGGATGTCCGAGGTGTCCACCTTCATCTCGGGCGCGCCCGACCGCCCCGCGCCCCCTGGCACGGCAGGCTGGCCGCAGGACGGGCGGCGGGTGGCGGTATTGGCCGATGGGGTGGCGGTGCCGCGCGGCGAGACGGGGATGCTGGCGGTGCACCGCAGCGACCCGGGGCTGTTCCTTGGCTATCTGGGCGACGCCCAGGCGACGGCGGCGCGGTTCCTGGGCGACTGGTTCGTGACCGGCGATCTGGTGACGATGCGCGAGGACGGGGCCATTCACCATGAAGGCCGGGCCGACGACCAGATCAACGCGGGCGGGTTCCGGGTATCACCGGCCGAGATCGAGCGGGTAGTGACGGCTTTTCCCGGCGTGGTGGCAGCGGCCGCTGTGGAGCATGCGGTGAAACCCGGTGTCACGGTGATTGCCTGCGCCTTTGTCGGCACTGCTGAGGTGTTTGAGCTGGAGGCCCATGCGGGCGCCCATCTGGCGCGCTGGAAGCAACCTCGGCTGTGGCACCGGATGGATGCCTTGCCGGCGGGCCGTACCGGCAAAACCGACCGCCGCGCGGTGAAGGCGGAGCTGGCGCTGGCCTTTCCGGTGGCGGCGGCGTAAACTCCTTGATGTGACCTTCACGCACCACTCGAACATCGGCTTGCAGACTTATGGTAAAGCTTGACATTTTTTCCGATCCTGTCTGCCCGTGGTGCTGCATCGGCAAGGCCCGGCTGGACCGCGCGCTGGAAAGCCGCCCCGACCACCCCTTCGTCGTCGAGTGGCACCCGTTCCAGCTGAACCCCGACATGCCGCAGGCTGGCATGGACCGTGCCGCCTATCTGGAAGCGAAGTTCGGCGCAGAACGGGTTCCGGCGTTGCAAGCGCAGGTCGCGCAGGCAGGCCATGCGGCGGGGATCGACATGCACCCGGAACGCGCGGCGCGCATCCCGAACACGCTGGACGCGCACCGGCTGATCCACTGGGCCGGGCTGGAGGGGCGGCAGACGCCGGTCGTCAGTGCGCTGTTCCGTGCCTACTGGACCGAAGGGCGTGACATCGGCGACAGGGCCGTGCTGGCGCAGGTGGCCGGATCGGCGGGCATGGACGCGGCAGCGGTGGCGCGGCTTCTGGCCTCGGACGCAGACCGCGACGACGTTGCCGCGCGGGATGCCGACGCGCGGGCCAAGGGCGTTTCGGCCGTGCCCACCTTCCTGATCGACCGGCGCTATGTGGTGCAGGGCGCGCAGGAACCGGCACTGTGGACGCAGGTGATTGACGAGATTTCCGACCTGATGTCCCGGCAGGCGGCGCCCTGACGCATGCTGATCGCGCATCTGCCAGCCGGTTACATCGTGGGCCGATCCGTTGGCGCGCGGCACGGGGCGGTCATGGTGGCGGCGCTGGCCGCTTCGGTGCTGCCGGACTTCGACATGATCTGGTTCTGGTTCATCGACCATGGTGCCATTCACCATCACCGCTACTGGGTGCATGTGCCGGGGTTCTGGGCCGCGGTGGCCCTGGTGGTGTTGCCTGTGGTGCGTCTGGCGGCGCCTGCGCTGTGGTGGCCTGCGGTGGCGTTCTTCGTCAGCATGCTTGTCCACCTTGTGGTGGACAGCATCGGTGGCGGCATCATGTGGCGTTGGCCGCTTGACCGGCGTCTCTATAGTCTGGTCGAGGTTCCGGCGGCGCATGGCCACTGGATTGCAAGCTTCTTGCTCCATTGGACGTTCCTGCTGGAACTTGGCGTGATCGGAGTGGCGGGATGGCTGTGGCTGAAACGGTAACGCGCCCTGCCCTGTCGCAGCGCGAGTTCATCGCGTTGATGGCGATGATGTTCGCAACGGTCGCCTATGGCATCGACGCGATGCTGCCCGCCATCCCAGAAATCGGCGCGGCGCTGTCGCCCGCCGATCCGAACAAGGGCCAGCTGGTGCTGACAGCCTTTGTGCTGGGCATGGGCATCGGCACCTTCGCGGCGGGGCCGCTGGCCGATGCATTCGGGCGGAAAACTGTTATTCTGTGCGGGTTTGCCTTGTACGCACTGGGTGGGGCCATGGCTGTTGCGGCGCCGTCGCTGGAATGGCTTCTGCTGGCGCGGGTGCTGCAGGGGCTGGGCGCATCCGGGCCCCGGGTGGCCTCGATGGCCATGGTGCGCGACCTGTACGTCGGGCCCCGCATGTCGCAGATCGTGTCCTTTGCGATGATGGTGTTCATGGTTGTCCCTGCCGCCGCCCCGGCGCTGGGGCAGCTGTTCATCGACCTGTGGGGATGGCGGGCGGTGTTTGCCAGTTTCGTGGTTTTCGCCTTTCTTGGCGCCATCTGGATGGGCCTGCGCCAACCCGAGACGCTGCCCGCGGCCGCCCGCCGCCCGCTGGCTGTGGCGCCCATGGTGGCGGGGCTGCGCGACGTTCTGGGGCGACGGACGGTGCTGGCCAGCGTGCTGGCACAGACCTGCGTTTTCGGGGCCCTGTTCGGCACCCTGTCTTCGGTGCAGGCGGTGTTTGCGCAGGTCTATGGCAAGGACGAGAGCTTTCCTGCCTGGTTTGCCCTGATCGCGCTTTTTTCGGCTGGGGCAAGCTTCCTCAACGCCTCGGTCGTGCGGCGGGCCGGAATGTGGCCGCTGGCGGCAGGAACGCTGGCGGTGATGGCCGTTGTCTCGGTCGGCCTGCTGCTGGCGGCGATGTTGGGGGAATTGCCGTTTCCCGTTTTCTTTCTTTGGCTTGTGGGCGTTTTTGGCAGCACCGGGCTGACCATAGGCAACCTGAACGCCATGGCGCTGGAACGGCTGGGGCATGTCGCGGGGCTGGCGTCCAGCATCCTGCTGGCGGTGCCCACGGTGCTGTCAACGCTGATCGCGGCGCCCATCGGCCTGATGTTCGACGGCACGCCGGTGCCGCTGGTGGCGGGGGTGCTGCTGTGCCTGTGCGCGGCGCTGGCGATGATGCCGCTGCTGCGGCCTGATTCGGCGGCGGCAGCTTCGCGGTGACGCCGGGGGACTTGCGCCTTGTGGCGGGCGGTCGCATCATCCAGGCAAACCATTGCGGGGGCCGGGATGGACGCGGCGGAGCATGCCCATGCGGCCGCAGTGGCCGAGGTCTTGCGGGCGCGGGCCGCGGGCGAGATCGAGTTGCGTCTGGGCCTCGAGGAGTTTGCGGCACTTGACCGGATTCCTGAAGAGGTTGCGGGCTGGCGCACTCTGGCCCGGGTGAACCTGGACGGCACACGGGTGAGCGACCTGTCGCCACTGCGAGGGCTGCCCGAGTTGTGGTCGATTTCAGCGGATGACACGTTCGTGGCCGACCTTGCGCCACTGGCGAGCCTTCCGGGGCTGCGGACGCTGTGGCTCAACCGGACGCCTGTTCGTGACCTGACGCCATTGTCCGACCTCCGGTTGCTGGAGTACCTTTTGCTGGAGGCTACGGCCGTCATCGACCTGACGCCGCTGCGGCGGATGCGCTCGCTGTCGAACCTGTCGTTGCAAGGAACGCGGGTTGCCGACATCTCGGTGCTGGCCGAGGCGGGCAACATCATGTTGCTTTCGCTGGACCGCTCCGAGGTTGCCGACATCGGACCGCTGCGTGCCCTGAGGCGGCTTGCGCGGCTGTCGTTGTTGGGAACGGCGGTGCAGGACGTCTCGCCCCTTGCAGGCCTGAAGCATTTGGCCGGGTTGAACCTGACCGGCTCGCAGGTCGCCGACCTGCGCCCGTTGCAGAACCTGTCGCTGTTGGCCGGGGATCCTGTGGACCAGCGACCCACCTATGGCCTGCACTTCCGCGAAACCCCTGCCACGCAGCTTGACCCCGAACTGGACCGGCTGAGCCGCATATCCGACAACGACGACCGCGGGGCGCAAGTGCTTGCCTACCTGAGGACCCTGCCGCCGTGGCCGGCGCCGTTGTCCTGGCTGCCCTCGCCCGAAACGCCGGATGTGCCGCCCGCGGTTGCCGCGCCGTTGCAGGTGGCGGTGCGGGGTGGGGCGCTGCGAACGGTAGAGCAGGCCCCAGTCGCCCGGGCTGCGGAACTGGGCCGGGCGGCGATCCTGGACTATCTGGGCGATCTGGCTGACCACCGGGGGCGGATCGGCAATGTGCTGCCGCGGCTGGGCAAGGCCCTGACGGCGCTGGAGCGGGCCTTGGGGACCGATTCTGCCGGGATGAATGCGATTGCGGTGGGAACGCAGGGCAGCCGGGTCATCGCGCTGGCGCAGGGCGTTGATGACGACCTGATGCGCGAGGATGCCGCGGACATCACGGCCTTTGCTGCCGCGCTGGCGCTGTTTCTGGAACAGTTCCCGGAATGGCGGGACTATCGCGATGCCGCGGCGCCCGCGCCGCAGCCCGAAGCCGTGCAAGGCGCGCTGCCCGAAATGGCGGCCTTGGTTGACACCCTGAAGGAGCAGAATGCCGTGGATGACGCGGTTCCCGACGTGCTGGACGGCCTGCGCCGGGACGCCGTGGACGAGCCCGGCGATGCGCTGGTGGCGAAAGGATTGGTGCGGTCGGCCAAGAACGTGGTGTCGGCGCTGGCAGGCGTGGTGGTTTCGGCCTGGCGCGTGGCCCGGCGAGAGGCGGCCGATCTTGGCGCGCGCTGGTGGGACGCGCAGAAGAAGGCGATCGTCGGGGTGGCCGTTGTGGGCACATCGACGTTGACGGCGCAGGCCGTGGGGCTGTTCCAGGCGCTGGGGCCGAAGCTTGCGGTGCTGGCACAGAAAATTCCAGCCGAGTTCGGCTGGGTCACCGGGTTTCTGGAGTGGCTTGCCCGCGTGGCGTGAACGCATGGCCCGCCGGGTGAACCTTGCCCTAGAGGCCGGTCTGGCGTTCCATCCGCTCGGGGTAGCGTTCGCCCGTCACGGGGATGGCCGCAGTGGTGGCTTCGATTGCCGCAACGTCGGCCGGGGTCAGGGCAAGGGCCGTGGCGGCAATGTTTTCGTCGATGCGCGCCGGTTTGGTGGTGCCGGGGATGGGGATGATGTTCGGCGCCTTCGACAGGCACCAGGCCAGCGCGACTTGCGCGGGGGTGGCGTCCAGCCGGACAGCAAGGGCGCGCAGCGCGTCGACCAGCGGCGCGTTTGCTGCAAGGGCCTGTTCAGAGAAGCGTGGAAGAGCGGCGCGGAAGTCCTTGTCGCCAAGGGGTGTTTCGGCCGTGACGCTGCCTGCGAGAAAGCCGCGGCCAAGGGGCGAGAAGGGTACGAAGGCGATGCCCAGTTCAGCGCAGAGCGGCAGGATCTCGGCCTCAGGTTCGCGCGTCCACAGCGAATACTCTGACTGCAGCGCGGCCACGGGGGTGACCGCATGGGCGCGGCGGATGGTGGCCGCGCCAGCTTCGGACAGGCCGAAGTGCAGCACCTTGCCTTCGCGGATCAGCTCGCCCACCGTGCCTGCGACATCCTCGATCGGAACAGCCGGGTCGACGCGGTGCTGGTACAACAGGTCGATACGGTCGGTGCGCAAGCGGCGCAGGCTTCCGTCCACGGCGCGGCGGATGTTGCCGGGGCTGGAGTCCAGCCCGCCGGTGACCGACGTCAGCGACGGCGGAGCATCTTCCCCGCGGTCCATCGCAAATCCGAATTTCGTTGCAATGACAAGGCCTTCTCGGCGGTTCTGAAACGCTTCGCCCAGCAGCTTCTCGTTCAGGTAGGGGCCGTAGACCTGCGCCGTGTCGAACAGGGTTAGGCCTGCGTCAATGGCGTGGTGCAGCACGGGGATCATGCTTGCCGGGTCGGGGATGGTGCCGTAGGACGCCGACATGCCCATGCAGCCCAGCCCGATGGCCGAGACCATGGGGCCGCGAGCCCCGAGTTTGCGCTGCTGTATCATGGCGCGTCCCCTTCTGTATCGGTGCAGTGGACCATGGGGCGGGGGAAAGGCCAAGGGGTGTGCAGGGTGCGCGGGCTGCGCTATGTGCGGCAGGTCAGCACACGGAGACCGCGATGACCCTGATGCCCCGCCCCTTCGGCCGCACCGGCCATACCGTATCCGGCATCGGCTTTGGCGCCTGGGCCATAGGCGGCACCTGGGGAGAGGTGTCCGTGTCGGACGCGAAAGCGGCGCTGCATGCGGCGCTGGATGCCGGGATGACCTTCATCGACACTGCCGATGTCTATGGCGACGGACGGTCCGAGCGGATCATTCGTGCCGTGCTGAAGGATCGGGCGGGTGACCGGCCCTATGTGGCAACCAAGGCCGGGCGGCGGTTGTCGGCACAAAAGGTTGACGGCTATACGACCCAAAACCTCAACCAGTGGATCGACCGGTCGAGGACCAACCTGGGGGTGGAGCGGCTGGACCTTGTGCAGTTGCACTGCCCGCCCGCAGCCGTGATTGCGGGCGATGCGGTGTTCGCAGTGCTGGACGACATCAAGGCGGCGGGGAAGATCGCCGACTATGGCGTCTCGGTCGAGACAGTGGACGAAGCGATGACGGCGCTGCGCCACCCCGGCGTGGTGTCGGTGCAGATCATCTGGAACATGTTCCGTCTGAAACCCGCCGAAGTGTTCTTTCCGGCGGCGCGGAAGGCAGGGGTGGCGGTGATCGCGCGGGTGCCCTTGGCATCGGGCCTGCTGACCGGAAAGATTAGCAAAGACAGCGTGTTCTCCGCCGACGACCACCGCGCCTTCAACCGCGACGGCGCGGCCTTCGACAAGGGCGAGACGTTCTCGGGCGTGCCCTTTGATGTGGCTTTGCAGGCGGTGGAGGAACTGCGCCCGCTGGTGCCGGGTGGTGTGGCGATGGCGGCCTGGGCGCTGCGCTGGTGCCTGATGGACAGCGCGGTGACGGTGGTGATTCCAGGGGCAAAGAACGCCGCGCAGGCCACGGCGAATGCGGCTGCAGGGCGGCTGTCGCCGCTGCCGGACGACACGATGGCGGCGGTGCGCGCGGTGTATGACGCGCGAATCCGGCCGCATGTGCACCATCTGTGGTAGACCTGCGAGCGGCGGATTGACCGGCGTGTCCGCAAGGAGCTGTCCGGAAACGGCCATCTTCATTGCGCCTTCCCGGCGTCTTCCCCTGCACGCGCTGCCGTGCGCACGGGGGCAACGATACGCTGCGTCAACCCGTTGCCGCGAACCGGCGGCGCTTCATTCGGGAAGTCCCGCCAGACGGCAGCCTTCGGCATAGTGTTCCAGCGTCGCGGGGTCGCCGTAGGGGTGGAGCGCCACCCAGCGGCTGATCCGGAAGCCGGGGGTGCTTTCCATGTACACCGTCGCGGCACGGCGCGCGTCGTCGATGCGGCCCAGCTTGGCCAACGATGCGGCGAGGACACGATTCGATGCCGTACCCAGAACCTCGGCCCGCTGGGTGGCGCGGACCGCGCCTTCGTAGTCGCCATTCTGGTACAGGATGAAGCCTTCGAACCAGAAGAAGAAGAAGGGCGTGTGGGGTTCAAGGCGCATGGCACGGTGGATCGCATCCAGCGCGACCGCGACCTTGCCCTGGACCGCGCAGATGTCGGCATAGGTGGCCCAGGCATCGGCGCTGTTGGGATCCAGCGCGAGCGCCGTGGCGAAAGCCTGTTCGGTTTCCGGGATCAGGTTTTCGTAGGACAGGACCCAGGCCATCACCCACTGGTTTCCGGCATCCTGCGGGTCCAGTCGCACGGCGGTGCGGGCGTGTTCCACCCCAAGGGCACGGTGCGGCGTCTCGGCTTCCATGCCGTGCACCCAGCACAGAAGATTGCAGAAGGCGATCCAGCGATGCGGTTCGGCATAGTTCGGGTCCAGGGCAAGCGCGCGTGCCATCGTGGCGATGGCCTCTTGCAGAACCGGGGACTTCCCGCCGCCGTTGGTGATGAGCGCCCTGCCCCGGACACAGAGGTCATATGCCTGGATGCTGGTGGTGCGGCGGCGCGACGGGGTGGCGACAAGGCGGCCGGAAAGCTGGCCCACGATGCGGGCGGTGACGGCATCCTGCATGTCGAAGATGTCTTGCATGGTGCTGTCAAAGCGTTCGGCCCAGACATGGCCGCCGCCGATGGCGTCGATCAATTGCGCATTGATGCGCAGACGGTCCCCGGCGCGCCGCGCCGAGCCTTCGAGCAGGTAGCGCACGCCCAGTTCGCGGGCGACCTGGCGCACGTCTACCGCGCGCCCCTTGTAGGCGAAGGTCGAGTTGCGGGCGATCACGAAAAGATCGGTGTTGCGCGACAGGTCGGTGATCAGGTCTTCGGTCAGGCCGTCGACGAAGTGTTCCTGCTCGGGGTCGGCGGACATGCTGGTGAAGGGCAAAACGGCAATCGAGGGTTTTTCCGGCAGGGCAAGGGGTTCAGGGGTGTTCTTCACATGGGCCCGGAACACGTGGACCGGCCCGCTGACGTTCTTCAGCACCTGTGGCCCCATGGCTTCGAATACGGCGGTTGCCTTTCCGCGCACCTGATCGTGCACCGAGGCCGAAATGCAGACGCCCCCCGGTTCCGCCAGCCCCTCCAGCCGGGCGGCGATGTTCACGCCGTCGCCGTACAGGTCGCCCCCCTGCACGATCACGTCGCCCAGGTTGATGCCGATGCGCAGGATGATCTGGCGGTTGGCGGGCTGGCCGGTGTTGGCCGCGCCGAAGCCCCGTTGCAATGCCAGCGCGCATTCGACGGCATCGACCGCGCTGGCGAATTCCATCAGCACGCCGTCGCCCATCACCTTGACCACCCGGCCGCGGTGACGCGCGACGGCGGGGGTCAGCACATCCTTCCACCGCACTCGCAGGGCCGCCAGCGTGCCCGTCTCGTCCGCCCCCATCAGCCGCGAATACCCCACCACGTCGGCGGCCAGGATCGCGGCAAGGCGGCGCTGGTCGCGGGCGTCGGTCATTCCGGTATCCCCGCGCGCCGCAGGCCTTCGATCAGGTGCCGGGTGTCTGCCTCGTGCCTGAACCGCGTTCTGGTCAGATAGCGGCGAATGGTGAAGTCGGGGGCAAGCCGCAGTGTCTCTTGCACGATCTGTCTGGCGGGTTCGATCCTGTCGAGACAGGCAAGACAGGCCGCGATCCAGGCATATGTCCGCGCTGACGGTGGCGCCGATTTCCGGAACGCGCCGATCGCCTCCTCGTATCGTCTTGCAACGAAGAAGGCCTCACCCTGCGTGTGCCAGGCCCAGGAGGGCTCGAAGAACGGATCCAGCACACGGGCGGCATGGAAGAGATCAAGCGCGGTGTCGGCGCTGCCGAAGGAGGCCTCAAGGCCGGCCAGGCACATGATGCCGATGGGGTAGTTGGGATTGAGCACCAGCGCGCGGCGCATGTGGTGTTCGGCCAGGTCCCACTCGCCGCGTTCCATCAGGGTCAGGCCCAAATCGGTGTGGCACACCTCCTGGGTTTCATCCAGTGCAAGGGCTTGCCGGACATGGCTCAGCGCCTGATCCAGCAGGTGGTCCGGTGCGCCAAGGTCACGCCGCCATTCCAGCCGATAGGTGTTGCCAAGATTCGACCAGGCCCGGGCATAGCCGGGATCGAGCGCCACTGCGCGTTCAAAGAGCTGGCGGGCCTCCATGAGGCCGGCGTGGTTGATGTATTGCTTCACTTCGGCCTGCATCACGCATTCATAGGCGGCCAGGCTGGCGGGCGGACGACGGTTCGTGCCTTTGGTGACGGCATCCTCGATGCGGCCGACCAGTGTGGCAACGATGACACGCGCCACCTCGTCCTGCACCGCGAACAGGTCTTCCTGGTCGCGGTCGAATTTTTCGGCCCAGAGATCGGTGCCGGATTCGGTATCGGCTAGTCGCGCAGTGATGCGGATGCGTGTGCCGGTGCGGCGGACCGAGCCTTCCAGCAGGTACCGCACCCCCAGGTCGCGCCCGATGCGGGCCGGGTCGGGGGTGCCGTTGCGATAGCGGAAGGACGCATGGCTTGACGCGACCCGCAATTCGCGCACGCGCGAAAGTTCGGTGATGATGTCCTCGCTGATCCCGTCGCTGAAATACGCCTGTTCGGGGTCGCCTGACATGTTGGTGAACGGAAGCACAGCGATCGACGGCATGGCCGACGGCATCTCGGGCTTGGCCACTGCTGCTGCCGCGGGCTCGGCTCGCGGCGCTTTGGCGAGAACCCGGTACACATGCAACGGCTCGGCGATGTTCTTCAGCCCTTGCGGCCCCATGGCCCCGAAGTCCGCTGTCACCTTGCCCCGCACCTGATCGTGCACCGAGGCCGAAATGCAGACGCCCCCCGGTTCGGCCAGCCCCTCCAGCCGGGCGGCGATGTTGACGCCGTCGCCGTACAGGTCGCCCCCCTGCACGATCACGTCGCCCAGGTTGATGCCGATGCGCAGGGTGATGCGGCGGTCTACCGGCACCCCGTCATTCGCGGCAGCAAACCCCGCCTGCACCGCCACCGCACATTCCACGGCATCGACCGCGCTGGGGAATTCCACCAGCACGCCGTCACCCATTACCTTGACCACGCGGCCGCGGTGGCGGGCGATGCAAGGCGTCAGCACGTCCTTCCAGCGGGCGCGGAGGGCAGCGAGCGTGCCTGCCTCGTCGGCGCCCATCAGACGGGAATAGCCCACCACATCGGCCGCAAGGATGGCGGCAAGGCGGCGCTGGTCGCGGGCGTCGGTCATGCGCGGGGCTTTCGGTCGGGCTGCCGCGCGAGGCTAGGGGAAGGCGCCCGGGCTGTCCATCGGACTACCGTCAGGGCGCCGCGGTTGGCACCGCGGCGCCCCGGAGATTCCATCAAAACAGCAGATCGAGCTCTGTCACCGGATCTCCTGACACATTCACCGCGAAATCGGCGGATCCGTCACCGTCCACATCGGCAAGAAGTTCACCATTGGCGAAGATCACCTTGCCTAGGCCCAGCACCCCGTCTGTTGCCCAGCTGAGGGACTGGAAGCCTTCCTGGGTTGTGTCTGCATCCATGAAACGCAGGTCGATGAAGTCTTCGGCGCTGTTGAAGTCGGTGATCGTGTCCTGGCTTACGAAGGTCGAGAATGCGTCGGAGAGATAGACGAAGAGGTCGGCGCCCTGCCCGCCCGTCAGCGTGTCTTTCCCAAGGTCGCCGTACAGCGAATCTGCGCCCTTGCCGCCGTTGATGTTGTTGGCGGCCCTGCTGCCGTAAAGTTCGTCACCCGCCGAGCTGCCGACCAGGTTCTGGATGTTGGTCAGGCGGTCGACCCCGGCGCCGATCGTGTTCTGCGCGACGGTGATGGACAGGTCGACGATCACGCCTGTGGTGATTCCGGCATAGCTGGCGGTGTTCTTGCCGCCGCCGCCCGACAGAAGATCGTCGCCCAGCCCGCCAACAAGACTGTCGTTGCCCTCTCCGCCGAAAAGCCGGTCGTTGCCGCCGCCGCCGGTGATCGTGTCCTTGCCGAGACCGCCGTAAAGCATGTCAGTTGCGTTGTCCTCCGGCGCGAAAGTGCCGGCGGGCAGGAACGGGAAATAGTGCCCGGCCAGAACGTCATTGCCGTCGTCGCCGTGCACGATGTCCTGGCCGGCGCCGCCCTGCACGATGTCGTTGTCGGCACCTCCGTACAGTTCGTCGGAGGCGCCGTCGTCGCGTTCACGATTGTTCAGCAGGTCGCCTCGGTCGATGTAGAGCTGGCCTGAAATGGTGTCGCGACCCGCACCCCCGTAAAGCTCGTCCGAGCCGCGGTGGCCGTTCAACTGGTCGTCGCCATCGTCGCCGTAGCCGGAATCATTGCCGAAATCGAGCATCAGGATATCGCCATCTGCCCCGGCATAGACGAGATCGTCGCCTTCGCCGGAATCGATGAAGTCGATGCCGAAGCTGCCGTCAATGAAGTCGAGGCCGTCGCCGCCCAGCAACGAATCCGAGCCGTCACCGCCTTCCATGCTGTCGTCGCCGTCGCCGCCTACGATCTGGTCGTTGTCCACCCCGCCATAGATCGTGTCGTTGTTGGCGCCGCCGTCGAGGAAATCATTGCCTGCCGCGCCTGACAACGTATCCGCGCCATCGCCCGTGAAGGCGACATCGTCTCCGTCTTCAAGGTAGACTTCATCCGCGCCTTCATCACCTGATGCGGTGTCGTTGCCTGTCCCGCCATAGATGAGATCGTCGCCCGAGCCGCCGGAGATGTAGTCATCGCCTCCCGCTCCATAGAGCGAGTCGCCCAGCAGACGGCCATCGATGAAGTCCATTCCACCGGTACCGACCAGGTTGTCGGCTTTTGGTCCGTTCTTGTCGCCATTGATGTTCATGCAATGTATCTCCGTCAAAGCAGTGTCAGGCTACTTTCGGGGCGGCGACCCGTCAAATTCTTTCCGGACGGCCCGGTGGCGCGTGGCCCGACAGCCGTACCGTCATCATCGGTCCGGCGCCGGAATCCATTCGGCACTGTCGCCCGGCGGCAGGTGGAAGCGGCCGTGCTGCCAGTCTCCGGCGCGCCAGGCCTCTTTCGCGGCCTCGATGCGGTCCTTCGACGAGGCGACGAAGTTCCACCAGATGTGCCGCGGGCCGTCCATCGTGGCGCCGCCCAAGAGCATCACGCGGGCGCCCTGCGGGCCTGCCTTCAGCGAGATGCTGTCGCCAGGGCGGAACACCAGCATGCGACCGGGCTCGAAGGTTTGTCCCGAGACGGTGACCTCGCCCGACAGGATGTAGGCGCCGCGGTCTTCATGGGTGTCGGGCAGCGGGATGGCGGCGTCGGGGGCGAGGGTGGCATCGGCATAGAACGTCTCCCAGGGCAGTGGAACAGGGGCGGCTTCGCCCCAGGCCGAACCGAGGATGAGGCGCACCTGCTTGCCCTCGCCATCCAGCACCGGCAGGTCGGCGGCAGCGCCGTGATGGAAGGCCGCGGGGGCGTCTTCGTGCGTCCTGGGCAGCGCCAGCCAGGTTTGCAGGCCGAACATCGTCATGGGTGCCTTGCGCGCCGCGCCATCGGTGCGTTCGGAATGGGTGATGCCGTGGCCCGCGAGCATCCAGTTGACGGCGCCCGGTTCGATCCAGGCATCGGTGCCCAGGCTGTCGCGGTGGTGCATGCGGCCCTTCAGCAGGTAGGTGACGGTGCCAAGGCCGATATGGGGGTGGGGGCGCACATCCATGCCCTGCCCCGTCAGGAATTCGACCGGGCCCATCTGGTCGAAGAAGATGAAGGGGCCGACCATCTGGCGCTGCGCCGAGGGCAGCGCGCGGCGCACCTCGAACCCGCCCAGGTCACGGGCGCGGGGGACGATCACCGTCTCGATGGCATCGACGGCATCGCCGGTGGGGATGGTGGGGTCGAGCGCGGGGTTCCAGGACATGGGGGCCTCCTTGTCTGTCGGGATCGTAGGCCGCAGCGGCGCGCGCGTCACTGTGGCGTGAACGCAGAGAAGATGTGCGCAAGCTGCAGGGTGGCCGCTTCTTTTGGGCTGCCGGGCGGACAGAGGCCGCCCCTCGCCCGGTTGGCAGGGTCTGTGCAATGCACGATGATGCAGCAGATTCAGCACGTACGGCATCCATTCTCCATCAAATCGAACTGAACCGACCAGTTCGGACTTGACGTCGGGGTATGGATCGCTATGTCGGTGAATGAACGTTCATTCCCGCCGCAGCGCAGCAACCATGCCCGACACCGCCCGCGTACCCTTGCCGATCCCGTTTGCCGACCAGCGCAGCGCCGAGATTCTGGCGGCGGGGCGCCGCGCCTTTATCGAAAAGGGGTTCGACGGGGCATCGATGCAGGATCTGGCGCGGGCCGTGGGGATGAGCGTGGGGAACTTCTACCGCTACTTCCCGTCGAAGGACGCGCTGATTGCCGCGATGATCGCCCGCGACATGGAAGAAATGGAGCGCGACTTTGCCGCGATCCTGACCGCACCCCGCCCGATGGAGGCGCTGCGCATCGTGGTGCAGATGCATGTGCAGCTGGAGCATTGCCTGGACGACGGGCGGCTGTGGGCCGAGACCACGGCGGCGGGGCTGCGCAAGCCCGAGATCGGCGCCATCCTGATGCAGATGGAACAGGCCGTGGTGGCCAACCTTGTCACCATCTTTGCCCTCGCCACCGGCCGCAGCGAAGACGACGCGCGGCAGCGCTGGTCGGCGCAGGCCCAGATGATGGTGCTGCTGGTGAAGGGCATCAACATGCAATGTGCGGCCCAGACGCAGGGCCGAGAACATCTGACCGAGCTTGTCCTGCGTACCATCAACCGGATGCTGGACGAGATTGCCGGCGATACCGCCCCCTTCCAAGACGCCCCGAAAGGCTGACCCGATGCGCGCCGCCCTGTTGCTTGCCGTAGCTGTTGCCGCCCTGTCGCCCCTGCCGCTGCGGGCCGAGGAGGCGGTCGCCGCCCCCGAGGCCGCTGCCCCCACCCTGCCCGCCATCACCGTGGCGCCGGTGGAAAAGCGGCTGTTGCGGGACCGGGTGATCGTGTCGGGCCTGTTGGGCCCGGTGGAACGCGTGCAGGTGCAACCGCTGATCGAGGGTCAGCCGGTGGAGACGCTGGAAGCTGACGTGGGCGACGTCGTGCAGGCCGGTCAGGTTCTGGCCACGCTGTCGACGGCGACGCTGGAGTTGCAGAAGAGCCAGCTGGTGGCGCAGCTGGCCAGCGCTGTGGCGGCCGTGGCGCAAGGCGAGGCGTCGCTGGCCGAGGCGCGCGCCAATGCCGACGAGGCAGCGCGCGTGCGCGACCGCACGGCGGCGCTGAAGGCACGCGGCAACGCCAGCCAGGCCGCGGCCGAACAGGCCGACGCCGGGGCGACGGCGGCGGCAGCGCGGGTGGACTGGCAGGTGCGGTCGCTGGAGGCGACACGGGCGCAGGTAGACCTGGTGCACGCGCAGATCGCCAATGTGGAGCTGCAGCTGTCGCGCGCCATGGTGAAGGCTCCGGTGGCGGGCGAGATTGTCGAGCGCAATGCGATGGTGGGCGCGGTGGCTTCGGCTGCTGGCGGATCGATGTTCGTGCTGGTGCGCGACGGCGCGCTGGAAATGAACGCCGATGTGGCCGAGGGTGACCTGGTGCGGCTGGCCGCGGGGCAGACGGCGATGCTGCGGCTGATCGGGCAGGCCGACCCGGTGCAGGGCCGCGTGCGGCTGATCGAGCCGCGGATCGACACGGCCACGCGTCTGGGCCGTGCACGGATTTCCATCGACCCAAAGGCGCGCGTGGTGTCCGGCATGTTTGCCGACGCCGAGGTGCTGGTAACCGAGCGCGAGACGGTGGCGGTTCCGCTGACCGCGGTGGGGTCCAGCGCCGAGGGATCGACGGTGATGCGGGTCAAGGGTGATCTGGTCGAGCGGGTGGTGGTGAAGACCGGCATCCGCGACGGCGCCTGGATCGAGGTGTCCGAAGGGCTGGCCCCCGGCGACACGGTGGTGGCGAAGGCCGGGGCCTTTGTGCGTGACGGCGACCGGATAAACCCGGTTCCGGCGCCGGTTCCGGCAGCGACAAACTGAGGGGTCTGCGATGAACTTTTCCGCCTGGGCAATCCGCAACCCCGTAGCCCCCCTGCTGGCCTTCTTCCTGCTGATGGTGCTGGGCTGGCAAAGCTTCAACAGCCTGCCGATCACGCGGTTTCCGAACATCGACGTGCCGCTGGTGGCTGTCAGCGTGTCGCAGTCGGGTGCGGCGCCTGCGGAACTGGAAACGCAGGTGACAAAGGAAATCGAGGATGCCGTGGCGGGCATCACCGGGGTGAAGAAGGTCGTGTCGACGGTGACCGACGGCTTGTCCACCACGGTGGTCGAGTTCCGCATGGAGGTGCCCACCGACAAGGCGGTGCAGGACACCAAGGACGCGGTGGACCAGATCCGCGGCGACCTGCCGGGCGATGTCGAGGCGCCGATCGTGACGCGCATCGACGTCGAGGGTCAGGCGATCATGACCTTTGCCGTCTCGGCCCCCGACCTGACGATGGAAGAAGTGTCGTGGTTCGTGGACGATACGGTTACGCGCGCACTGCAGGGGCGCCCGGGGATCGGTCGGGTGACCCGCATCGGCGGGGCTGACCGCGAAATCCGCGTGGAACTGGACCCGGTGAAGCTGGACAGCTACGGCGTGACGGCACAGCAGGTCAGCGCGCAGATCGCGGCGACCAACACCAACCTCGGGTCCGGCAAGTTGCAGCTTGGCTCGGGCGAGCAGGTGATCCGCACGCTGGGCGACAGCGGCACGGTGGAACAGCTGGCGGGCACCACCATTGCGCTGCCGTCGGGCCGGTTCGTGAAGCTGTCGGACCTGGGTCAGGTGCTGGACAGCTATGAAGAGCTGAAATCGTTCACCAATATCGACGGAGACCCGACGGTCAGCTTCCTTGTGTTCCGCTCGAAGGGTGCATCCGAGGTCAGCGTGGCCGAGATCACCAACAAGGTGGTGGACCAGCTGCGGGCGGAAAACCCCGGCGTGTCCATCACGCTGGTCGATGACTCGGTGTTCTACACCTATGGCAACTACGAGGCCGCCATCCACACGCTGCTGGAAGGCGCGCTGCTGGCGATCATCGTGGTGCTGCTGTTCCTGCGGAACTGGCGCGCGACGCTGATTTCGGCGGTGGCACTGCCGCTGTCGGCCGTGCCCACCTTCTGGCTGATGGACATGCTGGGCTTCTCGCTGAACCTGGTGTCGTTCCTGGCGCTGACGCTGGCCACCGGCATTCTGGTGGACGATGCCATCGTGGAAATCGAGAACATCGCCCGCCACATCCGCATGGGCAAAACGCCCTACCGCGCCGCCATCGAGGCGGCAGACGAGATTGGCCTGGCCGTGATTGCCACCACCTTCACCATCGTGGCGGTGTTCGTGCCGGTGTCGTTCATGCCCGGCATTCCGGGGCAGTATTTCGAGCAGTTCGGCCTGACCGTGGCCATATCGGTGCTGTTCTCGCTGCTGGTGGCGCGATTGATCACGCCCATGATGGCGGCCTATTTCATGCGGGCCGATGAAGTTCGGATGCCGCGCTGGGCCAACCTGACGGTGCGGGTGGTCCTGGCCGGGATCGCCGCTTTCGTTGCGCGTCGGTACGGCGTGCCGGTCATGGCGGGCACGGCGGTGGCGGTGTTCTTCCTGCTGCCCTTCGTCTTTGCCTTCCTGACGCAGCCCATGCATTCCGAGCACAAGGATGGCTTCGTGATGCGCGGCTACATCTGGGTGGTCAGGAACTCCACGCGCGTATGGAAGCTGCCGGGGCCGAAGTGGCTGAAGTTTCCCACCTACTATGTCACGCTGGTGGCGGCGGTCGTGGTCGTGATCTTCTCGGTGCAGGCAATGCTGGCGGTACCCGGCAGCCTGTTCCCGCCCGAGGACGAAAGCCGCATCACCATGTCGGTGGAATTGCCACCGGGCTCGACGCTGGAGGATACCGAACGTACGACCGAGGCGATGCGGCTGGCCGTGAATGATATCGACGGGGTGAAGTCGGTGCTGGTGGTGGGCGGTTCCACGCCCACCGGCGACCGGGACGTCCGCCGCGCCAGTTTCACCATCATTCTCGACCGGCTGGACAACGGACTGGGGCGCAAGCTTTCCGACCTTGGGCAGCAGCTTCCGGTGATCGGCGACCTGCTTCCGGAATCACCGGCCAAGGGCCGCCTGCGGCCGCAACTGGAGATCGAGGCGGAAGTGGCGCAGCGGCTGGCGGGCATTCCCGACCTGCGGTCGTTCAAGCTGGGTGGTCCCGGCGGGGGCGGGTCGCGGCCGTTCAGCTTTGACATCCTGTCGACCGACGAGGACGACCTGAACGAGGCGGTGCAGAAGATCGAAGCCGCCCTGCGCAACGAGCCGATGCTGCTGAACGCCTCGACCGAGGCCGCCCTGCCCCGCCCGGAGATCCAGATCACGCCCAAGCCGGAAGAGGCGGCGCGGCTGGGTGTCACGGTGCAGCAGATTGCCGCCATCGTGCGGGTGGCCACCATTGGCGACGTGTCGCAGGCGCTGGGCAAGCTGAGCATCGACAACCGGCTGGTGCCGATCCGGGTGCAGCTGGATGAGGTGTCGCGTGACAATCTGGCCCGCATCGCTGCGCTGAAGGTGCCGACAGCCAGCGGGGCCGTGCCGCTGTCGGCCGTGGCGACCGTTGAAGTGGCCGAGGGGCCAAGCGTGGTGAAGCGCCTGAACCGGCAACGCGTGGCCACCATTGGGGCCGACATCGCGCCGGGCTTTGTGCTGGATCAGGCGACGGCGCGGTTCAACGAGATCGTACCGACGCTGGGCATCCCGCCAAGCGTGAAGATCACCCCCTCGGGCGATGCCGAGATCCAGGCGGAACTGCTGGGCAGTTTCGTGAATGCCATGGTGCTGGGCGTTCTGTTGATGATGTTCGTGCTGATCCTGCTGTTCCATTCGGTGCTGCAGCCCGTCACCATCATCTTCTCGCTGCTTCTGTCGGTCGGCGGGGTGGCGGCGGCGCTGGTGATCACGCAGAACCCGCTGTCGATGCCGGTGCTGATCGGCATCCTGATGCTGATGGGGATCGTGGCCAAGAACGCCATCCTGCTGATCGACTTTGCCATCGAGATGCGGGTGCGCGGCATGCGGCGGATCGAGGCGGTGATCGAGGCTGGGCACAAGCGGGCGCAGCCCATCGTGATGACGTCCATTGCCATGTCGGCGGGCATGCTGCCCTCGGCGCTGGGTGTGGGCGAAGGCGGGGCCTTCCGCGCGCCGATGGCCATTGCGGTGATCGGCGGCATCATCGTGTCCACCGTTCTGTCGCTGGTGGTGGTGCCGTCGTTCTACCTGATCATGGACGACGTCTCTCGCCTGATGGGCCTGATCTTCGGGCTGTTCATCGGCAAGAAAGAGCCCGAGCCCGCGCCGGTGGACGTGCACGAACTGCAAGCACGGGTCGATGCGCTGACAGTGGACGCAAGCCTGATGTCCGGGCGCCTGGGCGATGTCGAGGACCGGTTGCCGCGCGGCGGGCGTACGGTCACGCCGCTGGCCGCGGAATGATGGTGGGTAGTGACGGACTCGAACCGCCGACATCCTCGGTGTAAACGAGGCGCTCTACCAACTGAGCTAACCACCCGGCCGCCCTTGCGATAGCGCAGCGCGCGCGCGGCGGCAAGGCGGGTTGCACCCGGCGCGGCGGGCGGGCTAGGGTCCGCAGCGGTACGGGGGCGGCGGATGCGGATACTGGTGATCGGGGCGGGGTCGATCGGCACGCGGCATGCGGGCAACCTGGCGGCCCTGGGCTGTCAGGTGGTGCACGCGGGCTGGCGTCAGGCGCCGGATGTACCGGCCTTGCTGGCGGGCTGCGACGGCGCGGTCATCGCCACGGCCACCGACGTGCGCCTTCCGCTGATTGCCGCCTGCGCGGCGGCGGGGGTGCCCTTCTACTGCGAAAAGCCGCTGGCTTTTCGGCCTGCCGATGTCGAACAGATTGTGGCCCTGGCGGCGCCCGTGGCGGCGCGGTCGATGGTGGGGTTCATGATGCGCTACCATGCCGGGGTGCGGCGGCTGGCGGCGCTGGACCTGTCGGATGCGTTTCGGTTCACATTCCAGATCGGCCATGACGTGACGCAGTGGCGGGCGAACTGGCGGTTTGCCGACAGCTATGCCGCGCGGGCGGATGGCGGCGGCGTTCTGCTGGACCTGTGCCACGAGATCGACATGGCGGCAGGGCTGTTTCCCGGGCTGGCGCTGGACAGGGTGGCGTCCGTGGGCCATGCTGCGTTCCCGAACGTGGATTTCGCTTCGCACATCGGGCTGCGGGCGGGGGCGGCGTCGGGTACGGTGGCGATGGACTATCTGTGCCCGCGGCTGGTGCGCCGCGCGCTGGTGGACACCCCGCGGCTGTCGGTGGCGATGGACTTTGCCGCGGGCCGGTGGCGGCTGGCGACGGCAGGCGGCGTGGTGGACGACGAGGTTGTGCAGGACCGCAACGCGATGTTCCTGGAGGCGGCGCGCGACTGGCTGGCCTTGCTGCGGGGCGAAGCGGTTGCGCCATGGGCACCCACCTTTGCCGCGACTTTGCTCGTGAACCGGCTGATCGCACAGGCCTGGGCGGCGCGGCAGTTCACCGGATCGGTTGAAAAGGACATGGGATGATCCTTGGCCATATCGGGGCCCGCAAGGGCTCGAAAGGCGTGCCGGGCAAGAATACCCGGCCCATCGCCGGCAAGCCGCTGATCGACTGGTCGCTGGACCAGTTGCAGGCACACCCGCGCGTGGATGCGGTGGTGGTGTCAACCGATGACGAGGCGCTGTATGACCATGCGATGCAGCGCGGCACCCTGCCCATCGGGCTGCGCCCTGCCCATCTGGCCACCGACACGGCGGGCAAGTGGGGTGTGTGGCAGCATGCGCTGGAGGCCTGCACGGCCCTGCTGCCCGCCCCGGTTACCACCTTCATCGACCTGGACTGCACCGCGCCGTTGCGGCTGCCCAGCGACATTGATGATGCGCTGGACCTGTTCGCAACACAGGCGCCCGATATGGTGATGTCGTGCTGCGAGGCGCGCAAGAACCCCTATTTCAATCTGGTCGAGCCCGACGCCACCGGCGCCCTGCACGTGTCGAAACCCTTGCCGGGCGGCGTGCTGGCCCGGCAGCAGGCGCCGGTGGTGTATGAACATACGGGCGTCGTATATGTGGTGCGCCCGGACTATCTTCGCCGTGCCCGCGGTCTGTTCGAAGGACGCGTGATCCCGTTGGTGCTTCCTCCGGAACGCTGCCATGACATCGACACGCCATTCGACTTTGAGTTGGTCGAATGGCTGCTGGAAAGGGCGAAGCGATGACCGATCTTGCCACACGCACGATCTTCCTGACCGGCGCGGGCGGGATCCTGGGCCGCACCTATGTGCGGCGGATGCTGGCCGCCGGGGCGCGGGTCATCGCGTCGGACCTGCCGGGCGAGCGGGCGGATGCCCTGGTTGCCACGCATGGCGGCAACCCGAACTTCCGTTTCTATCCGCTGGACGTGTCGGACGAAGAGGCAGTGACGGGCATCTTCGGCCGCATCCTAGCCGACGGTTGGGAGCCGAATGTGGTGCTGAACAACGCGGCCATCACCGGCGAAATGCTGATGGGCGCGGGCAAGGCCTTCCCCACTTTCGCCGATACCTCGGTGTCGGACTGGGAACGCACGATGCGCACCAATCTGACCGGCGCCTTCATGGTGGCCCGGCAGATGGACCGCGACATCGTGGGCAAATGGCCCTGTACGCTGGTGAACGTGGCGTCGATGTATGCGCTGAACGGGCCGCACCATGCCATCTACGACGGGATGCCGTTCCGCAGTTTCAGCGCCTATTCCACCACCAAGGCGGGCATCCATGGCCTGACGGTGTGGCTGGCAGGTTACTGGGCGCCGCGGGGGGCGACGGTGAACACGATTGCGCCGGGGGCGGTGTTCAACGGCCATTCCGAGGAGTTCCAGCGCCGCGTGGGTGCCCTGATCATGCAGGGCCGCATGGCGCAACCCGACGAGATTGCCGATGTGATGCTGTTCCTGTGCTCCAGCGGTGCGGGGCACATGACGGGGCAGATGGTCAACGTGGACGGCGGCTTCAGCGCCTGGTGAAGGCGTCCAGCGCGGCAAGGGTCTTGGCCGCCGCCCCGGAATGGGCGGCGAAGAAGGCGGCGATCTGCGCGGGCGTCGTCCAGTCCGGCCCCAGCAGCAGGCGCGTCATGTGGGCGGCGTCTTGTGCGGCGATCGCCACTCCGGCAGCCTTGGCCTCTTCCATCGGGTATTCGATGGACCAGGTGACCGGGCCGGTCAGCACCGGCTTGCCCAGGGCGAGCGGCTCGATGATGTTGTGCGCGCTTTCGGGCGTGAAGCCGCCCCCCACCACCACGCGGTCGGCCATGGCCAGATAGCCGTACATCTCGCCCAGCGAGTCACCCAGCAGCACGTCGATCTGCGGGGGGGCGCCTTGCGGCCGGAAGTCGGCGGTCAGCAGCGCACTGCGCCGGGCCATGCGGAAGCCCGCATCGGCCAGACGGGTGGCGGTTTCGTCAAACCGTTCCGGGCGGCGCGGGATGTACAGGACCAGCGGCAGCTCACCTGAAGTCTGAGGATTATCTCGCAATGCCTTGATGATGCTGATGTATGTGTCGTCTTCTCCCTCAACCACGCTGGCGAAGGCCAGCACCGGGCGCGCAGGCGCCAGCCACGCTCTGGCGGACTTCCCCGCGGCAACCAGCGCCGGCGGCACCGGCTGGTCGAACCGCGTTTCGCCCGTGACCGCAATCCGCATCAGCCCCGCCGCCCGGAAGCGTTCGGCCTGCAAGTCCGATTTCACGAGCGCGCCCGCATACAGGCCGATCGCCTGCATGCGCCACCTGCCGCGGTCGCGTTCAAAGCTGCGCCAGGGGTACTGCGCGTTGCACGGAAACAGCGGCACGCCGTGGCGGCGCGCAGACAGGATCATCCGCGGCCAGTGTTCCACCTCCATCACCAGCCCCGCGCGCGGGCGGAAGGCGCGGAAGAAGGCGGCAAAGGCCCAGCCGGTTTCCACCGGCACCCAGACTGCGGCCACCCGGCCCGCGGCGATCTCGGCGGCAAACACGCGTTCGGCCTCGCGCCGCCCGGCGGGGGTGAAATGCGTCATCACCACCTGTTCGCCTCGGTCCAGCAAGGCCCGCACAATGGGCACGGCCGACCGAACCTCGCCCAGCGACACGGCATGAAGCCACACGGCACCCGTCATGCGTGGGCGATAGAGGCCAAACCGTTCGGCCATGTGGCGGGCATAGTCCGGGTCGCGCCGCCCGCGCCACAGCAGGTACAGCACGGCCAGCGGAAGGCCGAGGGTCCACAGCAGTGTGTAAAGCGGCATGAACCGGCGCAAACTCATTGCACCACCATCGCGCACAGCCGGGCCGCAAGACCATCGACCTGCCCCGCACCCTGGCGCCACAGCGCCTGCCCGCGTGCGGCCATCGCGGCCAACGCCGGGTCGGCCAGTGCTACGGCCAGGGCCGCGGCATCCGGTACTGCACGCGCGGCACCCGCCGTGTGGAAGGCCACATAGTCGGGCGCAAAGTTCGCCACATCCGGTCCGTGCAGCACGGCGCAGCCCAGCGCCGCGGCTTCCCACGGGTTGTGGCCGCCGATGCCGAATCCGCCGCCCACCAGCGCCACCGGCGCCAGCCGGTACCACAGTCCGGTTTCGCCAAACGTGTCGGCCAGGTACACCCCCCCTTCGGGCAGCGCATCCAGCCCCTGCCCCGCCGACCGCCGTGCCAGGGCCAGGCCAAACCCCTGCGCCACCCGGGCAATCTCGTCCACGCGGGCGGGCAGGCGGGGCGCCACGATCAGGCAGGCGCCGGGCGCCTGAGCCAGCACCGACAGATGCGCCGGAAACGCCGCGCCCTCATCGCCCGCATGAGTGGAAACCGCGGCCCACACCCGCCGCCCGGCCAGTGCCGCGCGCAACCGGCCCAGCTCGGCTGCATCACAGGCCAGCGGCGGCGCCGCCGACTTCAGCGACGGCATCACCTGCACGCCGCCTGCGCCAAGCGCCGCCAGATGGCGCGCGCTGTCCTCTTCCTGCGCCGTCACCAGCGCAAATCGGCCCAGCAGCGCGTGGTACAGCCCCGCCGCGCGGCGGCGGCGGGCAAAGGCAGCGGCATTCATCCGCGCGTTCACCAACGCCAGGGGAATGCCCCGCGCCGCCGTGGCCGCCACCGCCCCCGGCCACAGGTCCTGCTCGGCCCAGACCGACAGGCCGGGGCGCCAGTGGTCAAGAAACCGCGCCACATAGCCCGGCGCATCCAGCGGCAGAAATTGGTGCACCGTGCGCGGCGGCAGGTTTGCCGCCATCACCTGCGCCGAGGACCGCGCGGTCGAGGTCACCAGGAACGACAGGTCCGCGTCGCGCGCGGCCATCGCGGCGATCAACCCGCGCAGCGCCAGCACTTCGCCCAGTCCCACCGCATGCAGCCACACCGGCCGCCCGGCGGGCCGCGGCAGCGTGGCCTCTCCCAGCTTCTCGCGCCAGCGCGCCGGGTCCTCCTTGCCGCGCGCCAGCCTGCGGCGCAGCACGGCAGGCGCAACCAGCGGCAGCAGCCCCGACGCCAGAAGGTAGCCGCGCAGCCACAGGCTCATCCCGTTCCTGCCCCCTCCGCCTGCGCACCCTCAGCCGATATCGCGGAATTCCTTCTGCAGCCCGCGCGCCCAGAAGGCGGGGTCGGCCAGGACGGCGGCAAAGCGGTCGGCGGCGCGGCCGGTGCCAAAGCCGGTATGGGTGGGCCAGCGGCGGCCCCATTGGCGCGCCAGGAAGTCCAGCACCGCCGCCCGGTCGTCCGCCGCGCAAGTGGTGATCGACGGCGCGTCCGACCGGCGGTTCTGCCGCGTGCCCACATCCAGCGACGGCAGGCCCAGGAAAGGCGCTTCACGCACGCCCGCGCTGGAGTTTCCGGCCATGCAGGCCGCGTTCTTCATCAGTTCCGAGAAATGCGCAAAGCGCATCGAGGGCAGCACGCGGAAGCGGTCGGCCGGAAGATCCTCCAGCACGGCGAAAATGCCTTGCGACCCCGGGTCGTTGTTGGGCGCGATCACCACGAAGCACCGCCCGCTTTCCGCCAGCGCACCGAAGAAGGTCAGCGCCTGCGCCCCCATCGTGTCCTGCTCCGACGTCACCGGGTGCAATGTGGCGATACCGTAGTCGGCAAAGGGGATGGCATAGCGTTCGCGCACCTCGGCCAGCGTCACCCCCGACGGCCCGGCGTGGAAGTCCAGTTCCGGCGAGCCGATGACGTGGATGGTCTCGTCCGGCTCGCCCAGCGCCCGCACCCGCGCGGCAGCGGCCTCGGAGGACACGAAATGCGCGAAGGCGAGCTTCGAGTTGCAGTGGCGGAACATCTCGTCGATGGTGCCCGACACCTCGCCGCCTTCCACATGGGCGCTGCGCACATAGTTGGTGGCGGCCACCAGCGTGCCCGCCAGCGCCTCGACCCGGTCGCCGTGGGTGACAATCAGGTCGGGGCGGTGTTCCGTGACATAGTCGCTGAACCCCAGCACCGTCTTGGCCAGCACCACATCCTGCGCGTCGCCCGGGCGCTGGTTCAGGAATTCGTGCACCGCCACGCCAGGCATGCGGTGCACCTCGTGTTTGGTCAGGCCATAACGGTCCAGCATGTGCATGCCGGTGACGAAGAACGACACGCCGTGGCCGGCATCGCGCGCGGCGGCGCCCAGCGGCTCCAGCTTGCCGAAATCGGCGCGCGTACCGGTCAGGAACAGCAGTCGTCTGGTTGTCATGTGGCCTGCATCCCCGAACACGGCCGACACATAGACCTGCCCGGCCGGGCCTGCAATGTCACAGCGGGCGGCCGCCGTGGCTGCGCCAGTAGTCCACCATCCAGCCCACCGGCCCGTTACCAAGGTGGGGGAAGCGGTCCCAGAAGCGGCCGCGGTTTCCCATCAGGTCCACCGGACGGGGCGTGCCGTGGAAGGCCAGCACCTTGGCGGTGGGCGGCGGCGGGTGCGGTGGCAGGAACAGGTCCAGCCCCATGGGGCGGCGCAAAAGGCGCTTGAAGCTGATCACCCAGCCGTCGGGCCAGTAGGTGATGCCGGGCAGCGTGGCTGCGACGAAGGCCTGTTCGGTGCGAAACGACCCCATGATCTGCGCCTTGCGGGCGCGGAAGGTGTCGGCAAGCTGTGCATGGCTGCCGATGTCGAAGGCGATCATGCCGCTGCCCAGCTGCGGCGGCGCCTTTGACCCCGGCCGTCCCCAGGCCGGCCCCGCGTCAATGCCCACGAAATGACCGGGCACGTCGAAGAAAGCGTCGATGTCGCGCAGCACCACCATGTCCAGGTCGATGAACAGGCAGCGCCCTTGCAGCCCGTGGAAGTGCCGGTCGTAGATGCCAAGCTTCGGCCAAACCCCGCCCACAAACCATTCGCTTGGTTCCAGACCCAGGTCTGGGATCGGCAGCGCCTGAATGCCGGGCAGCAGGCCTTCGGCAGTGTCGGTCAGGCAGACAAAGCGGAACGGGCCGCGCATGGCGCCCCGCACGGCGTTGTACAGCACGTTCACATAGTCGGCCGGATAGGCCGTGCCGTATTTCATGCAGGTGACGAAGCGTTCCGCGGCCATACCCTAGCCCCGCGTGAAGGTCAGGGGGGCGCGGCCGTGCAGCAGGTCGTCAATCGTGTGGCTGACGCGTTCGACGTTCGCCGCGGGGTCATAGTCGGGCGCACGGTCGCGGTACAGCATCTCGATGATGCCGGGGTGGCAGCGCGCCGCCAGCGTGCCCGCCGCCTGTTCGATGGCGTCGTGCGGAAAGCGGAACGCGGCGATCTGTTCCAGGTCCATGCCGTCGTGCCACGGGAAGACGCCGGGGAAAGACCGGTACCATGCCCCACCGAACACGATGCAAGGCTTGCCCTTGCGCAGCGATTCCCACCCGGCGGTGCCCGCGATGCTGGCGGTGACCTGCGCGCGCGACGACAGTTCGTGCGTGCTGGTGTTCGACGGCACCAACTGCACCCCGCGGATGCGCGACAGGCGGTGAAAATACATCGGCCCGCGGGCATAGGCGCCCTGCCGGGGGTTTTCCTTCACGTAGATGCGCCAGCCTTCCGGCAGCACGCGGGCCAGCGCCTCGATCGCCAGAACCTGATCGCGGAACAGCCCGCCCAGCGTCTGCGTGGACATCTCGGGCTGGTTGTGCAGCGCCACATAGACGAACTTCGTGTTCAGATCGACGGGCTTGCCCTCGTACTGGGCAAGGTGTTCGAAGTAGGCCAGTTCGTTCACATGGAAGAACTTGGCAAAGGGGTCGCGCCAGTCGGGCAGGCCACGATAGGCCACGGCCATGCGGCGCAGGGTTTCCATCATCTGGCCGGGCCGCAACAGCATGCCAGGCTGTTTTAGCGCGACATACTTGAAGAAGCTCGCCACCGCGCCCGCCGTCAGCCGCCCGCGCGGGCCCTCCTGCTGCCAGCGGTCCTCCATGAAGAACAGGTCGGGCGCCGAGCCCTTCTCGATGGGAATGGGTGTGCCGGCAATGCCTTCGGGCGCCAGGCATCCGAAGTCCTCGAACGTCTCCATCGAGAAAAAGCTGTCGGCAAAGAAGGTCTGGCTGACGATCAGCGTCTTCAGCCCCAGCGCCTGCGCCACCTGAAACAGCACGATGTCATAGCCCAGGTGCGGCATGTTCATGAACAGCGCATGCGTGGCGCCGGTTTCCTCGATTTCCTGCGCATAGGCGTCGGCAAGAATGTGGTAATAGTCCAGATAATCCTGCAGGTTCTGCAGGTTGTGCGACCGGTAGCGATAGGCCGACGAGTTGCGGTGCAGCTGTTCCACCGCCGTTTCCAGCATCTTGTAGTAGTCGGGCGAGGCCAAGAGCGGCAGTTCCGCCCCGCGGGCAAGGTGACGCGCCATCAGGTGGCCCTTGCGGCCGTTGCGCACCTCCAGCCGCTGCAGGCTGGGGGCGTGGAAATCGGCGTCGCGGTCGCCGAAATGCAGCGCCACCTGGATGCGCCCGCCCGCGTCGGCCACCAGCCGGTCAAGGATCTGCCGGCGCAAGCTCCCCCGCCCATCGACCACCAGCCGGATCGTCATACGCCCGCCCTTTCGTTGTGCCCGGCCTGCCCGCGGGGCCACAGCATGCCCTTGCGCGCCAGCCACCCGGCGCGGCGCAGGTAATTGGCCGCCTTCAGCCGGTAGTGCGGCAGGCGGCGGTACCACTTGAACTTGCGCACCAGCGCAAATCCGGTGCCGGTGATGCTGCTGGTGCCGCCGTCATCGGTGTGGCCGGCCCAGGGTTCCAGGCCCAGCTGCCGGTAGTCGTGCCGGAAAAAACGGTTCAGTTCGTGGTCCAGCGCGCGGGTCTGCGGCCAGAGGCCCGGCAGCAGGCGCGCGGCCACATCGCGGTGCACCAGATAGGCCGCATTGCCGGTAAAGGGGCCGACATAGGCGTTCAGCCGGTAGGCCCCCGCCCTGCCCTGCGTCACCGGCCATTTCGCCCGCACGCAGTTGAAGCGCAGCAGATCCCACTGCGCCGCGGCCGCCAGCGCCGCGTCCAGCGCCTGCGGGAAATCGTCGTGCAGCACCGTGTCGTCCTCGAACACCAGTGCCGCCTTGTGCGGCGAGGCGACCAGCGCCTGCCACACCGCCAGATGGCTGGCATAGACGCCCAGCTTGCCCGGCAGAATGGGCGCGCCCATGTTGCGGGCATAGGCGGCGGGGTCGGCGCGTTGCAGCAACTCGGCCTCGCGCGCGCGGCCGTCGATGGCGGCAAACCACTGCGGCGTCAGGCCGATGGCCGACAGCTGCGCCGTCAGCCTGTTGCGCCGCGCGGCATCGCGCGGCAGGCTGATCAGCCAGATGCCGATGTCTGCCCGCGTCAGGGTCATGCCAGGTCGGCCCAGCGCAGCTGCGTGTTCCGCGCCACCGCGCGGGTCAGGCGTTTGCCCAGCACGCGGTCAAAGTCATAGGCGGGAATCTCGCCGCTGCCGGGCCTGCGCGCCCAGATGTCCGCCTCGGTGATCACATGCCCGGCGGGCAGGTCGGCATCGGCCACGACCGAACCGCGGGCAAAGCGGTAGACGTCTTCCTCGGGCGCGGTGCGTTGCTTGGGGTTGTTTGCGGCGATCCAGATTTCGCGCGACCGGTCGATCAGGTGGCGCAGTTCCGAGGGGTCCATCGAGTTGATGATGTCGGGCCCCTTGCGGTAGCGCGTGTCGGTGTAGTGGCGTTCCAGGATGCAGGCCCCCAGCGCCACGCTGGCCAGCGCCATTTCCGGGCCGATGGAATGGTCAGAGAACCCCACCACGGCCCGCGGGAAAGCCGCTTTCAGGTCGGTCACGCCGCGCAGCGACACGATTTCGGGGGGCGAGGGATACAGGTTGGTGCATTCCAGCAGGGCATAGTCGATTCCGGCGTCATCCAGAATGGCAACCGACGCGCGGACGCTGTCGATGGTCTGCATGCCGGTGGACATGATGACGGGTTTGCCCTTGCGGGCGATGTGGCGGATCAGCGGCAGGTTGTCGGCCTCGCCTGACCCGATCTTGTAGGCGGGCACGTCCAGCGTTTCCAGGAAATCGGCTGCCGCGCGGGAAAACGGCGTGGAAATCCAGATCATCCCCAGCTGTTCCGTATATCGCTTCAGTTCGGCCTCGTCCGTGCGGTTCAGGGCGCAGCGTTCCATCACATGCCAGATCGACACGTCGGCATTGGGCGGGAAGATCGACTTTGCCTCGTCGGTCATCTCGTCTTCGATGATGTGGGTCTGGTGCTTGATCATCTCGCAGCCCGCCCCGGCCGCCAGCCGCACCATCTCTTTCGCCACCGCCAGCGACCCGCCATGGTTGATGCCGATTTCGGCAATCACCAGCGGCGGCTGGTCCGGCCCGATATTCCTGCCTGCAATCTGCATCTCAGACCTCCCTCAGCCCGGCGCGGAACCGCGCGGCGTTCGCCCTGTAGTTCGCCGCACCGACCAGCAGCCTGGCACGCGCGGCATCATCCAGCATCCGCACCACCTTGCCAGGGCTCCCCATCACCAGCGACCCGTCGGGAATCTCTTTCCCCTCGGTAATCAGGGCGCAGGCGCCGATCAGGCAGCCGCGGCCGATCTTCGCGCCGTTCAGCACCGTGGCGCCCATGCCGATCAGCGTGCCGTCGCCGATGGTGCAGCCGTGCAGCATGGCCTTGTGGCCGATGGTGCAGTTCGTCCCGATGGTCAGCGGATAGCCCCAGTCGGTGTGCAGCACGCTGTTTTCCTGGATATTCGTACCCTCGCCCACCGAAATCGGCTCGTTGTCGCCGCGCAGCACGGCGCCGAACCAGATGCCCACACCCGCGGCCAGCGTGACCCGGCCCATGACATGCGCGCCGGGCGCCACCCAGGCGTCGGGGTCGATAGCGGGCACAAGGTCGTCCAGCGCGTAGATCATCTTGCCGCAAACTCCTCGTTCAGGGTGCGCACAAACCCGTTCAAGCCGGGCTGGCGTTCGCGGCGCAGGCGCTCGGCCTTCACGATCGAGATGAGCTCTTCAAACGTCTCGTCGATCACCCGGTTCACCAGAACATAGTCGTACTCTGCCCAATGGCTGATCTCATCGCGGCTTTTCGCCATGCGCCCGGCGATCACCGCCTCGCTGTCCTGCGCCCGGCCGCGCAGGCGGTGTTCCAGTTCGGCAATCGACGGCGGCAGGATGAACACCGACACCGCATCCTTGCCAAGGGGGGAGTTGCGGATCTGCTGGCCGCCCTGCCAGTCGACGTCGAACAGCGTGTCGCGGCCTTCGGCCATCGCCTGTTCCACGGGCGCGCGGGGGCTGCCGTACAGGTTCCCGAACACCTCGGCGTGTTCAAGCATGCCACCCGAGGCCACCAGCGCGCGAAAACTGGTGTCGTCGTGAAACCAGTAGTGCACGCCGTCCTGTTCACCCGGCCGCGGCCTGCGCGTGGTGGCCGAGACGGAAAAGCGGATCGTCTGGTCCCAGTCCATCAGCCGCCGCGCCATGGTGGACTTGCCCGCGCCCGAGGGCGAGGACAGGATCAGAAGCAGGCCGCGGCGGGTGGCGTTCGTCATGGGTGCGGGCCGTTGGGGGCGTGTGCCCTGCCTGTCGCCCAATCGCCGCGCAGACGCAAGATGGAACGGCCCCGCACCGCTACTCGACGTTGGCCGCCTGTTCGCGCAACTGGTCGATCACCGTCTTCAGGTCCAGCCCGATGCGGGTCAGCGCAGCGTTGCCGGATTTGGAACACATCGTGTTCGCTTCGCGCAGGAACTCTTGCGTCAGGAACTCGAACTTGCGGCCCATCGGCGACGGATCGGCCAGCAGGGCGCGGGCGGCGGCAACATGGGTGTCCAGCCGGTCAAGCTCTTCGGTGATGTCGGCCTTGACGGCCAGCAGGGCCAGTTCCTGCGCCAGCCGCGCCGCATCAACGCCTTCGGCCAACACACGGGCCACCTGCGCGCGCAGCGCGGGCTCGGCGCCCGCGGCACGGTCGGTGGCGGCGGCGCGGGCCTCGGCCACCAGGTGGGCAATGCGGTCCACCTGGGTGGCAATGACGGTGGACAGGGCCTTGCCTTCGGCCGTGCGGGCGGCATTGAAGTCGGCCAAAAGCGGGGAAAGGTCGGCCAGCAGGGCGGCGCGCAAGGGGGCCGTGTCGGCCTCGGCGGTGGCACCGGTGTCCAGCACGCCGCGGATGGCCAGGATTTCGGCCTGCGAGGCCTGCCGCAGCGTAACGCCCTGGGCCATCGCTGCCGTCTCGACCTCGGCCAGCGCGCGCAGCACGTCGGCCAGCGCGGCGGGGTTCAGGCGAATGGTACCGGCCGCGGCGGGATCGCGGTCAAGCTTCAGGGACAGCGCGACATTGCCGCGGGTGACAGCACGGCCAAGGGCCGCGCGCACATCGGCCTCCAGTCCCTCGATGCCTTCGGGCAGGCGCAGGCGCAGGTCCAGCCCCTTGCCGTTGACGCCGCGGATGTCCCATTGCCAGGCCTGCCCGGCGCCCTGGCCGCGGCGGGTGGCAAAGCCCGTCATCGACCGGGTCACGGGCAGGCCCGCCTGTTTGCGGGGCACGGCAAGGGTCTGTTTACCATCGTTTCGAATTTACCACCGTTTTTCCGCTCGGCCCCCTAAAACGAGGGGGGCGTTAAGCCGTGGGTAACGGCTATTGTGCGAGTGTTAAACCATGGAACGCAGGCCAGGCCAACAGGCCCGGCCGGATTGGCAGACGGCCCGTGGCGCGGTGATGTGCCGGTGGGGGCACGGAATGGGTGAATGGTGATGGACGTGCAGGTTGACAGGCAGGGTTTCGGGGCGGAGCGGTTCGCGATGCTGGAGGTGGTGCGGGGATATTGGGCGGCGCTGTGTGCGGGGGGGCTGCCGCCGCTGCGGTCGCAGATCGACCCGCGGGGGATCGCCGGCGCGCTGGAATATGCCTTTGTTGCAGAGCGGAATGCTGCCGGTCAGGTGATGATCCGCATCGCGGGCATGGGCCTGGCCGAGATTGCCGGGGTGGACCTGACGGGGGTGTCGCTGCTGACGCTGTTCGACAGCAAGTCGCGCGACAGCGTGGCGTCCACGCTGGACCGGATGCTGGATGATCCCGCCACAGTCGAGATGTGGCTGGAAGGGTTGCGCGGCCCCGGCCGACCGCCGCTGGAGGCGCGCCTGCTGCTGTTGCCGCTGCGCGGTGCCGACGGGGCAGTGCGCATGATCCTGGGCTGTCTGGCCACCGTGGGCGAGGTGGGCAAGCCCCCGCGCCGCTTTGCCGTCAGCCGGCGGGTGGCCCGGCCGCTGGGCACAGCCGCGGCGCAACCGGCCTTTGCCGAGCGTCCGATGCCCTTTGCCGGGCCGGTTCCGCACCTGCGGGTTGTCAAGCGCGCGTCCTGAGCCGCGCGCCTGCCCTACATCGCCAGCCGCCGCCCTGTCTGGCGCGCAGCCATCAGTTCTTCCGCCACCAGGAATGCCAGCTCCAGCGCCTGCGACGCATTCAGCCGCGGGTCGCAGGCGGTGTGATAGCGGTCGGACAGATCCTCGTCCGTCACTGCCCGCAGACCGCCGGTGCATTCCGTCACGTCCTTCCCCGTCATCTCGAAGTGCACGCCGCCGGGGATGGATCCTTCGGCCTTGTGCACTGCGAAGAACTCTCTCACTTCACCTAGGACGGCATTGAAGGGCCGGGTTTTATAGCCCGACGGAGATTTTATCGTGTTGCCGTGCATCGGGTCGCAGGACCACAGGACATTCGCCCCTTCCTCGCGCACGGTGCGCACCAGACGGGGCAGGTGTTCGCCCACCTTGCCCGCGCCGAACCGGGCAATCAGCGTCAGCCGCCCGGGTTCGTTCTGCGGGTTCAGCTTGGCCATCAGCACCTTCAGGTCCTCGGCCGTGGTGGTGGGGCCGCATTTCAGCCCGATGGGGTTCAGGACGCCCCGGCAGAATTCCACATGCGCGCCGTCGGGCTGGCGGGTGCGGTCGCCGATCCAGATCATGTGCCCCGACCCCGCCACCGGCTGGCCCGAGATGGAATCGATGCGGCACAGCGCCTCCTCATACTCCAAGAGCAGCGCTTCGTGGCTGGTGTAGAAATCCACCGTCGACAGCGCGTTTGCGGTGTCGCCGTTCACCCCGGCCGCCGACATGAAATCCAGCGCGTCGGAAATGCGGTTCGACACTTCGCGATAGCGTTCGGCCTTGTCATGTTCGGCAAAGCCCAGCGTCCAGGCGTGCACCCGGTGGATGTCGGCAAAGCCGCCGGTCGAAAAGGCGCGCAACAGGTTCAGCGTGGCCGCGGCCTGCGTGTAGGCCTGCAGCATGCGCGACGGGTCGGGCTGCCGTGCCTCTGGCGTGGCGTCGAAGCCGTTGATGATGTCGCCACGGTAGGACGGATACTCGACGCCGCCGATCATCTCGGTCGGGGCCGAGCGGGGCTTGGCGAACTGGCCTGCCATGCGGCCAACCTTGATGACAGGCACCTTGGCGGCAAAGGTCAGCACGACGGCCATCTGCAGCAGCACGCGGAACGTGTCGCGGATGTTGTCGGCGCCGAATTCGGCAAAGCTTTCGGCGCAGTCGCCGCCCTGCAGCAGAAAGGCCTTGCCCTCGGCCGCCAGCGCCAGCTGCTTGCGCAGCTTGCGCGCCTCGCCCGCGAACACCAGCGGCGGGTACTTGGCCAGTTGCGCCTCGACCCCCTTCAGCGCCGCCTGATCGGCATAGTCGGGCATCTGCACCCGCGGCTTGCCGCGCCAGTCCGACTTGCTCCACGCCTTGGTCATGGCGACCCTCCTGTCCGAAACACCGCGGCGGCTTAGCGCGAAAGCGACAGGAGTGCAAAGGGGGGGCCTTGCGGCACCGGGGGAAAATGATAACGCTTTCGCCGGAAAACGACAGAAACAGGTCGCTGCGCATGCCCACCGCCCCCCGCAAGGCCACGCCGATGCCGCAGTCGGCCACGCCCCGGCGGTTCGTGTTCCTGCTGCTGGACCGCTTCACCATGCTGGCCTTCGCCAGCGCGCTGGAACCCCTGCGCATCGCCAACCGGATCACCGGGCGCAATGTCTATGCCTGGGCGCTGGCGGGCGAGGCGGGCGAAGGCGGCTATGTGACGGCCAGTTGTGGTGCGGCGTTCCGGCTGGACATGGGGCTGGACGATGTGGCGCGGGAGGATACGGTTTTTGTCTGCGGCGGCATCGATGTGGGCCGGGCCACCACCAAGAACGTGCTGAACTGGCTGCGGCGCGAGGCGCGGCGGGGCGTGGCACTGGGCGGGTTGTGCACCGGGGCGCATGCGCTGGCGCGGGCGGGGCTTCTGGACGGCAAGAAGGCCACGATCCACTGGGAGAACCAGGATGGCTTTGCCGAGGAATTCGGCGAGGTGAAGCTGACCAAGTCGGTCTTCGTGATCGACGGCAACCGGCTGACCAGCGCGGGCGGCACCGCGTCGCTGGACCTGATGCTGAAGATCATCGCGGCCGACCATGGCGAGGACATTGCCAACACCGTGGCCGACCAGCTGATCTATTCCGCCATCCGCACCGACCAGGACACCCAGCGCCTGTCGATCCCCACCCGCATCGGCGTGCGCCACCCCAAGCTGAGCCAGGTCATCCAGATGATGGAGGCGGCGATCGAGGAGCCGGTCTCGCCCTCGGATCTGGCCGAGGATGTGGGGATGAGCACGCGGCAGCTGGAGCGCCTGTTCCGCCGCTATCTGAACCGCTCGCCGAAGAAATACTACATGGAACTGCGCCTGCAGAAGGCCCGCAACCTGCTGATGCAGACCGACATGAGCGTGATCAACGTGGCGCTGGCCTGCGGCTTTGCCAGCCCGTCGCACTTCTCGAAATGCTACCGCGCGCATTACAAGACCACGCCCTACCGCGAGCGGGGGACGCAAGGGACCGTTCAAGTGCCGCGGCTGTCGATCTGAACAAGAGGGGCATGTACCGTCGTGGGACAGCGGCGCGTCCCACCGTGGGACACAGTTCGCATATAATGAAATCAATGGGTTGCGGGCGACGATTCACGATTTGGAAAGACTTTTGCCAGCCGCACGGGGGAGGTCGCGATGTAGGAAGGGTGCTTGCACCCATCTTTCTGTTCGAACCGCGATGGGTGAAATCACGCATAGTACGGTTACTTGCTTGAAATGCCACCGCGCGCATCGCTAGACCATGCCCTACCGCGAGCGGAGGATGCAAGGCACGCTGCAGGTGGCGCGTTTCCGTCTGTGAGCAGGCTCAGCCCGTGACAGGATCGATGCCGTGCTGGTTCGGCCCGACGGTCCCGCGCGAACAGAACCACACGATCAGCACGATTGCGCCGATCAGAGGGATCAGGGCGATCAGCAGCCACCACCCCGATTTGTCAAGGTCGTGCAGGCGGCGGACGCTGACGGCGATGCCTGGCAAGAGGTTGGCGAGCGACCAGATCAGGCTGAGTGGATCTGAACCGAAGTCGCGGCCCAACCCCATGCCCATGGCAACAAGCCCGATGACCACGCCGGCAACGGCCTGAAACAACACCCACCACCAGTATTCGGATCGACGGGCGCGACCGGAAAAGGTGGCGTACTTGCCGTAGACAGCGGAAATCGATTCGGTGAAAGTCATTGCCAACTCCATTACAGATGTATGACAACGCTACTCCGGTTACCTCAACACACAAAGTGCTATCTGCCCCCTACCCCGCCGCCACCCGGAACACAGCCCCCTCGCCCACCGACAGGAACCAGACCGAGCCGTCCGGTGCCTCGCGCACATCGCGGACGCGGATGGTTTCGGGCGTGGCGATGCGGGTTTCGGCGTAGCCCGCCGCGGGGTCCAGCCGGGAAATGAAATCGCTGTTCAGGCTGCCGGTCAGCACCTGCCCGCGCCAGCCCATCGCATCGCCCTTCAGGATTGCCAGCCCCGAAGGCGCGATGGAGGGGTCCCAGTAGTGCACCGGCTGTTCCATCCCGTCCTTCGCTGTGCCTTCGCCGATGCGCTTGCCGTTGTAGTTGACGCCATAGGTGATGACGGGCCAGCCGTAGTTGCGGCCCTGCTGCGGCATGTTCAGCTCGTCGCCCCCGCGCGCGCCGTGTTCCACCGTCCACAGCCGCCCCTGCCCGTCAAGCGCCGCGCCCTGGATGTTGCGGTGGCCCAGCGACCACAGGCCGGGCACCACCGATTGCCCGGCAAGGACCGGTGCCGTCAGCGGCGCGCCGTCGGGGCCGAAGTGCAGCACCTTGCCTTCGGGGCGTGCGGGGTCTTGCGCCGGGGCGCCAAGGCCGCGGTCGCCGGTGGTGAGGAACACGCTTCCGTCCGGCGCCTGCACCACGCGCGATCCGAAATGCCTGCCGCCCGGTTCGGCCGGCCCATCGTGCACGCGCGTCACCTGTTCCAGCGCGGTGCCGTCGTCGGACAGCCGGGCATGGGCCAGCGCGGTGGACGCGCCACCGCCGGCGGGATGGGCATAGGTCAGCCACAGGCGCCGGGACTGTGCAAAGTCGCGCGGCACCATCACGTCAAGAAGGCCACCCTGCCCGTCTGCGAAAACCTTGGGCAGGCCGTGCACCGCAACCGGCCTGCCATCCCCGAAAAGGGTCAGGCGGCCGTCACGTTCGGTCACCAGAAAGCGGCCGTGGGGAAGGAAGGCCAGCGCCCAGGGCTCGGCAAGGCCGGTGACGACGGGCGCGATTCGCACCGGTGTCGCGGCCGGGGCAACGGCGGGGGCGGCAAGCGATGCCATGGCAAGGGCAAGCGTCTGGCGGCGGGTGGGCATGGCGGCCTCTTGTGCGCGGGGCGGGCGGGTGAACGGAAGGTGGCGCCGCACGGCGGACTGGACAAGGCACCGACCGGGTCACTTCGGCGTGCGCGAGACCCTTTCCTTTTGTTGCGCCGCGCACTAGCGTTCCTGCAGGATTTCGATCCAACAGGGGAGTTACCAATGAAAAAACTGCTTCTTGCCACCGCTGCCTGCGCACTGGGCGCAGGGGTTGCACTGGCCGAAGATGTGAAAGTCGGCGTGTTTCTGGGCTTCACCGGACCGCTGGAAGCGCTGACGCCGCAGATGGGCGCGGGCGCCGAAATGGCGATGGCCGAGATCAACGCCGCGGGCGGCGTGCTGGACGGCAAGACGCTGCTCAGCGTGCGCGGCGATTCCACCTGCGCCGATGCGGCCGCGGGTACGGCTGCCGCCGAGAAGCTGGTGACGGCGGACAAGATCGTGGCCATGGTCGGCGGCGACTGCTCGGGCGTGACCGGGGCGGTGCTGCAGTCGGTCGGCCGTCCGAACGGGATCGTGATGATCTCGCCCTCGGCCACCTCGCCCGCGCTGACCACCGCGGAAACCGACGGCCTGTTCTTCCGCACCTCGCCCTCGGACGCCCGTCAGGGCGTGGTGATGACTGACATTCTGAACGCCCGCGGCATCAAGTCGGTGGCGGTGACCTACACCAACAACGACTACGGCAAGGGTCTGGCCGATGCGTTCAAGGCGGCCTACGAGGCGGCCGGTGGCACGGTGACCATCGTGGCCGCGCATGAAGACGGCAAATCGGACTATTCGGCCGAAGTGGCGGCGCTGGCCGCGGCGGGCGGCGAGGTTCTGGTGCTGGCGGGCTACATCGACGGCGGCGGGGGCGGCATCCTGCGCGCGTCCATCGACACCGGCGCCTTCACCACCTTCCAGTTCCCCGACGGCATGGTCAGCCAGGCGCTGGAAGACCGGTTCGGCGGCGAGATCAACGGGTCGTTCGGTCAGAACCCGGCCTCGAATTCGGCTGGTGCCATGAAGTTCCAGGAGATGGCCACCGCTGCGGGCTTTGATGGCACCTCGCCCTTCTCGGGCGAAAGCTATGACGCGGCCGCGATCATCGCCTTCGCGATGCAGGCGGCGGGTTCGACCGACTCGAAGGTCTTCAAGGACAAGATCCTGGAAGTGGGCAACGCACCGGGTGAGCCGATTTCGTCGGGCGAACTGGCCAGGGGGCTGGAAATCCTGAAGGCCGGTGGCGACATCGACTATCAGGGCGCGACCGACGTCGAGTTCGTGAACGGCCGCGAAGCCAAGGGCAGCTACCGCGAGATCGAGTTCAAGGACGGCAAGCTGGCCGTTGTTGGCTGGCGTTGAGCCGCCGTCTGACCTGACATGACGACCGGCGGCCCGGGGGAATTTCCCCCGGGTCGTTGCCATTGCAAGAGCCCCCGGTTCAACGCGGGGCCGCAGGGATGTAAGGGGAAGCGCGGATGATCGTCGTTGACGGTCTGCACAAGCATTTTGGCGGCTTTCACGCCGTGGATGGCGCATCGCTGGCCATTGCCACAGGTTCGATCACCGGGCTGATCGGGCCGAACGGGGCGGGCAAGACCACGCTCTTCAACTGCATCGCGGGGCGCTACACGCCCACTTCGGGGACCGTGGTGATGGACGGCGAGGACATCACCGGCCTGCCACCGCACGACCTGTTCCACAAGGGCCTGCTGCGAACCTTCCAGATCGCGCACGAATTCGGGTCAATGTCGGTGCGAGAGAATCTGATGATGGTGCCCGCGGGGCAGCCGGGCGAGACGCTGTGGAACGCCTGGTTCCGCCGCGGTGCGGTGGCCGCCGCCGAACGCGCGCTGCGCAAGAAGGCCGACGAGGTGCTGGAATTCCTGACCATCGGCCACCTGGCCGACCAGAAGGCCAGCCAGATTTCCGGCGGGCAGAAGAAGCTTCTGGAACTGGGCCGTACCATGATGGTCGATGCCAAGATCGTGTTCCTGGACGAGGTGGGCGCGGGCGTGAACCGCACGCTTCTGAACACCATCGGCGATGCCATCGTGCGGCTGAACAAGGAACGCGGCTACACCTTCTGCGTCATCGAGCACGACATGGATTTCATCGCCCGCCTGTGCAACCCTGTGATCGTGATGGCCGAAGGCAAGGTTCTGGCGCAAGGCACGCCCGCCGAGGTGCGCAGCGACGAGCGGGTGATCGAGGCCTATCTGGGCACCGGGCTGAAGAACAAGGTGAAGGAGGGGGCGGCGTGAAGTCCCTTGTGAAGATCGCCACGCAAGCCCAAGAATTTTATTCTAAAATTCTTGGGCGGCCCGGCATAAGAACTTTCTGCGAAAGTTCTTATGCCCCAAGCGCCATAATCCTTCGTACGAAGGATTTTGGCGCTTTCGCGGCGGATGGCGTCCATGACTGAACCCTTCCTGATCGGCGAGGCCATGACCGGCGGCTACGGCGGCGCGGACATCCTGCATTCCTGCACCATTGCGGTGGACCCCGGCCAGATCGCCGTCATCGTGGGGCCGAACGGGGCGGGCAAATCCACCGCGATGAAGGCCGTGTTCGGCATGCTGAAGCTGCGGGCGGGCCATGTGCGGCTGAACGGCGAGGACATCACGGCGCTGACGCCGCAGGCCCGCGTGGCCAAGGGCATGGCCTTCGTGCCGCAGACCTCGAACGTCTTTACCTCGATGACGGTCGAGGAGAACCTGGAGATGGGCGCCTTCCTGCGGCGCGACGACATCAGGGCGACCATCGAACAGGTCTATCACCTGTTCCCCATCCTGCGTGACAAGCGGCATCAGGCGGCGGGCGAGTTGTCGGGCGGGCAGCGCCAGCAGGTGGCCGTGGGCCGCGCGCTGATGACGCAGCCCAAGGTGCTGATGCTGGACGAACCCACCGCGGGCGTGTCGCCCATCGTGATGGACGAGTTGTTCGACCGCATCATCGAGGTCGCCCGCACCGGCATCAGCATCCTGATGGTCGAACAGAACGCCCGCCAGGCGCTGGACATCGCCGACCGCGGCTATGTTCTGGTGCAGGGCGCCAACCGGTTCACCGACACCGGGCAGGCGCTGCTTGCGGACCCCGAGGTCCGCCGCAGTTTTCTGGGGGGGTAGGATGCGTGCCCTCCTCGCCCTCCCCCTTCTTGCCACCGCGGCCCATGCCGAAGGCTGGACCTGCCGCCTGACCGACCGCTGCGTGACCGGCGACGCCTGCGTGCAATTGGCCACTCCCGTGACCGCCAGCCTGTCGTTCAGTGACAAAAGCCTGCGCCTGTCGATCGATGGCGAGACGTCGGACTTGGCGCAGATCGACGCGACCCCCATCAGCGACACCTTCTTCCGCCGGATCGACGACCGCACGCTGGCGTTCCTCACGCTGTTCCGCGACGGCACGCTGACCCTGTCCAGCCACGACGCCGCGCAGGACACGATTGCCGCCACCGCCTCGCGGGGCACCTGCACGCGGGCGGTGGGATGAGCGGAGCCCGCCCCTTCCCCCCTCACACGTCCCCGCGAGGCAACCCCTGATGGACCTGCTGAACGCCTTCGTGGCGCTGCTGAACTACGTCGTGATCCCCGCCACGGCCTATGGCGCGCAGCTTGCCCTTGGCGCCCTTGGGGTGACGCTGATCTACGGCATCCTGCGGTTTTCCAACTTCGCGCATGGCGACACCATGGCCTTCGGCACCGCCATCACCATCCTCTTGACCTGGGCCTTCCAGAACATCGGCCTGACGCTGGGGTTTCTGCCCACCGCGCTGATCGCCCTGCCCTTCGGCATTGCCGCCACGGCGCTTCTGGTGCTGGGCACCGACCGCACGGTATACCGCTTCTACCGCCGCGTCCGCGCTTCGCCCTCGATCCTGGTCATCGTGTCGCTGGGGGTGATGCTGGTGATGAACGGCGTGGTGCGCTTCATCATCGGCGTCGACGACATCGATTTTGCCGACGGCCCGCGCTTCGTCATCTCGGCCGCCGGGTTCAAGGCGGCCACCGGCCTGGCCGAGCCGCTGGCGCTGCGCACGTCGCAGGTTGTCACCCTGGTGACGGCGGTGGCCACGGTGGCGTGGCTGTTCTGGTTCCTGACCTACACGCGCACCGGCAAGTCGATGCGGGCGTATTCCGACAACGAGGACCTGGCGCTCTTGTCGGGGATCAATCCCGAACGGGTGGTGCAGGTCACGTGGATGATCTGCGCCCTGCTGGCCACGATTGCGGGGGTGCTGTACGGCCTCGACAAGTCGTTCAAGGCCTTCACCTATTACCAGCTGCTCTTGCCCATCTTTGCATCGGCCATCGTGGGTGGCCTTGGATCGCCGCTGGGTGCCATTGCCGGGGCGTTCCTGATCGCCTTTTCCGAGGTGGTGGTGACCTATGCCTGGAAGAAGGTGGCCACCTATGTGCTGCCTGACAGTCTGGCGCCTGAGGGGCTGATGCAGCTGATGTCCACCGACTACAAGCTGGCGGTCAGCTTCACCATCCTGATCATCGTCCTGCTGTTCATGCCGACCGGCATCTTCAAGGGGAAATCGGTATGAAGCTGCCGCCTCCGCCCGTTCTGTTCGCGGTCCTGTGCGCCATGTTTCTGTCCACGGGGGTCTTCATCTCGTGGCCCTTTGCGCTGCAGGTGCTGAACTTCGGCCTGATCTATGCCGTCATGACGCTGGGCCTGAACATCCAGTGGGGCTACGCGGGCCTGTTCAACGTGGGCATCGTCGGGTTTTCCGCGCTGGGCGGGCTGTGTGTGGTGCTGGTGGCGGCGCCGCCGGTGGCCGTGGCCTGGCAGACCGGGGGGGCCAGCGGCATTGTGCTGGCGCTGGCGCTGGGCATCGGCGTGATCGCCGCGGCGGCGCTCTTGTGGCAGCGCATGCTGCCCGGGCGCCTGCGCGGGGTGGCGCTGGTGCTGCTGCTGGTGGCGGGGTTCTTCGCCTTCCGGGCCGTCTTTGACCCGGCCGTCACGGTGGTCGAGGCGAACAACCCGGCCACCTATGGCAACATCGGCGGGCTGGGCCTGCCCGTGCTGCTGGCCTGGCCCGCCGCCGCGCTGATGGCGGCCGCAGCGGCCTGGGCGGTGGGAAAGACGGCGCTAGGCCTGCGGTCGGACTATCTGGCGATCGCCACGCTGGGCATCGGCGAAATCATCGTGACGGTGATGAAGTCGGAAGACTGGCTGGCGCGCGGCGTGAAGAACATGATCGGCCTGCCCCGCCCGGTGCCCTACGAGGTGGAGCTGCAGAAGGATCCGGGCTTTCTGGGCATCGTGGCCGACTGGGGGATGGACCCGGTCTTTGTCAGCGGCATTGCCGTGGACCTGTCGTTTGCGGCGCTGTTCGCGGGCGTGCTGATTCCGCTGGTGCTGCTGATGGAGCGCGCGCTGAACTCGCCCTGGGGCCGGATGATGCGCGCCATCCGCGACAACGAGATCTCGGCCGAGGCGATGGGCAAGGACGTGACCCGCCGCCACTTGCAGGTGTTCATGCTGGGCTGTGCGGTGATGGGCGTGGGCGGGGCGATGTATGTGACCTACCTGAGCCAGCTGACGCCCGGCACCTACATTCCGCTGACCTTCACCTTCCTGATCTGGGTGATGGTGATCGTGGGCGGGTCGGGCAGCAACTGGGGTGCGGTGCTGGGCGGCCTGCTGATCTGGTGGGTGTGGAACATTGCCGAACCGGTGGGGACGGCCGCGATGGGGATGGTCACCGCCGGCTTGCCGGACGGCGACCTGAAGAAGCACCTGACGGATTCGGTGGCGCACATGCGGCTGCTGACGGTGGGGGTGATCCTGCTTCTGGTGTTGCGCTTTGCGCCGCGCGGGCTGATCCCCGAAAAGTAGGGTGGGCAATCTGCCCACCCCGGCGCAGGAAGGTGGGCAGATTGCCCACCCTACCGGTCAGGTGATCACATTCGGCTCGGTGCGCCCGGTGAAGGCCGCAATCCCGGCAATCTCGTGCGCGGCGCGGATCACCGGCGCCAGTGCCTCTTGCGGGTCGTGGTCCAGCCCATCGGGCCCCGGCGCGAAGCGTTCCAGATACACCCGCAGTGTGGCGCCTTCCGTGCCGGTGCCCGACAGCCGCATGACGATCCGGCTGCCGTCGGCAAAGATCACCCGCACCCCCTGCGCCCTGGACACCGAGCCATCCACCGGGTCGGTATAGGCAAAGTCATCCGCCGCGGCGATGGTCATGCCCTGCACCGTCTGCCCCGGCAACCCTGCCAGCCTGCCGCGCAGCGCCGCCATCATGGCATCCGCCTTGTCCGTCGGGATCGCCTCGAAATCGTGGCGGCTGTAGTAGTTGCGGCCGTATTTCGCCCAGTGGTCGGCAAGGATCTGGGCCACCGACTGCTGGCGCACGGCCAGGATGTTCAGCCACAGAAGAATGGCCCACAGCCCGTCCTTCTCGCGCACATGGTCCGACCCGGTGCCGAAGGATTCCTCGCCGCACAGCGTGGCCTTCCCGGCATCCAGGAGGTTGCCGAAGAACTTCCACCCCGTCGGCGTTTCGTACCTGCCGATCCCCAGCGCATCGGCCACCCGGTCGGCCGCCGCAGAGGTGGGCATCGAGCGTGCCACACCCGCCAGCCCGCGGGCATAGCCCGGCGCCAGATGCGCGTTTGCTGCCAGCACGGCAAGCGAGTCCGAGGGCGAGACATAGATGCCCCGCCCCACCACCATGTTGCGGTCGCCGTCGCCATCGGACGCGGCACCGAAATCGGGCGCGTCGGCGCCGAACATCTCGTCCATCAGCGCCTTGGCCCAGGTCGGGTTGGGGTCGGGGTGCATGCCGCCGAAATCGGGCAGCGGCGTGCCGTTCACCACGGTACCGCGCGCCGCGCCCAGCCGGTTTTCCAGGATTTCCACCGCATAGGGCCCGGTCACCGCGCACATCGAGTCCATCCGCATGCGGAACCCGCCCGCGAACATCGCGCGCAGCGCGGGGAAGTCGAACAGCGTTTCCATCAGCGCGGCATAGTCGGTGACCGGATCAACCACATCCACCACCATGTCGCCCAGCATGGACGACCCGACCGTGTTCAGGTCCACATCCGCGGCATCCATGATGCGGTATTCGGTGATGGTCTTCGTGCGCGCGAACATCGCTTCGGTCACCGCCTCGGGCGCCGGGCCGCCGTTCGGCGTGTTGAACTTCACCCCGAAATCCTCGTGCGGGCCGCCGGGGTTGTGGCTGGCCGACATGATGATGCCGCCATCGGTTTTGTTCAGCCGTATCAGGTGGCTGGCCGCCGGTGTTGACAGGATTGCGCCCTGCCCCACGATCACCCGCGCCGCACCATTGGCCGCTGCCATCCGCAGGATCACCTGTGCCGCACGGTCGTTGAAGTACCGCCCGTCGCCGCCCAGCACAAAGGTTTTCCCGGCGCAGCCCACGCTGTCGAAGATCGCCTGCACGAAATTCTCAAGATAGTGGTGCCCCATGAACACCGGCGTCTTCTTGCGCAGGCCCGAGGTGCCGGGCTTCTGCCCCTCGATCGGTTGCGTGGCAACGGTATGGACGGCCATGGCTTTCTCCTCTCAGACGCTTTCGAACACCAGCACGCAATGCGCGGGCAGGTCCAGCGGGCTTTTCATCGGTTTCTGTGGTCCCAGCGCGGGCCGGGTGGTATCGACGATCAGTCGCCACCCCGGCGCCGTGTCGGGCAAGGTCAAGAGCTGCGCCTCGCCGTTGTTGATGACGACATAGATCGCCTGGGCGTCCCCACCGGTGGCATGGGCATCCATCCGCAGTTCCAGCCCGATGCAGCGGAACCCCGCATCGTGCCAGTCGCCGGGATGCGGCACCCGGCCGTCGGCGCGGCGCCAGATCACATCGGGCAGGCCGTCGGTCGGGCGCAGATCGCCGTGCAGGAATGATTTCTGCCGCAACACCGGATGGTCGCGCCGCATCCGTGCCAGCCGCCCGACGAAGGCCGCCAGATGCCGGTCGGCCGCCGCCCAGTCCACCCAGCCGGTCGGGTTGTCCTGCGCATAGGCGTTGTTGTTGCCGCCCTGCGTGTTGCCTGACTCATCGCCGGCCAGGATCATCGGCACACCCTGGCTGACGAACAGCGTGGCCAGAAAATTGCGCTTGCGCAGGTCGCGCGCGGCGCGGATCACGGGGTCGGTCGTGGGGCCTTCAAACCCCAGGTTGTCGGAATGGTTGTCGCCATGGCCGTCGCGGTTTTCCTCGCCGTTGGCCAGGTTGCGCTTCACCGTGTAGCTGACCGCATCCTCCAGCGTGAAGCCGTCATGCGCGGTGACAAAGTTGATGCTGCTGGTCGCCGCCCGCGCCGAATGGTCAAAGCTTTCGGCACTGCCCAGAAGCCGCTTGGCCAGGTCGGGCGCCAGCCCCGCATCGCCCCGCCAGAACCGACGCACACCATCGCGGTACTTGTCGTTCCATTCGCGGAAGGGATGCGGATAGGCGCCCAGCTGATACCCCCCCGGCCCGATGTCCCAGGGCTCGGCAATCAGCTTGGCCTGCGCCAGCACCGGGTCCTGCCGGATGGCATCAAAGAACCCGCCGCGCGGGTCGAACCCGTAGCCCTCACGCCCCAGCACGGTGGCCAGATCGAAGCGGAAGCCATCGACGTGGCACTGTTCCACCCAGTAGCGCAGGGAATCCATCACCAGACGCAGCACCATCGGGTTGGTCAGGTCCAGCGTGTTGCCGGTGCCGGTGTCGTTCACATAGTGCCGCCCGCCGTCGCGCAGCTTGTAATAGCTGCGGTTGTCCAACCCGCGGAAGCTGAGGGTCGGCCCGAACTCGTCGCCCTCGCCGGTGTGGTTGTAGACCACGTCCAGCAGCACCTCGATCCCCGCCTGGTGCAGGCGGCGCACCATGGCGCGGAACTCCCACAGCGCATCGCGCTGCATGTAACGGGCGTCGGGCGCAAAGAACCCGATGGTCTGGTACCCCCAGTAGTTGCGCAGGCCGCGACTGACCAGGAACCGGTCGTCGATGAAGCTGTGCACGGGCAGCAGTTCCACCGCCGTCACCCCCAGCTTGACCAGATGGTCGACCATGGGGTCGCTGCACAGGCCCAGATAGGTGCCGCGCAGCCCCGGCGGAATGTCGGGGTGCTGCATCGTCAGGCCCCTGACATGTGCCTCGTAGATCACCGTTTCAGCCCAGGGGCGGCGTGGCGGCATGTCGTCGGCCCAGCTGAAGGCGGGGTCGGTCACCACCGACTTCGGCACGGCAAAGGCGCTGTCGCGGGTGTCAAAGCTCAGGTCGCCGCGCGGTGAGCCGATCTTGTAGCCCATCAGTGCATCCGACCAGCGCAGGCGGCCGTCCAGTGCGCGGGCATAGGGGTCGATCAGCAGCTTGTGCGGGTTGAAGCGGTGCCCCTCTTCGGGCGCATAGGGGCCGTGTGCACGGAAGCCATAGCGCGCGCCGGGCATCAGGCCCGCCACGTGCATGTGCCACACATCACCGTCCCGTTCGGTCATGGCAATGCGCGACAGTTCGCGGCGGCCGTCATCGGAAAACAGGCAAAGGTCCATGCCCGTGGCATGGGCGGACGCCACGGCAAAGTTCACGCCCCCGCCATCCGGCGTCGCGCCCAGCGGGTACGCCCGCCCGGCCGCCGTCGCATGCGACGACGCGCCCTGCCCGCCCGAACGGCTGGCGTTCAACGGCGGACCTTTTCGTACAGCGCGGCGTATTCCGCGGCGCTGGCCGCCCACCCCACCTCGGCCCGCATCGCGTTGGCCTGCACCTGCGCCCATTGCGCGGGGTTGGCGTGCAGGTCCACCAGCTTGCGCAGCGCCTGGCCAAAGGCCAAGGCGTCGGTCGGGTGGAAACTCACGCCCGTGGCCACGCCTGCCGACAGCGTGGCGGGCGACACGCCGATCACCGTGTCGGCCAGCCCGCCCACTGCCGCCACCACCGGCAGGGTGCCGAACCGCAACCCGTACATCTGCGTCAACCCGCAGGGTTCGAACCGCGACGGCACCAGCACCGCATCGCCGCCCGCGAACATCCGCAGCGACAGCGCCTCGTCATAGCCGATGCGCAGGCCCACCCGCCCCGGATGCCGCCGCGCCAGTTCGCGCACCGCCGCCTCCAGCGCCGGATCGCCCGACCCCAGAACCACGATTCCGCCCCCCGCTTCGATGAACGGCGGCAGCACGGCGGGCAGCAGATCGATGCCCTTCTGGTCGGTCAGACGGCTGACAAGGATGGCCAGCGGCCCCGGCACCTCCAGCCCGAATTCGTCGCACAGCCGTATCCGGTGCACGGCCTTGCCCGCCATGTTCGCCACCGAAAACGCCGGGTCCATGCGTTCGGGCGACCAGATGTCGGTATCGACGCCGTTCAGGATGCCATGCACCGCCCCCGCCCGCGCCGCGATCACGCCCTGCAGGCCCATGCCGAATTCCGCCCGCGCCAGTTCGTCGGCATAGGTGGGCGACACCGTGGTGATGGCATCCGCCGTCACCATCCCGGCCTTCAGCGTGGACAGCCCGCCATAGTATTCCAGACTGCCCGGGTAAAACTCATGCGGCGGCAGGCGCAGCGCGCCCAGCAGGGCGGCCGGTGCCCAGCCCTGGAAGGCGATGTTGTGGATGGTGATGACGGTCCCCGTGCTGCGCGGCCCGCCGAAGGCCAGATAGGCCGGGGCCAGCCCGCCCTGCCAGTCATGCGCGTGCAGGATGTCGGGCCGCCAGCCGTCGCCCAGCCCAGCCCTTGCGATCTGCGCCGCCACCCAGCTCAGCGCGGCAAACCGCTGCGGATTGTCCGGCCAGTCGCCGCCCGAATGGTTGTAGGGCCCACCCTCGCGGTCAAAGAGGTGCGGCGCATCCAGCATCAGCACGGCAATACCCTCCACCGAGCCCGCCAGCACCCGCCCCCGCCCGCCAAACAGGTCATCTTCGGCCCAGACCTCGGGCCAGCCCTCGGCGCGGCCCCGGATGGACCGATAGGCGGGCAGCAACACCCGCATGTCCCAGCCAAAGGGCGCCAGCGCGCCGGGCAGCGCCCCCACCACATCGGCCAGCCCACCCGTCTTCAGCAGCGGCACGCATTCCGACGCCACCGAAAGTACACGCCCGCCCATCACCCGTCCCCATCCGTCCAAAGGCCCCACCGGAAAGCCGGAGGGACCGCAACTTAAGCCGCCAGTTCAGCCCAGCTTCATCGCCCGCGCGTCCAGCATGTCCTGCGTGACCAGCACGATCCCCGCATCGGTGCGGCGGAACCACCTGGCGTCTTCCTCGGCATCTTCGCCGATCACCAGCTTTTCCGGGATCACCACGCCGCGGTCCAGCACGCAGTTCTTCAACTGCGCATGCCGGTGCACGATCACCTGCGGCAGCGCCACCACGTGTTCCAGCGACGAGAACGAATGCGTCCGGCACCCGGTGAACAGCAGCGAATTGCGCACCTCGGACCCCGACACGATGCAGTCGCCCGACACCAGCGATGACACCGCCATCCCGCGCCGCCCGTCCTCGTCATGGATGAACTTGGCGGGCGGCACAATCTCGGCATAGGTCCAGATCGGCCAGCTGTTGTCGTACAGATCCAGCTTCGGCACGAAATCGGTCAGGTCGATGTTGGCCTGCCAGAAGGCGTCGATGGTTCCCACGTCGCGCCAGTAGGGTTCTTCCTCGGTGGTGGACCGCACGCAGCTGTCGGCAAACTTGTGCGCCACGGCCTTGCCACCCTTCACGATGGCCGGGATCAGGTCGAACCCGAAGTCATGGGTCGAACTGGCATCCACCATGTCGCGCTGCAGAAGATCGCGCAGGAAGGCCCAGTCGAACACATAGATGCCCATCGACGCCAACGCATGGCCGGGGTCGCCCGGGATCGCGGGCGGGTCCTTGGGCTTTTCAAGAAAGGCGGTGATGCGCATGGTCGCATCCACGTGCATCACGCCAAAGGCCGTTGCTTCCATCCGCGGCACCGTCAGGCAGCCGATGGTGACGTCGGCCCCGGTGTTGACGTGCTGCTGGATCATCAGCTCGTAGTCCATCTTGTAGATGTGGTCGCCCGCCAGCACGACGACATACTTGATGTTGTAGCTGTCGATGATGTCGATGTTCTGCGCCATGGCATCGGCCGTGCCGCGGTACCAGTTCACCTCGTCCATCCGCTGCGAGGCGGGCAGGATATCCAGGTATTCGTTCCGCTCGGCCCGGAAGAAGTTCCAGCCGCGCTGGCAGTGACGGATAAGGCTGTGTGCCTTGTACTGGGTGGCAATCGCCATCTTGCGGATGCCGCTGTTCAGCGCGTTCGACAGCGCAAAGTCGATGATCCGGGTCTTGCCGCCAAAGTAGACCGCCGGTTTGGCCCGCCGGTCGGTCAGTTCCTTCAGCCGCGATCCGCGACCGCCGGCCAGCACGAAGGCCATCGCCTGGCTGGACAGCCGCGCGTTGGGTTTGGGTTGCATTCGATCCTCCCTTGGTCGCGGTGGTCCGCGTTACGGCTGTTGTTTCAGATACACTGCGGCCAGCGGCGGCAGGGTGACAAGCGCCGATTTCGCCTGACCGTGCCAGGGCATGGCTTCCGCGGCCACACCCCCCAGATTGCCACGGTTGCCGCCCCCGTAAATTTCCGAGTCGGTATTCAGCAATTCGGCCCAGTTTTCGCCGGCAGGCAGGCCCACCCGATAGCGGCGCTCGACCGGGGTCATGTTCACGATGGCCACCACCATCGGATCGCCCTCGCGCCCCTTGCGCACCCAGGCATAGACAGAATTCGCGGCGTCATTCGATTCCAGCCACACGAACCCCTCGGCCCTTGCATCATTCACATGCAGCGCCGGGTTCTCGCGGTAGGTCCGGTTCAGGTCGCGCACCAGCGCCTGCACACCCTTGTGCGCGGGAATCTCCAGCTGGTGCCAGTCCAGGCTCTGGTTGTGGTTCCACTCGGCGCCCTGGGCGAACTCCTGCCCCATGAACAGCAGCTTCTTGCCCGGATGTGCCCACATGAACCCGTAGTAGGCACGCAGGTTGGCGAACTTCTGTTCACCATCCCCCGGCATCTTTGACAGCATCGAGCCCTTGCCGTGCACCACCTCGTCATGGCTGATCGGCAGGATGTAGTTTTCCGACCAGGCATAGTGCAGGCCGAAGGTCATCTGGTGGTGGTGCCACTGCCGGTGGACGGGCTCCTTGTGCATGTAGGACAGGGTGTCGTTCATCCAGCCCATGTTCCACTTGAACCCGAACCCCAGCCCGCCCCAGTTGGCCGGGCGCGACACGCCGGGGAAGGCCGTGCTTTCCTCGGCCACCGTCACGATGCCCGGCACCTCGCCATAGCAGGTGATGTTCATGTTGCGCAGCATGGCGATGGCTTCGTAGTTCTCGCGCCCACCGTCGCGGTTGGGCACCCACTGGCCTTCGCTGCGGCTGTAGTCGCGGTACAGCATGCTGGCCACGGCATCCACCCGCAGCCCGTCGATGTGGAATTCCTCCAGCCAGTACAGCGCGTTGGACACCAGGTAGTTCTGCACCTCGACGCGACCGTAGTTGTAGATCAGCGTGTTCCAGTCCTGGTGGAACCCCTCGCGCGGGTCGGCGTGTTCGTACAGGGCCGTACCGTCGAACCGGCCCAGCCCGTGCGCGTCGGTGGGGAAATGGCCCGGCACCCAGTCCAGCAGAACCCCCAGCCCCTTGCGGTGCGCCGCATCGACAAAGGCGCGGAACTCGGATGGCGTGCCGTGGCGGATGGTGGGCGCGAACAGGCCGACCGGCTGGTACCCCCAGGACCCGTCGAACGGATATTCGGAAACCGGCAGGCATTCGATATGGGTGAAGCCCATGTCGACCACATAGTCGACCAGTTGATCCGCCAGTTCCAGATAGCTCAGCATCCGGTCCCCCGGCGCCCGCCGCCACGACCCCAGATGCACCTCGTACACCGAGATCGGCGCGTCCACCGTATGCGCCGCGGCGCGCGAGGCCATCCAGTCGCCGTCATGCCAGTCGCCGCGGATGGTGCGCACCACGCTGGCATTGGCCGGCGGATGCTCCGACCCGAACCCCGCAGGGTCGGCCTTCAGCGGCAGCAGGTGCCCGCCCGGCCCGCGGATCTCGTACTTGTAGGTGGCACCTTCCGCCAATCCGGGAATGAAGATTTCCCACACCCCCGTCGGGCCCCGCCGGCGCATCGGGTGGCGCCGCCCGTCCCATATATTGAAATCGCCCACCACCGACACACGCTCGGCATTCGGCGCCCAGACCGCGAAATGCACGCCGTCCACGCCCTCATGCGTCAGGACATGCGCGCCCAGCACCTGCCACAGCCGCTTGTGCGTGCCTTCACCCAGCAGGTATTCGTCCATCTCGCCCAGCACGCCGCCAAACCGGAAGGGGTCTTCCCAGTCCCAGGTGTTGCCATGCCCTTCGGCGCGCAGGCGATAGCCCACCTTCTTCGGCAGGTCGGCGGAAAACACCTCGGCCGCGGCTGGGTGGCGCACCATTTCCACGGGTGCCCCCTTCTTGCCGGGCAGCACCCATACGCGTTCGGCCCCCGGCACAAAGGCGGTCACGCACCAGACGCCTGCCCGCTTGTGCAACCCCAGCACCGAAAAGGGATCGCCGTGCCGCCCCTCGGCCAGCGCCACCGCCGCGCCAGGTTCGATCCACCAGTCCATCGCGTCGCCTCCTCCCAAGGTTCCGCCTGCGCCGGTCACAGCGCCGAGGTCACCCCCCAGATGTCATCCATGTAGCCCCGGATTGTCCGGTCCGACGAGAAAAAGCCCGAGCAGGCCGTGTTCATCGCCGCCATGCGCCACCAGCGCGCCGGATCGGCCCAGGCCGCGTCCACCTGCCCCTGCGCGGCATGGTAATCGTCAAAGTCGGCGGCGACGAGGAAATAGTCGTGGTGCCACACCCGGTGCACCAGCCCGTGATAGCGGTCGGGCTGCTCGGGCGAGAAGCGGCCCTCGGCGATCATCTGCAGCACGTCGGGCAGGATCGGACTGGCCTCGATCGCCTTGCGCGAATGCTCGGGGTCGCGGCGGCGCTCGAACACCTGTTCCGCGGTCAGCCCGAACAGGAAGAAGTTGTCGCGCCCCACCTCTTGCAGGATTTCCACGTTTGCGCCGTCCAGCGTGCCGATGGTGGGCGCGCCGTTCATCATGAACTTCATGTTCCCGGTGCCCGACGCCTCTTTCCCGGCCGTGGAAATCTGCTCCGACAGGTCACTGGCCGGCACAAGCCGCTCGGCCATCGAGACGTTGTAGTTCGGCGGGTAGACCACCTTCAGCAGGTCGCCGATGTCCGGATCGTTGTTCACAACGGCCGCCACGTCGTTGACAAGATGGATGATTTCCTTGGCCACCGCATAGCCCGGGGCGGCCTTGCCGCCAAACAGCTTCACCCGCGGCACCCAGGACCGCTTCGGATCAGCCTTGATCGCGCTCCACCGCGCGATGGTGTCCAGAACGTTCAGAAGCTGGCGCTTGTATTCGTGGATGCGCTTGATCTGCACGTCGTACAGCGCATCGGGGCCGACCTTCACGCCCATCTCGGTGCCGATCCAGTTTGACAGCGCCACCTTGTTCTCGCGCTTGGCGGCGGCAAAGGCGGCGCGGAACGGTGCGTCCACCACATGCTTTTCCAGCCCCTTCAGCCGGTCCAGGTCGTCTTCCCACCCGGCGCCAATCGTCTCGGTGATCAGCCCGGCCAAAGGCCGGTTCGCCATGCGCAGCCAGCGCCGCGGCGTCACCCCGTTGGTCTGGTTCACGATGCGGCCGGGATGCAGCTTTTCCAGTTCTGGGAACAGGTTCGACTTCACCAGGTCGGAATGCAGCGCCGACACGCCGTTCACCTTGTGCGCCATGATGAAGGCCAGCTCGCCCATCCGCACCTCGTGGTGCTTCACGATGCCCACATAGTGCGGGCGGGCCGGGTAGGCGCGGCGGTGCCAGCCGTCGATGCGTTCCACGATCTGCATGTGCCGCGGCAGCACGTTGCCGAAGGTGAAGGTCGCCCAGCGTTCCAGCGCCTCGGGCAGAAGGGTGTGGTTGGTGTAGCCCAGACAGGCGCGGGCAATCTCCAGCGCCTCGAAGAACTCGATCCCGTGTACGTCGGACAAGAGCCGCACCAGCTCGGGCCCCGCCAGCGCCGGGTGGGTGTCGTTCATCTGGATCGCCGCATGGTCATGCAGCGCGCGCAAGTCGGCGCCGCTGGCCAGGTGGCGGCGGATGATGTCCTGCAGCGCGGCCGAGCACAGGAAGAACTCCTGCTTCAGCCGCAGTTCCTTGCCCTGGTAGGTGGTGTCGTCGGGGTACAGCACGCGGCTCAGCGTGCGTGCCATCGCCTCGGGCTCGCCCGCCGCGGCATAGTCACCGTGGTTGAACCGCGACAGGTCGAACAGCGACGATGACTTCGCCGCCCACAAACGCAGGGTGTTGGCCCATTTGCCCTGCCAGCCGATCACCGGCGTGTCGAAGGCCGTGGCCAGAACCGTCTCTCCAGGCTCCCACACATCGCGACCGTTGTGCTGATAGACCCTGCCCTTGAAGCCCACCGGATAGGCCGCCTCGGGCCGTGCGAATTCCCACGGGTGGGTCTGGCTCAGCCAGTCCTCGGCCGATTCCACCTGCATGCCGCTTTCGAACCGCTGCTTGAACAGCCCGTGTTCATAGCGGATGCCATAGCCGTAGGCCGGGCAGCCCAGCGTGGCGAGGCTTTCCATGAAGCAGGCCGCCAGCCGCCCCAGGCCGCCGTTCCCCAGCGCCGCGTCCGGCTCATCCTCGATCACCGCCCGCAGTTCCACGCCCAGATCGGCCATCACCGCGCGGCAGGTGTCGTAGAGGCCAAGGTTGATCGTGGCATCTTCCAGCAGGCGGCCGATCAGGAATTCCATCGACAGGTAGTACACGCGCTTGCGATTCTCGGCCCAGGTGCGGCGGGTGCTGGCGAACCACGGCTCGACGATGCGGTCGCGGATCGCCCAGGACAGCGCCATGCGCCAGTCGTACAGGCTGGCATGCGGGGCGTCCTTGCCCAGCGAATACATCAGATGGCGCAGCACATCAGCCTTCAGCTGCGCGGCGTCGACAGGCTGTGCCATCACGGCGGAAGAGGCAGTGGCGGATTTGTTCACGGGCAACCTTCACTTTCAGACTTGCCGCGCGCAGCCCATCCCGCGCCCGGCCTTTGTCGTGATAGTTGCCCAAAGAACGGCAGGGTCAAGTTGCGGCGACAACGCACGTGACTCGGCTCCATCTTCCAAACCGCTTTTGGTGTTACCGCAAACGGCGCCGAAGAGCACCTGTTTTTTTCGTTTTTTCAACACCAAAGTTGTCAAAGCGGTTTGGACACGCCCCCGTCCGGCCACCTGCGGACCGGGGGGCAGCCGTTGCAAGTCTACAACGGTGCGCAATCGGTTCTGCTTATCCGTTTGGCGGATTCGCAGGGTGATTGCGCGCTCTGGCTGTGCCCGCCGGCCCCGGGCCGGGGCTTGATGGCCGGCGACAACGGGGCTAGATACCTCAACATCGACACAAAGTGACCCTTTCGGCGCCGCGGTTGATGATCAGACTGAGGGGTTATGGGCAGGGTAAACACCCGCCCGTCACGAGTATGAGGCAAGAGAGCAGACAGATGGCCAAGAGCACCACACCGCGCCCGCAGCAAGGCGGAGCGAACGAAACGCCTGCGCAGCAGGAACAGACCACCCCGCCCGCGCCGCAGCAGGGCAACCCGCCGATCCGGGACTGGGCCTCGATCTGACAGTCTGGAACCGCCGCCCGGCCCGTGGCAGGGTGGCGCCATGTCCAGCCCCGTCAGCACGATCCCCAATCTTGGCCCCGCCTCCGAGGCGGCCTTTGCCCGTGCGGGCATCCACACCGCCGAGGAGCTGCGTGCCCTGGGTGCCGACGAAGCCTATCGAAGGCTGATCGCCGCGGGCACGTCGCCGCATTTCATCGGCTTCTACGCCATGGTCATGGGGCTGCAGGGCCGCCCCTGGAACGACTGCCGCGGCGAGGAAAAGAAGACGCTGCGCAAGCGTTTCGATGCCATTGTCGCCTCGGTGACGAAGCCACCCGACACGGCCCTTATGCGGGCGCTGGACGCCCTGGGCGTGGTGGAAAAGCGATGATCCTTCGGCAAATCACGAAAATCCTGCGCATCCGGCCGGGTTGCCACGCGCCCCCGGCCTGATAATCCTGCGCCCCGACGGGGGCAGGAGAACAACATGGCGCGCACCAACCGCTTCGGGCTGCAGGTGGACCCGGTGCTGGACGCTTTCGTGGCGCGGGCGCTGGACGGGTCGGGCGTGCAGGCCGATGCCTTCTGGCAGGGCTTTGCGGCGGCGGCCATCGACCTTGCCCCGCAAAACCGCGCGCTGCTGGACCGGCGCGCCGATTTGCAGGCGCACATCGACAGCTGGTTCCGCACCCGCCGCGGCCAGCCGCACGACCCCGCCGCCACCCGCGCCTTCCTGCACGCCATCGGCTATCTGGTGCCCGAGGGCCCGGACTTCGTGATCGACACCGAGGGGACAGACCCCGAGATTGCGCAGATTGCCGGGCCGCAACTGGTGGTGCCTGTCACCAACGCCCGCTATGCGCTGAACGCCGCGAATGCGCGCTGGGGGTCGCTGTACGACGCGCTGTACGGCACCGATGCGCTGGGCGACGCGCCGCAGGGCAAGGGATATGACGCGGAACGCGGCAGCCGCGTGGTGGCCTGGGCCAAGGCGCATCTGGATGCCGCCGTGCCGCTGGACGGCGCCCGGTGGGCCGAGGTGACGGCGCTGGATGTGGCGGGCGGCGCGCTGTCTGTCACGGCTGCGGGCCGCACCGTCACCCTGAGCGACCCCTGGCAGTTCGCGGGCTGGCTGAAGGATGACCTCTGCCCGCTGCAACTGCTGCTGCGCTGCAACGGCCTGCTGATCGAAATCCTTGTCGATCCGTCCACCCCGGTGGGCCAGACCGACCCCGCGGGCATCTCGGACGTCTGGCTGGAATCCGCCCTGTCGGCGATCATGGACTGCGAGGATTCGGTGGCCTGCGTCGATGCCGACGACAAGGTGGGGGCCTATGCCAACTGGCTGGGCCTGATGCGCGGCGACCTGACCGAAGAGGTGGTCAAGGGCGGCCGCACGGTGACCCGCCGCCTGAACCCCGATGCAACCTACAACGCCGCCGGCGGCGGGCAGATCACGGTGAAGTGCCGGGCGCTGATGCTGGTGCGCAACGTGGGCCACCTGATGACCAACCCGGCCATCCTGCTGCCCGACGGCACCGAGATCCCCGAAGGCATCATGGATGCCTTCATCACCACGCTCTGCGCCTGCCACGACCTGCGGGGCGCGCGGGCCAACAGTGCCCAGGGCTCGGTCTATGTGGTGAAGCCCAAGATGCACGGACCGGACGAAGTGGCCTTCGCCTGCACCATCTTCGACCGGGTGGAAGACACGCTGTCCCTGCCCCGCCACACCGTGAAACTGGGAATCATGGACGAGGAACGCCGCACCTCGGCCAACCTGCGCGAATGCATCCGCGCCGCGCGGCACCGCGTGGCCTTCATCAACACCGGTTTCCTGGACCGTACGGGCGATGAAATCCACACCGCCATGGAAGCCGGCCCGATGGTGCGCAAGGGCGCCATGAAGCGGCAGCCGTGGATCCTGGCGTACGAGGACCGCAACGTGGACATCGGGCTGGCCTGCGGGTTGCGGGGCCGGGCGCAGATTGGCAAGGGCATGTGGGCCGCGCCCGACAGGATGGCGGCGATGCTGGAGGATAAGATCGCCCACCCCCGCGCCGGGGCGAACTGTGCCTGGGTCCCCTCGCCCACTGCTGCCACGCTGCACGCCACGCACTATCACCGCGTGAACGTCGCGGCCGAACAGGACCGCATCGCCGCCGGTGGCCCCCGCGCCACGCTGGACGCCCTGCTGACCCCGCCCGTCGCGCGCGACACCAACTGGTCGCCACAAGAGGTGCAAGAGGAACTGGACAACAACGCGCAGGGCATCCTGGGCTACGTGGTGCGCTGGGTCGACCAGGGCATCGGCTGTTCCAAGGTGCCCGACATCCACGACGTCGCGCTGATGGAGGACCGGGCGACCTGCCGCATCAGCGCGCAAGGCATTGCCAACTGGCTGCACCACGGCATCATCGCCCGCAGCCATGTGGACGAAGCCTTCCGCCGCATGGCCGCGGTGGTGGACAGGCAGAACGCGGGTGATCCGGCCTACCGGCCGATGGCGCCTGCGTTCGATGGCCCCGCTTTCCGCGCCGCGGTGGCACTGGCCGTCGAAGGGCGGGCGCAGCCTTCGGGCTATACCGAGCCGCTGCTGCACGCGCACCGCGCCACCGCCAAGACCGCCAGCCAGCAATGACAACGGGCGCCACACAGGCGCCCGGTTCCCAATTGTTTCCCAAAAGTCGCAGATCGGCCCGAAAAACCAGCCTCAGCCGCCCCAGTAGCGCACGGCGCCGCAGTCCATGTGCACGAAATTCGACCGCGAATAGCGGCCCACCCCGCCTGCCGCGCAGGCTTCGGCCGCGCGCGCCATCTGGCTGACCGACCGGGATTTCAGCCGCAGATCGGCCGCCTGCCCCTTCATGTGCAGCGAATTCCGCGCCACCCCGCCCGACCGCGACCGCAACATGGCATTGGTCGCCGGGCTGCGATAGCCCGACAGCAGCATGTAGGGCTCATTCGCGTCCAGCAGGCGATGCGAGGCGGCCATGATGTCGACGGTGCGCGGGTCGATCGTGATCTTGTCGCCAGACCGGAAATCACGCATGAACTGGTTGATTTCCTTCAGAACTTCTTTGATGTATTCACCCTCGATCCAGTAGATCGTGTCCAGGCTTTCGCCTGTGCGGCCCGAATACATGCGCACACGGCGGATGTCGCCAGCCCCGCGCAGAACGCCGAACGCGTTGGAATAGGTGGGCGCCGCCACCACTGCCGTGGCCGCGAAAACACCCAGAAGACCGCGCCTTGTGACGCCCGCTTTCAGACCATCGTTCATTCTTCTTCTGCCTGTCCCGTCGCCTGATGCCACCGCCTTGATCCAGCGGCCTTGTGCACTCATCCCCTAGCGCCCTGCCACTATGGCACAGGACGATTCACGGGTTAAGTGCCCTGTCGCCGCATGCGCAACGATCCGGAGCAATCGGCAGAAACCTGCTGACGTGCCCGGTCCTTTGCGGCACCTGGTGCAAAAACCGTGCCTGTGCCCGGAATGTGACAGACAACTTCACCGTTGACGCGCCCGACGCTGATGTGAGTAGACAGGCCTTAACGAATGACGAATCCTTTCCACAGTGTATCTTGAGGGTGGCATGTCCTTCCGCAGTTCCGCCTTGCGCCGCGCCTGGCCGCTGGTGTCTCTCCTGTCGCTTGCCGTTGCCTTGCCTGCGCCCGCGCAGCAGGTCATGCCGCTTGCCTCGCAAACCACCACCACAGCCCAGGCCCGTGCCTTTGCCGCCGCCATCGCCGAGGCTGCTGCCGAAGATGAGGTCGTGGCTGCATTCTTCCGCGACCGCGGCTACGAATCCTTCTGGACCGCCCCCGACGCCGCCGATCGCCGTGCGGCCCTGATGGGCGCGCTGGACGGGGCCACGCTGCACGGCCTGCCGGAGGCCCGCTATGGCGCCGGGGCGCTGCGCGCCGCCGCCCGTTCGGCCCGCACGGAAGGTGACCGCGGACGGCTGGAAGTGGCGATGACGCGGGCCTTCCTGGACTATTCCCGCGACGTCCACTCGGGCGCGCTGGTGCCCGCCAAGGTCGATTCGGGCATCAAGCGCGAGGTGCCGCTGCGCGATGCGCGGGCCAACCTCGACGGCTTTGCGGCAGCCCTCTCTCCCGCCGCGTTCCTGCGTGCACTTGCGCCGTCGTCGCAGGAATACATGCAGCTGATGAAAGCCAAGGTCGCGCTGCAGGCCGCGGTGGCCGCCGGTGGCTGGGGGCCCAAGGTGCCCGCGGGGGCGCTGGCGCGGGGCGACAGCGGCCCCGCGGTCATCGCGCTGCGCGACAGGCTTGCGGCACAGGGCTATCTGCGCGGCAGTGCGGCGGCCACCTTCGACATTGCCATCGAGCGCGCCGTCCGGGCCTTCCAGGCCGAACACGGCCTGCTCATCACCGGCCAGGCCGGCGACAGCACGATCGCCGAGCTGAACCGCGACCCCGAGGACCGGCTGCGCGCGGTGACGGTGGCATTGGAGCGCGAGCGCTGGCTGAACATCGACCGCGGGCGGCGGCACATCTGGGTGAACCTGGCCGACTATACCGCCAAGATCGTGGACAACGGCAAGGTCACCTTCAGCACCCGCGCCGTGATCGGCGACGATACCGACTTCGACAAGCACACGCCCGAGTTCAGCCACATGATGACATACATGGAGCTGAACCCCGACTGGACGGTTCCCCCCGGCATCATCAAGCGCGACTACCTGCCCCGCCTGCAGAACAACCCCAATGCCCTGGGCCACCTGACGCTGATCGACCGGCGGGGTCGCGTGGTGCCGCGCGGGTCGGTGAACTTTTCCGCCTATTCGGCCGGCAACTTCCCCTTCTCGCTGCGCCAGCCGCCCGGCGACGGCAACGCGCTGGGCAAGGTCAAGTTCATGTTTCCCAACGCCTATTCGATCTACCTGCACGACACGCCGCACAAGGAACACTTCCCGCTGGAATCGCGCGCCTTCTCGAACGGCTGCATCCGCCTGAATGACCCGATGGATTTCGCCTATGCCCTGCTGGCCGCGCAAGAGGCCGACCCGGTGAAGGCGTTCCACGACGTGCTGGATACCGGGCGGCAGCAGCGCATCTCGCTGCAGGATCCGGTGCCGGTGCATCTGGAATACCGCACGGCCTTTGCCGGATCGAAGGGTCGCATGGAGTACCGGCGCGACATGTACGGGCGTGACGCGAAGATCTGGGCGGCGCTGGTGAAGGCAGGGCTGGCAGAGCCCGGCGCGGACAGCTAGACCCCCCGGGTCACCGACCGGAGGGCGCCATGTCCCACAGCATCGCGGAAATCGCCACGGCCCTGGCGGCCGAGGCAGCGGGCGACCTGTCGCTGCGCGTGACGCGCGCCGCGGAACCGGCCGCAGCGGGGCGTGATGCGCTGGCCCTGGCGATGGACCCGAAATACGCGGGCGGCATCGCCCAGGGCCAGGCGCGCGCCGCGTTGCTGTGGCCGGGGGCCGACTGGCAGGCGATGGGCCTGCAGGCCGCCATCTTTGCCCCGCGCGGGCGGCTGGCCATGGCGGGCCTGACACGGCTGATGGACGCAGGCCCCGGCATTGCACCCGGCGTGCACCCGCTGACCGTTGTCGATGCCACCGCAACGCTGGGCGAAGGCGCCGCCGTCGGCCCCTTCGTCACCATCGGCCCCGGCGCGATCATCGGCCCCCGCGCCCGCATCGCCGCGCACGTGTCCATCGGCGGCGGCGCCTGCATCGGTGCCGATGCGCTGATCCTGACCGGCGCCGTGATCGGCGCCGGGGTCACCATCGGCGACCGCTTCATCTGCCAGCCCGGTGCCGTCATCGGCTCGGACGGGTTCAGCTTCGTCACCCCCGAGAAGTCGGGGGTTGAGGAAATTCGCGAAACCCTTGGAAAACGCGACGAAATCCGCGCACAAAGCTGGACACGCATCCACTCGCTGGGGGCGGTGACGATCGGGGAGGATGTGGAAATCGGTGCCAACTGCGCCATCGACCGCGGCACCATCCGCGACACCACCATCGGGTCGGGCACCAAGCTGGATAATCTGGTCCATGTGGGCCACAACGTGCAGATCGGGCGTGATTGCCTGATCTGCGGTCAGGTGGGCATTGCCGGGTCGGCGCGCATCGGCGACCGGGTGGTGATGGCCGGGCAGTGCGGGGTCAACGACAACATCTTTGTCGGAGATGACGTGATCGCGGGCGGGGCCAGCAAGATGTTCACGAATGTGCCATCTGGCCGTGTCATCCTGGGCTACCCTGCCGTGAAGATGGACACGCACATCGAAATGCAGAAGGCTCTGCGCCGCATGGCCCGACCGGCGAAGAAACACGTTTCCAATGACGGCCGGACAGACTAGACCGACGCCGCGCGAACATACGGGGGCAGCCATGACCGAAACCGTCCGCGACCGGGTGATCTCCATCATCGCCGAACAGGCCGTGCTGGACATTACCGACGTGAAGGCCGATTCCACGCTGGAAAGCCTGGGGATCGACAGCCTGGGTCTGGTCGAATCCATCTTCGCCATCGAAGAGGCGTTTGACATCTCGGTGCCCTTCAACGCCAACGACCCCGGCCAGTCCGACTTCGACATCTCGTCGGTCGCGGCCATCGTGGCCGCCGTGGAAAAGCTGATCGCCGCGCGTCAGGCGGCATGAGGCGCGTCGTCATTACCGGGGCGGGCACCGTCAACGCACTGGCGCGCGACGTGCCGGGAACGCTGGCCGCCATGCGCGAGGGGCGTTGCGGCATCACCGAGCTCGATTTCCGCGACAAGGACCGTCTGGGCATCCGCATTGGCGGGCAGGTGCACGGCTGGGACCCCGAGGCGCATTTCAACCGCCAGCAGATCGTCCTCTATGACAAGTTCACCCAGTTCACCATGATCGCCGCCAAGCAGGCCGTGGCGCAGTCGGGCCTGGACTTCAGCGGTCGACTGGGGTTGGAGGCCGGGGTGGTGCTGGGCACCGCAGGCGGCGGTGTGAACACCTGGGACGACAATTACCGGGCGGTGTACGAAGAGGGCAAGAACCGCGTCCACCCCTTTGTTATCCCCAAGCTGATGAACAACGCCGCGGCCAGCCACCTGTCGATGGAATTCGGCCTGCGCGGACCCACCTTCAGCGTCTCGACCGCCTGTGCCAGTTCCAACCACGCCATGGGGCTGGCCTTCCAGATGGTGCGCGCGGGCGCGGCGCGGGCCATGCTGACGGGCGGGTCCGAGGCGATGCTGTGCTTCGGCGGCATCAAGGCCTGGGAAGGGCTGCGGGTGATGTCGAAAACCGCCTGCCGCCCGTTCAGCGCCAACCGCGACGGCATGGTGCAGGGCGAAGGCGCCGCCGTGTTCGTGTTCGAGGAATACGAACAGGCCCGCGCCCGCGGCGCGGTGATCCTGGCCGAAGTGGCGGGTTTCGCCATGACCTCCGATGCGGGCGACATCGTGATGCCGCAGGCCGCCGGGGCGGAACGGGCCATCACCGGTGCGCTGCGCGATGCCGGGCTGAACCCCGAAGATGTGGGCTACATCAATGCCCACGGCACCGGCACCGCCGCGAATGACAAGACGGAATGCGCCGCGGTGGCGCATGCCTTCGGCCACCACGCCGACCGGCTGATGATCTCGTCCACCAAATCGATGCACGGCCACCTGATCGGCGGCACCGGCGCGGTCGAACTGCTGGCCTGCCTGATGGCCCTGAACGACGGCGTCATCGCCCCGACCATCGGCTATGAAGAGCCCGATCCCGAATGCGCGCTGGACGTGGTGCCGAATGTGGCCCGCGAGGCAAGGGTGGACGCCGTGCTGTCCAACGCCTTTGCCTTCGGCGGGCTGAACGCGGTGATCGCCTTGCGCCGGGCCTAGCCGGGCGCGCCGACAAATTCCTTCAAGTAAGGAATTTGCAAATCCCTTGCTTCAAGGGATTTGGGGTGCGCCGCGAAGCCGTCAGTTGCCGCCCGCGGCCGGGGCCGCAGCCTTGGGCGTTGTCACTGCCTGGTACCCGGCCGTGAAGCCCTTCAGCGACGCGCTTACGGCGACTTTCTGGTCTGGCGCAATGACCGGGACGATGGTGATCGTCGCCTTCACGCCCTTCTTCAGCGCGGCCAGTTCCTCGGCGGTGAAGCCGATGCGGGCAATGCAGCCCACCGGCGCGCACCAGGTGAACGGGTACTTCTTCGCCGCGCCGCTGTCGATCTGCAACGTCATGTTCGCTGTCAGCAGCGTTTCCAGCGGCACGATGATGGTGGCCCCGGTCACCGCGGCCCCCCCCTCGGGAAGGCCGAAGATGCTGATCTCGACCACCGGGTTGCCCTGCGCGTCCTTCAGCAGCTGGTACAGCTGGCACGGGTCCGCCCCGTCTTCGGTGCGGATGCAGCGCTCTTCCCAGTCGCCATGGGTGGTCACCACATAGGTGGACCCGATTCCGTCATCGGCGGGCGCGCCCAGCGACAGGTCATCCGGTGCCGGACCGGCGTCCGTCGTGGCGGGCGGCGTCTCCGGCGTGGCGGGTGCCTCGGCGTTGGCGGGCGGGGTCTGCGTCGCGGTGTCGGCAGTGGTCGTCTGCGCCAGGGCGACAGGCGCCAGCGCAAGGCCAAGGATCGCGGCAAGGGTCAGGGTCGGTCTGGTCATGGGTCCTTCCGGGGTGCGGGGCACGTCCTGTTGCGGCGGGCTTAGCACGCGCGCGGCGGCCTGTCAGGCCCGAAAAACCCGGCCCGCGTCACACAAAAGCGAGCCCCCGCCGAAAATACGAAAGGGCCGGAGAACCGGCCCTTTGCGCTGTTGTTGTTTGCTCCCTGTCGGACTGGCCGACTTCATGGAGGCGGACGCTACGTTGTTCGCGGCGTGCCGTCAACCGGGAATCTGCACGCCTTTTTCCTACCGGAAGATCAAAAAAAACCGCGCCTTACGGGGTAAGGCGCGGCCAGTCTGACAGGGAGGAAGTCACATCGAAAGGGCGGGCCACGCCCCGACGACAAGGTCACTCTGGCACAGAGGCATTAAGGATGTATTGTCGCCGCCGGACGGACAATTCAGGGTGCAACCGGGGGTGGAAATGGCAGACGCGGGCAGCATTTTCGTGGGCGGCGGGGGCGAAGGCTATGGCGTCGCACAGCGCATGCTGCTGGGCTATGGCAACCGTCACGGGCTGATTGCCGGCGCCACCGGCACCGGCAAGACCATCACGCTGCAGGTGCTGGCCGAGGGGTTTTCGGCCGCAGGCGTGCCGGTGTTCATGTCCGACGTGAAGGGCGATCTGGGCGGGCTGGCCGCCGCGGGCGATGCGGCAGGCAAGCTGCACGAACCGTTCATGAAGCGTGCCGCAACCATCGGGCTGGACCTGCAGTACCAGGCCTTTCCGGTGACGTTCTGGGATCTGTTCGGCGAACAGGGCCACCCGGTGCGCACGACTGTTTCCGAGATGGGGCCCCTGCTGCTGTCGCGCCTGCTGGAACTGACCGAACCGCAAGAGGGTGTCCTGAACGTGGCCTTCGCGCTGGCCGATGACGAGGCACTGCCGCTTCTCGACCTGAAGGACCTGCAGGCGATGCTGACCTTCATCGCCGAGAATGCGCAGGCGATCTCGGCGCGGTATGGCCTTGTCTCCACCACTTCGGTCGGCGCCATCCAGCGCCGGCTTCTGGTGCTGGACAATCAGGGCGGCACCGCGCTGTTCGGCGAACCCGCGCTCGACCTGGCCGACCTGATGCGCCACGCACCTGATGGGCGCGGCATGGTCAACATCCTGGCCGCCGACAAGCTGATGCAGTCCCCCCGCCTCTATGCCACGTTCCTTCTGTGGCTCCTGTCGGAACTGTTCGAGGCGCTGCCCGAGGTGGGCGACCCGGACAAGCCGAAGCTGGTGTTCTTCTTCGACGAGGCGCACCTGTTGTTCAACGACGCCCCCAAGGCACTGGTGGACAAGGTGGAACAGGTGGCGCGCTTGATCCGGTCCAAGGGCGTGGGGGTGTATTTCATCACCCAGCGCCCGGCCGACGTGCCCGACGACATCCTGGCACAACTGGGCAACCGCGTGCAGCACGCGCTGCGGGCCTTCACCCCCAAGGACCAGAAGGATCTGGAAAAAGCCGCGCAGACCTATCGCGCCAACCCCCGCTTCGACACCGCTACCGCGATTCGCGAGGTGGGCACGGGCGAGGCGGTAACCTCGTTCCTGGAAGCCAAGGGCGTGCCCGGCGTGGCCGAACGCACGCTGGTGCGGCCGCCGTCCAGCCGCGTGGGGCCGATCGACCCCGGTGTTCGCGCGCAGGTCATCGCGGCGTCGGGGCTGCACGGCAAGTACGACACGCTGGTCGACCGCGACAGCGCCTTCGAACGCTTGAAGGCCCGCGCCGCGCAGGCCGCGCAAGAAGCGGCAAAGGCCGAGGCGGAAGAGGCCCGCGAAGAGCAGGAGGAACGCGAATTCGGCCGCGCCCGTCGTTATGACCCGCGTGCCGACCGCACTGAGAAGCCCGCCAAACCCGCCAGCCGCAGCAGCCGGTCCGATTCGGTGGGCGAGGCCTTCGTCAAGTCCTTTGCCCGGCAACTGGGCACAAGGTCAGGCCAGGCCATCGTGCGCGGCGTGCTGGGCACCTTGTTCGGCAAGCGCTGAGGTGGACGTTCCAGGCGGGCGGGGTCGGCCACCAGCCGTGCAGCCCCGCCGGATGGATGCTGTCCGCCAGTCCGTGTCGGCTTGGGCCCCACCCGACGCTGGTGCGTGGTGACATCCGGCGGTGCCACGGCTAGGGTGCAGGTCTTTGCCGGAGTGACCGGGTGAGCCACATGAAGGCAGTCGTCATACGCGTCGCGGGCGGACCCGAGGTTCTGCAGCTTGAGAGTGTGCCGGTCCCCGAACCGAAACCCGGATGGGTTCTGATCCGGGTGCGCGCCTTTGGACTGAACCGATCCGAACTTTTCACCCGCCAGGGGCATTCCCCGAACGTCGCTTTCCCGCGTGTTCTGGGGATCGAAGCCGTGGGCGAGGTTGTGGCAGCACCGGATGGCGGATTTGCACCGGGCGACACGGTGGCCACCGCGATGGGCGGCATGGGCCGGCAGTTTGACGGGGGATACGCGGAATTCACGCTGGTGCCCGCAGGCCAGGTGCAGAAACTGCGGTCCCGTCTGCCCTGGAACGTCTTGGGGGCATTGCCCGAGATGGTTCAGACCGCCTGGGGTTCGCTGAACACGGCTTTGGCGGCGAAGAAGGGCGAAACGCTGCTGATCCGTGGCGGGACAACATCGGTGGGCCTGACGGCCGCGATTCTTGCAAAGCAGGCCGGACTGCATGTGCTGGCAACCTCGCGGCGCGACGACCGGCGGGACATGCTGTTGAAGAACGGCGCGGACGACGTGATCATCGACACCGGCGAGATTGCCCCGGCCGTCCGCAAGGCGCACCCCGACGGCGTTCACCGCGTCTTGGAACTTGTGGGGACAACGACCCTGCGCGACAGCCTTTTGTGCGCCGCCGCGGGTGGCTCGGTCTGCATGACCGGAATGGTCGGCAATGCGTGGGAGTTTGACCGTTTCAGCCCGATGGACGCCATTCCGTCCGCCGTGAACCTGACCACTTATTCCGGCGGCACCGAGGACTTCCTTTCGACACCACTGCAGCAGGTTGTGGATGCCGTGGAATCAGGCAGCTTTGCGCCTCCCATCGGCAGGACTTTCGGGATCGACGACATCGTCGAGGCGCACCGCACCATGGAATCGAACGCGGCAGGCGGAAAGATCGTGGTTACGACGTGAAGCGGCCGTAGCGGATGCCTGCACGCGCAGACCACGGACAGCACAATTGCCGCAATCCGGCGGCTTCGGTCCACGGAGCCCCCGCAACCTTGGCGCCACGCCCGCGCGACATCTTGCCCACCGTCGCACGCGACCGTGGGCAGGTCGGAAACCGACCATGCGCGTCGCGAACGTGCGCCTAGAACAGCGCGCAAGATACAGGAGGAATCGGTGCCCGACGTCACCATCGTCTATTGGCGCGACATCCCGGCCCAGGTCATCGTGGGCAAGGGGCGGCGCGGGTCCAAGGTGCAGCTGCCCGAACGGTTCGAGCAGGCCATCGACCGCTGCGCCATGAAGATCGGCGCGCGCGATACCGATTCCTATCTGGCCGAATGGCGCAAGGCCCCCGCCTACGAGGTCGAGGGCGACCCCGACGAGGTGGCCAGGTCCGAGGCGGCGCGGCTTGAGGCCGAACACGACACCGCGGCGCTCAAGGCGCTGATCGACAACGACGGTTGGGCCAAGCGGCCTTGAGCATGAAGGACAAGATCATGGCGCTGTTCGCCTTTCGCCGCGAGGCCCCGAAGACCGACCCCGTTGCCGCCCCGCTGGAGGCATTCCTCAAGGGCTACTCCATCGAGGTGATGCCGCGCACCGCCGAAAAGGTCGAGGACTTCCGCAAGCTCTTGCCCGCGGGCACCCGCGTCTACATCGCCCATATCGAAGGCACGCCCATCGCCGACATGGTGGCCACCGCCGCGCGCCTGCGCCGCGAAGGCTATGAGCCGATGCCGCACTTTCCCGCCCGCATCATCGACAGCCGTGCCACGCTGGCCGACTGGATCGCCCGCTACAAGGGCGAGGCCGATGTGAAGCAGGCCCTGCTTCTGGGCGGTGGCGTGAACACGCCGGCGGGCGACTTCGATTCGTCCATGCAGCTGATCGAAACCGGCCTGTTCGACGGGTTCACGCGGTTGCACGTCGCGGGCCACCCGGAAGGCAACAAGGACATCGACAAGGATGGTGGCGACCGCATCGTGATGCAGGCGCTGAAGTGGAAGCAGGCGTTCAGCGAACGCAGCGATGCGCAGATGGCCATTTCCACGCAGTTCTGCTTCGAGTCCGGCCCGGTGATCGACTGGGTGAACCGCCTGGCCGCCGAAGGGATCAAGCTGCCGGTGCATATCGGCGTGGCGGGGCCTGCGAAACTGCAGACGCTGATCAAGTTCGCCATCGCCTGCGGCGTGGGCCCGTCCTTGCGCGTGCTGCAGAAGCGGGCCATGGACGTGACCAAGCTCTTGCTGCCCTACGAGCCGACCGAATTCGTGCAGGCGCTGGCCGCCCACAAGGCCGCCAAACCGGACTTCGGCATCGAATCCGTCCACTTCTTCCCGCTGGGCGGCATCAAGACCAACGCCGACTGGGCCATCCAGAACGGCGGCGCCTCCGCCGCCCCCGCTGCTTGAGAAAGTACCTGAAGAATGACCCGCACCGTTCTGGAATCCAAGACAAAAACCGTCATCATCGGCTTTGACGAGCCGTTCTGCGTGATCGGCGAGCGCATCAACCCCACCGGCCGCAAGAAGCTGGCCGCGGAACTGGAGGCGGGCAACTTCGACACCGTCATCCGCGACGCGCTGGAACAGGTGGCCTGCGGTGCCACGGTGCTGGACGTGAACTCGGGCGCCGTCTTCACCAACATGATGGCCACCGACCCGCGCTATGCCGACAACAACTTCGTCGAACCGCCGCTGATGAAGGCGCTGATCGAGATCGTGCAGCAGACCGTCGACGTGCCGCTGTGCATCGACAGCTCGGTGCCCGACGCGCTGGAGGCAGGCCTGATGGCCTGCGAAGGCCGCCCGCTCTTAAACTCGGTGACGGGCGAGGAAGAGCGGCTGGAACGCGTGCTGCCGCTGGTGAAGAAGTACAACGTGCCGGTCGTGGCGATTTCGAACGACGATACCGGCATCTCGCCCGACCCTGACGTGCGGTTCGCGGTGGCGAAAAAGATCGTCGAACGCGCCGCCGACCACGGCATTCCGGCGCACGACATCGTGGTCGACCCGCTGGTGATGCCCATCGGCGCCATGGGCACCGCGGGGCAGCAGGTGTTCGCCCTTGTCCGCCGGTTGCGCGACGAACTGGGCGTGAACACCACCTGCGGCGCCTCGAACATCTCGTTCGGCCTGCCGCACCGCCACGGCATCAACGGCGCCTTCCTGCCCATGGCCATCTGCGCGGGCATGACGTCCGCCATCATGAACCCCGTGCGCCAGCAGGAGATGGAGGCGATCCGCGCCGCCAACTTCCTGATGAACCACGACGCCAACGGCGGCGAATGGATCCGTTTCTCGAAGGTTCTGGAAGCGGTCGAGGCGGGTGCCACCTTCTCCGAAGCCTCGGCTGCAGCCACTGCCGCCACCTCGGGCCGCCGCGGCGGCCGCCGCGCGCGGGGCTGACCCCACGCCATTGCTGGACCGCACCACAGGGGCGCCGCGCGGCGCCCCTTCTGCTTTCGGCTCAGCCCCCCGGCACCCGCAGCACAATCCCGTCAAGTGCGGCGCCCATCGTCAACTGGCACGACAACCGGCTCGTTGCCTCGCGCGGGGCGTCGGTGATGTCCAGCATGTCGGCCTCGAATGCCCCCGGCCCGCCGGTGGCGGCAAACCACGCCGGGTCCACCACCACGTGACAGGTCGCGCAGGCCATCCCGCCCCCGCACTCACCGATCACCCCCGCCACGCCCGCGGCCACCGCCGCCTGCATCAGCGTGTCGCCTTCGCGCACGTCAAGCGAAACCGTCCGCCCGTCCGCCTGTATCCACGTCGCCTTCATCGGTCCCTCACAGATACCAGATGTACCAGTCGCGCAACGCGTCGCCCTGCAGAGCCGCCGTCTTCTCCACTTCGGCCCGCTTCATGTACAGGTGGTTGTCCACCAGCCCGTGCCCCACCGCAGCACTCAGCGCCGTATCCGCCTGCAGGTCATCCAGCGCCCCGGCCAGCGACCCGGCCACGCCATAGGGCGCATCGTTCGAGGTGAAGCCGTCGCCCGTCTCCATCGGCGGCAGGTCATAGCCGTGCTCCACCCCCAGCAGCGCCGCCTGCAGCACTGCGGCCACGATGGTATAGGGGTTGCCCGCCGCGTCGGGCATCCGGTGCTCCAGCCGTGCCTTCTTGCCACCCTCGGCGCTGACGCGCACCGTCACGTTGCGGTTGTCGCCGCCCCAGTTGCACCAGTAGCCCGACAACGACGCGGGCTGCAGCCGCGCAAAAGACATCGCATTGGGCGCCACCAGCCCCGCCATCCCCTTGTGGTGACGCATCCACCCCGCAATGCACCCCCGCGCCAGATCGTTCAGGTTTCCCGGATCGCCCCGGTCGCCATTGGCAATCGCATTCCTGCCCCCTGCATCGGTGAACGAAAGGTTCACATGCAACCCCGACCCACCCTTGCCCACAATGGGCTTCGGCAGGAACGTCAGAAGCACCCCGTGGTCCCAGGCAATCTCGCGCGCCATCTGGCGGAACAGCACCACCGTATCCACATGCCGCACCGCCTCATCCGCGGCGATGGTGAACTCGAACTGCGGGCTGTCATACTCGGCGGTAATCAGGTCCAGGGGCAGGCCAATCTCCTCGGCCCGGTTCCAGATCGCATCGGTAAACCGCCGCGGGTCGGTGAAATTCCCCGTCCCGTACACGATCCCCCCGGGCGAATCATACGGCACCAGCCTGCCATCCTCGTCGCGGATGAAGGCATAGGCCTCCAGCTCGATCCCCACCTTGGGCGCCAGACCCCGCGCGCCCCAGGCCGCGCAGGCGCGCTTCAGCGCCCCGCGCGGGCACATCGGCAGCGGCGTCCCGTCGGCCTGATACAGGTCGCCCGTCACCACCTTGGTTGCAGGCTCCCACCCCGGCCGCACCTCGGCCCCGTCCCAGCGCAGCACCATGTCGGGAATCCCCTCCAGGCACTTCGTCCCCGGCGCCTCGATCATCAGGTCCTTGTCGTAGTGCACGCTGAAGGTGGGCTGGGCAAAGCGGCTTTCGTCGCTGCCCATCTTGGCCGCAGGCAGGTACTTGCCCCGCATCAGGCTCAGATGGTCGCAGAACATCGCGCGCAGGCGTTCGGTCATGGTCGGCCCCTATTGCAGCGTCACGCGGACGGGCAACGACTTGATGCCCCCCACAAAGTTGGATCGCAGGAACTTCTGTTCCCCCGCAGGTTCGATGGAACGGATGCGTTTCGCAAGCTCCTGGAACAGCACCTTCACCTCCAGCCGTGCCAGCCACATGCCCAGACAGACATGCGGGCCGCCCTGCCCAAAGGCCAGATGCCGGTTCGGCGTGCGCGCAAGGTCCACGCGGAACGGGTCAGCAAAGGCCGCGTCATCCCGGTTTCCGCTGGCAAACCAGTACAGCACCTTGTCCCCCGCCTTCACCTGCTTCCCGTGCATCTCGAAATCCCGGGTCGCCGTGCGCCGGAAGTACAGCGCAGGCGTCGCCCAGCGGATGATCTCGTCCGCCATTGTCTCGTCCACTGCGCCCGACTGCATCTGCGCCAAGAGCTCGGGCTGGTGGCACAACGCCTGTATCCCCGCCGCAATCGAATAGCGCGTGGTGTCATTGCCTGCCGCCACCATCAGGCAGAAGAAGTTGCGGAACTCGCGTTCCGGCATCACCTCGCCATCCGGCCCCGGCGCCAGGATCAGCGGCAGGATGCCGCTGGTGTCCCCCGTTGCCTCGCGCCGTTCGATCAACTCCTTGGCATAGGCATACAACTCCGCCCCCGCGGGCGAGTTGAACGGCATCATGCGGAACTCGTCCGTTGTCATGCGGTCCAGCACATGCGTGGTGAAATCCGGGTCTGTGTTGGCGATCAGCGCATCGCCCTTCTCCACCAGCCAGGGCAGATCGGCATCCGGCAGGCCAAGGATCCGCCCCAGCATCCGCATCGGCAACTGCCGCGCGATGTCCTTCGTGGCGTCGAACTCGCCCTGCTCCACCGCCTTGTCCAGAATCTCCACGCACAGGTCGCGGATCGCCTGCTCGAACCCCGCCACCACGTTGCGCGAAAAGGCCTTGGCAACCTTCACCCGCACCTGCATGTGCTCGGGCGCGTCGGTTTCCTGAAAGGTCCGGCGGGCAAGGTATTCCTCGTAGGTCTGGTCCTCCATCCGGATGCCCCGGGCCGAGGACAGCAGATCGGTCTGGATGTTCAGCGCCAGAATGTCGGCATGCCGCGTCACGCTCCAGAACGGCTGGCCCTGCGACCACTCTGTCCAGTGCATCGGGTCGTCGCGCCGCAGCCGGGCAAAGGTGTTGTGCGGCGGGCCGTTCAGGAACGTGTCGTGGCTGGTCAGGTCGGCATGGCCGTTGTCGGTGGGCACCCAGACTGTCATGCATCCCTCCCCTTGCCGATACTTGCCTTGTTGTATATCTATAGACACCATAAGTATGCAACGAGAATCTCCATGCACATCGCGGTTCTGGTGACGAACACCGACGACAGCGCCTTCGCCGCCCGCCACCCGCGCGATGCCGACAAGTTCCGCCGCATGATCCTTGCCGCCCGCCCCGACTGGCAGGTCACGGCCTTTGACCTTGTCCGCGGCGACTTTCCCGAAAACCCCGCGGCCTTCGACGGCGTCCTGATCGGCGGCAGCCCGGCCTCGGTGCACGACCATGCGCCATGGATCGCCCGGCTGATGCACCTGATCCGCGCCGCCGCCGGAACCGTGCCCATGGCCGGGGTCTGCTTCGGCCACCAGGCCATCGCGCAAGCGCTGGGCGGCCGCGTGGGCGACAATCCCGGCGGCTGGGTGCTGGGCACCGTGGACATGGCGCTGACCGAACCTGCGCCGTGGACGGACGGCCCGCAAACCCTGCGCATCGCCGCCGCGCACAACGAACAGGTGCTGGCCCTGCCCCCCGGCGCCACCACCATGGGCCACTCCCCCGGCTGCCCAGTGGCCGCCTACCGCCTCGGCACCCGCATCTTCTGCACACAACACCACCCCGAGATGACACAGGGCTTCATCGCCGCGCTGGTCAACCACCTCTCGCCCGACCTGCCCGCCCCGGTGGCCGACGCCGCCCGCGCCTCGCTCGCCCACCCCACCGAAGGCCCCCGCATCGCCGCCCTGATCGCCCGGTTCTTCGAATCGTAGGTCGGGGTTCACCCTGCCACCCCTCACCCCAGCGCCGCCAGCAGATCCATCGCCGTCACCTGGTCGAACTGCACATGCCGCTGCATCGCGGCCTCGGCGCCGCCGGAGTCCCTGTCGGTGATCCGCCGCGCAATCGCCCGGTGTTCGGCGGCAGAGGCCGCGATGGCACCGGAAAACCGGTAGCGTGCACGGTAGTAGGCCAGCAGTTTCCGCGCGTTGGTCTTCAGCGCGTCCAGCAGCACTGCATTGCCCGAAGCGGTGGCGACGCAGGCATGGAACCGCAGGTTCAACTGATAGTACCCGTCCGGGTCCGCATCCCCCCGCTTGGCCGCATGCGCCTCGCAGGCCACCACCGCCGCCTCCAGCTCTGCCGCCCCCGATTTCGAAAGCCGCCGCGCCGCCAGCCCCGCCGCCTGCCCTTCCAGTTTCGCGTGAACCTCCAGAATCGCCAGGAATTCCTGAAGGTTGGGCTGAAACACCGTGGCCCCCTTGCGCGGCAGCCGCCGTACCAGCCCCAGCGCCTCCAGGTACAGGATCGCCTCGCGCACCGGCGTGCGCGACACGCCGAAGCTCAGTACAAGCTCGGATTCGTCCAGCACATCGCCCGGGTTCAGAAGCCCCAGGTCGATCCGCTGCAACAGTTCCTGCACCAAGGTGGGTCCGGTGGTGGTCATCCCGCGATCCTGCCACAGCGCCCGCTACAGGTCGATGCGCAACCCGTCGTGGCCCACATGCAGAACGCCCGCAAAATGCGGTGCCACCGCGCGCTGCCAATCCGCCGGCCCGAAGGCCGGATCGTCTGACGGGATCAGGTGATGCAGGGCCAGGGCCGCAACCCCCGCCTCGGCCGCCACCCGCGCCACATCCGACGCCAGCGTATGCGCCCGCAGCCAGTGCTGCATCAGCCGGTCATCCCCGTTGCCGATCCGCTTCAGCAACGCCTCCAGCCCCTCGGCCAGCATCGCCTCGTGGATCAGCAGGTCCGCCCCTTGGGCAAACCCGGCCAGCAGGGGGTTGGGGGCGGTGTCGCCCGAAAACACCACATGCCGCCCGTTGCCGCGGAACGACAGCGACCACGCCTCGGTCAGCGGCGGGTGGATCGCCGCCATCGCCTGCACCGTGATGCCGCCTTCCACAATCGTCTCGCCGGGGCGGACCACCCGCAGGTCCACCAGCCCCCGCAGGTCCGGCCGTCCCTCGTCGTCAATCCGGGTGTCGATATCCTCGGCCATCGACGCCACGAACCCACGCCAGTAGGCCCCCAGCCCCGATGGCCCCCAGACCGTGACCCTGGTCTTCAGCCCGGCACACCACGCCGTGTGCAACATCGGCCCCAGTTCAATGAAATGGTCGGAATGCATGTGGGTCACGAACACCAGCGACAGGTCCTTCAGCGCAAACCCCTGGTCGCACAGGCCCCGCGTCACCCCCAGCCCCGCATCCACCACCACCTGCTGCCCGCCAAGGCACAGCAGCGAAGAGGTCGGCATGGGGCTTCCGGTACGGATCGCGGGGCCGCCCTTCACCCCCAGAAGAGATACAAAATCAGTCACCTGCGCCCCTCTTTTCAGGTTCTACGCGAATGCGTCACAGTGCCGCGAACCCAGTCTCCAGCGCCGACAGGATCACCCCCGCGTCGGCCTCGCTCAGCACAAGTGGCGGCGACAGTATAATGTTGGGCCCACTGACGCGGATCATCGCCCCTGCCTTGTAGGCCGCCGCCTGAACCTGCCCCGGCAGCGCCTTGGGCGGCGCGGCCTTCGTCGCGCGGTCCGACACCAGCTCCAGCGCCAGCATCAGGCCATGTCCCCCGCGCACGTCGCCGATTGCCGGATACTTCGCCTTCAGCGCCTTCACACCGTCCCACAGCTGCGCCCCGCGTGCCGCCGCGTTCACCGGCACGTTCAGCCGCTGCGTCTCGGCCAGGCAGGCCAGCGCCGCCGCCGCCCCCACCGGGTGGCCGGAATAGGTATAGCCGTGGCCGATGGCAGCCTTGCCGGTGTCATCGGATTCAAACACCTGCGCCACGCCCTCGGCGATCATCACCGCGCCGAAGGGAAAATAGCCGTTGGTGATGGCCTTGGCCGTGCAGGCGAAATCGGGCTTCACCCCCCACAACCGGCTGCCCGTCCACGCCCCGGTGCGGCCGAAGGCGGTAATCACCTCGTCGGCGATCAAGAGGATGCCATGCTTGCGGCAGATCGCCTCGACCCCCGGCATGAAGCTCGGATGAGGCGGGATCACGCCCCCGGCACCCAGCACAGGTTCCATGATGAAGGCGGCGATGGTGCCCGCGCCCTGGAAGGCGATCTCGTCCTCCAGCGCGTTCAGGCACAGCTGCGCCAGCCGTGCCGGATCCTCCTCGTTGAACGGGTTGCGATAGGTGTAGGGGGCCGGAATGTGGTGGCAGCCGGGCAGCAAAGGCTCATAGGCGGTGCGGAAGTTCGCGTTGCCGTTCACCGATGCCCCGCCGAAATGGGTGCCGTGATAGCCCTTCTTCAGCGACAGGAACTTGATCCGCCCGGCCTCGCCACGGATCTTGTGGTATTGCCGCGCCAGCCGCAGCGCGGTTTCCACAGAATCGCCGCCGCCCGAAGTGAAGAAGGCCCGCGTCAGCCCGTCGGGTTCGAAGAACGTCCGCAACTCTTCGGCCAGCTCGATGACCTTGTCGTTCGAGGTGCCGCGGAAGATCGAATAGTAGGGCAGCGTGTCCAGCTGCGCCGCGATGGCATCCTTCACCGGCTGGCAGGAATAGCCCAGGTTCACGTTCCACAACCCCCCGACGGCATCCACCACCTCGTGCCCGTCGATATCGCGGATGCGCACCCCGTGGGCGGCGGTCAGGATGGTGGGGGCGTTCTTCAGGCTGTCGGACGGCGCCGTCATCGGGTGCCACAGGCTGCGGGCGTTGTTGGCCTTCAGGAAATTCTCGTCCTTCATCGCCTTCTTCCTTTCAGGTTGCGGTCTGCCACGCCCGAGCAACCCCGGGCGGCACGGTGCCGCCCCAAAGGTCCACGATCTCGGCCGCGGCGCGGGTGGTTTCACGGATGATGGTGGCGCGCAGCGCGGGCGTCATGCGGATAACCGGCGCCACGATCCCCAGCGCCCCTGTCACCCGCTCGTCCGGCCCGAACAGCGGCACGGCAAAGCTCTGCACGTCGGTCTCGAAGGTGCCCTTCGTCTCGGCCCCGCCGCGGGCGCGGGCAGTGGCAATGGCCGCCTGCAGCGTGGCAGGGTCGGTGGGCGTGTCGGGCGTGCGGGCGTCCAGCGGCCGGGCCAGCAGGGCCGCGCGGTCGGCCTCGTCCAGAAAGGCCAGCACGGCATGCCCGGACGACGTGGCGTGCCAGGGCAGGATATCGGCATCCTCCATCGCCACGCGGGTGCCGTGGATGTTGGAATAGGCAAACCCGATCGTCACCAGCTTGTTGCCCTCGCGCAGGGACAGGTGCGCGGTCTCTCCGGTCGCGTCGGCCAGCGCGCGCAGCACGGGCATCGCGGCGTCGCGTGTCGGCACCGCCGATTCGCGCAAGGCGGCCAGCCGCAGCACCGCAGGCCCCAGCCGGTATTCGCGCGACGGGCCAACCTGTTCCACCAGCCCGCGGCTCTCCATCTCGGTCAGCAGGCGGTGGCAGGTGGCCTTGTTGAGGCCGGCCAGCCGGGCAATGTCGGAAAGCCCCGCCTGCGCCCGCTGGCGGGTGAAAAGGTCAAGCAGATCAAGCGCTTTTCCTACCGTTCCCATGTCCTGTCCGATGACGGGCCGTGACGCGGCTGAGATGGCTGCCGCAACGTCATGGAATCTTGTTGACAGAGCCGCCCCGTGCCTGTCAATCTGTTTTTAAACCGCCGGTTCAAATAATGAACCGATCACACAGGGAGTCCAAGCATGAAGAAACTGGCCCTTCTGGGCAGCGCCGCCGCCCTTGCCCTCTCCGCGCTGACCGGCGCCGCGCTGGCCGAATACCCCGAAAAGCCCGTGTCCTTCATCATCCCCTGGCCGCCCGGCGACCTGGAAGATGTGCTGACGCGGATGATCGCCGAAGAGTTCCAGACGCAGTACGGCGCCCCGGCGGCCGTGGTGAACAAGCCCGGCGGCGGCGGCGTGGTGGGCGGGCTTGAGGTCGCCACTGCGGCACCCGATGGCTACACGGTCGGCTCGCTGACGGTGGGCATTCCCACGGTCAAGACCATGGGCGCCGACGCCCAGTTCGGGCCCGACGCGCTGGAACCGGTGGGCATCTTCCTGACCTATCCCTTCCTGATCGCGGCCAAGGGTGACGCGCCCTATTCCAACATGGCGGAACTGGCAGAGTACTCGAAGTCGAACACCGTGCGCCTTGGCCACTTCGGCTATGGCATCGAACCCACCATGATGTCGGTCTTCGCCCTGCAGGAACTGGGCGGCACCTTCGGCGCCGAGGCGGCCTTTGACGCGCTGGACTGCAGCACGCTGGCCAACGGCGACGCCGACGTGATCAACACCACCGCGCAGCTGGTCCTGCCCTGCCTGGGCGAGATCAAGATCCTGGCCACCATCACCGGCGACCGCACCGCGATTACCCCCGATGTGCCCACGCTGGGCGAACAGGTGCCCGCGCTTCTGGGCGCGTCGTTGTGGAACGGCCTCTTCGTGCCCAAGGGCACCCCGCAAGAGGTGAAGGACAAGATCGCCGCTGTCGCCAAGACCGTGGTCGAAGGCGCCGCCGCGCAGGAAATCGCCAAGACGACCGGCGCGCTGGTCTACTGGATGGACCAGGCCGCGGCCACCGAACAGGTTGCCAAGGACATGGTGGACCTGGCCGCCCTGCGCGAAAAGCTGGGCATCACCGAGTAAGTGGCCCACCGGGCGCGCGGCACACCCTGCCGCGCCCCTTTCCCTTTGCCGGAACCCCGCCCATGTCCGAACCGGAAGAACCGGCCAACCGGCTGGAAAGCCTTGCCCTCGCGCTGATCTTCGCCGCCGTCTCGCTGGGGTTGCTGGCGCTGATCGGGGTGGCCACGCGGCACGGGCAGGCCGCAGGCGGCTGGTGGACGCGCCCGGCCTTCTTTCCCGGCGTGGCGCTGGGCCTTCTGGCGCTCGCCAACGTCATCACCGTCTGGCGCGACGTGGCCGACCTGCGCGCGCGCCCTGCCTCTCCCGCGGAACGGGCGGAGGCGCGGGTGCAGATGCTGCGCTGGCTGCGCCCGTTCGAGTTTCTGGCCTACTACGCCGCCTACATCTGGCTGATCCAGCACATCGGCTACTTCCCCTCGACGCTGGCCTTCGTGATGTTCCTGCTGGTGCGGGTGGGCCTCACGGCGCCGAAATGGCTGCTGGCGGGCCTTGGCCTGTCGCTGTTCATGATCGGCGTGTTCCGCGCGGGCCTTGGCGTCTGGATGCCCGCGCCGGAATTCTACGACATGTTCCCCGACAGCGTCCGCATGACGCTGCTGCGCTGGTTCTGAAGGGACCGCCCGATGGATTTCCTGCTGACCGGCCTGATGCAACTGACCGACCCCGCGGTGTTCGCCACCATGGTGATCGGCGCCATCCTGGGCGTCGTGGTGGGGGCGATCCCCGGCGCAGGCGCGGCGGTGACGATTTCCATCCTGCTGCCCACCACCTTCTCGATGGACCCGCTGAACGGCATGACGCTGCTTCTGGGCGTCTACTGCGGCGCCGCCTACGGCAGCGCCATTCCGGCGGTGATGATCAACACGCCCGGCAGTCCGGTGGCCGTGCTGACCGCGCTGGAAGCCAAGCCCTTCGTCGACCGGGGCGAGGCCCGCAGGGCGATGAGCCTTGCCTATTCCAGCTCTTTCGTCGGCGGCGTGCTGGCCGTGCTGGCGCTTATGCTGCTCACCCGCCCGCTGGCCGAGGTGGCCAAGAACTTCGGCTCGCCCGAATTCGCCATGCTGGCCATGGCCGCGCTGGTGCTGGTGATCGTCGGCCACACCGGCCGCCGGGTGGAAGCCACCGCCGCGCTGGCCTTCGGCTTGTTCCTGGCCACCGTGGGCATCGAGACCGCCTATTCCACCCAGCGTTACAGCTTTGGCCAAAGCTGGCTGATCCAGGGCATCCCGCTGGTGCCCATGGTGATCGGCCTCTTCGCCATGTCCGAGGCACTGGTGCAGCTCACCAGCACCACCACCACCCGTCCCACGGTGGAACTGAAGGGCCATTTCTTTCAGGGGTTCATGGAGGTGTTCCGCTACAAGCGCTCGCTTTACGGATCATCCCTGTTCGGCATCCTGTGCGGCATCATGCCGGGGGTGGGCGAATTCCTGGCCCAGCAGGTCAGCTATACCGTGGCCAAACGCTTCAGCCCCGAAGGCCACCTGTTCGGCAAGGGCGCGCCCGAGGGCATCATCGTGTCCGAGGCCACCAACAACGCCGTCCCCCCCGCCGCCCTGATCCCCATGCTGGCGCTGGGCATCCCCGGAGAGGAGCTGACGGCGATGATGCTGGCGGTGTTCCTGGTGCACAACGTGATCCCCGGCCCCGACCTGTTCCTGAACCGCCCCGAATTCGTGGCGGGCCTGTACTGGACGCTTCTGTTCATGAACGTGGTCATCATCCTGTTCCTGCTGGTCGCCACCAACACCATCGCCCGCGCCGCGCTGATCAACAAACGCTTCCTCGGCGTCACCATCCTGACCCTGTCGCTGATCGGCACCTATGCCTCGGGCTACAACTTCTCGGACGTGGGCATCGCCATGTTCTTTGCCGTGCTGGGCTACATCCTGCGGTCGCACCGCTGGCCGCTGACGCCCATCCTTCTGGGCGTGGTGATGGGCCCGATCCTGGAAAACCGCTTCCGGCAGGCGGTGGGCGGCGCAAACGGCGACCTCACCATCTTCGTCTCGCGCCCCATCTCGGCCATCATGGTGGCCGCCATGGCGGCCCTGATCTTCTTCACCATCCGCGGCGCGCTGAAGGCCCGCAAACCCCGTGCAGACTGGCAGATCAATGACACCTGACCAAACCGCCATCGACACCCTTGCCGCCGCCCCGGTGCCCACCGCCCGCCTGCTGATCGGCGGCGAATGGACGGACGGCGGCGGCGACCCGCTGCCCGTGCTTTCGCCGGTGGACGGGTCGCACCTGACCACGCTCGCCGGCGCCACCGCGGATGACGTGGCGCGCGCGACGGCATCCGCCCGCGCGGCCTTCGAGGACGGCCGCTGGTCGCGCCGGTCGCCCGCCGAACGCAAGGCGGTGCTGCTGCGGCTGGCCGACCTGCTGGACAGGCACGCGCTGGAACTGGCCGTCCTTGGCGTGCGCGACAACGGTACCGAAATCGGCATGGCGCTGAAGGCCGAACCGGGCAGCGCAGCGGTCACCTTCCGCTACTATGCCGAGGCCATCGACAAGCAGTACGGCGAGATTGCCCCCACGGCGCACAACGTTCTTGCCATGATCCACCGCGAACCTGTGGGGGTCGTGGGCGCCATCGTGCCGTGGAACTTTCCGCTGATGATCGGCGCCTGGAAGGTGGCCCCGGCTTTGGCCATGGGCAATTCCGTGGTGCTGAAACCGGCCGAGACCGCCTCGCTGACGCTTCTGCGCATGGCGGACCTGGCGTTGCAGGCGGGCGTGCCGCCGGGGGTGTTCAACGTGGTCACCGGCCACGGCCACATCGCCGGGCAGGCGCTGGCGCTGTCGCATGACGTCGATGTGCTGGTCTTCACCGGCTCGGGCCGAACCGGGCGGCGGCTGCTGGAGTATTCCTCCCAGTCGAACCTCAAACGCTGCTATCTCGAACTTGGCGGCAAATCCCCCAACATCGTCTTCGCCGACGCCCCCGACCTGAAGGCCGCCGCCAAGGCCGCCGCCATGGCGATCTTCCGCAATGCCGGGCAGGTCTGCGTGGCAGGGTCGCGCCTGCTGGTGGAACAGTCGGTCCACGACGCCTTAGTGGCCGAACTCGCCGCAGCGACCAAGGCGATGACCGTTGGCAATCCCCTGTCGCTGAAAACGCAAGTGGGCGCGGTGAACTCGCTGACGCAGTTGGAAGGCAACCTGCGCTTCGTGTCCGATGCCACCCGGGAAGGCGGCGAACTGGTCACGGGTGGCGCACGCATCCTGCAGGAAACCGGCGGCTACTACATGGACCCCGCCATCGTCACCAACGTCGCCCCCTCACACCGCCTGTTCCGCGAAGAGGTGTTCGGCCCCGTGCTGGCCGTCACCACCTTCACAGATGAAACCGAGGCGCTGCGGCTGGCCAACGGCACCGACTACGGCCTTGCGGCGGGCGTCTGGACGGCCAACCTGTCGCGTGCGCACCGCATGGTGCGCGGCATCCGCTCGGGCGTGGTGCATGTGAACACCTATGGCGGCGCCGACATCACCGTGCCGCTGACCGGCCACCGACAGTCCGGCAACGGCGCCGACAAGTCGCTGCACGCGCTGGAAAAATACACCGACCTGAAAACCGCATGGATCGCCCTGTGACCCTGCCCGATGCCGCGCCGGTGGTCATCATCGGCGGCGGCATCATCGGCGTCTCGGCGCTGTATCATCTGGCGAAGCGGGGAATCCCCGCGGTGCTGCTGGAACGCAAGCGGCTGGCCAGCGGCACCACATGGCACGCCGCGGGCATCGTCGGGCAACTCCGCGAAAGCGGCGCGCAGACGGAACTCGCCAAATACACCGCCCGCCTGTTCACCGAACTCGAATCCGAAACCGGCCAGCCCACCGGATACAAGCAGAACGGCACCCTCAACCTCGCCCTCTCCCTGATCCGCCTGGAACAGCTGCGCCGCAGCCACGACCATGCCGGGCGCGTCGGCATCCCCTCCCGCCTGATCACCCCCGAGGAGATCGCCGAACGCTGGCCGCTTGTGTCCACCGAAGGCGTCCTCGCAGGGTTCCTCGTGCCGTCGAACGGGCAGGTGAACCCGATGGACGTGACCACCGCACTGGCCAAAGGCGCCCGCCAGCACGGCGCGCACATCCACGAAAACACCCCCGCGACCCGCATTGTCACCCATCAGGGCCGTGTCAGCGCCGTGGAAACCCCTCACGGCACCATCGCCACCGGCAAGGTCCTGCTTGCAGGCGGCATGTGGACCGCCCGCTTTGCCGCCGCCCATGGCGTCACTGTCCCGCTGCAGGCCGCCGAACACATCTACCTTGTGACCGAACCCATCCCGGGCCTGCCCCGCGACCTGCCGGGGCTGGTGGTGGCCGAGGACCGGCTTTACGCCAAGGAAGACGCCGGAAAGCTCCTGCTTGGCGGCTTCGAGGCGCAGGGCAAACCCTGGGGCACCGACGGCATCCCCGACGCCTTCGAATTCGACGAACTGCCCTTCGACATGGACCACTGCGAACCCATCCTGTCGGCCCTGTTCGCCCGCTTTCCGGCCCTGTCCGACATGGGCATCCAGACCTTCTTCAACGGCCCCGAAAGCTTCACCCCCGACGGCCGCCCCTATCTCGGCCCCGCGCCGGAACTGCCGGGGCTGTTCATTGCCGCGGGTATGAACTCCAACGGCATCCTCAACTCGGGCGGTGTCGGCCTCACCATGGCGGAATGGCTGACAGACGGCGCGCCTTCACGCGGCATGGGCGCGCTGCTTGCGTCTCGCGCCCACCCGTTCCAGCGCAACCGCCGCTACCTGGCCGAACGCACAGCCGAATCCATCGGCTTCCACTACGGCCTGCAATGGCCCGGGCGACAGGTCACCTCTGCCCGCAACATCCGCCGCCTGCCCCTGCACGACCACCTTCTTGCCGCAGGTGCGGTGATGGGCGAACGCATCGGCTGGGAAGTCCCCGCCTTCTTCGACCCCACCGGTCAGGGCTGGAACGTGGCACCCTCCCTTGCCCGTCAGGCGTGGTCCCCGCACGTCCGCCGCGAATGCCTCGCCGCCCGCGATGCCGCGCTGCTCATCGACCTGTCGATGTACGGCAAACTCATCGTGCAGGGCCGCGACGCCGCAACAGTCCTGAACCGCATCGCTGCGGCGCAGATGGACGTGGCGCCCGGCACCTCGACCTACACCCCCTTCCTGAACGAGAACGGCGGGATCGAGGCCGACGTCACCGTCACCCGCCTGTCGCCCGGCGCCTTCCTTGTCGTCACCGGCCACCCCAGCCAGATCCGCGACGCCGCCCTGATCCGCGCCGCAACCCTGCCGGATGACCACGCCGAAACCTTCGACGCCACTTCGGCCCACGCACTTTTGTCGCTGAACGGCCCCGCCTCCCGCGCCATCCTGCAATCGCTGACGGATGACGACCTGTCGAACGAAGCCTTCCCCTTCGGCGCCGCGCGCGAGATCGACCTCGCCCTCGCCCGTGTCTGGGCCATCCGCCGCAGCTTCCTCGGTGAACTCGGCTACGAACTCCTCATCCCCACCGAATTCACGGCCCATGTGTACGAAGCCCTGCTCGCCGCCGGGAAACCCCATGGCCTCATGCACGGCGGCATGTTTGCCCTGAACGCCTGCCGACTGGAAAAGTCCTTCCGCCACTTCGGCCACGACATCGGCGAGGATGACACGCCCTACGAGGCGGGCTTGGGCTTTGCCGTGGACGCCTCGAAGCCCCTGCCCGCCCGCCTGCTGGCGCAGAAAGGCCAGCCCCTGCCCCATCGCCTTGCCGCGATCCGCGTCGATGGCGCCACCGAAGACGGGCCCTACCTCATCCACAACGAACCCGTCCTGCACGCTGGCCGCATCGTCGGCCACGTCACCTCGGGCGGCTGGGGCCACCGCCTGCAGGCCATGATCGGCCTTGCCGCGCTGCACCACGCCCCCGGCGTCACCGCCGGGTGGCTGGCGCAGGGCGGCTTCACCGTCCGCATCGCGGGGCACGACCACCCCGCCACCCTGCAACTCCAGCCCTTCCACGACCCGAAGGGCACCATCATGAGAGGATAGGATGGGCGACCGCATCCTTGTCGTGGGCACCTTCGACACGAAGGACGATGAACTGACCTATATCGCCGGTGTCATCCGCGCGCAGGGCGGCCGGGCGCTGACGATGGATGTCTCGGTGCTGGGCGACCCGTCACAGCCCACCGACTGGTCCAAGCATGATGTAGCCGCCGCCGCAGGCACCACCATCTCCGCCATCATCGCCAGCCCGGATGAGAACCACGCCATGCAGGCCATGGCGCAGGGTGCTGCGGCGCTGTGTGCCCGCCTGCACCGCGAAGGCCGCTTCGACGGGGTGCTGGTGCTGGGCGGCAGCATGGGCACCGACCTCGCGCTCGACCTGTGCGCCGCCCTGCCGCTGGGCGTGCCGAAATACGTGGTTTCCACCGTATCGTTCTCGCCCATGATCCCGCCCGAACGGCTGGCGCCGGATATCCAGATGATTCTGTGGGCAGGCGGCCTTTACGGCCTGAACTCGGTCTGCAAGGCCTCGCTGTCACAGGCCGCGGGCGCCGTGCTGGGCGCCGCGCGGGCGGTGGAACCCCCGAAGCGCGACCGCCCGATGATCGGCATGACCAGCTTCGGCAAGACGGTGCTTCGCTACATGGTCACCCTCAAGCCGGCACTGGAACAGCGTGGCTTCGAGGTCGCCGTGTTCCACGCCACCGGCATGGGCGGCCGCGCGTTCGAGGCGCTGGCAGCCGACGGCGCCTTCGCCGCCGTGATGGACTTCGCCCCGCAAGAGGTGGCGAACCACCTGTTCGGCAGTGCCATCAGCGCGGGCCCCGACAGGATGACGGCCGCGGGCCGCGCGGGCGTGCCGCAGATCGTGGCGCCGGGGTGCTATGACCTTCTGGACATCGTCGGCTGGCACCCCCGCCCGACGCGGTTCGCACAGCACGAGGCGCATGCGCACAACCGGCTGATTTCCTCGATCCTGCTGGATGCGGGCGAACGGCGAGAGGTGGCGCGGGCCTTTGCCGGCAAGCTCGCTCAGGCCGCCGGCCCCACGGTGCTGATCCTGCCCACGCAGGGCTGCAACGAATGGGACCGCCCGGGTGGGCCGCTGAGCAGTGCCGAAGGCCTTGCCGCCTTCTGCGACGAGGTGCGCAAGACCTGCCCGCCCAACGTGCACCTGGTGGAACTTGGCGCCCACATCAACGACCCGGCCTTCCATGACGCCGCGCTGGCCGTGGTGGATGGGTGGATCGCCGGCGGCATACTGCCCGCCCCGCGCGGGACACAGGTAAACAATGCGTGAACGGTCGCCTGTAACCTGTTGATTCTATTGTGTCGGCGCCTGTGTCCCACCGTGGGACACCGCAAGGCCAGGTTCAATCCGCGCTACTCCCGCAGGTCCAGCGCCCGCAGGTCGTCCAACAGGTCCAGCAGGGTTTCCAGCCGCTCTTTCCCGAACTCCGCCTCGATGCGGGCGAAAATTGCGTTGCTGTGCGCCATGTGATCGCGGATCAGACCCCGCCCCTTGTCGGTGATCGCCACCACCACCTTGCGCCGGTCGCTCTTTGGCGTGCTGCGCGAAATCAGCCCCTCCTCCTCCATCGGCCGCACCATCCGCGTCAGGCTGGACAACAGAAGGCAGGCTTCGTGCGCCAGCACCGTCAGTTCCAGCGGCCCCTGTTCCTCCAGCATCCGCAGCACCCGCCACTTCTGCTCGTTCACCCCCGACTCCGCCAGCATCTCGCGGATCGGCCCCATGACCGTCTCGCGGGCGCGCAGCAGCGCGATGGGCAGGGAACGGCGGGTCTGGCGCAGGGAGGATCGGGTCATGCCGCCAGTATCGGCGGGCTTGGCGGCGGCCTCAAGGGAATCGTTGACGCAACGCCGTAATTAGTTAACAAAGCAATTAATGGGAGCGTGACAGGCCATGCCGCACATTCAGATCGACTACTCGCCGAACCTGGAAGCCCGGCTGGACATTACCACGCTCTGCCGGGTGTTGCGCGATGCGGCGGTGGAAACGGGCATCCTGCCGCTTGCCGGCGTCCGCGTGCGCGCAACGGCCTGCACCCATGTCGTCATCGCCGACGGCGACCCGCAGCATGCCTTCCTCGACATCTCGCTGCGCCTGCGCGGCGGCCGCACGGCCGAGGCGAAGGCGCATGCCACCGCCCAGATCTTCGCCGCCGCCGAGGCGTTCTGCGCGGATGTCCTCGCCACCTCGTCGTTCATGCTGTCCTTCGAGATGCGCGACATCGACCCCGCGCTGTCTCCGAAAACCTCCTCGATCCGCCGCTACCTGCCGGGAGAGCCGGGATGACCGACCTTGCGACCAACCTTGCAAAACTTGACGGCCTGCTGGCGCGGTTCCGCGACGGGGGCATCCTGAACCTGATCGGCGGGCAGGACGTCCCGGCGACGGGCTGGTTCGAGACGCATTCGCCGGTGGACGAGTCGCTGATCGCCTGCGTGGCGCTGGGCACCGCGGCCGACATCGACGCCGCCGCCCGGGCCGCCAAGGCCGCCTTTCCCGCCTGGGCCGCGCTGGATGGCGAGGCGCGCAAGGCCATCCTGCACCGCATTGCCGACCTGATTCAGGAACGCGCCGAGGACATCGCCCTGTGCGAATGCTGGGACACCGGGCAGGCGTGGCGGTTCATGTCGAAGGCCGCGCTGCGGGGGGCCGAGAACTTTCGCTTCTTCGCCGACCTGGCGCCGGGGGCGCGGGACGGGCAGTCGCTGCCAACGCCCACGCATCTGAACGTCACCTCGCGCCACCCCATCGGCCCGGTCGGCGTGATCACCCCGTGGAACACGCCCTTCATGCTGTCCACCTGGAAGATCGCCCCGGCACTGGCCGCGGGCTGCACCGTCGTCCACAAACCCGCCGAGTTCAGCCCCCTGACCGCCCGCCTGCTGGCCGAGATCTGCCACGAGGCCGGACTGCCCCCCGGCGTGCTGAACCTGGTGAACGGCATGGGCGAAAGCGCGGGCCGCGCGCTGACGGAACACCCCGACATCAAGGCGATTGCCTTCGTGGGCGAAACCCGCACGGGTTCCATGATCATGAAACAGGGCGCCGACACGCTGAAGCGGGTGCATTTCGAGCTGGGCGGCAAGAACCCGGTGATCGTGTTCGACGATGCCGATCTGGACCGCGCGCTGGATGCGGCGATCTTCATGATCTACTCGCTGAACGGCGAACGCTGCACGTCCTCGTCACGCCTGCTGGTACAGGACACGGTCGCCGATGCCTTCCTTGCCCGGCTGATCGACCGGGTGAACCGCATCAGGGTGGGCCACCCGCTGGACCCCGCCACCGAGATCGGCCCGCTGATCCACCGCACGCATTTCGACAAGGTGACGGGCTATGTCGAGATCGGCAAACAGGACGGTGCCACGCTGGCCGCCGGGGGCAGCCGCGTAGGTGACACGGGGTGGTTTGTGCAGCCCACCCTGTTCACCGGCGCCACCCCCGGCATGCGCATTGCGCAGGAAGAGGTGTTCGGGCCGTTCCTGACCTCACTGACCTTCGCCACCGAGGACGAGGCCCTGCAGATCGCCAATTCCGTCGCCTATGGCCTGACCGGCTATGTCTGGACCAACGACCTGACCCGCGCGCTGCGCGTGTCTGGCGGGCTGGAGGCCGGGATGGTGTGGGTGAACAGCGAAAACGTCCGCCACCTGCCCACCCCGTTCGGCGGGGTCAAGGCCAGCGGCATCGGCCGTGACGGCGGCGACTGGTCGTTCGATTTCTACATGGAAACCAAGAACGTGGCCTTTGCCCTGGGCCATCACAAGATCCAGCGACTGGGAGCCTGACCGATGCCCGTCCCCGCCCCGAACCTGTACCCGCCCTTCAACATCGTGCGGCTTTCGCATGTCGAACTTGGCGTGACCGATCTGGCGTGGAGCCGGGCGTTCTATGTCGACACGCTGGGCCTGCAGGTGACGCACGAAGAACCCGGCGCGATTTACCTGCGCGCCATGGAGGAACGCGGGCACCACTGCATGATCCTGCGGCAGCAGGCGGAGGCGTCTGTCGCGGTCCTGGGGTTCAAGGTGTGGGACGAGGCCGATCTGGACCGCGCGTCAGAATGGTTCGCGGCCAAAGGGTTGCCGGTGGCCTGGGCCGAAAGGCCGTTCATGGGCCGGGTGCTGCGCACGCGCGACCCCTGGGGGGCGCCGCTGGAATTCTATGCCCGGATGGACCGCCTGCCGCCGATCCACCAGAAATACACCCTGTACCGCGGCGTGAAACCCCTTCGCATCGACCACTTCAACCTGTTCTCGTCCAACGTCGATGCCGCCGTGGCCTTCTATGGCGAGATGGGATTCCGCGTCACGGAATACACCGAGGATGCCGAGAGCGGTCGGCTCTGGGCGGCGTGGATGCACCGCAAGGGCGGCGTGCACGACATGGCCTTCACCAACGGAACCGGCCCGCGCCTGCACCACACGGCCTTCTGGGTGCCGACGCCGCTGAACATCATCGACCTTCTGGACCTGATGAGCACCACAGGCTACCTGCCCAACATCGAACGCGGGCCGGGGCGGCATGGTATCTCGAACGCCTTCTTCCTGTACATCCGCGACAAGGACGGGCACCGGACGGAAATCTACTGCAGCGACTACCAGACCTGCGACCCCGACCTGGAGCCGATCAAGTGGGACCTGAAGGACCCGCAGCGGCAGACGCTGTGGGGGGCACCCGCGCCGCGGTCGTGGTTCGAGCTGGGATCGCGGTTCGACGGCGCGGTCTTGGCCGACAGCGACCTGAAGGCAACGCCGATCGTGGCGCCTTGAGACGGCCCCGGGGGCTCTGCCCCCGGACCCCCGAGGGTACTTTTGCAAAGATGAGAGACACGGGAATGCAGGATCGGCTGGCGACGGTTAGGGTTGACGGGCAGCGCGTGTGGGGCGTGGTTGCGCCTCGGGGTTTCGTGGCGCTGTCGCCAAAGTTTCCGCAGTGGCCCACCTTGCGCGGGGTGATTGCGGCGGGGGCGATTGCGGAAGTGCTGGAGGCGGCGCGGGGGCGGGGCGTGACGCATGCCGATGGCAGCTTTGCCTGGGATATTCCGATCCTCGACCCCGAGAAGATCATCTGTGTGGGCGTCAACTTTCCCGACCGGAATGCCGAGTACAAGGACGGGCTGGACGCCCCGCCCAACATGTCGCTGTTCCCGCGGTTCCCGCGGTCGTTCACGGGCCATGGGCAGCCGCTGATCCGCCCGCCGGAAAGCCCGCAGCTGGACTATGAGGGCGAGGTGGCGGTGGTGATCGGGCGCGGCGGGCGGCGCATTCCCGAGGCCGAGGCGCTGGGCCACATCGCCGCGCTGACCCTGTGCAACGAAGGCACCATCCGCGACTGGGTGCGCCACGCGAAATTCAACGTGACGCAGGGCAAGAACTGGGACCGCTCGGGCGGCATGGGGCCGTGGCTGGTGCCCTTTACCGACCCGGCGCAGATTACCGACATCGCGCTTGAAACCCGGGTGAACGGCGAGGTGCGCCAGCAGGACCGGACCGGGCGGATGCTGTTCCCGGTGGCGCGGCAGATCGCCTATATCAGCACCTTCACCACGCTGGTGCCCGGCGACATCATCGTCACCGGCACGCCCACCGGCGCGGGCGCGCGGTTCGACCCGCCGCGCTGGCTGAAGCCCGGCGATGTGGTCGAGGTGACGGCCGAGGGCATCGGAACGCTGGTGAACACGGTGGCCGACGAATGACCGCGGACGAGATTCAGGCGGCGGCGGCGGCCCTTCTGCAGGCAGAACAGACAGGGCGGCAGACCGGCCTTCTGTCGCTGGCCCATCCGGGGATGACGCTGGACGATGCCTATGCCGTGCAGGCGGCGCTGGTCGCGCGGAAGCTTGCCATGGGGCGGCGCGGGATCGGCTGGAAGATCGGGTTGACCAGCCGCGCGATGCAAAGCCAGCTGGGCATCGACACGCCCGACAGCGGCATCCTTCTGGACGACATGCGCTTTGCCGATGGCGCCACCGTGCCCGCGGGCCGCTTCATTGCGCCGCGGGTCGAGGCCGAGATCGCCTTCCTGATGCGGGCGCCGCTGGCGGGCCGCGGCGCAACGCGCGACGACGTGCTGGCCGCGACCGGTGCGGTGGCACCTTCGCTGGAAATCCTTGACACCCGCATTGTCCGGGCCGACCCGGCCACCGGCGCGGCGCGGCGCATCTTCGACACGGTGGCCGACAATGCCGCCAACGCGGGCATCGTGCTGGGAACCGCGCGGCATGCACCCGCTGCCGTCGACCTGCGCTGGGTCGGCGCCATCGTGAAGCGCGACGGGGTGGTCGAGGAAACCGGCCTGGGTGCCGGCGTGCTGGATGATCCGGTGACGGGCATCCTGTGGCTGGTGCACCGTCTGGCGCAGTACGGGCAGGGGCTGGCGGCGGGTGACATCGTGCTGTCGGGCAGCTTTGTGCGCGCCATCGAGGCCTCGCCGGGCAGCCGGTTCCAAGCCGACTTCGGGGGGTTCGGGCAGGTTTCCGTCAGCTTTGCCTAGAGCCTAGCGGTCGGGCGGCAGAAGGCCCAACCCGCGCAGGTAGATGCCGATGCCCGCTTCCAGCAGGTCTTCGGCCGACCAGGGCGTGCGGCCGGTCCCGCGGGCGAACAACTCGACAATCCCGTGGCTCATCGCCCAGATATGGGCCGAGAACATGCTGGGCGGCGGACGGCGGCCCGCGGGCAGGTGTTCGGACAGCCGCGCGGCGGCCCGTTCCAGCACCGCCCGCGCGCGTTCGGCCACGGCATGCAGCCCCGGATGCGCCCGCATGTCCAGCCCGGATTCGAACATCGCCTTGTAGTGGCCGGGGTACTTGCGGGCGAAGGCCAGATAGGCGCGCCCCGTAGCCTCGAAGGCCGCCAGCGCGCTGGGCTTGCCATCGTCATAGGCGTATTCCAGAAGTGCCGCGAAGATGTCATAGCCCTGCCGGGCCACTTCGGCCAGCAGGTCCTCGCGCCCGGCGAAATGGCGGTACACCGCGGCGGGCGTCACATCCACCGCCTTGGCGGCCTCGGACAGGGTAAACCCCTGCGGGCCCTGCACCTCGATCAGCTTCAGCGCCGCCTCGACCAGCGCCTGCCGCAGGTTGCCGTGGTGATAGCCGCGCTTGCCTTCGGTCATCTGGGGTCAGTCGCCACGGCCGTCCGACCAGATGTCGGGCCCGCCCACGACCTTCGGATCGGGCACACCGACAACTGCATCGTCCCGCCCCGTGTAATCGACCGAGGACAGGATCTTGCGGATCACCTCCAGCCGCGCGCGCTTCTTGTCATCGGCCCGAACCACCGTCCAGGGCGCAAGGTCGGTGTGGCTGTGCCGGAAGGTCTCGCCGATGGCGGCGGTGTAGTCGTCCCACTTCGCCAGCCCGTCGACGTCGATCTGGCTCAGCTTCCACTGCTTCAGCGGGTCGCCCTCGCGGTCAAGGAACCGGCGCAGCTGTTCGGCCCGGCCCACGTCCAGCCAGAGCTTGATCAGCGTGATGCCTTCCTCGACCAGCATCGTCTCGAACGCGGGCAGCTGGTGAAAGAAATGCGCCCGCGCGTCCGGCTTGCAGAAGCCGAAGACATGCTCGACGATGGCCCGGTTGTACCAGCTGCGGTCGAACAGGGCGATCTCTCCGGCTGCAGGCAGGCGGGCGATGTAGCGCTGGAAGTACCATTCGCGCGCCTCGCGGTCGGTCGGTTTCGACAGCGCCACGATCTGCGCGCTGCGCGGGTTCATGTTCTCGCGCACCCGCTCGATGGCGCCACCCTTGCCGGCCGCGTCGCGCCCCTCGAACACCAGCGCGATACGCTTGCCGGTGGCCACCACATCGGCATGTAGGCGCACCAGCTGGCGCTGCAGCGCCTCGATCTGGGTGTCATAGTCCTTCGACTTCATCTCGGCGTCGTAGGGGTACGACTTCGAGAAGACCGGGTCCTTGCCCGCCTTCTCGACAGCCTTGCGCACCCATTTCGGCGCGCCTTCGCGGAAATAGCGGCTGATCGCCCCGTCAAACGGCAGGTCCATGGTCATCCCCCAGTTGTCGCCCCTGTGTTTTCGCCACGTTAGGCCCGCCCCGGCCCCTTGCGCAATCAGTTGCTTGCCAGCCTGCGCACGGCATCGACCACCACCTGCGGGTGGCTGTGGTGCGGCATGTGCCCGGCGCCTTCGATCAGCGTGACGGTCACGCGCGGCGCGGTGCGCGCCAGGGGTTCGGGGTGGATGCTGGCATAGACCGTGCTGTCGGCGGTGCCGTGCACGGCATGCACCTGCACATCCATTGCCGGATAGCGCGCGGCCATGCCCACCACGAAGGGCCGCAGGTTCAGCACCTGCCGCCCGTTGGCCCGCAGCGACGCCCGGCGCAGCGTCAGGCCGGGGCCGATATGGTCGGCATAGCCGGGCGGAACCGCGGCGGGTGCAAAGGTTTCCGCAACCGACGCAGCCACCTGGCCTGGCGAAGCGAAGGCGCTGATCACCGGCACCGCCAGCGCCCGGCCCCATGTGCTGCCCGTCAGGTGATACCACCGGTCCAGCCCGCCCGGCCACGGCATGGCCACGCCTGCCACCGACACGACCCCCGCCACATCGCCCGCCAGCGCCCAGGCCAGCGCCACGATGCCGCCATAGCTGTGGCCCAGCACGACGGGGCGCACGATGCCCAGCTGCGCGGCCGCCTTGCGCAAGTGTCCTGCCTGAACCTCCGGGTCCTCGGCGCCGTCCACCCAGTCCGTCCAGCCAAGGCCCGGCCGGTCGAACGCCGTCACCCGTGCGAAACCGGCCAGCCGACCCATCAGGCCAAACGAAAAGTCGCGCAGGTTGCCGCCGGCCCCGTGGATCAGCACCACATCCGGCCCCTGCCCCGTGGTCAGCGCATGCACCCGTGCGCCATCGACCTGCAAGAGCCGACCGACCGGCGGGTAGGCCGCCGCCGCCGCCGCCTCGCGGCCTGCCGCACGCTGTGCGACAAACACGCCGCCTCCCAGCGCCGCAACCCCCGCCATTGCCGCGGCGCTAAGCACCGATCTGCGCGATATCATAGGGCGTGGACTGGTAGATCTCGTTGATCCAGTTGCCATAGAGCAAATGCGCGTGGCTGCGCCAGCGGTTCAGCGGCGGGCGCGACGGGTCGTCCTCGGGGTAATAGTTGTCGGGCACGTTGATCGGCGTGCCGTTGGCCATGTCGCGGTCGTATTCCTGTTTCAGCGTCTCGCTGTCGTATTCGAAGTGGTTGAAGATATACAGCGCCCGATGCCGCTGATCCTCGACCAGACAGGGCCCGGTCTCGGCTGACCCCAGCAGGATCCGCATTCCGGCCGCCTCGATCTCGGCCGTGCGCATCTCGGTCCAGCGGCTGACCGGGATCACGAAGTCGTCCGAGAAGCCGCGCAGATACGGCGAGGTCGGCGCCAGGTTGCGGTGGCGGAAGCAGCCAAAGGCCTTGGCGTCCAGCATGTGCTTGCTCACGCCATGGAAGTGATAGGCCATGGCCATGCCCCCCCAGCACACGCCGAAGGTGGACTGCACATGCGTCTGCGTCCAGTCCATCACCTGGCGCAGCTCGCCCCAGTAGGTGACGTCCTCGAAGGCCAGATGTTCGATCGGCGCACCGGTGATGATGAAACCGTCAAACTTCTCGCCGCTGCCCGCCACCTCGGCGAAGGGGCGATAGAAGGTTTCCATATGGGCGGCGGCGGTGTTCTTTGTCTGGTGTTCGGTCATGCGGATCAGCTGCAGGTCGATCTGCAGCGGCGTGGCACCGATCAGCCGGGCGAACTGGTTCTCGGTCTGAATCTTCTTCGGCATCAGGTTCAGAAGCCCGATGCGCAGCGGGCGGATGTCCTGCCGCGCCGCGCGTTCGGGCGACATCACCATCACGCCCTCGCGGCGCAGGACGTCATAGGCAGGCAGGGTTTCGGGAAGCGTGATGGGCATGGCTTGAACTTCTTTCGGGACGTGCTGACCTAGACGCGGGACATGCGGCGTTCAATGGCCGCGCACATGAGCTTGTCGAAGTCACCCGGCGTCACAACCTGCGCCACCTCGTCGGCAGACACCGTCACGCCCCACTCCGCCATCTTGGCATAGCGCGGCCGCCGTTCGTTCAGCGCGCGGGCAAAGGTAAAGCGGATGAACCCGTCCGGGTCTGCCGATTCTTCGGAAAACCCGTGTGTTGCAAGGTATTCTTCCCAGACTGCATGAAGAAATTCGGGGCGGTAGTACATGGGCTTCGGCGACACCTGCGCGCGGCGGATCAGCTCCGCGGTATGCGCCTCGGTCCCCTCGATCCAGACCATCAGCAGCGATTGCGACAGGTCGGTCATCACCGGATCGGCCGGGTTCCAGGGGTCCACCACCTCGCAGATCGACCCCGAGGTGTCGCACACGAAATGCGGATAGCCATAGATGTCCTGCGCGCGCTCGATGAACCGGCGGGTGTCCAGCATCGACGCCACCTCGGCCTCGCGATGCTGTGCCTGCCGCTTCATGTACTCGCCAAAGGCCAGGCCGCCCTTCGCCGGATCACCCGGCTTGCCCAGGTAGGTCGACAGCGGCGCCAGGTTCTCGAAGGCGATGTTCGACCCGATGTAGACACTGTCGGTCATCAAGAGCTCGCGCAGCAGCGGAACCTTCATCGCCTCGCGCTTGAAGTTGTCGGCGATGCGTTCGCCCATGTAGCGGGTGCCGATGCGGTAATCGACCGAGTAGTGGAACCATCCGCCCGCGCCGCGCAGCATGGCCGACAGCCGGGTTTTGCCCAGCCCCGACATGCCAAACAGCATCACCCGCTTTTGCGCGGCCCCGCGCCAGTCTGCCGCACCTGCGTAAATCATCGCCCGCCCCTTGCCGATACCCCGGCTTATCCTGCGGGCCGCACAAGGAAAAGCCCCGCCGCGGGCTGCGCGGCGGGGCTTGCTGACAGCACCTGTGCTGCCGGACGAGACCTCAGAACGAGAAGGCCACCCGCACACCGACACCCACGGACGAGCTGTCGTTGAAATCGGCCCGCGCCGTGTCGGGCGTGCCGGTCTCGGCCTGAGCATCGCCCAGCTTGGTGTAGTTGATGCCGGTGATGATCTTCATGTTGTCCTTGGTGTAGACCGCCGCAACCGTGACGCCGCGCCGCCCGTTGGTGGGCGCCAGAGGCGAAACCAGCGGATCGCCCTCATCCTCATAGCTGAACGAGATCGAGCCCGACCAGTTTTCGTTGAAACGCCGACCGACACCCAGCGTCCAGGTCGTGGTGTCTTCCAGGTCGATCAGACCGCCACCCGCCCGCGGCGTGAAGAACGCCGGGTCGATCTTGAAGTCCGACCACTCGGCCCAGCGGATCGAGCCGAACAGCAGCGTGTCCTTGGCGATGCCGCTCTGGAAGTCCAGGTTCACCGACTGTGGCGTGTTCACCTCGGTCACCGAGGTGCCGACGGTCGCGCCTCCGACCGTTTCGACCGTGTCGAAGTCATGCGTGATCTTCGAGTTGTAGGTCAGCGCCACGCGCAGCGCGATCTCGGGTTTTTCGTAGGCCACGCCCACCAGGTAACCCAGCGCCGTGCTGCTGCTCAGGTCCACGCTGTAGCCGTTGAACCCGCCATAGGCCAGTCCGCGCAGGTCAATCTCGCCTTCGGCCCGCTGAACGCGCAAACCGCCGTGAACCGAGAAGCCGCCGTTGACCTTGTAGCGCAGGATGCCGGTTGCAGCCAGCGTCTGTGCCTCGGCGCGGGTGCCGCCCAAAGCCACCGATCCGCTGCCGTACAGGACGTCGGCGCCGAACGGCTGGTCCAGGATGATGGCCATCGACAGCTTGTCATTCAGGTCCTGCTTGTAGGACAGGCTGAACTGCGTGTAGCTGTTCCCCACATTGCCCGTCGACCCGCCGCCGAATGCCGCCACGTCGGTGCCCGAAACGGACGGGTTCACGGCCCCAAACGACAACTCGACGTTGCGCCCCGCCTCGAACAGGTTGTTCAGTCCCTGTCCTGACCGATCGATGCCGCCCGCATTCGCGGTGGCGGCAGTCATCGCCAGAGCGCTGACGGCAAGAATTGAATTCCGCATGGTGTTCCCTCCCCTGAACACGAACGCGACATTTTATTGCCGCCAATGTCAGCGATAGGGAAAGGGATTCGGTCGGTCAATCACTGACGCGGCGTCACAGAAATATGACCGACGGACTATGGCAGGCGTGTCGTTGCCGTGCCGCGCAGGTTGACCAGGATCCCGCACAGGATCAGCGCCGCACCCGCCGCCGTGGTCCATTCCACGGTTTCCGAATACAGCGCCCAACCCAGCACGGCGATCACCGGCAGGCGGGCGAAATCCACCGGCACCACCACGCTGGCCGGGGCCAGCGACAGGGCGCGGGTCAGGCAGAAATGCGCCGTCAGCCCGGCCAGCCCCAGCACCACCAGCCATGGCGCCGACTGTGCCGTGGGCCAGGCCATCTGCCCGTCGTACCCCGCCGCCACCGCCCCCAGCACCGTCTGCATCAGCGTCAGCCAGAACAGGATCGACACGATGCCTTCCACCCGCGTCAGCCGCTTGGTAACCACGCTGGTGGCGGCAAAGAACACCGCCGACAGGGCCGCGGTCACCACGCCGGGGTCCAGCGCACCAAAGTCGGGCCGCGCCACCACCCACACCCCGCCGAACCCCAGCACTGCCGCCGCCACCTTGTGCCCCGTCAGCCGTTCCCCCAGGAACACCGCGGCCATCAGGATTACCCAGATGGGCGAGGTGAATTCCAGGGCGAAGACCTGCGCCAGCGGGATCAGGTTCAGCGCAAAGAACCACAGGTTCTGGCCGGTGAAGTGCACCACGTTGCGGAAGGCGTGGGTGCCCATCCGGTCGGTCCGGATGTCGCCCAGCCGCCCGACGGCCGCCACCACCAGGACCACCACGATGAACCCGGTAACCGACCGCCACAGCATCAGCTCGAACGTGTCGTGGATACCCTTGACCGACCGACCTGCCACTGCCATGGCCGAGAAGGCCGCGATCGACCCCAGCATCCACAGGGCGGCGGCAACGGGGCGATAGAGCTGCGGCTGGGACATGTCCTTGCTTGCCATGCCCGGCTGACAGGCGCCAGTGTCAGCGGAACAGCACCAGCGCCCCCGGCGCCCAGGCCACCCTTGCGCGGGTGCCGATGTCCAGCACCGGCCGACCGAACACGTTTCGCATCGAAATGCGGGTTTCCAGATCGGTGCCGTCCAGGATCACGTCGTAATAGGTCATGTCGCCGAAGTAGATCACTTCGTGCACCGTCGCCATGCTCTCGCGGTCAACCGCCGACTGGCCCTCGAACAGGATGGTCAGCGTTTCGGGGCGGAAGCCCACGCTGGCCCCCCCATCCGAAGCCTTGCCCATGCACTGGCCGGCGTCCAGCGTGACGCGCCCGAACCCGGCCGCATCGACCTCGACCTTGCCGCCCGCCTCGGACAGGATCTTGGCGGGCAGGAAGTTCATGGTACCGATGAAATCGGCCACCTTGCGGCTGTTCGGGCGGCGGTACAGCGTTTCGGGGTCGGCCAGCTGGGCGATTTCGCCTTCAAACATCACGGCAATCCGGTCGCTCATCACCAGCGCCTCTTCCTGGTCATGCGTGACCAGGATGAAGGTGATGCCCACCTGCCGCTGCAGGCGGATCAGTTCGACCTGCATCTGTTCGCGCATCTTCTTGTCCAGCGCCGACAGCGGCTCGTCCAGCAGCAGCACCTTGGGCTTCAGGATCAGCGCGCGCGCCAGCGCCACGCGCTGCCGCTGGCCGCCCGACAGAGCATGCGCCGCCCGCGTGCCGAACCCTTTCAGCCCCACCATCTCCAGCGCCTCGGCCACCGCCGCCGCCTTCTGCTCGCGGCTCATCGGGTCGCGCCGCAGGCCGAAGCCCACGTTCTGTTCCACCGTCAGGTGCGGGAAGATGGCATAGCTCTGGAACACCATGTTCGTCGGCCGCACGTTGGCCGGAACCCCCGCCATGTCCTTGCCGTCGATCATCACCACGCCCGAAGAGATGTCCTCGAACCCCGCGATGGTGCGCAGAAGCGTGGTCTTGCCGCAGCCCGACGGACCCAAGAGCGAGAAGAACTCGCCCGCCTTGATGGTGGCGGTGATCCCGCGCAGCGCATGATAGTCGCCATAGTACTTCTGCACGTCCTGGAACGCGATCATGGTGGGGCGGTCGGTCACAGGAAGCCTCCGGTATCCTTGGCGCCGGTGCGGGCGATGCCGCGGCGGCGATAGTATTCGGCGATTGCCAGCAGGCAGATCGAGAGCAGCACGAGGATGGTCCCCAGGGCCATGACCTTGGGCACGTTCGCCGGAAAGCGGAACTGGCCATAGATGTAGGCCGACAGCATGGGTTCCGTGCCCGACAGGAAGTAGCTGATGATGAACTCGTCCAGGCTGACGGTGAAGCAGATCAGGAAGGACGACACGATGCCCGGCGCCACCAGCGGCAGGATGATCAGCCGGAAGGTGGACGCGGCATTTTCGCCCAGGTCATAGGCCGCCTCTTCCAGCGACTTGTCCAGGCTCTGGAAAGCCGAGGTCAGGATGGCCACGGCAAAGGGCGTGGTCACCAGCACATGCCCGGCGATCACCGTCAGCACCGACAGGCTGATCCCCACCGACAGGAACGCCACCAACAGCGACATCGCCAGAATCATCTCGGGCAGCACCAGCGGCAGCATCACCAGCCCGATGACCGGCCCCTTGCCGCGGAAGGAGAAGCGGGTCGAGGCGCGGGCGGCAAAAAGGCCAAGGATGGTGGAAATGGTGGCCGACGACACCGCGACGACCAGCGAGTTTCGCAGCGCGTTGAACATCTGCTGGTCGGCCCACATCTCGCCGAACCATTCGGTGGTGAAGCCTTCCAGCGGGAAGGCGATCACGATCGAGTCGTTGAAGGCGAAGATCGGCAAGAGGATGATCGGCGCATACAGGAAGATCAGGTAGATGACGGCGTAAATGCCCAGCGGACGCGACTTCATCGCGCATTCCCCCGCAGGAACCGGCGGTTCAGCAGCAGGAACACCAGGGTCACGATGGCCACCACCACCATGGTGCTGACGGCCAGGGCCGACCCCAGCGCGCGGTTCTGCAGCTTCAGCATCTGCGCCTCGATGGTGTTGGCGATCATCGGCAGCTTGCCGCCCCCGATAAGGTCGGGCGTCACGTAGTCACCGACGGTGGGGATGAACACGATCATCACCGCGGCAATCACGCCGGGCATCGACAGCGGCAGCGTGACCCGCAGGAACGTGACGAACCGCGATTCCCCCAGGTCCTGCCCGGCCTCAAGGAACGACCGGTCGATCTTCTCCAGCGCCACGAAGATGGGCAGGATGGCGAAGGGCGCATAGGCATGCGCCAGCGTCATCACCAGTGCCTGCACGTTGTAGTTGATGGCCGTCAGCGGCTCGTCGATGATGCCCACGCTCATCAGGGCCGAGTTGATGACCCCGTTGTAGCCCAGGATCACCTTCCACAGGAACACGCGGATCAGATAGCTGGTCCAGAACGGGATGGTGATCAGGAACAGCCACAGCGACTTCTTCGACGGTGCCACGTGGAACGACACGAAGTACGCAATGGGATAGGCCAGCAGCACCGTGATGAACGTCACCGACATCGACACGGTCAGCGACCGCCACATCAGCGCGCGGTACCGCGCGTCGGTCCAGACCTCGATGTAGTTCTGCAGCGAGAAGCCAGGGGTCTGCACCTTCAGCCCGGCGTCGTTGATGCTGTCGGTGTAGAACGATACCAGCACCACTGTCGCCAGCGGCGCCGCCAGCAGAAGGATCGCATAGAGAGCGGGCGGGCTGATGATCGCCAGACCGCTCGCCGCTTCGGACCGGCGGAACCGTGCCCACCCCGAACTATCCGCCATCCCCGTTCCCGCGTTTCTTCTGTGTTGACCGATTGATTGCACAGGATTCGGGCCGTGGGAAGCCACTATGGCGCCGATGGCCAGATGCGGCGGCACGAAGCCCGATCAGGCGTCGAACTGCCGGAAAATTGCGCAGGCCCGTCGCCGCGCATGGCGCGGGGGGCTGGCGAAGACCCGTCAGCGCACGACGGATTCCACGGCAATCGCGCGCTTCTTCAGCTCGCTCATTAGCGCAGGCACCACGCGCAGCGCCCCCACGGCCTCGGACAGCGCGTCGTCCAGCGCCGCCTCGTCCACAGTGCCGTCCAGCCGCCACACCATGCGGTGGTTGACACCGTCGTCATATACAACTTCTGCCTGACCGTTGCGCGCGCGGCGCCAGCCAAGGAACTGCGCCCCCAGCGGGGCGTGGAAGGCATGTGCGTATCCCATGTCGGGTTTCGCCTTTCTTGTCTGCTCTGCCGGGCACGTTGCCGCGCCCGCCCGTACTGGTCAACCACCTGATTCCGAAACATCTTCACGATCCGGCGGCTGAGTCCGTCCGGCCACAGGTCATACCGTCATGTCCACAGGTGGGCGCTGCAGCAGCCGGGCCAGGCGGGCCGCGGCACCTTCCGTCTCGGCCCGCGTCAGCCGCCCGTTCAGCGCAAGGCGCACCGCGTTGGGTGCCCGGCCTGTCACCAGCGCATATTCATCGGCCGACCGCACCAGCACGCCCTCGGTCTCGGCCATGCGGGTGAAGGTGCTGGCGCGCCAGCCCTGCGGCAGCGGCAGCCACACGAACGGCAACCCCGCCTGCCAGCCGATCGCCGCCCCGCCCAACACGTTGACCACGCCCTGCAGGCGGTCGGCAAACCCGGCCAGCACCCGTTGCCGCAATTCGGCCGCGCGGCCCGACTGCATGATCCCCAGCATCAGGTCGCTGACCGGCCGCGGCAAGGCAAAGAACCCGTGCTGCGCGATCAGCCGCCCGGTTTCCCCCCGTCCCGTCGGGCAGATCAGATAGCCGAACCGCAAGGCGGCTGTCAGCGTCTTGGAAATGCCGCCCACCATCCAGGTGCGTTCGGGCGCCAGCGCCCGGATGGCCGGCGCGTCGTTCAGGATGGTCGAGTAGCAGTCGTCCTCGATCACCTGCAGCTCATGCGCGCGGGCCAGGGCAGCAATCTGCGCGCGGCGTTCGGTGCCCATGTGCGCGGCCGTGGGGTTTTGCGCATCGGGCGTCAGGCACAGCACCTGGGCACCATGGCGACGGCAGGCCGCGTCCAGCGCCGCGGGCACCATGCCCTGCGCATCAATCTCCACCGGCACCACCTCGGCCCGGCAGGCGCGCGCGGCGTGGCGGAAGCCGGAATAGGCCAGTTCCTCGACCAGCACCACCGGCCGGTCCCCGCGCAACACGCATTGCAGGACCAGGCTGATCGCATTCTGCCCCCCCAGCGTCAGCGCCACGTCATCTGCCCCCACCGGCCCCAGCACCCGGTCCGAGACCCAGTCCACGATTGCGGCCCGCAAGGGCGCCTCTGCCCGCTGCGAGGGGTAGTCCAGCCAGTCGGTGCGGATCGCCTGGTCCAGCCCTGCCAGCACGTCGGCAAAGGCCGCGCCCTGCCCCACGTCCGGCACACGCGGTGCGCGCAGATCGGCCACCCCCGGCGTCGGATCGGTGGCCCGGTCGACAAACAGGCTTTGCGTCGGGCCGAACTGCAGGCGGGACGATGCGACAAAGGTGCCGCGGCCCACGGTGGCCGCAAGCAGCCCTTCCTGCGTGGCAATCTGATAGGCGCGGGCCACGGTGCCCGGCGTCACCTGCATCCGCCAGGCCAGTTCGCGCACGGTGGGCAACTGCGTGCCGGGCGGCAGGTTTCCGCCACGGATCGCGTCGCGCAAGGCCCGCGACAAGGCCAGATACTTCGGTCCGGGGTACAGCGCCAGGTCCGGGCACCAAGTTGTATTCATCACAATGTTCCTCTGGCCCCTCGTTTGTGCGCATTTTATAGATACACGCGTAGGCCATTTTGCCTATTGTATCAATACAAAAGTTCACAGACGAAAGCCAGGATCATGACGACGCTGACCCGCACCCACACCACCGCCCTTCGCGCGCTGCCGCCCGTCGCGCGCGTGCTGAACACGCTGACGGTACTGGTGGCCAAGTGGAAGAACCGTCACACCACCCGGCGCGCCCTGCGCGACCTTGACCCGCACCTCCTGCGCGACATCGGCGTTCCCGAGCATCTGGCGCATGTCGAAGGGACCAAGCCGTTCTGGCGCGATTGACAGGTGATCGCTTGCCTTCTTCGGAACGGCCGGGTTCTGCACCCCGGCCGTATCCGCCCTACCGGGCTGTTCCGGCCGCCTGCAGCGCCAGCCTCACAAGGTCTGCCCGCGCACCGAACACACGTTCGCCCTCGGCGCTGTAGTGGTCCTCGTCGGACCAGTACAGCGCCGTGCAGGGACCGTAGTCGCGCGGGAATGTCAGGTCCAGCGCGGCGATCTGCGATACATAGGGAACACCCGCCGCACTGCTTGCCCGCGCAAGCTGGGCGTCAAGGCCCTTGAACAGATCCTCTGTCCCCGGACGTGGCACCCAAGGGACGGCACAGCCGCGCTTCACGAACTGCGGCAGCCGGATCAGCGGCTCGATCCGCGGCCCCAGCCAGACCACCGGCAGATGGTCGCCGATGCGGGTCAGATAGCCCAGCAGCCCGGCAATGCGGTCGACGTCAGCTGCCAGCTGCGGGACCGGCGCCTGCACCGGCAAACCGGTCAGCAGCTCTTGCGCGGGCATGTCCGCTTTGCCCGTACCCAGCAGGTAGGCACCCGACTGCGAGAAGATCACCGCCCTGAACATCCCCGGCGTCGTGTCCAGCAGGCTTGCGAAATCGTCGTAGGGGCAGTCGCTTCTCGGTTCGGCCGGTCGGCAGGCCGGTTTGGCAAGGCCGAACACAAAGGCGGGACGGCCACCGCCTGCCGTCACCATCCCGAAAACATCAATGGCGTGGCTGTCGCCCAACACGGCAAAGCCGGGGCCGAACCGTGCACGGCAGGTCTGCAGTCGTGCGGAAACCTCGTCCGTCAGCGCCTCAACCCGAAAGGCGCAGGCACCGTCATCGGCCGCAAGCGTTTCGGTCCGCGCCCGTTCGATCATGTCCAGCGTCATGGCCTGATCGGGGTGCAGGCGGCGCCACACCCCGCTGAACCCGTCGGTCTGGCGCGCCGTCAGCCCGAAGCCCAGGAACCCCAGCATCACCGCCGCCGACACGCGGAACACGTTGCGGCGCTGTGGCAACAGCGGCAGCGGCTCTCGCCGCCGGAACGGCTGTTCTACCAGCCACCAGGTCAGCGATGCCAGCGCCAGCGACAGCGCAACCAGCCCGGCCATGGCCCCGGGTGACGGCATATGGTCCAGGGCAATGCGCGTCAGCGCAAAGATCGGAAAGTGCCACAGGTAGGCACTGTAGCTGACCAGCCCGATCGCCACAGGAACACGCAGCGACAGGGCGGCGGCCACGATGGTACCGCGCAACCCCCAGACCAGCACCATCGCGGTGCCGGTCACGGGCAGCAGGGTGGGCAGCCCCGGGTTTGGCGTGGTCCTGTCGAACAGGGCAACGGCCGCCACGATCATGGCAATCCCGGCAAGGGCGGGCACCTGCCGCGGCGCGCCTGCGCGCCCGTGCCCCGCAACCGCACAGACGGCGCCCACCGCAAGCTCCCACACCCGCGAACCGGTGAAGAAGAAGTTGCGCTCCGCGTTCTCGCCACCGGCCCAGACCGAAAACAGCAGGCTGGCGCCGAGGATCACCAGAAGCACCCACAGAGTCACCCGCCGCCCCCGCGGCCAAAGCCAGGCCAGAAGCGGCGGAAAGAACAGGTAGAACTGTTCCTCCACCGCCAGGCTCCAGGTGTGCAGCAAAGGCTGCAACTCGGCCGCGGGCGCAAAGTAGTCGACCTTGCTCAGGAAATAGAAGTTCGACAGGAACAGCGCCATCGCCCCCGCACTCTCGCCAAACCGGCGGAATGCCTCGGGCAGCATCAGCGCCCAGGCCACCGGCACGGTGCAGATCGTGACAAGAAACAGTGCCGGAAGGATGCGCCGCGCCCGGCGTTCGTAGAACTGCGCAATGCTGAAGCGGCCGGCGTCTAGGTCGGTCAGGACAAGGCCGGTGATCAGATAGCCGCTGATGACGAAGAACACGTCGACGCCGACGAACCCACCGGAAAATCCGGGGAATCCGGCATGAAACAACAGCACCGGCAGCACCGCCACCGCCCGAAGCCCATCGATTTCCCGTCTGTGGTGCAAACGTTCTGCTCCGTCTCGCAAGGGAGCCGCAGATAATCACAGCTGCGGAAAAGACGGAAGGCAATGAACCGCGGCCGGACCTGCGCAAGGCTTTCCGGCCCACGCGCGTGACTGCCGCTGCGACGGACCAACTTGGCAGCGCGACACGCCGGGAAAGGGCCGCTCCTGTGCGTGGCCCCCTCCTGCGGTTCGAAGTCTGCGCTGCCACCTCTGGCCTCCGCCTCTACCTTGGTGACGTCGCCTGTGGCATGCGTGTCCGTCTGCTGGACGGCCTGTTTCATGCCAAGGCCGGAGCCAGAATGGCCAACGGCCTGCCGTGCAGTTTGGCAGCAATCTGGACACGTTCGTTTCGCCCTGCACTGCGGCCGCCACGTGATCGAGGACTGGCAAGCGGGCAAGGCGCTTGTCCTCGATGCGGGGTGCTGGTCGGTCAGCGTGGCCGAATTCGCGGCGGCGCGGGTGGTCATTGATGCCGGAGTGGGGAGGAACCTGCGCCTGGGCGACGCTCTGTCCGAGATCGGCAAAGCCGACCGTTCCGCCCTGACCGACGCCATCACCTTCGTCTGAAACGCCAAGGGGCGCGGCCAAAGCCGCGCCCCCTGCGCCGGAACTTTCCGGAAATCAGCGCTTCGAGAACTGGAAGCTGCGGCGGGCCTTGGCCTTGCCGTATTTCTTGCGTTCCACGGTGCGGCTGTCGCGGGTCAGGAAGCCTGCCTGCTTCAGCGCCGGGCGCAGGGCAGGTTCATACAGCTGCAGCGCCTTCGAGATGCCGTGCTTCACCGCTCCGGCCTGCCCCGAAAGGCCGCCGCCGGCCACCGTCGCCATCACGTCGAACTGGCCTTCCACACCGGCAATCTGGAACGGCTGGCGCAGGATCATCTGCAGCACCGGACGCGCGAAGTACTTCGAATAGTCGATGAACTCGCCCTTGTTGTTGCGGATCACGAACTTGCCCTTGCCGGGCTTGATCCAGACGCGCGCCACGGCATCCTTGCGCTTTCCGGTGGCATAGCTGCGGCCCAGATCGTCGCGCACAGCCTCGCGAACGGGGGCGGCTTCCACCACGGCGGCGGGCGCGGCGGAAGCGGCCGAGGCGGCGGCAACGGCCGACTTCAGATCGTCCAGGGATTTGATCTCGGCCATGTTCAGGCGCTCCGGGTGTTCTTGGGGTTCATCGACTTCACGTCGACGACGACGGGCGACTGCGCCTCGTGCGGGTGCTCGGCCCCGGCATAGACGCGCAGGTTCGACATCTGGTCGGCACCCAGGCGGTTGCGGGTGATCATGCGCTCGACCGCCTTGATCACCACGCGCTCGGGGTGGGCGCCTTCCAGCACTTCGCGCGCCGTGCGCGACTTGATCCCGCCCGGGTAGCCGGTGTGCCAGTAGTAGCGCTTGTCGGCACGCTTGTTGCCGGTCATCTGCACCTTGTCGGCGTTGATGACGATCACGTTGTCGCCCATGTCCATGTGCGGCGTGAAGGTGGGCTTGTTCTTGCCACGCAGGATATTGGCCACGATGGTGGCAAGACGGCCCAGCACGACGCCCTCGGCGTCGATCAGCACCCATTTCTTCTGGATGTCCGCAGGCGTTGCGGTGAAGGTTTTCATGTTCGGTCCATTGGCGTCAGGCCGGGAAAGACCCCGGGATTCGCGGATGGCGGTATATCGGGCAAGCGCATCGCGCCGTCAAGCGCATGACATAACAAATTATGCAATGGTTTCAGTTAGTTGAAATAACGGTATCAAAATACCCCACGTCCGCCGCCACCGGACCCGGGTTTTCAGCGCAGCCGGGGCGGGCGGTCGGGGTTGGTTCCCGGGGCGCGCGGCGGTTCGGGCGCCGGTTCGGGCGGCGCAACCGGGGCCGGCGTCAGGTCCAGTGCCCGCCCCGCCCGGGCCGCCGCCAAAGCCAGCAAAGATCCCGGCGCCGCAAAGGCCACGGCCACGGGCTCGGCCAGCCCGGCAAAAGCCGCGGCCTCGCCTGCCGCACGCGCAAGCGCCACCTCGTCGGCCCGCGCACCCGTCACGACCAGCGCCAGCCCGCCGTCCACCCGCACCAGCGCCGCCGCCGCCGCCAACCCGCGCAGCCGCGCGTTCAGCCCCAGCACCAGCGCATCCGGCACCGGGCCCGGCGCCGACACCGCCCCCGCCGCCTCGTCCCCCTCGGGCACGGCTGTCACCAGCGTTGCCAGCCAGTCCACCGCATCAGGCGGCACCAGAAAGGACGGCGCCTCGGCCCCCAGGTTCACCCCCAGCGCCACCCCCTGCCCGGCCAGCGCCTGCGCCACCACCCGCCCCGGAAGCTCGGCATAGGCCGCCGCCCCCGCCACTTCGGCCAGCCTTTCGGCACTGTCGAAGGCCAGCACCGCGGGGCCCTCGGGCAGGTCGAACACGCGCGGCGCCAGCGCCTCGCCCTCGGGCTCGGCATCCAGCCACAGCCACAGCGCGCTGTCGGCCAGCGCGCCGAAATAGGCCAGGCGCGCCGCATCGCTCTCGGGCGCATGGGTCATCGCGGCATGGGCAGCATCAAGCGGGGACATGAGCGCGCCAATTAGGCGGCGGCGCCGCCATCCGCAACCGGCCGCCCCGCAAAAACACCGCGTCGCGGCAACCCCGTTGCCGCCCGGCCGCGGGCATCGTAGGCAGGGCCAAGGAACTCTTGCCATGACCCCCGTTTCGTCCGTCCTATCCCGTTCCGCCCTTGCCCTGCTGGCCGGCATCGCGCTGGCCACGCTGGCGGTGAACCTGTTCCCGCAAGGCTACTACGACCTGACGGAATGGCGCCTGGCCGATGCCTCGCTGCCCGGACAGGCCGCGCAGGCCATCACCCCGTCCCTGCTGGTGTCGGACCTGCTGATGGCGGCCTTCGTGTTCCTGCTGGGCAAGGAACTGTGGGAGGCGCTGACGCGCGAACGCGGCGGGTTCGCCGGGCCTGCGGCGCTGGCCCCGGGCCTGATGGTGGCGGGCGGCCTTGCGCTGCCCGCGGTCCTGTGGCCGGTCCTTTCGGGACTGGCGGGCGTGCAAGTGGCGGCGGGCTGGCCGGTGCCGCTTGGCACCGATGCGGCGCTGGCCTATCTGATCGGCAGGCGTGTCTTCGGCGCGGGCCACCCTTCGCTGCAACTGTTGCTGTTCGTCTGCGCCGGGTCCGAGATTGCCGCGCTGCTGACCAGCGGCCTTGCGGCGCCCCGCGGCAACGGCCTGCAGCCGCTGTGGCTGGGGATGCCACTGGCCGCGGCATCGCTGGGATGGCTGCTGCTGACGCGGCGCGCGGCCGACCCGCTGGCGTCGGAACGGGCAAAGTCGCGCGCACTGGCACCCTGGCCCTGGGTGGTGCCCGGGGTCCTGTGCTGGGTGGGTGTCGCGGCATCGGGCCTGCCCCCCGCGCTGGGCCTGCTGCCCCTGCTGCCCGCCATGCCGCGCGCCGCCCATTCCTTCGGCCTGTTCGCCGTGGCCGAAGCCTTTCTGACCGACCCGGCCAACCGCGCCGCTCGCGTGTTGCGCCCGGTCCTTCCGGCCATCCTGTTCCTGTTCGGCCTGACCCACGGCGCACTCGACCTTGCCGCGGCAGGCGGTACCACGGCGGTCACTGTCCTGGCGCTGTGGCTGGGCAAGCCCGCAGGGTTGCTCGCTGGCGCCTTTGCCGCCGGCCTCCTGCTGAACCGGGCGCTTGCGCCGCGCGGCGACCTTCTGGCCATTGCCGCGCTCGGGGCGCTGTCGTTTACCGCGCCGGCGCTGACGCTGTCCACCACCCTGCCCGCCGGGGCCGAGGCCGAGGCCGCGCGGCTGGGCCTTGGGCTGGGCCTTGTCGCGGCGGGCCTCGCCTGGCTGGCGCTGGCGCGCCGTCCGGCCCCGCGGCGCTGACCGTCGGCATTGCCAGCCCGGCCCCTGTCCGACATAATGCAAACGCAAAGCCTGATTAACCGCCGCATGGCAAGGTGCAGCGGCGGCAGGCGGCACGGGCGGTATCCCGGACCCTACCGGGAACCAGGGCAGGCGATGATCACGTTCGACAATGTCAGCAAGTCCTTCTGGACCGGCACGCGCCGCAAGGTGATTCTCGACCGTGCCTCGTTCCGGGTTGAGCTTGGCCGGTCGCTGGGCATCCTTGCGGCCAACGGCGCGGGCAAGACCACCATCATCAACATGATGGCGGGCCTTGAAAAACCCGATGACGGCCGCATCACCCGCACGGCGCGGGTGTCCTTTCCGCTGGGCTTCATGGGCGGCGTCACCAACAAGCATACGGGAACCGAAAACGCCCGCTTCATCGCCCGCCTCTACGGCCTTGACCCCGACTATGTCGAAGGCTTCTGCCGCTGGATGGCGCAGATCGACGAATACTTCGATCGTCCGATCGGCACCTACAGCCAGGGCATGAAATCCCGCTTCACCTTCTCGCTGATGCTGGCCATCGACTTCGACATCTACCTCATCGACGAAGGGATGCCCTCGACCACCGACGCCGCCTTCAACCGCCGCGCGGGCGAAATCCTGCGCGAAAGGCTGCGCAAGGCCACGGTCGTGATCGTCAGCCACCAGGCCAAGACGATCGAGAAGTTCTGCCGCCAGGCCGCCGTCCTGAAGGATGGGCAGGTCTACATGTTCGACACCCTGGAAGAGGCGAAACAGCTGTATGACTACCAAGCTGAAGGCCACGCGGTTCCGCCTGCGCCGCCCCGAGTTTCCCGCCGCTGAGCCGGAGCCCCCGCAGGACGACGACCTGCCCTTTTCCCCCGACGCCGGGGATGACGGCTTGCCCGCTGCCGAGGCCCCGCCAGGCGCGCTGGTACTGACCGGCGCGCGGCAGCCCGACGAAGGGCTGGACGCGATCCGCAAAGAGGGGCTGACCGGCCGCCAGCTGCGCCTTGCGCGCCGCATTGCCCAGAAACACGGACTTCCCGCCACGTCGGACCACGATGCCGTCCGCCTGCTGCGGCAAAAGGGGATCGATCCTTTCGCACGCTCCTCGATCCTGGAACTCGTGACGTCGGTCGAGGATGAGGAGGCGGTCGAACTGCCCGGTCCCACAGGCCGTGCGCTGGCCGTCTCGGGCCAGGCCGATGGCCCGAAGCTGCCGCAGACCTCGCGCGCCGCGCCCCCGCCTTCGACCGAGCTGCGCCCGCCCGAACCTTCGTTCGCCGCCACCCACGCGGCCGACCTGATGAAGATCCAGCGCGACATCGCCAGCCGCCGCCGCCGCCGCGCCGTGCTGCTGGCGGTTCGCCTGCTGGCCTTCGTGGGCATCCCCACCCTGCTGTGCGCCTGGTACTACTTCCTAGCCGCCACGCCGCTTTATGCCACGAAGTCCGAATTCCTGATCCAGCAGGCCGCAAACCCTGTGGCCGCGCCGACAGCCTCGCTGTTCTCCGGCTCGCCCATGGCAACCCAGCAGGATTCCATCGCCGTCCAGGGCTACCTGCAATCGCGTGAGGCGATGGCGCGGCTGGATGCCGACCACGGCTTTGTCGCGCATTTCAGCGACCCGCTGGTCGACCCCATCCTGCGCCTGCCCGAAGACGCGTCGCAGGAAGAGGCCTATGCGCTGTACCAGAAGATGGTGCAGATCGCCTATGACCCCACCGAAGGCATCGTGAAGCTTGAGGTCAAGGCCACCGCCCCCGACAAGTCGGCCGAATTCGCCAACGCCCTGATCGGCTACGCCGAAGGCGAGGTGGACCAGCTGACGCAGCGGCTGCGTGCGGATGCCATGCAGGGCGCCCGCGACAGCTATACCGAGGCCGAGACCAACATGCAGGAGGCGCAGCGCCGCGTCGTCGAACTGCAGGAGAAGTTCCAGGTCCTCTCCTCCGAGGTCGAGGTGCAGCTGATCACCGCGCAGATCACCCAGCTGGAAACCATGCTGACCACCGAAAGGCTCAGCCTGGAACAGATGCAGGCAAACGCGAACCCCAATGCCGCCCGCATGGAACCGGTGGAACGCCGCATCGCCGCCTTGGAACAGGAAATCGCCGGGTTGCGCGGCAAGCTGACCGAAAGCACCGATGGCGGCGAATCGATCGCGCAGGTGCAGGGCGAACTGCTGATCGCGCAGGCCGATGTGCAGACCCGGCAGATGATCCTGGCGCAGTCGCTGCAATCGATGGAAACCGCGCGTATCGAGGCGAACCGGCAGGTGCGCTACCTGTCGCTGGCGGTCCGGCCCACGCCGCCCGACCGTCCCACGCACCCGCGCGCCTTCACCAGCACGGCCGTGGCCGCGCTGGTGTTCCTGGGCATCTACCTGATGGTGTCGATGACCGTCGCCATCCTGCGGGAACAGGTCACCTCCTGACACGTCAGGACGCCGGCGTTCCAAACCTGACTGTTTGCTGTGCGGTTCCCGGCGCGGCTGCGCATTTGGAAGGCAGCGCGGGACTGCGGCCCCGCGCTTCCCATGCGGCGTGTTGCCCGCGCGGCGCCCGGATGTTCCCTTCGCATCCATGCTCGCAGCGTTTCACGACACCCCTGCCGCGCCCGCACCGCACCAGCGGACCCGCGGCCGTGCCGCCGTGGGTCTTTCGCTGCGGGCCGGGCGGGCCGAACTGTCCACGCTGCACCAGCAGGGATCGGCGAAGGCAATCCTGCCCCGCACCCACGGCGGCCCCTGCGAGGTGGTGTTCCTGAACACCGCCGGCGGCCTTACCGGGGGGGACAGGCTGGACTATGCGCTGGACATCGCCGAAGGCGCCCGCGCCACCGCCACCACGCAGACCGCCGAACGTGCCTACCGCGCGGGTGACGGAGAGGCCACCGTCAGCGTGCATCTGACCGTGGGCCGCAACGGCTGGCTGGACTGGCTGCCGCAGGAAACCATCCTGTTCGACGGCGCCGCGCTGGTGCGCGACATCACGGTGGACCTGGCCCCCGGCGCGGGCTGCCTGTTTCTGGAAACCGCCGTGCTGGGCCGCCACGCCATGGGCGAAACCGTCACCGGCCTGACGTTCCGCGACAACCGGCTTGTGCGGCAGGGCGGCACGCCACTGTGGGCCGAACCCTTGCTGATCGACACTCGCGCCCTGGCGCGCGGCGGCAATCCCGCCATGCTGGGCGGCGCGCGGGCGCTGGCCACCATCGCCCTGATCCGCCCCGATGCAGGCGACCTCTTGCCCGCCCTGCGCGCCGTGCCGGACGGTGACGGCGTCGAATCTGCCGCCAGCGCCATGGACAACCGCCTGATCCTGCGGATGCTCGCCTGGGACGCCCTGCCCTTGCGCCAGCAGGTTCTGCGTGCACTGACGGTGCTGCGTCCCGGCCCCCTTCCCCGCGTCTGGCAGACCTGACATGAACCTGACTCCCCCATGAACCTCACGCCCCGAGAAAAAGACAAGCTTCTGGTCAGCCTGGCCGCCATGGTGGCGCGCAACCGGCTGGCCCGCGGCGTGAAGCTGAACCACCCCGAGGCCATCGCGCTGATCACCGACTTCGTGGTGGAAGGCGCACGCGACGGCCGTGCCGTGGCCGACCTGATGTCGGCCGGTGCCCATGTCATCACCCGCGACCAATGCATGGAAGGCGTCCCGGAAATGATCCATTCCGTGCAGGTCGAGGCGACCTTCCCCGACGGCACCAAGCTTGTCACCGTCCACCACCCGATCCGCTAGGATACCGCCATGTCCGCCACCGCCCTGCCCCGCCTGCCCTCGCTTGTGGCCCCGTGGCGGGGGCGCAGATGATCCCGGGTGAAATCGACACGCCCGACGGCGACATCGTCCTGAACGCGGGCCTGACAGCCATCACGCTGGCCGTGGCCAACACCGGTGACCGGCCCATCCAGGTGGGCAGCCACTACCATTTCGCCGAAACCAACGCGGGCCTGTCTTTTGACCGTGACACGGCCCGCGGAATGCGGCTGGACATCGCCGCAGGCACCGCCGTGCGCTTCGAGCCCGGGCAGACGCGCGAGGTGCGACTGGTGCCCTTCCGCGGCGGCCGCGTGGTCTGGGGCTTCAACGCCCGCGTGTCCGGCCCTCTCTGACCCCGCCTGCGTGGGACAACCTTTCCGGGTTAACGCGAACCTGCAACCCGTTGATTTTGCTTGATCCACCCACTGTCCCACCGTGGGACGCAGGCAAGATCAGGCCTCGGCCGCGATTGTTTTCTCTGCCAGCGTGCCCTTCGGCCACAGCCGCAGCACCCCCCAGCCGATCGCAGGCACCACCACCGCGGCCAGCACAACCAACCCCAGCCCGAAACCGGCCCAGGCGCCGCCCATGCGCATCAGCGCCACCGCAAGGGCGGTCAAAGGAAAGGTGAGCGCGCCCCAGAGCGGCGAGAACCCTGCGGCCAGAATCCACCGCGCCGACAGCACCAATCCCGCGAACACCGCCACCGACACCGTCGCAAACAGCATGGCCATCGCCGGTTGCCCGGTCAGCACCGCCACCGACGTGAACAGACAGGCAGGCGCCAGATGGATGGCCAGCATCGGACGCAGCGGCGCGGGCGGCGGGTTGCGGGGCAACAGCGCGGCGCTGGCGGCCCAGATGGCCAGGGCCACCACCACGGTCGGCCAGAAGATGGCCAACGCCAGCCCCTGCCACCCCAGAAGCGCCGCCGACTGCGCCCCCACGACGAACCCCGCGAACACCAGATGCCAGCCGGGGTTCACCACGCGCCCCTCGGGCGGACCGGCCAGCAGCACCCGCACCACCGCCAGCGCCACGCCCGCGTGCAGCACCAGGGCCAGCCCCAGCAACACCGCGGCCGCCCCCGGCGCAAAGGGCACCAGCACGGCCGCCGCCGCCATGCCCCCCACGGTGGCCGCTGCCAGCCCGGCCCGCGCGGGCATCACTTTCAGGTCATCCCACAGCACACCCGGCCGCCGCGCCAGCTTGGCCGCATAGGCGAAGGCACCAAACGCCCATGCCGCCAGCGCCAGCCCCGCCACCAGATCGGGCATGGCCATCGGCCAGCCCAGGCTTCCGAAACCGGCCCGCAGCGCCAGGGCCAGCCCCAGGAACCCCATCAGCACCGGAAAGATCGCCGGTGGCGTCCGCGCGAATCGCGCCGGGCGGTGTGGCGGAAACTGGGGCGGCGGATACATCTTCGGGCGGAAGCGGGCGGGTTCGGTGGCCATGGCGGGCTCCTTTGACTTTTGCCTAAGGCTTGTGGTCACTCAGGCAAGGCGCCGATATGCCGCAGGCCCCTAACCGTGCAGCAACGGAAACCAGTCCTCGCGCAACCGTTCCCCGGCCTTCATTCCATGCCCCGGGAAGGGCGGAGAGGTCGGGCCGGGGCGGTCGATATAGCGCGCATCCTCGCCCACCACCCGCAGGCTGAAGGCCCGGCGGCGCTGGTCGGTCGTGTTGCCGCGGGCGCCGTGCAGGGTGCGATAGTGGAAGGCCACCGCATCGCCGGGCTCCATCTCCCATTCCAGGACCCGCATTCCCTCGGCCTCGGGGTCGGGGACGGGCATGTAGTCGTGCTCGCCGGGGTAGAAGTTCGTCTCGGCCATCCAGCGGGTCGGCAGCACGTCCTTTTCCCACAGATGGCTGCCCGCCACGCAGCGCAGCGTGGCGTCCTTCACCGGGTCCAGCGGCGACCAGAAGCTGACGGTCTGACGGCCTTCGACAAAGTAGTACGGCCCGTCGGAATGCCAGGGCGTCGGCTTGGCAGTGCCGGGTTCCTTGACCAGCACGTGGTCATGGAACAGCTGTACTCGCCCGCCGCCCATCAGGTCCGAGGCGACCTTGCCCACACCCGACCCGAAGATCGCCCGCTCGAATTCGGGAATGCGCGTCCAGTTGCAGTAGTCGTCAAAGAAGCGGCCCTTCTCTCCGGGCTTCAGGGTGGGCATGGGCTGGCCGGGGCTGGCCATGTTCGTCTCCACCCCCGCACGCAGCACATCCACCCAGCCGTCCCACAGCCCACGGATGACCACCGCCCCGTCGCGGGCATAAGCTGCTGCCATCTCTGCCGTGACCGTGACCATGCAAGCCCCCTTTTTCATCACCCTGCCCCGTCGCCACCGGCTGGACAAGCCCGCACGGCCCCGCCACCCTGCCACGAAACAGGAGGGACGGATGAGCGGGCATGGCTATGAGGCGGGCAGGCTGAACCTGCCGTTCGTGGGGATTTCGACCTTCGGCAAGCGGCCCTATGTGGGTGACTGGGGGGCGATTGACGCCGATGTGGCAGTGCTGGGGGCGCCGTTCGACATGGGCACGCAGTTCCGCGCCGGCGCGCGGTTCGGGCCAAGAGCGGTGCGCGAGGCGTCCACGCTGTTCACCTTCGGACATGCCGGCGCCTATGACCACGAGGATGACGTGACCTACATGGGTCCCGAGGTGCGCATGGTGGACATCGGAGACGCCGACATCGTTCACACCGACACCGAAAAAAGCCACGCCAACATCGAAACGGGCGTGCGGGCGGTGCTGGATGCGGGCGCCCTTCCGGTGGTGATTGGCGGTGACCACTCGGTGAACATCCCCTGCATCCGCGCCTTTGCCGGGCGCGGGCCCATCCACATCCTGCAGATCGACGCGCATCTGGATTTCGTCGACGAACGCCACGGCGTGCGGCACGGCCATGGCAACCCGATGCGGCGGGCGGCCGAGCAGGAGCATGTGACGGGCATTACCGCGCTGGGCATCCGCAACGTCAGTTCCACAGCCAAGGAGGGGTACCAGGCCGCCCGCGCCATGGGCGATGACATCCTGTCGGTGCGGCAGGTGCGCAGGCTGGGGGTGGCGGGCGTGCTGGCGCGGGTGCCGAAGGACGCGCGGCTTTACATCACCATCGACATCGACGGCTTCTGCCCGTCCATCGCGCCCGGCACCGGCACGCCGTCGCACGGGGGGTTCCTGTACTACGAGGTGCTGGAAATCCTGCAGGGCGTGGCGCTGCGGCAAGAGGTGGTGGGGATCGACCTGGTGGAGGTGGCGCCGGACTATGACCGAGATGGCACCACGGCGATCCTGGCCGCACAGGTGCTGCTGAACCTGCTGGGGTTCGTGTTTCACGGGCGGGGGTTGCGCAGGTAGGGTGGGCAATCTGCCCACCTTCCCGGCAAAGTGGTGGGCAGATTGCCCACCCTACCTGTACAACAGCGACCGGCCGCCCGCGAAGAGGTGCACCTTTTTCGGGTCGGCGGTCAGGCGCACCGTCTTGTGCCGCAGGTCGGCGTGGATGCCGGGCAGTTTGGCCACCATCTGCTGCCCCTCGCCCTGCCGCTTGAAGTACAACAGCGTCACCTCGCCCAGGGCTTCGGTGATTTCCACCTCGCCGCTGAACAGGCCCTCGCCGTCGGTCGGCACGAAATCTTCGGGGCGGACGCCGATGTTCACCTTCATGCCCTTTTCGGCGGCGGTGGTGGCGACGTGCGACCGGGCGGTTCCGCCGCCAGCGACCTTGATGGTCGTCATGCTGCCGGTCTCGACAATTTCGCCCGGCATCAGGTTCATCTGGGGCGACCCGATGAACTGCGCCACGAACTCGTTCTCGGGCTTCTCGTACAGTTCCAGCGGCGTGCCCACCTGGCTGATCCCGCCGCCCGCCAGCACCACGATGCGGCTGGCCAGCGTCATCGCCTCGACCTGGTCGTGGGTGACATAGACCATCGAGGCATTCGGCATCGCCTCTTTCAGCTGGGCAATCTCGATGCGAGTGCGCACGCGCAGCGCGGCGTCAAGGTTCGACAGGGGCTCGTCGAACAGGTAAACCTTGGGGTCGCGCACGATGGTGCGGCCGATGGCAACGCGCTGGCGTTGGCCGCCCGACAGGGCCTTGGGCAGCCGGTCAAGATAGGGGGTCAGCTGCAGGATGCGCGCGGCCTTTTCCACAGCGGCGTCGATTTCGGCCTGCGGTTTCTTGGCGATCTTCAGCGCGAAGGTCATGTTGTCGCGCACCGTCATGTGCGGATACAGCGCGTAGCTTTGGAACACCATGGCGATGCCGCGCTGCGCCGGGGGCACGTCGTTCATCCGCACGCCGTCAATCGCGAAATCGCCGCCGGTAATCCGCTCCAGCCCGGCGATCATGCGCAGAAGCGTCGATTTCCCGCAGCCCGAGGGGCCGACGAAAACGATCAGTTCGCCGGTCTTGATGTCAAGGTTGATGTCCTTGAGGACCTTGACCTCGCCATACGCCTTTTCGACGTTCTTCAGCTTGAGTTCGGCCATCCCCGTCCCCTCCCCTATGCTTTTCTTGCCAGGGCAAAGGCCCATGGTCCGAGTGCGATGCGGCCGGTTGCATCGGCCATCGTGCTGCCCAGGTCCGCACCGACGTGGGTCCATGTGCCTTCGGGCAGGGTGACGGTTGCATCGCCGTCACCGAGGTTGAAGGCACAGAAGTATTCGCCGTCGCCCCGCGCGAACGTGGCCAAGTCGCCCGCGGCAACCGGCAAGGTCATGTCGCCCGAACGCAGCACCGGATGCGCGCGGCGGAAGGCCAGCGTGCGGCGATAGTGGTTCAGGATGCTGTCTGCGTCGGCGTCCTGCGCGGCCACGCTGCGCGACAGGTGCGGTGCCGTCACGGGCAGCCATGGATTTGCGGCCGTGGTGAAGCCGCCCTGAGCGTTGTCGGTCACCCAGACCATCGGCGTGCGGCAGCCGTCGCGGCCCTTGAATTCGGGCCAGAACTGGATGCCGTAGGGATCTTGCAGGTCCTCGAAGGCGATCTCGGCCTCGGGCAGGCCCAGCTCTTCGCCCTGGTACAGGCAGATCGAGCCGCGCAGGGTGGCCAGCAGCACGGCATAGGTGCGGATCGCGGCATCGGTCAGCCCCCAGCGGGTGGCGTGGCGGATGACGTCGTGGTTCGAATAGGCCCAGCAGGGCCAGGCATCGGGCGCGGCCCTGGCCATGCGGGCAAAGGTGGTTTCCAGAAGGCCCGCGGTAAGCCGCGACGGCTGCAGCATCTCGAACGGGTAGCACATCTGCACCTTGTCGCCGCCCGAGGTGTATTCGGCCATGATTTCAAGGCCACGCTGGGCATCGCCCACCTCGCCCACGGCCGCGGCGCCGAAGGGGTTCAGCACGGCGCGGAATTTACGCAGGAATTCAAGGTTTTCCGGCTGGTTCTTCGAGAACAGGTGGATCTGGTGGTTGTAGGGGTTCACCTTGGGCGCGATACTGTCGTTGCGCAGTTCGCGCGGCAGTGCAGGATTGTCGCGCAGGTATTTGTCGTGGATGTAGAAATTGATGGTGTCAAGGCGGAACCCGTCCACCCCCCGTTGCAGCCAGAACCGCGCCACGTCCAGCAGCGCGTCCTGCACCGGGGCATGGTGGAAGTTCAGGTCGGGCTGCGAGGTGAGGAAGTTGTGCAGGAAATACTGTTCGCGCCCGCCATGCCAGGCCCAGGCGCTGCCGCCGAACACCGAGAGCCAGTTGTTGGGCGGCGTGCCGTCGGGTTTGGGGTCGGCCCAGACGTACCAGTCGGCCTTCGGGTTGGTGCGGTCCTTCCGGCTTTCGACGAACCACGGGTGACGGTCCGAGGTGTGCGACAGCACCAGGTCGATCATCACCCGCAGGCCAAGGGCATGCGCCGTGGCCACCACGCGGTCGAAGTCGGCCAGCGCGCCGAACATCGGATCGACGTCGCAGTAATCCGACACGTCGTAGCCGAAATCCTTCATCGGAGAGGTGAAGAACGGGCTGATCCAGATGGCATCGGCGCCCAGCGAGGCAATATGCGGCAGGCGGTCGGCGATGCCCGCAAGGTCGCCGATGCCGTCGCCGTTGCTGTCCTGATAGCTGCGCGGGTAGATCTGGTAGATCACCGTGCCACGCCACCAGTCGGGGTCCTTGGCCAGCACCTTGCCCTGCACCGGTTCCATCGCCGCCATCACTTCACCGACCCGGCCAGCAGGCCGCGCACCAGGAAGCGCTGCATCGAGAAGAATACGATCAGCGGCACGAAGATCGACACGAAGGCCGAGGCCGACAGGATTTCCCAATCTCCCCCGCGCGAGCCCATCAGGTTCACGATGTTGCCCGTAAGGACCTGTTCGTCGTTCGAGGTGCCCAGGAACACCAGTGCGACAAGCAGGTCGTTCCATGTCCACAGGAACTGGAAGATGGCGAAACTGGCCAACGCCGGAAACGACAGCGGCAGGATGATCTTGGTGAAGATCTGGAAATCGGTGGCGCCGTCGACGCGGGCGTTTTCGATGATGTCGCGCGGCAGGCCGACCATGTAGTTGCGCAGAAGGTAAATCGCCAGCGGCAGGCCGAACCCGGTATGGGCCAGCCAGATGCCCAGGTACCCCTTGCCGATGCCGATGGCGTTGTGGATCTGCAAAAGCGGGATCAGCGCCAGTTGCAGCGGCACGACCAGCAGGCCCACGATGGCGGCAATCAGCAGCGCGCGCCCCGGAAACTCCATCCACGCCAGCGCATAGGCGGCAAAGGCAGCGATCAGGATGGGAATGATGGTGGCCGGGATGGCCACGGTGGCGGTGTTCATGAAGGCCTGAAAGATCGACTGCCCGGCCAGCGGGCTGAACAGCACGTTGGTGTAATTGCCGGTCGAGAATTCGGGCGGGGTTGCGGCGGTGGTGAAGACGCGCGGCAGGCGCTTGCCCGCAGTGGTGACCGGCGAGGTGAAGACATAGGCGCCGTCCGACTGGACCGTCACCGTTTCGCCGTCATCCAGCGTCGCGGTCTCGCCCGGGGCATAGGCGGTGGGCTCTTTCGACGAGGTGCCCCAGCGGCTGACATCCGCGCCGGCGGATTCGAACAGGCGGCCCTCGATCACGAAGACACCGTCCTTCGCCACCTCGGTGCCCTCGATGCGGATGGGCGACAGCTGCTGTTCCTGGGTGAACAGCGCGTTCCACCAGCCCGAGGACACGATCTGGTCGCCCGACCGGAAGGACGACACCAGAAGGCCCAGCGTGGGAATGACCCACAACAGCACCAGAAGGGCTGTGGAGATGTGCACAACCCAGGTCAGGGCGGGTTTGCTGCCGGCGATGTTGTCCATGATGATGCCCCCCGCGCCTCAGCGCATTTCCTTGCGCGCGTTCCAGACGTTCCACACCAGAATGGGCGTGACCAACAGCAGGATGATCATGGCGCTGGCCGAACCCACGCCCCAGTCCACCGCGATGAAAAGCTTGTCGTACATGTAGTTGGCCAAGACCTGCGTTTCCTGCTGGCCGCCGGTCATGGCGCGGACGATGTCGAACACCTTCAGCACGGTGATGGTGATGGTGGTCCAGACCACCACGATGGTGCCCATGATCTGCGGCACCTTGACCTTGAAGAAGATCTGGAAGGGGTTGGCGCCGTCAATGATGGCCGCCTCGATGGTGTCATCGGGCACGCCGCGCAGGGCGGCCGACAGGATGACCATGGCAAAGCCGGTCTGCAGCCAGATCAGCACGGCCATCAGGAAGAAGTTGTTCCAGAACGGGATCTGCAGCCAGAATTGCGGCTGGCCGTAGGGCAGTTGCGCGGTGGCCGCGCCAAAGGCCCAGGACACCGCAACAAGCACCAGCGCGGCGCCCACGACGACGCCGAACCCGCGGAACAGCCGCAGCCACAGGCCGCCGCGCGACATTTCCCTGACCTGCCCCCAAACGGTCCATCCCACCGCGGCGGCAAAGCCCAAGAGCAGCAGCGCGGGCAGGATGCGCAGCAACAGCACCGACAGGACGCCGCCGTCGAACTGCAGCCAGATGGCGTTCAGAAGGCCGATCTGCGTCTGCCCGGCCTCGCGCGTGTCATAAACCAGTTTCCAGATCACCGAGGCGCCCACGAAGGAAATCGCCATCGGCATGAAGATCAGCGACTTGGCGATGTTGCCCCAGCCGATGCGGTCGGTCAGCTGCGCCGCCAGCAGGCCGAAGGCGGTGGACATGGCGGGCACCACGATGAGCCAGACCATGTTGTTGCGCATGGATTCCCAGAACTTGTCCTCGGCGAACATGGCGCGATAGTTGTCGAGGCCCACGAACACCAGTTCGCCCGCCTCGTTGCGGTTCAAGGACAGCCAGAAGGTGGCGAACACGGGGTAGGCCAGGTACAGGCCCAGGGCCAGCACGGCGGGGGCCAGGAACAGCCAGGGGCGCACCATGTTGGCGCGGGTGATGTTCAGCCCGGCCTGCGGGCCGCGCGCGGGAAACACCACCTTGTCAAGAACGATGTTCGACAACCAGAAGTAGCCGACGCAGCCGCCCACGCCGATCACAATGGTCATCACAGCCATCAAGGCCTGGTTCATCCGCCCCTCCCTGAACGTCAGATGCCCGAACGTTTGTGCCGCGTCGGGGCCGGTTTGCCCGGCTTCTTTGGCGCGGAAACCCGGGACCGGCCCTTGGCCGGACCCGGGAACTGCCTAGCGCGTCACTTGGGCCACGAGGCCTGGATGGTGTCGGCCACTTCCTGCGCGGTCTTGCCGCCCACATAGTCGACCATGCCGGTCCAGAAGCTGCCCGCACCCACGGCGCCCGGCATCAGGTCGGACCCGTCGAAGCGGAAGGTGGTGGCGTTGGCCAGGATCTCGCCCTGCTTCTTCAGCGCGGCCGAGCCGTAGACGTCGCTGTTGGCGCCCTTGAACGGGGTGACGAAGCCGGCTTGCGCCATCCAGACCTCATGCGCGATCGGCGTCTTCAGCCATTCGATGAAGGCGCGCGCACCTTCCGAGTCCTTCATGATGAAGGCCAGAGTGCCACCACCCAGCACCGGGGCGCCGAGGTCCTTGCCCGCATAGGGCGGGAAGTAGAAGAAGTCGGCGTCCTCGCCAAGGACAATACCTTCCGGGAAGAACGACGGGATGAACGAGGCCTGACGGTGCATGTAGCAGGCGGGAGGCGAGGCGAACATTCCATCCGGGCTGTCGCGGAAGTCAGTCGAGGCCACCGCGGCGGCGCCGCCCTGAACATAGGCGTCGTTCTTGGCGAAATAGCCGAACTCGTCGATGGCAGCCAGCACTTCGGGGCTGTTGAAGGGCAGCGCGTTGGTGACCCACTGGTCGTAGATTTCGGGCGGCTGGGTGCGCAGCATCATTTCCTCGACCCAGTCGGTCGCGGGCCAGCCGGTGGCGCCACCCGACCCCAGGCCGATGCACCAGGGCGTGCTGCCGTCGGCGACGATCTTGTCGGTCAGCGCCTTGAGGTCTTCCATCGTGGCCGGAACTTCATAGCCCGCATCCTCGAAGTTCTCGGGCGAGTACCAGACCAGCGACTTCACATCGGCCTTGTAGGGGAAGGCGAACAGCGCATCGGCGCCGTCCTTGCCCTTGTAGGTGCCCAGTGCGGCCCACGAGGCGCCGGCGCCGTAGTTGTCGGTCAGCCACTGCGCGGTCTCGGCGCCCAGCGGCACCACAAAGCCCTTGCCGGCCAGATCGCCGATCAGGCCGGGCTGCGGCAGCACCGCCACGTCGGGAGGCGAGCCGGCTTCGGCGTCGATGATGATCTGCTGCTCGTAGCCTTCCGACGACGAGTAGTTCACCGTCACGCCCGAGGCGGCGGTGAAGTAGGCCAGCATGGATTCGACCAGCACCTGGTCCTCGCCGCGCCACGGCCCGAACAGGCTGATCGACTGGCCTTCCAGGTTGAACTTGGCGTCGTACTCGGCGTAGCTGGCCCAGTTGAAGGCGCCTTCCCCGACGGGGAACTTGAAGTCCTGCGCCGCGGCCATGCCGGTGCACAGCGCAAGCGCGGCCGCGCTTGCCATCAGATTCAGCTTCATCCTCATCCTCCCGTGGCGCGCACCCTGTGGCGCGGCATCGTTGTGTCCAGGCGGCAGAATCGCAGTCAAACCGCTTTGGATGGCGGAACATCGCGCAACGGGACGCGCAAGTCAATCGGCAGTGGAACCGCCTGCCGCCTGCCACCCGCCGCAACCGGCGTGGTCCTGCGCGGCAAGCCTTTGTGCTGCAATTGCGAAGTGACCCGGGCAGGTGTCATCGCCGGTTGACAGGTCAGGTTTCTGGCCTTTGACAATCGCTTGGTGCAACCGTTACAGTCGCGCCCGATTGAAACCGGTTTGAACCAGAGCCTGCGCCCGACGACATGAACCTCAAGGAACTCGCGCAGAAGCTGGGCTTGTCGCCGACGACCGTCAGTCGGGCGCTGAACGGTTATCCCGAAGTCAACGAGGTGACGCGCGAGCGGGTGCTTGCCGCGGCCAAGCGGCACCACTACCGCCCCAACACGCGCGCCATAAGGCTGGCCACGGGGCGGGCCATGGCCGTGGGGCATGTGATTCCGCTGGCCACGCGGCACGAGATGGTGAACCCGATCTTTGCCGACTTTGTGGCCGGTGCGGGCGAGGTGTATCACCGGTCGGGCTATGACATGGTGCTGTCGATCGTGGCCGACGACGACGAGGAACGCGCCTACCGCGACCTGGCCTCGCGCGGGGCGGTGGACGGGGTGATCCTGCATGCGCCGCGCTGGAACGACCCGCGCATTCCGCTGTTGCGCGACATCGGGCTGCCCTTCGTGGTGCACGGCCGGTCCAGCGATGCCGCGCCGGGGTATTCCTGGGTGGACGTGAACAACCGCCGCGCCTTTCAGCGCGCGACCGAGTTCCTGCTGGACCTGGGCCACCGCCGTGTTGCGCTGGTGAACGGGCTGGAGTTCATGGACTTCGCCATCCGGCGCCGGGCCGGTTACACAGATGCGCTGTCAGCACGGGGCATCGCGTCGGATCCCTCGCTGATGTCCAGCGACGAAATGACCGAAGCCCGCGGGTTTTCCGCTGCGCAGGCCATGCTTGACCTGCCGGACCCGCCCACCGCCTTCCTGGTGGCCTCGATCATTTCGGGAATGGGCGTGCGGCGGGCGGCCGAGGCGCGCGGGCTGCGCATCGGCCGCGATGTGTCGATCATCATCCATGACGACGACCTGAGCTATCTGAAGAACGGCGAGGCGCTTCCCATCTTCACCGCCACGCGGTCATCGGTGCGCGAAGCCGGGCGGCAGGCGGCGGCGATGCTGCTGGACATGATCGCCGCGGACGAGCAGAAACCGCGCGAGGCCCTTCTGGAGGCCGAACTGATTATCGGGCAGTCCACCGGGCCTGTCCCCGACCGCACCTGACTGACGCCGCTTCAGACCGGCACCACGCCCGAGGAGGCCCGACATGCTGCCCACCCGCGCCGATTTTCCGCCCGGCTTCCAGTTCGGCGTTGCCACGTCGGCCTACCAGATCGAGGGCCACGCGCAGGGCGGTGCCGGGCGCACGCAGTGGGACGACTTTGCCGCCACCCCCGGCAACGTGGTGCGGGCCGAGGACGGCGCGCTGGCCTGCGATCACCTGAACCGCTGGGAAGAAGACCTTGACCTGATCCGTGACGCCAACATGGACGTCTACCGGTTTTCCGCCAGCTGGGCGCGGGTGCTGCCCGAAGGCCGCGGGCAGGCCAACCCCGAGGGGCTGGATTTCTATGACAGGCTGGTGGACGGGCTGGTGGCGCGCGGCATCAAGCCCGCTCTGACGCTGTACCATTGGGAACTGCCCTCGCCCCTTCTGGACATGGGCGGCTGGCGCAACCGCGACATCGCCGACTGGTTTGCCGACTACGCCTATGTGCTGATGCGGCGGATCGGCGACCGGGTGTGGTCGGTGGCGCCGGTGAACGAGCCGTGGTGCGTGGGCTGGCTTTCGCATTTCATGGGGTTTCACGCGCCCGGCGTCCGCGACGTGCGCGCCGCCGCCCGCGCCATGCACCATGTGGGGCTGGCGCATGGGCGCGCGGTGCAGGCGATGCGGGCGCTGGGGGTGGGCAACCTGGGGGCCGTGTGCAACCTGGAATGGGCGCATCCGGCTGACGACACGCCGGCCTCGGTGGCGGCCGCCGCGCGCTATGACGCGATCTACAACCGGTGGTTCCTGGGCGGCTTCTGCAAGGGCGAATACCCTGCCCTTGCGCTGGAGGGATTGGGGCCGCACCTGCCTGCGGGCTGGCAGGACGACATGGCCACGGTTTCGGCGCCGTTGGACTGGATGGGGCTGAACTACTATACCTGCAAGCGGGTGGCCGAGGACCGCAGCATCCCGTGGCCGCACTATGCCGAGGTGGACGGGCCACTGCCGAAAACGCAGGTGGGATGGGAGATCTATCCGCAGGGCATTGCCGACTTCCTGCGCCGCGCCCATGCCGAGTATACGCAGGGCCTGCCCATCTACATTACCGAAAACGGCATGGCCAACAATGACGTGCTGACCGGCAACCGCATCGAGGACGAGGTCCGCATCAGCTATCTGGCGCAGCATCTGGACGCGGTGCGCGCGGCGATGGCCGATGGGGTGCCGGTGCAGGGCTATTTCACCTGGTCGCTGATGGACAACTACGAATGGACGCACGGCTATGAAAAGCGTTTCGGGCTGGTTCATGTAGATTTCGACACGCTGCAGCGCAGGCCCAAGGCTTCGTACCACGCCATGGCCGCCGCCCTGGCCCGCTGAGGAGACCGCGCATGACCCCCGTCCTTGTGGCCGATATCGGTGGCACCAACACCCGGGTCGCGCTGGCCGACGGGATGGCCGTGCGCGAAGACAGCATCCGCAAGTTCCGCAACCACGACTTTACCGGGATCGACGGTGTGCTGGCGCGCTATGTGGCGGACGAGGGCGTGGGCCTGATCGCCGGGGCCTGCGTGGCGGCGGCGGGGCCGGTACAGGATGGCGCGGTGGAGATGACCAACCTGTTCGATGCCGCGGGCGCGCCCTGGATCATTGACCGCGGCCGGGTGGAACGCGCCACAGGCGCGGGCAAGGTGGCGGTGCTGAACGATCTTCAGGCTCAGGGGCAGGCGCTGGGCCACATTGCGGCCGAGAACCTGCGCACCGTCGTGCCGGGCCCCCGGCAACCCGGCGGGTCGATGCTGGTGGTGGGCTTGGGCACCGGGGTGAACGCAGCACCGGTGCACAACACGCCCTGGGGCCGGGTGGTGCCGCCTTCGGAATGCGGGCATGTGAACATGCCCGCGCGCGGCGACGAGGGGCGGCGCCTGCAGGCCTTTGTCGAGACGCTGCTGGCGTCGCGCGGCGAGGAACCGCATGCGGGGGTGGAAGAGGTGCTTTCTGGCCGCGGCCTGGGCAACCTGCACGCCTTTGCCGCCGCCATGGCGGGAAGTGCGGTAGAGCGTGATTCGGCGGCGGTGCTGGCGGCCCTGGAAACCGGCGATCCCTTGGCCGAACATGCCGCGCGCCTGTATGTGGGCATCCTGGGGCAGATGCTGGCCGATCTGGCGCTGATCCACCTGCCCTACGACGGCATCTACCTGATCGGCGGCATGTCCCGCGCCATGACCCCGCATTTCGCCCGCTTTGGCCTGCAAGCGGCCTTCCGCGAACCGCGCCGCGTGCCGCTGTTGACGAAGGATTTCTGCATCGCGGTCGTCGAGGACGATTTTGCCGCCCTGACCGGCTGCGCGGCCTATCTGGCCAACGGCGCCGAGGGGTAAGGCGTCAGTCCGCCCGCCCTTCCAGATGCTTGCGCAGGCGGTTGGGCGAGCGCTGCTTCTGGCGGTCCCTGAACGGGTTCGCCTCGCCCTGCCCGCGCAGGAACAGGCGGATCGGTGTGCCCGGCATGTCGAAATGGTCGCGCAACCCGTTCACCAGATAGCGGCGATAGCTGTCGGCCAGGTCTTCGGGGTGGCTGCACATCACCACGAAACCGGGCGGGCGCGTTTTCACCTGCGTGGCATAGCGCAACTTGATGCGGCGGCCACCGGGCGCGGGCGGCGGGTGCGCCTCGGTCATGGCGCCCAGCCAGGTGTTCAGCCGGGCGGTGGGGATGCGGCGGTTCCACACGTCATGCGCCGACAGGATGGCGGCATGCAGGCGGTCCATCCCCCGCCCCGTCCTGGCCGATACAGTGACCAGCGGCGCGCCGCGCAACTGCGGCAGAAGACGCTCGAACATCTCCTTCACCTGCGCCAGCTTTTCCTGCTTTTCGTCCTCCAGGTCCCACTTGTTCACTGCCACCACCACCGCGCGCCCCTCGGTCTCGGCAAAGTCGGCGATGCGCAGGTCCTGCGTTTCAAATGGAATCTCGGCGTCCAGCAGCACCACCACGACCTCGGCAAAGCGCACGGCGCGCAACCCGTCGGCGACCGAGAGCTTTTCCAGCTTCTCGACCACCTTCGACTTCTTGCGCATTCCGGCCGTGTCCCAGATGCGGATCGGCGTACCCAACCAGTCGGCCCGCACGGAAATCGCGTCGCGGGTGATGCCGGCCTCGGGGCCGGTCAGCATGCGGTCCTCGCCCAGGATCTTGTTCACCAGCGTGGATTTGCCCGCATTCGGGCGGCCGATGATGGCCACCTGCAGGGGCTTGGCCGCCGTGGGGCGGTGGGCGGCGGGGTTGTGTTCTTCTTCCGAGCCTTCGGGCACATCCTGGTCCACCAGCGGCGCATCGGCGGCGGCAGCCTCGGACATCGCTTCGGCCAGCGGGCGCAGGATGCGGTAAAGGTCGTCCATCCCCTCGCCATGCTCGGCCGAAATTGCCACCGGCTCGCCCAGCCCCAGCGCCCAGGCCTCGGCCACGCCGCCATCGGCGGCACGCCCCTCGGCCTTGTTCACCCCCAGGATCACCGGCTTGCCGCGGCGGCGCAGGATGTCGGCAAAGGTGCGGTCACTGGGCGTGACGCCCATGCGCCCGTCGATCACGAACAGCGACACATCGGCCATGTCCACCGCGCGTTCGGTCAGACGCCGCATGCGGCCCTGCAGGCTGTCGTCGGTCACCTCTTCCAGACCGGCGGTGTCGATCACCGTGAAGCGCAGGTCGAACAGCCGGGCGTCGCCTTCGCGCAGGTCGCGCGTCACGCCCGGCGTGTCATCCACCAGCGCCAGCTTGCGGCCGACCATCCGGTTGAACAGGGTCGACTTGCCCACATTGGGACGGCCGACGATGGCAAGGGTGAACGGCATGGGTTTCGTGCCCCGGAAAGGTCAGACCATGAAAGGTCAGGACGCGGCCCCTAGCACGCGCTGACGCCTAGCGGAAGGCGTGAAGCTGGCCGTTCGTGCCCGGAACGAACAGGGTGCCGCCCGCCAGTGCAGGCGGCGCCGCGGCACCGGCCGGAATCTCGGTGCCGCCCACCATGGTGCCGTCGGCCGGGTTGAACAGGCGCATCAGACCGTCGGAGGACACCACCACCAGCCGCCCGCCCGCCAGCACCGGCCCGTAATGCGCGGTAATGGCCGTGCGGCGGTTTTCCTTCTTCGGGCGGTTTTCCAGGTACAGCGGCATGTCCACCTGCCACACGGTTTCCCCGGTGGCTGCATCCAGCCGCACCAGCTGCGCCTCGTCGTTGATCAGGAACAGTGCGTTGCCCGCAGGCAGAACCGGCCCATAGGCCGCGGTGCGGGCGGTCCAGCGGCGCTCGCCCGTCTCGGAATCGACGGCCACGGTCCGGCCCGACTGGTTGCCGATGATGGTTGTGGCACCCAGCACGACCGGGTCGCCGGTGATGTCGGTGATGCGCGTGATCGAACGGCCACGGCGTTCACCGGCGACGATGGTCTGCCAGACCGGCGCGCCGGTCGCGGCTTCCACGGCGGTCACTTCACCGCTGCTTGCGGGCAGCAGAACCCGTCCGCCGGCCACGGCCGGCGCGCCGGATCCCAGAACGCCCGAAGCCGAGGGCGTGGCACCGATCTGCCAGTCCACGCGGCCGGTCGCGGCATTGATTGCCCAGGCGGTGCTGTCACGCGCCACCACGAAGACGCGCCCGCCATCCACCGTGGGCGCCCCCGCGGCCGGCGCCGGCAGGCGATGGCGCCACTGCACCGCGCCGGTGGCAGGGTCCATCGCCACCACTTCACCGAAGCCTGTCGCGGCAAACAGGCGTCCTTCGCCCAAGGCAAGGCCGCCCCCGGACAGGGCGCTGGAGTCGAATTCCGGCTGCAACGAACGCTGCCACAGAAGACCGCCCGCCGTGGACAGCGCCGTGACGGTCTGTACCGCGTCCATCGCAAACACCCGCCCGCCCGCCACCACCGGCTGTGCGGTGATGCGGTTCAGGCGGCTGTTGCCCGCGCCGAAGGCCGCGCTCCACACCCGCTGGGGCGAGGAGGACAGCGCGCCGTGCGGCGGCACATGGCGGGCGTTGCCCGCGCGCTGCGGCCAATCGGCGCCTGCCTGAATGCCCGGAAGGCTGACCGGCACCGACCGGCTGGCAACGGCATTGGTGGCATCCACCGGCGCGGGCTTGCCCTCTTCGGGCACCGAGGCCGACAGGTCGGCGCGCAGGTCAAAGCGTTCGCCGGGAAGGATGAGTTCCTTTTCGGCACAGCCCGTTGCGGCCAGGACCGCAGCAAGGAACACGCCCTTCCCTGCAATCACGCGCATCCTGACAGCCACCGACATTGCGCCTTCTCCCGTCAGTTGCCGTCCGGTGCGGCCGTGCCGGGCGCCGGTTCCGGCGTATCCAGCGTGCCCCCCAGCGCCACCACCACCTGCGCCGCGCGGCGGCGCAGGCCCTGCGGCGCTTCCTGGTCTTGCGTCAGCGCCGTCAGCTGGGCGATGGCCGCGTCGCGCTTGCCCTCGGCCAGCGTCAGATAGGCCATCTGCTCCAGCGCCAGCACGCGGTAGGGCCGCCCCGGCGCGGCAATCGGGTCCAGCGCGACGCGTGCCTCGGACACCGGCAACTCGGCCCCCAACAGGACCACACGCTTCAGCGTGGCAAGGTCGCGCCAGGTTGCCGGCAGCGCGGCGTCCCCCTCAACCGCCATCAGCGCCGCAAGGCTGCCGTCGCGGTCGGTCTGCGGGTCCGAGGCCAACAGCATGTCGCGCACGGCGGCCTGCTCACGCTCTGCCGGAAGCCCCTGCAGAAGCTCGCGCCGGGCTGCGGGCGTGGGCGCCTCCAGCGCGGCAAAGGTTGCATCGCCAAAGGCCTGCGCCAGCGACGCGTCCTGCGCCTTGCGCCATTCCGTCCAGGCCGCCCCGCCCACCAGTGCCAGCACGGCCAGCACGGCAATCCAGCCATACTTGCGGAACATCGCGAACAGCTTGTCGCGGCGGACCTCCTCGGTCACCTCGTCGATGAAGCTTTCGGGGTTCGACACGCTGCTCTCCCTTGGTTCCGCCCGTCATATACGGGATTGCAAGGGCTTGCCAAGAAGCCCCGGCTAACGCCTACAGGTTCATTGCCCGCGGCGCGATGCGGTCACGCTCCGATTTCAGCGGATCGGGCACGCGGTCTTCCCACAGGCCATAGCGGACAACCGACTGGTCATCGTCCGACTGTGCGGCCCACATCGCCGCATACTTGCCGCCACGCGCAAGCAGGTCGTCATGCGTGCCCTGTTCCACCACCTGCCCGGCCTCCAGCACCACGATGCAATCCGCATCGGCCACGGTGGACAGCCGGTGCGCAATCACGATCACGCTGCGCCCCTGCCCCATCTCGCGCAGGCTCTCCTGGATGTCACGCTCGGTCTGGGTGTCCAGCGCGCTGGTTGCCTCATCCAGAATCAGGATGGGCGGGTTCTTCAGAAGGGTGCGCGCAATGCCCACGCGCTGCTTTTCGCCGCCCGAAAGCTTCAGCCCGCGCTCGCCGACCTTCGTCTCGTATCCCTGGGGCAGTGACACGACAAAGTCGTGAATCTTCGCCGCCCGCGCCGCCGCTTCGACATCGGCCTGCGTGGCGCCGTCGCGGCCATAGGCGATGTTGTAGCCGATGGTGTCGTTGAACAGCACCGTGTCCTGCGGCACCACGCCAATCGCGGCGTGCAGGCTGTCCTGGGTGACCGTGCGGATGTCCTGCCTGTCAATGCGGATGGCGCCGCCGGTGACGTCGTAGAAGCGGAACAGAAGCCGCCCGATGGTGGACTTGCCCGAACCCGAGGGCCCGACGATGGCCACCTTCTGCCCCGGCGCCACGGTCAGGTCGATGCCGCGCAGGATGGCGCGGTCAGATTCGTAGGCAAAGGTCACGCCGTCGAAACGCACCTCGCCCCCGGTCACCTTCAGCGGCTTTGCATCGGCCGCGTCGGTGATCTCGGCCGGCTGGCCCAGCAGCGTGAACATCTCGGCCATGTCCACCAGCGCCTGCCGGATTTCGCGGTAGACGGTGCCCAGAAAGTTCAGCGGCATGGTGATCTGGATCATGTAGGCGTTCACCATCACGAAATCGCCGACCGTCAGCGTGCCCGCCGCCACCCCGCGTGCCGCCATGACCATCACGATGACCAGGCCCGAGGTGATGAGGAACGACTGGCCCAGGTTCAGGAACGACAGCGACAGGCCGGTCTTCACCGCGGCCACCTCGTACCCTTCCATCGCGCGGTCATAGCGCGCGGCCTCGCGCCCCTCGGCGGCAAAGTACTTCACGGTCTCGAAGTTCAGCAGGCTGTCGATGGCCTTCTGGTTGGCATCGGTGTCCTGGTCGTTCATCTGGCGCCGGATCGCCACCCGCCATTCGGTGACCCGAAGCGTGAAGGTGACGTACAGCGCAATGGTGACCAGCACCACCAGCATGTAGGACATGCCGAACAGCGTGGCAAAGATCACCGCCACCATCGCCAGTTCCAGCACCAGCGGCCCGATGGAAAACAGCATGAAGCGCAGCAGGAAATCGATGCCCTTCACGCCGCGCTCGATGATGCGCGACAGGCCGCCCGTCTTGCGCGTGATGTGGAACCGCAGGGACAGGCGGTGGATGTGGGTGAATGTTTCCAGCGCAACACGGCGCAACGCCCGCTGCCCCACCCGCACGAACACGGCATCGCGCAATTCCCCAAACAGCACGGCACCGAAGCGGGCCATGCCGTAGGCCACGGTCAGGCCCGCCGCGCCGATCAGCAGCAGCGTGGCCTCGTCGCGGCTTTCGCCCGACAGGGCATCGACCGCCGCCTTGTAGAAGAAGGGCGTGGTGACCGACACGATCTTGGCCACCAGCAGCAGCAGCAACGCCGCGACAACGCGCCGCTTTACCCAGCCTTGCCCCGGCGGCCAAAGATAGGGCGCCACGCGGCGTATCGTACTCGAAGCGGACCCCGTGGCCCGTCCGGCATCCGTGGATCTGGCCGTCTTGCTGGGCCTGCGCATGAAAAAGCTCTCCCTGGCGGGAGGCAGGTCTAGCCCTTGCTGCCGGAAATGGCCAGAGCCCCGGTCAGGGCATTGCGGGAATGCTGAACACCTGGCCGGGGTAGATCAGGTTGGGGTCCTTGATGCTGTCCCGGTTGGCGTTCCACACCTGCACATACATCACCCCATCGCCGTACTGCCCCTTGGCGATGGCCCACAGGGTGAAGCCGGGCTGCACGGTCACCGTGACGGGGGCCAGCGCGGCCGGTTCCGCGGCGGCTGTGGCCTTGGGCGCAAGGGGTGGGTCGGCTGCAGGTTCCGGTGCGCTGGCGACCGCGTCCGCTGCGGGGGATACCGCCGAAGGGGAAACGGGAGACACCGCCTTGGGCGCGGCAACCGCCGCCGTTTCGACGGCAGGTGCCGCAGGTGCCGCCGGAAGTTCCGCAGGCGCGGCATCGGCGGCGGGCGGCGGCGGGGGTTCGGCCGGGGATGGCGCTGCGGCAGACCCCGGCGCGTCTGCCACCGCTGTCGCAGGCGCCTCGGCCGGTGCGGTGTCGGTTCCCGGTGCGGGCGGCGGCGGGGCCGGTGGCGCTGCGGCCTGCAACGCGGGGGCCTCCGAGACCGTCGCTTCGGCCACCGCTTCGGGCTGCGGTGCGGCTGCGGGTTCGCTGGCGGGTTCCGGCGCGGCAGGTTCGGGCACGGGTGGCTCGGGCGCGGGTGGCTCGGGCGTGGCGGGCTCGGGCGTGGCGGGTTCGGGCGTGGCAGGTTCGGGCGCTGCAGCAGATTGTTGCGCATCCTGCGTGTCGGCGGCAGGGACCGCGGAAGGATCGGCCTGGGAAGACCCGGGGCTGGCCGTCGCTTCGGCGGCGGCAGGGGCCGGTTTGGCCAATGGCGCGGCCTCTGGCGCCGGGGTGGCAGGTTCGGCCGACGCCACCCGGGTTGACGGGGGTTCCGCAGGCGGGGGTTGCGGCACGGCAGGCGCTTCGGCCGGGGCCGCGGCCTGCGTTTCGGCCGGATCAGACGCCGCCGGTGCATCGGCGGGCGGGCTGATCCCCAGCGCCGCGGCCAACGTTTCGGACGTTTCGCGCAGGAACGGCGTTTCAAACCGCGCAGACACCTTGCCGTCGGCATCGGTCTGGTCGGCCCGCAGCGTGTAGTGTCCCGGAGCGATCTCGGGCATCACGCTGCCCCAGCCACCGTCATCGCCCACCGGCAGCATCGTCAGCAGCGCATTGTCCAGATACAGCCGCACCACCTGGCCGGGCGCCCCGCGGCCGGCAAACTGCACCTTGCCCTGGGCCGTATAGCCGATCACGTCGATGGTGACCGGGACCGGACCGGCTGCCGCGGGCGGCGGCGTCAGCACCCGCACGCCATCATCGGTCAGTTGCAGGGCCGCAGGCGGCGCCTCTGGCACCGCAGCCGCCGCGGTTTCGGCGGGCGATTCGGACGCCGCGACATCTTCGGCCAGGGGTTCGGTCGAGGGTTCGGGCGAGGGTTCGGGCGAGGGTTCGGGCTGGGGTTCGGGCTGGGGTTCAGGCGCAAGTTCAGGCTGGGGTTCGGGCGGGGCCTGTTCGGCCTCGGCCACGGCCGCGGCCGGGATCAGCACTACGGGCTCGTCGGACGAAATCTTGGACCCGTCGGCCAGTTCCATGACCAGTGTCATCAGCCGCGGCTTGCCATCGGGGGTCAGGGTGAAATTGGCCACGAACTCGCCCCGATCCGTGGCCGTTGCACGCACCACTTCGGCGGCGTCCACCAGCACCGCCACCGAAGCCCCGGGGTCGGCCCGCCCGGCAATCAGGACGAACCCGCCCGGATCGATCCGCCACAGATCCAGCTCGGGCGCCGCCGGCTGGGCGGGCGGCGGCTCGGTGGCCGCAAGCGGTTCCGGTGCAGGCGTTTGCGGCGGGTCTTCTGCCGGCACGTCCGCCTGTGGCGCAACGGCGTCTGCCGCCGACGCCGTGGCCTGTTCCCCGGCCTCGGCCGCTATGGTCTCGGTCGCTATGGTCTCGGTCGCGGCGGGTTCGGGCGCGGCGGGTTCGGGCGCGGCCGGTTCGGGCATCACGGGGGCGGTTTCTTCGACGCGGGGTTCGGCCTCCGGCTGGGGCGGCTGCGCGGTTTCAGGCGATTCCAGTGCGGCAACAGGCACCGGCGGCACGGTCGGCTCGGGCGCCGGATCATTGCGGAACAACAGCAGCGCCACCCCGCCCACCACCGCCAATCCTGCGGCCGCGGCCGCACCGGCCGCCGCCCCGCCCCATTTCGCCATCGTCACCCCCATGCACGGACCTTGATCGGACCGCGTCATCTTCCTTTTCCGACAGGAAGGCGATTATCTGGCCGGAACGCAACCGGATTCACGCGAGACATCATGCCCCCCGCCGCTACAGCCCGATCCGTCTGCGTCTTCTGCGGCTCTCGCATGGGGAACAACCCGGTCTTTGCCGTCGAAGCCCGGGCCATGGGCCGGATGCTGGCCGACCAGGGCTGGCGTCTGGTCTATGGCGCAGGCGACACCGGACTGATGGGCGAGGTGGCACGCGGTGCGATCGACGCGGGCGGCCGGACGCTGGGCGTCATCCCCGCACATCTGATCGCCCGCGAACAGGGGCGGCGGGACCTGACGCAGTTCGTCGTCACCGAAGACATGCACGAGCGCAAGAAGGTGATGTTCATGAACTCGGACGCCATCGTGGTGCTGCCGGGCGGTGCAGGGTCGCTGGACGAGTTTTTCGAGGTGCTGACCTGGGCGCAGATCGGGCTGCACCGCAAGCCGATCTTCCTGCTGGACACGGGGGGCTACTGGCAGCCGCTGGCGGCCCTGATCGACCACGTGGTGGCGCACGGCTTTGCCGAACGCTCGCTGGTGGCAGGCTTCACGCGGGTGCCCGATGTGGACAGCATGCGCGGTGCCCTGAACGCGGCGCTGGCCGGATAGCCGCGCGCCCCGAAGACCGCGGCGCGTCGCGTCCAAGGGTCCGGCCCGGGGCCGCTGCGAATCAGGCCCCCGAAAGTTCGACCAGCGTGATCTCGGGCGGCATGCCGAAACGGACCGGTGCGATCGAGCAGCCGATGCCGCCGGTGACCACAAGGTCGCCGCCGTTTTCCCGGACATGCCCGTACGCATAGCGGTTGCCAAACCGTGACGGCACTACGGGCGACCAGCCCATCAGCCGCACCTGCCCGCCATGCGTGTGGCCCGAAAGCGTCAGCGCCACCCGGTCAGGCACTTGCGGAAAGATGTCGGGCTCGTGCGCCAGCAGAACCACGGGCGCATCGTCGCTTACCTGTGCCAGCGTGCCCGGCAGGTCGTCCAGCCCCACCAGCCCGCGCTTGCCGCGCAACAGCGCCAGCTGGTCCTCAAGGCCCGCCAGCCAGAAACCTTCCAACCGCACCGCCCGGTTCGAAAGCACCGGAATTCCTGCCGCCTGCAGCGCGTCGGAATAAAGGTTCGGCAACCCGCCCCGCGCCTGCGCGCTGCGGTCATCCCACCAGTCGTGGTTGCCCAGAATCGCCTGCACCCCCAGCCGCGCCCGCAGCCGCGCCAGCACCGGTGCAACCTCGGCAATCGTCACCGGCGCCGTCAGAAACCTGTGTCCCGCGGCATAGTCGCCCAGCAGCACCGTCAGGTCGGGCTGCAGCGCGTTGGCCATCTCAACCACCTGTGCCACCCGTTCCGGCCCAACCCAGGGACGGCCCACATGCAGATCGCCGATGGCCACCATGCGCAAGGGCGGCCCCGTCCAGCGCGGCGTCGCCACCGGCCAGCGCTGCACCCGCAGGCGCCACGCGGGCTCGATGCCAAAGGCATAGCCGCCAAGCGAAAGGCCTGCCAGCGTTGCCCCCAGCAGGCCCTTCAGAACACCACGGCGGGTGATCACAGACCGGCGGCCACGGCTTCCCAGTTCACCAGCTTGTCCAGGAAGTTGGTCAGGTAGGCCGGGCGCTTGTTGCGGAAGTCGATGTAGTAGGAATGTTCCCACACATCGCAGCCCAACAGCGCGGTCTGGCCAAAGCACAGCGGGTTCACGCCGTTCTCTGTCTTGGTCACCTTCAGCGCGCCGTCCTTGTCCTTTACCAGCCAGCACCAGCCGCTGCCGAACTGGCCCGCACCGGCCGCCGCGAAGGCATCCTTGAACGCCTGCACCGACCCGAAGCTTTCGGTCAGCGCCTGTTCCAGCGCCCCCGGCATGCCCTTGGCCTCGCCCGGCGCCATCCAGCCCCAGAACATGTTGTGGTTCCAGTGCTGCGAGGCATTGTTGAAGATGCCCGACTGCGCCACCGCGCCGGCCGCATAGGTGCCGGTGACGATGTCTTCCAGCGACTTGCCTTCCCACTCGGTCCCGGCAATCAGCTTGTTGCCGTTGTCGACGTAGGCCTTGTGGTGCAGGTCGTGGTGGTATTCGAGCGTTTCCTTCGACATGCCAAGCGCGGCAAGCGCGTCATGGGCATAGGGAAGGTCGGGGAGCGTGAAGGCCATGGCCGGTCCTTTCGGGTTCGGGGAAGGTCTTGCAGCGCAGATAGGCGCGCGCCGATGCCCCGGTCAAGTGCGGCTCAGCGCGAAGTCAGCTTGCAGCTTCCCTCGCCCGACCATTTGTTGTCATAACCGCCCGGCTGCGCGTCGATGGTCGCGGGGCGGCCGTCCTTGAAGTAGGTCAGCCGGTACCGCATCACCGCCGACTGCCCCTTGTTCTGCGAGGTGAACTTCCACGAATAGGTGATCCGCGCGCGGGTTTCCTCGCCGCGGGCGGCGTCGATCGGGGTTCCGATGAAATGCCGGATCAGCGGATCGAACACCGTGGCCGCAGGCTTGGACGCATCGTCCTCGATCACCAGGATTTCCGGCACCCAGCCACCGCCCCGCGCACTCTTTTGCGGGAAACTGCACTCAAGTCTGCTTGTCTTCGCGGCGGCGGCACCCGTCATCACCACCATACACACAAGCGCAGTCCCTATCTGCCGGAACACCATCTGCAACTCCCTGCCGCCACCCCCGCAGGTTGTTCGGTTTCGGTACATCCGTCAAGCCGTCCGGCCCCGGCGCGGCCCCTCCCCGGGGCTGGGGGGCCTTTGCTCAGGCGGCCGCGTTTGCCATCACATCAAACGCATAGCGGGCCACCGACCGGAACGTGACCACGGTAAAGCCCGTGCCATCGCCCCACAGCGCGCAGGCCACCTGCGCCAGCCGGGTGCGGCGCAGCTCATCCGGCGCGAGCGTCGGAAAATCCACCGGGCAAAGGCGCGACAGGGTGTCCGCGGCCTTGGCGCCTTCCACCCGGAACACGGCGCGGGCGTCGGACACATCGACCGCCAGATGATGCCCCTGCCCCAGGGCGCCGGCGATTTTCGCCAGCATGTCCGGCACATCGGCGCGGTTTCCGATCAGCAGATACTCGTCGGGCGACATCCAGGCGGCCGCATGGGCGCCGTTCGTCAAAATGCGACGCTGCCTGGGCATGCCGCAGCCGGTGGCTGCGCCGATGGCTTCGGCCAGGCCCGGCAGGTCGGCCTCGGCGCGCAGCGTCACCATGCCCAGCGGGCCGATCTCGCGGACAGTTGAGACGCCACTATAAGAGACGCCGCCAAGCGGTTGAACAGGTTCAGACATTCTGCTTGGCCCCATCCTTGTCGTAGAACACAGCACTGACGATCCGCGCCTTCACCTCGCCGCCGTCGGCCTTGCCGAACACCACCGTCTGGCCCATCCGTTCCGGCCCGTGGGCGATCAGGCCCATGGCGATGCCGCGCTTCAACGTCGGGCTGAAATAGGTTGACGTGATGCGACCTTCCACGTTCCGCTGGCCGTTGCCGTTTACCCCCGCCGCCACGGCATAGGCGCCGTCCGGCAAAACCGCGCCATCCAGCGATTCCAGCCCCACCAGCTTCCAGCGGTCAGGGCTGGCCAGGTACTCGCGCTGCTGGCCGCGCTTGCCCAGATAGTCGGGCTTTTTCTTCGAGATCGCCCAGTCCAGCCCCAGGTCCTGCGGGATCACCGTGCCATCGGTTTCGTCGCCGATCATGATGAAGCCCTTTTCGGCCCGCATGACGTGCAGCGCTTCGGTGCCGTAGGGCATGATCCCGAAAGGTTCACCGGCGGTTACACAAGCGTCCCAGAAGGCCCGGCCCTGTGCGGCGGGAACGGCGATTTCGTAGGACAGTTCGCCCGAGAAACTGATGCGGTAGACCCGCGCAGGGATGCCCGCGAGCGTGCCGTCAGACCAGGCCATGAACGGCAGCGTTTCCTTCGAGACGTCCATTCCGCCAAGTTTTTCAAGCACATCGCGGGCATTCGGGCCAACGATGGCGATCTGGGCGTATTGTTCGGTGACGTTCGCGGTGTAGACCTGCCAGTCCCACCATTCGCACTGCAGCCAGTCTTCCATCCAGCCGTGGATACGGTCGGCCCCACCAGATGTGGTATGGCAGAGGAAGGTATCCTCCGAGATACGCGCAACAACGCCATCATCGGACAGAAAGCCCTGTTCGTTGCACATCAGGCCATAGCGGCACTTGCCGACTGGCAGGGTGGACATCACACCGGTATACAGCATGTCGAGGAAGCGGCCGGCATCCGGGCCCTTGACGATGATCTTGCCCAGTGTGGAGGCATCAAGGATTCCAACGCGTTGGCGGGTGTTGTTCACCTCGCGCTCGACCGCGACCGCGTGCGTCTCTCCGCCCTGCGGGAAGCAGTAGGGGCGGCGCCACAGGCCCACCGGTTCCATGTAAGCGCCTGATTCCACGTGCCAATCGTGGATGGGCGTGCGGCGCAGCGGCTGAAAGATGTCGCCCCGCGCCTCACCGGCCAGCGCGCCCAGCGTGACCGGGCTGTAGGGCGGGCGGAAGGTGGTGGTGCCAACCTCGGGGACAGGGCTGTTCAGGGCCTGCGCAAGGATGGACAGGCCATTGATGTTGCTGAGTTTTCCCTGGTCTGTCGCCATCCCCAGCGTGGTGTATCGCTTGGTGTGTTCGACCGATTCATAGCCTTCACGGGCGGCCAGTTGCACGTCGCTGACCTTCACGTCGTTCTGGTAGTCAAGCCACATCTTGGCGCGCAGCGCGGGGCCGGCACCTTGCGGCATGGGGCGTATGACATCCGTGGTGCCCGTGTAGGGCATCTGTAGCTCATCTGTGGCGACACCCGACGCGGCGCCGACGCATTCCACCAGCGGCGTGCCATCATGGTTGATCGGCGGGCGGGCCGGATCAGGCCGGAAGCCCTGCGCCCCGGCATCCCATGTCAGCTTGCCGCCGCAGTGGCTGTACAGGTGCACCACCGGCGACCATCCGCCGCACATGGCGACAGCCTCGCAGGCAATCTCCTCGGTCACCGCGCCTTCGCCTTCCATCAGGCCGATCTGCACGCCGGTAACGGCCTTGCCGCCCTTCACCTTGACCACCGCCTTGCCGGTTTCCACGCGGATGCCCGCGGCGCGCGCCTTGGCCGGAAGCTCGCCGGTGGCGCTGCCGCGTGCGTCCAGCACCACGGGCACCGACAGCCCGGCCTGCACCAGCGCCAGCGCGGTGCGATAGCCGTCATCGCAGGTGGTCACCACCACCGTGCGGTCGCCCGGCGAGACGCCGAAGTTCACCACATAGTCGCGCACGGCCGAGGCCAGCATCACGCCGGGAATGTCGTTTCCGGCGAACGGGATGGGGCGTTCGATGGCGCCGGTGGCGGCCGTGATGCGGCCCGCGCGGATGCGCCACAGCCGCTTGCGCGGGCCCGGGGCGCCGGGGGAGTGGTCGGTCAGCCGTTCCTCGGCCAGGACATAGCCGTGGTCATAGACCCCCGCCACCATGCAGCGCGCGACCATGGTGACGTTGGGCATGGCCATGAGCGCGGTCACCTGCGCATCCACCCAGGCGGCGGGGTCTTGCCCGCTGATCCCGGTGCAATCCACCGGCGCGCGGCCGCCCCAATGCGGGGTCTGTTCCATGACGATCACGCGCTGCCCGGCCTCGGCGGCCTTGCGCGCGGCCATCAGGCCCGCCACGCCGCCGCCTGCCACCAGCACGTCGCAGAAGGCGTACGTCTGTTCATAGCGGTCGGCGTCACGGTCTTTCGGGGCCTGTCCCAGACCCGCCGACTGGCGGATGACCGGCTCGAAGACGTGTTTCCAGAACGGGCGGGGGTGGATGAAGGTCTTGTAGTAGAACCCGGCGGGCAGGAAGCGGGCGGCGTAGTTGTTCAGCACGCCGATGTCGAAGTCGAGCGAGGGCCAGTGGTTCTGGCTGCGCGCCGTCAGGCCGTCGAAGAGTTCGGTGGTGGTGGCCCGCTGGTTGGGTTCGAACCGCCCGCCCTGCCCCATGTTGACCAGAGCGTTCGGTTCTTCGGGGCCGGCGGCCACGATGCCGCGCGGGCGGTGATACTTGAAGCTGCGGCCCACCAGCATCTGGCCATTGGCCAGCAGGGCCGAGGCCAGCGTGTCTCCGGCATGGCCGCGCAACCGCTTGCCGTTGAAGGTGAAGTCGATGGCGGTGGTGCGGTCGATCAGGCGACCGCCACGGGCAAGGCGCGTGGTCATGCGGGATTCCAGTCGGGACGGCGGGCGCGGATGGCGGCGATGATGTCGGGCGTGGGGCCGCTGGTCTGCGCCGGGTAGGTGCCGAACACCTCCAGCGTCGCGGTGCAGCGGGCGGCCAGGAACCACTTGCCGCAGCCATAGGCGTGGCGCCAGCGTTCGAAATGCACGCCCTTGGGGTTGGTGCGGGCGAACATGTAGGATTCGAATTCGGCGTCGGACGACCCCGGCCCGAAGCGTTTCAGATGCGCCTCGCCGCCGGGGGCAAGTTCGGTTTCCTCGGCAGCGATGCCGCAGCAGGGGCAGGTCAGGATCAGCATGGCGGCAGCTTCCCCTTTGGCAAGACCCGGGGCGCTGCCCCGGACCCCGGGGTACTTGAGCAAGGTGAATAGGCAAGGGGTGTCAGCATGGAGAGGCTCCACAAAGCATGGGGGACAGCCGCGCGCCGCAAACAGCGTTGACGCGGGCCTGGCCACCCGAGCAGTATCCGGTGTCGCGCGAAGCGGGAAACCGGTTGCCCGACGCCTTGGCGGCCGCTAGCGTTGCGGGATGAACATGACGGTCATCCTGATCCTGGGCGGTGCGGGGGCGCTTGTGTTGTGGGCGTGGATTTCCGAATCCGGCCGCAAGCGGCGCCGGGGCGCAGATACGATCTGGATCGACAGCGGCGACCATCACCACCACCATCGGCATGAGCGGGGCGATGACCGGGATGGCCCCGGCGATTCCGTTGACAACGGGGATTCGGGCGGCGACGACTGACATCAATGCGCCACCCCCGCCGCCACGCTTTCGTCGATGAATTTCCCCTCGCGGAAGCGGTACATCGAGAAGTCGGCGGCCAGCGGGCCGGGTTCGCCCTTGGCCATGAGTTCGGCCATCGCCCAGCC
>CAZLIC010000003.1:0-172791 GCA_964559535.1 uncultured Rhodobacterales bacterium
CGCCCGAGGTCATGGTCAGCACCTGCCGCAGGCTGACCCCGTCATAGGCCGTGCCCTTCAGCCCCGGCACCAGTTCGGCCACCTGCACGTCCAGATCGGGCAGCACCCCGTCCTCCGTGCGCAGGATTCCCAGCAGCATCGAGAGCCAGCTTTTTGCCATCGACCACGAGATGCGGCGGTCCTCGGGCCCGGTGCCCAGATAGTAGGATTCGTGCACCAGTGCCCCACCTTTCAGCACGACAATCCCGGTCACGCTGCGCGCGGCAATCCAGTCGGCCACCTGCTGCGGCGGCGTCCATTGCGCGCCCTTGGGCAGCGGAAACACCGGCCCATCGCCGCGCGGCAGTGCAACGGTGACGAAGGCGCGGTCCATGTGGCTGAAATTGCCCACGATGTTCGGCGCATCGAACAGCGTCACCACGGCATACAGCCGCGTCAGTTCCTGCCGCTTCCATACTGCCACGGCCGCGACCAGCAGCAGCACAACCACCAGAACCCGCACGACACGCCGCATTGTCACCCCCCGTTTTGCGCCATGCTGACCACGCGCGGCCCCGTCCGGCAAGCCGTCAGGGCAAAGGGGCGGTCCATTCGATGCGCTGCCCGTGGAATCCCGCGCGGCCCAGCGGCACCACCCGGCCCCCGGGCCACCGCGTGACCGTCACGGCGGCGCTGTCGGCCTGCCCGTCGGCCTCCATGGCCAGCCGAAACACCTGGGCGTCGGGGCGGGCCGCGGCTTCCATCGCGGCCAGCGCCCGTTGGCGAGTGGCGTCGGGGAAGTATTGCCAGGCGATGGAATGGAACACCACGCGCGGCCCTTCTGCCGCGGGACGTGCCGCCAGCCAGTCACCGGCATCGCCGGCGTCGACCCGCAGCGGGCTTGCCGCGGCCACGGCCAGCGCGGCATGGGTGCGTGCCAGACGGTCGGGCTGGTCGGCCCAGATGTAGGACAGAAGCCGCAGCGCGTCGCGCTCCGGGTCGGCGGGGTGCAGGTCCACACCCGCGCGCCGTGCCACCGGCAGCGCCACATCGGGTGGCGGCTCGCCCAGCCATTCGGGCGCCAGCCGCAAAGCGGCCTCTGCAGGCCCGCGCGACCAGCCGGGGCCGTCCAGCGCATAGTGGTCCCAGTGCAGGTTCAGGCCGGCACTGGCACCCGGTTCCAGCCACTCGACTGCCCGGCCACCCAAGGCCGCCGCAACCCAGCTTGCCCCGGAGATGGCCACGGTTGACCGGCGCACCTCGTTCGTTTGCGGCGGGCGGTCCAGCCAGCTGTCCACATGCGCTGCCTCGCGCCCCAGTGCCGCCATCGCCGCCACAGCCAGGTCGCCGTCCCCGGCAAAGGCCGCAGCCAGCGCCGGATCGCGCCCCGCCAGCACCAGCGCATGCAGCGCCGCCGCCAACCGCAGCGGCACGGCATCCCCCGCCGCCGACATGTCGCCCGGCCATTCCGCCAGCCGCCGCCCCAGCGCGCTGCCGGGGTCGATCCCTTCGCCCAGCAGCACCAGAAGCCGCCCCATCAAGGGCGACCCCAGCCGTTCGCAGGCCCGCGCTTGCGCGGCGAAAGCGCCTTGAACGGTCACCGGAACCGGTCCGCCAGCCGCTGGAACAGGCTGCGGGCATCGGGCGCCGGTTCCGCAGCAGGCGCGGGCGCGGGCTTCGCCACGGCCGCAGCCTCGCCTCCGCCGCTGCGCGGCGGTGCCGTCCGCAGCGCCACGGCATTCTGGAACCGCGCTGCATCGCCCGTGGCCAGCGCGGGCGCTCCGTCAGAGATCCCGCGCATCAGGTCGTCCAGCCAGTCGGCATCGGCCTTGGCGAAATCATGCAGCACATAGGCCGCCACCGCATCCTTGTGCCCCGGGTGCCCGATGCCCAGCCGCACCCGCGTATAGGCGTCGGTTCCCAGATGCGCATGGATGGACCGCAGCCCGTTGTGCCCCGCATGCCCCCCGCCCGCCTTGACCCGGCACTTGCCCGGCGCAAGGTCCAGTTCGTCATGAAACACGGTCACGTCGGCGGGCGTCAGCTTGTGGAAATCCAGCGCCGCCCGCACCGATTCTCCTGACAGGTTCATGAACGTGCCGGGCTTCAGCAGCAGCACCCGGTCCGAACCGAACCGCCCGTCCGCCGCTTCGCCCTTGAACGCCTTCTTCCAGCCCGAGAAGCCATGGTCCGCCGCAATGCGGTCCACCGCCATGAAGCCGACGTTGTGGCGGTTGCCCGCGTATTTTGCACCCGGGTTGCCCAGGCCCACCCACAGCTTCATCGCCGCCTCCTTGACGCCCCGACGATGTAGGCGAACCCGGCGTGCAAAGCCAGACCAAGCCCCGCCGACCCGTCAGCCGCTGGATTGCCTATCGTGCCGCGCCCAGCAGGTCCTTCAGCACCAGCGCCATCACCTTGGCACTGTCCTCCATGTCGCCGATCCCTACCCATTCGTCGGGCTGATGCGCCAGATGCAGCAGGCCCGGCCCGTAGGCGATGCAATCTTTCAGCTTGCCGATCCGGTCGATGTGCTTCTGGTCATAGGTGCCCGGCGAGGCCACGAACTCGGGGTGCCGCCCCAGCACCCGTTCCACCGCCGCCGCGGTGGACCGCACCACCGCCGCGTCACGGTCGGCCATCACCGGCGCCACCTCGAACAGGTCGCGCATGGTAAAGGCGAAGCCCCGCCGTTCGGCCACCCGGTCCACCACGGCGCGCATCTCGGCCTTCACCGCCTCGACCGATTCCTCGATCAGCCAGCGCCGGTCGATCACGATGCGGCAGCGGTCGGCCACGCAGGGGGCAGGCAACCCGTCGCCCTCGTCCTGCCCGCCATGGACCGAGTTGATGTTCAGCGTCGCCGCCCGCGCCCCCTCGGGCACCACCGGCATGGCCGTCAGCCGCCCGGCCAGCACAGGGTACAGCCGCTCTTCGATCTCGGCCAGCACCGCGCCCATGTGGCGGATCGCGCTGTCGCCCAGGAAGGGCATCGAGCCGTGGGCAATCCGCCCCTGCGTCTCGATCTCGGCCCACCAGACGCCGCGGTGGCCCAGGCAGATGCGGTCCTTGTTCAGCGGTTCGGGGATGATGACGTGATCCACCCGCCCCTTCGCGAAATACCCATGCTGCGCCAGATAGGCGACGCCGCCATACCCGCCCGATTCCTCATCGGCCGTGGCGGAAATCTCCACCGCCCCCCGGTGCCCCGGATACACCCACCGGAACGCCTCGGCCGCAATCACACTCGCCGCCAGCCCGCCCTTCATGTCGCAGGCACCCCGGCCATAGACCCGGTCGCCCTCCACCACGCCACCAAAAGGGTCACGCGTCCAGCCGTGGCCCACCTCGACCACGTCGTGATGGCTGTTGAAATGCACACACGGCCCGTCGCCCCCCACCCGCGCCACCAGGTTCCAGCGCGGAAAGGCGTCGCTGTCCCCCGGCGCACCGATGGCCCGCACAAAGTCGATCTCGAACCCCTGCGGCGCCAGCCGCGCCGCCAGATACTCGCAGATGTCGCGGTACCGCGCGCCCGGCGGGTTCAGCGTGGGAATGCGGACAAGGTCCTGCGTCAGCCCCACCAGGTCTGCCCGCCGCGCCTCGATCTCTGCCATCAGCCTGTCCATGCCGCGCATGGTGCCGCCACAGGCCGCCCGCGCCAAGCGATTTCCGGTGACACAGGGGGTGCAACTTGCCATACCATCCCCCACATGCACCGCACATGATTTGGAGAGGGCAGATGGCCGATTTCGACAGCATGATCCAGAAAAGCCAGGCGCAGGTGACCGAGGCGCAGTCCAAGATCAGCGCGATCACCAGCCGCATCGAGGAGGCGCGGTCAAAGCTGGCCGCCGGTGAGGCCGCGATCGATGTTGAAAATGCCACCCTGCAGGACGTGCACCAGCACACCGACCTGATGAACGCCAACATCGCCGAGCTGATCATGGGGCTGGACGATGTCACCGCCGGATTCTCCAAGGACTTCGACGAGATGCGGTCGAAGACGGGGATGGAATCCTTCATCGGCATCTTCTCGAATGCCAAGGCCGAATCGATGCGGCAGGAGCGCCTGCGCGCCGCCACCATCGACGACAAGCTGCAGGACCTGATCGGCAAGTCGGACGTGATCGTGAAGCTGCTGCAGGGCCAGCTTGACCTCCTGAACGGCCAGAAGGCCTCGGTCGAGGCCAACCTGACCTCGACCCTGACCGAACGCGAGGAAACGGTTGCCGCACTTGAGGCGGTCCGGTCGCAGATTGCCGCAATGGACCCGACGCTGATCGACCTGGAAAACAAGATCTCGGTCGAGATGGACGCCGCCGCCCGCACCCGGCTGGAAACCGAACTGGCCGAACTGAACAAGCAGCACAACGCGATGGTCCAGGACGAACAGGTCAAGATCGCCAAGTCGCAGACGCTGGAACGCTATATCGAAAAGGGCAAGACCTGGGTCGATTCGCTGCAGAACCAGGCGGCGACGCAGATGGTGCTGATCAACAAGCTGCAGACCGACACCAAGCAGCGCGTGGTCCTGTACGACGCCCTGACCGCATCCTTGAAAACCGCCCAGCAACAGGACGTCGCCCACCGCATCAACGAGATCGGGGTCAAGACGGATCAAGAGGCGCAGGCGGCCATGGCGGCCATCGGTTCGGCCACCAATGACCGGATGGCCGAGATGCTGGAGAAACACGAAGACCACATGGTCTTTGCCCGCAAGGTGCTGGAAGCCAAGGCCAAGGCCGATGAGCGGTTCGCGCGGCGGTTCGCGGCGATCGTCGAGAAGCACGACAAGAATGCGTATGGTGAATGAGGTTTGACGAGCAGGTTCGTTGGTCCCGCAGATGGGGCGGGGGCGGCGTGTTGCTGTCTGCAATCGCGCACGCTATTTTTCAACTCCTTGGCTGGTGGCCGGTCAAGACTACCTTGGCCGACGCTGGATGGTTCGGTTACGTTTGGATTTTTTGGTGCGCCTTTGCCCTCATTTCCTTTGTTCTGTTGATGTTTGGTGGCGTCATGCGGCCCTTACATAAGTGGCTTTGGCATCCTTCTTTGGAGGGGTCGCCGTACTATGTCAGTGCCATTGCACGAAACTTACTTCAGCGGAATTGGCTGTGGATCAACGAGGCGGGCAAAGATCGCGATGCCTGAAACCCCCCTCACCTCCGACCACGCCGAAATCACCGACACCTTGCTGGCGCGGTCCTATTTCGCCACCTTCGACCGCATCCTCACCCACCTCGGCCGGGTCGCGGCGGAACTGGAAACGCAGGGCAGCCTGTCCCGCGTCGAGGCGCGGGCCGTGGCGGGGCACCTGACCGCCCTGTCCCGCACCTTCCATGCGCTGTCCTTCAAATACCTGATGACCGGCCGCACCGACGGCCCCCTGCCCGGCCGCCCCACATTCGACCGGCACGACTCGGGCTTCCCGGTGGCGCAGGAACTGATGGTCATGGCCAACGACGCCCTGCAGGCCGACCGGCACCTGGGCGGCATGGCGTCGGACACCGAGCTGAAAGACCGCATGGTGCGCCAGATCGTCGGCGACCTGACCATCCCGACACAGCTGCAATTCGCCCTGTCGCAGCGGCTGTACTATGAGACGCTGAAGACCGGCGGCCTGTTCTGGCCCCGCAACGACCCCGTCGCGCAATGGTTGGGCGAAGGCGACGGGCGCCGCCGCTGGATGCTGACCTGGGCGGTCTACGACACGCAAACCAACCTTCCGGTCGTTTACCTGCTGGAAACCGAGGACTCGGGCAAGACCCCCCTCGCCCAGTCCAACAGCCGCTGGCCTGCCGTGCAGGCGCATCTGATGGCGCAGTCGGTTTCCGGGCTGAAACTGGTCACCATCGCGCAGGGGTTCGACACCGATTTCGACGACCTCCACCCCAAACGCCTGCGCCGCCTGACAATGGGTCCCATGCACCACGCCGGGTTCACCCTGCAGACCGGCCCGCTCGACGCCATCCTGAAAGAGGTGGCGACCGAGGCGGGGCAGGACTGGGCGCTGGTCTGGACGGTGGAGGATCTGGTGTCCGAACGCGAGGACACGGTCAAGGACGGCTGGTTTTCCTCCGTCCAGCGGCAGATCTGGAAACTGGGCGAAGAATGGGGCGGCCCCACCGGCACCACCCGCACCGAACAGATGATGGTGGTTCCCGAACGCGTTGCACAGGTGCTGATCGAACGCAACCCGCCGGGCCTGCGCGATGCCCGCAAGTTCATCGTGGGCGCGGGCGGGCGGCTGATGGTGCAGAGGTAGGCGATGAGGTGGTCCGCCGTCGCAAAAGCACTAAGAAATCTGCTCCTGATTGGGGCTGGACTAGTCACGGCGTTCGCTCTTATCATTTTCTTGGCGATCTACTATTTGGATGCCAATTCTAAACGCAACAAGATTCTTTATTTGGCAGCTCTTCCCGTGTCTGAGGTTATCTTCGGCCTTAAAAAACTTGGATTCAAGAATGTTGGCACGTTCAGTCTTGATGCGGGCGCGGCTGATTTCTGCTCGTTGCAGAGCCCTGTTTTTCCAAGGAGATTGAAGCCGTTGCCATGGATGATCAATGGCGGAGTGCAAGTTACGTGTTGGGATGGCGAAACAGATCGGAAGCCAATTTCTTTCTTCCGCGTCTGTCACCCGTCAAGCGGCAATGCGGCCGAGGTTGCTGTGGCAGAAATCTGGACAGATATCTCCGGAGGGTCTTGGGATGGCGGAATCCTCCCAGAGGACTCGGGTGGACCCTGCTTGATCACTGGGAGCACATGAAATGACCCCCCGCGACACGATGGAACTGCCGGAATCCGCCATCCGCGCGCAATATGAACATGCGTTCGGCTTTCTGGCCGGGTTCGACCACGCCCCCCGCCTGGCCAAGCCCACCGCCCCCGCCGCGGCCCCCGCCGAACTCTCGCCCGGCATCCCCGGCCGCCCGCGCTTCCGTTCCACCACCCCCGGCCTCGTCACCCGCCCCACCACCCGCCCCGGCGGCGTGCGGATCATCGAACGGGTAGAAGCGGGCAGTGACGGGCTGCTGACCCCCCTGCAATCCGCCGTCCTGAACACCCTGCGCCGGGCGCTGGCGGTGGCTTTGGCGATGGGTGACCTGCTGTCAGCCCAATCAGGCCTCGCAGAATTGAAGAAGGCCAACCTGGAGGGGCGCCTGCCCGAAAACCGCAAGGCCGAATTCACCGAACTGCTGGCCGCCGAGGCTTTGGCCACCCTCTACACCTTCGGCAACGCCACCGCCTTCCTTCTGGCCCCACACCTCGGGTCCACCACCGTGGAAATCGGCACGGTGGACGAAATCCTCACCGACAACGCCCCCCTGGCCCTGATGGGCGCGCTGTGGGAACTGGATCAGGACATCGCGGTGCATGCCGCCGACGAGGCGCGGCTGGCCGCCACCGTCGCCGCCTTTGCCGAGGCGCTGATGAAGCAGGTGGCGTTGCGCGCCCAAGCCGCGCCACGGACGGCTGCCTTCACCGGCGGCTCGTGGAAGGTAGACGCCGACGGTCTGACCATCGCCGGATTCACCCCCGCGCGCGCGGCCAAGGGCGGCGCACTGGCCATGGCGTTCAAGAAGCCGACCGACGTGGTGGGCAACCACATTGCCAAATACCAGGCGATGAAGCTGTCGAAAATGCTGATGGCCTATGACTTTGACCGCAAGCTGAACCCCTTTGCCGAACTGGGCGGGTTCATCTTCACCTTCATGGGCGACGGCAAGCCGGGCACCGGCAAGACCACGCTGATCCAGATGATGGCGGGGATGCTGAACGATTATTGCAAAACGGCCGGGTATCCGTTCGTTTACCGCAACTTCGGCATCGACCAGATCGACAGCTATCAGGGCAAGTCGGGCCAAAACGCCAAGGCCTTCATGGATAACGTGCTTGACCCCGGCGCCATCGGCTTTGGCACCATCGACGACATCGACCAGGTGGCGGGCAAGCGGGGCGACCGGCAGTCCAGCGCAGGCCAGCAAGAGGTGACGGCGGTGTTCATGGGCGCCTTTGCGGGTGCGAACACGGTTGTCCGGGGCAACTGCACCTTCGGGATGTTCAGCAACTACCCCGAGAACGTGGACGACGCCCTGCGCCAAAGGGCAGGCGCACGGTTCCTTGTCGACGGCCCGCAGACGCGTGAGGATTACATCGACATCCTGTCGCTTCTCTTGGGCAAGAACCATTCCATCCCGGTGGGCGACCACGAATTGTTCGCGGCGCAAGAGATCAAGCGGGCAGTTGCCGCCAGTTTCGAGGGGCATTCGCGGCCGCATGAAGAGGGGCTGGTGCAGGTGTGGGAGAAGGTGGCGGCGGATATCGGGCCGCTGGATACCATCGCGAAACTTGGCACCTATCTGAAGGCGATCCAGCAGGCGGACGAGCGGTTCACCGGGCGGGCCATCAAGAACATCACCGACGCAGTCAAGGTGCGGGCGATGGATTTCGAACTGCCCGACGAATGGATGGCCAACCCCGACCTGTTCCTGTTCAAGGGGTATGACGAGAAGCTGGCGATGATCCGCGGGCTGATGACGCCCATCACGGTGGACATGGTGATCCAGGAAATCAACCGCTACGCCGACAGCGAATTCCGCTATGCCGACAAATCGGACGAGGTGGCCATCGACGGCATGGTGCGCGACATGCGGCGGGGGGAAGAGGCGAAGAAACGGTATCTGGAGGGGCGGGGGTGATGGGCGAACAAGGTTGGGACGCCAAAGAAATTAGTCGGATTGCCAAGGACCGCTATGGCAGTCTGAAAGCGATGTTCGAACACTTCGGATGGCCGGAAAGAGGGTCCAAGATGATGCCGGCACAAGGTCGGCGTGTATGTGAGCAGTTTGGCTCCGTGGAACACTTCGTGCGTGTTCACGAAACCCAATGAAACGCCTCATCGCCCACGGCCTGATGTTCGGCAACCTCGTCGAGGTGGCCTCGCCCGCCCTGGTGGACCGCTACAAGCGCGCCATGCAGCACCTGTGCGGCAAGACCACCCAACTCACCGATTTCCACATCGACATCTCCGGCTACTCGCCCGAAATCGGCGACGAACTGGACGACGACCTGTATCTCAACCCCAACGGCTGCAACCGGCAGTTCATCCTGCTGACCACGGCGCAGCGAGAGGCGCCGCTTTTGAACACCAAATTCTCCACCTCGCGCGGCATCCTGAAACAGTTTATCGCACAGAACGAATCGCAGCTGTTCGCGCTGACGGCCCGTGATGCGGTGGCGGGGGAATTGCAGAATACCGTTTATGAGCTCTCCTTACCGGCCAAACTGTTCGACATCCGGCAGATCACCATCGAGGCCGACACCATAGGCGGGCATGTGGCCGATGCGGGGAAGCTGGCGAAACTGATCGAGCGGTTCCGCCGCGAACCCGACGGCTGGCGCGACGACGTGCTGATTGCCGAGATGATCGGGCTGGCCAAGAAGACCGGCGACGTCACCCGCATTCCCATCGCGCTGCCCACCATGACCTTCGAGCAGCCCAATTTCTGGACGGCTCATTTCGGTGGCATTTACATCTTTCGCACGCCCCGGGCGCCCGCCGCGATCAGCGTGAAACCGCTGGGGCGCCTGCCCATCGCCAACACCTTCGACATCACGCAGCGCAACCAGATTGCCGACTGGCTGGTGCGCAACGATCTGGTCGAGCCCATCGTGCAGGCGCGCGGCATGGATGCGGCGGCGGTGATCCGGCAGAAGATGGACTTCATTCTGGTCGATGCCGCCGATGCGCTGAACCTGGACCTTGGCACCGCCACCCGCACCGACCTGCGCAAGATCGCGCACCGGCTGGGCCATGCGCTGCCCGACGAGTTCACCGGGCTGGCGGCCGTGCTTCGCTGGGTGGAGGGGGCGGGCGACTGGCCTGCGCTGAGTTCGGAACACCCGGCGTTCTTCTATACCCTGCGGTCGAAACCCCATGCCGACCGTGACCTGGTGAACATGCTTCTGTCCGAACTGTCGCCGCTGGACGTGCGGCAGCTGTATCTGACGCACAAGGAGAAGTTCTACGCCGACTATGCCACCTGGTCGGACCGCAAGCGGCAGTATGTGGCGGATTTCCTGGCGCGCGAATATGTGGTGGACAAGCAGGGGGCGCGGGCGGCACTCTTTGGCCCCGAACCCGGCATGGGCACGCCCGACCGCCCCGACCCGAAACCGGCGCCGTCGATGGTGGATCTGGTGGGGCCATGGGGTGCGGTGCGGAAGGTGCGGCGATGATCATCGGCTGGCTGCGGATGCTGTTCTTTGCCCTTGTGGGGCTGACGGTGGTGTACCTGCTGGTCTCGGCCTATTCCCGCAGCGTGCGGCGCGAACGGCTGGAAGAAACGTTCGATGCCGGCGACCGCAGCGGAAACCGTGACGAATTCATCCGCCAGGGGATGGCGGCCTATGACAAGGGGTTGCGCAAGCGGCTTCTGCTGCTGATCTACATCGTGCCGCTGGCGGTGATGTTCGTCACCGCGGCGATCATCAACTGGGACTGAAGGGGCAACGCGGATGTGGACATACATCAAATGGGGTTTCCGCATCACCCTGTTCCTGATCGTGGCGGCGTTCCTGCACTACACCCTTCCGCAGCGCGATATCGTGCGCGTGATCAACACCTACAACAAGGTCACGCCAATCGGGTCGAACTGGATGTTCTATTCCATCGAGGACACCGGCACCGGCAACGAACTGAATGCCACCCGCGACATCCGCTACATCGAGGCGGTGTTCCCCGACGGCGACAGCGTGGTGGTCTACCGCAACGAGGATACGGGCTGGCTCTGGCCGCCCTACTTCAAGTGGGACTCGAGCACGCTGCAGGCCGAAGCCACCAACTACAAGTCCGAGGACAGCGCCCCGAAGTGGGTGGCGGTCACGCATTACGGCTGGCGGGCGCCCATCATTTCGATCTTCCCCAACGCGCTGAAGATCACCCCCGTCAGCGGGCCTGACGTCACGCTGTTCCCCTGGCTGAATCTGGTGATTCTGGCCCTGCTGGGCGCGGCGTTGCTGATGGCCTGGCTGATGATCGCGCAGTTCCGCGAACGGGTGGTCGACCCGGCCGTCGACCGTGCGGCGCAGACGCTGGATGCCATGGATGCCCGTGCCGATGCGGCCCGGGCGCAGGCCTCGGGCCTGTGGGGGCGGTTCCGGGCCTGGCTGGGCACCTGGCAAGGCAAGCCGCGCCGCTGACACGGCGGTTCAGTCCGCCCGGTCAATCCGCAGCTGGAAGCAGTTGTTGCGCGCCGACCGCACATGCACATAGGCCACGCGCGGGTCCTCCAGCAGGGCTGCGGCACGGTCCGGGATGGCCGGTGTGGCGATCACGCCGCCGGTGCCGTAGACGATCCGGTCTTCGGCCGAATAGCCCCGGACGATGTAGTCGGGCGAGGCGAGTATCTCGGGCATTTCGGCGCCGCCAGCGGGCTGGCAGGGGTCGGCGCACAGGAAAATCGGGCCCACTTCGGCATAGGGCTGCGGCGCCGGAAACGGGCGATGTGCCAGCACCAGCATCCCTGCGCCTGCCGGGATCATCTGCAGGCAATGGCGGCAGGGGTTGCCGGGGCCGTCTGACACATGCTGCTCGGGCAGCTGGCCGTTGGCATCGGGCTGGCCCGCCTGATAGGCGCGGGCGGTCTGGGTGGGAATGGGCGTGAACCGGATCGGCATGGAGTTTCTCCTTTGCCCCATGTTTCGCCTGACTGCCCCCGGGGCACGACCCGGATCCTGCGCAATCACTTCGCCCTAATGGCATGATACTGCGAGGTTTTAATCTTCACAAAGCGTTGACGATTTCGTCACGGCACGTTGACCCGCGCAGGTCAGACACGGTGCGTTCCAGACGGAGACGCGCGATGCACCGAATCCTTGCCCCTGTGATGTTGCTGGCTGCCCCTGCCATGGCGCAGGACACCACCTTCCCCGCCACGCTGGCCGGTCACGCCATGCTGCCCGCGGCCTCGTTCGTGGCTGCCCCGGCCGATGCCCCCGCGGACGCCGCGGTCTCGGGCAAGTTCACCGGCGCGGTGCGCAACGCAGTTGTGGGCTCGGTGCCCGGCGACACCGGCGCGCTGCACGGCAAGCGGCCGACCGGCCTGTCGTTGCCGTTCCAGGGCCAGCCGCTGCAGGGCCTGTCGGGCTATGCCATGGAAAAGGCTGCCGACGGCACGGTTCTGGTGCTGACCGACAACGGCTTCGGCGCCAAGGCCAACAGTCCCGACGCGCTGCTGATGTTCCACCGCATCGCACCCGACTTCGCCACCGGCGAAGTCAAGGTGGCCGAGACGGTGTTCCTGCGCGACCCCGACCACAAGGTTCCCTTCCGCATCGCCTATGAAGGTACCGACAGCCGCTATCTGACCGGCGCCGACTTCGACCCCGAATCGATCCAGCTGGTGGGCGAACGGGTGTTCATCGGCGAGGAATTCGGGCCCTACATCATCGAGGCCACGCTGGCCGGTCACGTCGTGGCCGTGCACCCCACCATGATGGACGGCGCCGTGGTCAAGGGCGTCGACACCCCCGGCATCTCCGCCGTCTCGGTGGTGGGCAAGGACTGGCGCGTACAGCGTTCGGGCGGCTACGAAGGCATGGCGCTGCAGCCCGGTACGGGCCTGCTGTGGACGATCTTCGAAAAGCCGCTGATGGGCGAGGACAACAAGCCCGAAGGCAATTTCCTGCGCGTGCTGGCCTTCGATCCGGCCAAGGGTGAATGGACCGGCGCGGGCTTCAAGTTTGCGCTGGCCGAAGGCGCCACCGCCATCGGCGATTTCAACTTCATCGATGAAACCCGCGCGATGATCATCGAGCGCGACAACGGCGAGGGTGAGCCCAGCCTGAAGTGCGCCGCCGACCCGGCGCCCGACTGCTTCCCGCTGCCCGCCATGCTGAAGCGCATCGTGCTGATCGACACGGCCACCGTCGATGCCGACGGGTTTGTGCGCCGCATCGGGCACATCGACCTGATGAACATCGCCGACCCCGAGGGCAAGGCGCGGCTGGAGACCGTGGGGGGCGAAAAGGGCCGGTTCAGCCTGCCGTTCTTCACGATCGAGGACGTGATGAAGGTCGATGACACGCACATCATGGTGGGCGTGGACAACAACCTGCCCTATTCGTCGGGCCGCGCGCTGGACCGCGCCGCCGACAACGAGATTGTGCTGTTGGCGGTGCCCGAGTTCCTGGCGGCGAAGTGACGTATCCGTGTTCGGCGTAGGGGTTTTGTAGCAGGAAGCGATTGTGCGGAGTGCGGGGGGCGCTTGCGCCCCCCTTTTCCCCTCCGTCGAGGTTCAGCCCCGCGCGTGCGGCGCCGCAAAGTCGATGATGGGGTTGATTGGCACAATCCGGTGCGGGTTTATCGTCTCGTGGCTGGCGTGGTAGTGGCGCACATAGTGGTCGGGGCGCACGGTTTCGGCGATGCTTGGCCATTGGAACAGCTCGCGCGTGTAGGCCCAGAGCGCGGGATAGTCGATCAGCCGCCGCCGGTTGCACTTGAAATGCAGGTGGTAGACCAGATCGAACCGCGCCAGCGTCGGAAACAGCCGCCAGTCGGCCTCGGTAATCCGGTCGCCCATCAGGTAGCGCTGGCGCGACAGACGGTCTTCCAGCCAGTCGAGCGTGCTAAACAGGGCCGCGACGGCGGTGTCGTAGGCCGCCTGCGTTGTGGCAAAGCCTGCCCGGTAGACGCCGTTGTTCACAGTGTCATAGATGCGCGCGTTGACCGGTTCGATGGCGTCACGCAGGTCGGCGGGCCAGTAGTCGTCGGCATTGCCCGTCAGACCGTCGAAGGCCGAATTGAACATGCGGATGATTTCCGAAGATTCATTCGACACGATGGTCTGGCGCTCGATGTCCCACAGCACGGGTACCGTGACACGCGTCGAAGCCTGCGGGTCGGCGCGCAGGTAGATGTCGCGCAGGAAGGGCAGGCCGTACAGCATGTCACCCGTGGCGCCGGGGAAACCGGTGTCGAAGGCCCAGCCGTCGCCGCCCATGTCGGGATGCACGACCGACACGCCGATGTGCGGCGAAAGCCCCTTCAGCGCGCGGAAGATCAGCGTGCGGTGGGCCCAGGGACAGGCATAGGAAACATACAGGTGATAGCGCCCCGAAGCCGCGGCAAATCCGCCCGCGCCCGACAGGCCCGTGGCGCCGTCCGCCGTGATCCAGTTGCGAAAGACCGAGGCCTTCCGCTCGAACGCGCCACCCGTCGACCGGGTGTCGTACCAGGCGGTGTGCCAGACGCCGTCAACCAGAAGTCCCATGCGCGTCTCCTTGTGCTGATGCCAAGATAGACAAGGGCGGCGCACGCGCCATGCGCAGGGGCGCGCAAAAGACCTGCGCGGATGCCGGGGTCAGCCGGTTTCCGACGAGCGTGCCCAGAGGTTCACGTCTTCCTCGGCCGACACGCGGTCGATCTCGGCCAGTTCCTCGGCCGTGAAGTCCAGGTTGCGCACGGCACCCACGCAGTCGATCACCTGTTCGGGCCGCGATGCGCCGATCAGCGCCGTGGTGATGCCGCCGACACGCAGCACCCAGGCCAGCGCCATCTGTGCCAGAGTCTGCCCGCGCGCCGCCGCAATGTCGTTCAGCGCCCGTACCGAAGCCAGCGCGCGTTCGGAAATCATCTCTTGCGAAAGCGACTTGCCCTGCGTCACCCGGCTGCCGGCGGGGATGCCGTTCAGGTACTTGTTCGTCAGGATGCCCTGGGCCAGCGGCGTAAAGGCGATGGACCCGATGCCCAGATCGGCCAGCGTGTCCTTCAGCCCGTCATGTTCCACCCAGCGGTTCAGGATGCTGTAGGACGGCTGGTGAATCACGCAAGGTGTGCCCAGCGATTTCAGGATCGCCGCCGCTTGCCGTGTCCGCTCGCTGTTGTAGGACGAAATGCCTGCATACAGCGCCCTGCCCGACCGCACGATGTGGTCCAGCGCGCCCATGGTTTCTTCCAGCGGCGTGTCGGGGTCAAACCGGTGGGAATAGAAGATGTCCACATAGTCGAGCCCCATCCGCTTCAGCGACTGGTCACACGACGCGATCAGGCTTTTGCGGCTGCCCCATTCGCCGTAGGGTCCGTCCCACATGCGGTAACCCGCCTTGGACGAGATCACCATCTCGTCGCGGTAGCCCGCGAAATCGGTGCGCAGCACTTCGCCGAATGCCTCTTCGGCGCTGCCGGGGGGCGGGCCATAGTTGTTGGCTAGGTCGAAATGCGTGATGCCATGGTCAAACGCCGTGCGCAGGATGGCGCGGCGGCGGGTGTGCGGCGTGTCGTGCCCGAAGTTGTGCCACAGGCCCAGGGATATGGCAGGCAGCATCAGCCCGCTGCGGCCACAGCGGCGATAGACCATGCGGTCATAGCGGTCGGGGTGGGGTTGATAGGGCACGATGCGGGGCTTTGCGGGGCGTTCGGCCATCAGACGAAGCGGTTCACAAGGTTTTCCAGACGTTCCTGCCGGCCCGAGCGCGGCTGCGGGTTCAGGCCCTGGTCCAGCACCCGCGCGGCCGCACTGTCCAGCGTGCCGGCCAGCATGGCCTTTGCTTCCGCACTGTCCCAGCCTGCGTAACGGTCGGCCCGTGCTTTCTCCAACCCGCCGTCCTGCCACATCGTCGCGGCGGCCTTCAGCGCCCGGGCGCAGGTGTCCATGCCGCCTGCATGGGCCAGGATCAGGTCTGCGGGATCCAGGCTTTGCCGACGGATCTTGGCATCGAAGTTCACGCCGCCGGTGGTAAACCCGCCCGCGCGAAGGATTTCATAGAACGCCAGCGTTTTTTCCGCATGGTTGTTCGGAAACTGGTCGGTATCCCAGCCGGACTGGTAATCGTTCCGGTTCATGTCGATCGACCCGAAGATGCCCAACGATGCCGCCAGCGCAATCTCGTGTTCAAACGAATGCCCGGCAAGGATGGCGTGGCCCTGTTCGATGTTGGTCTTGACCACCTTCTCCAGCCCGAAATCCTTCAGAAACCCGTACACCGTGGCCACGTCATAGTCGTACTGGTGCTTTGACGGTTCCTGCGGCTTCGGCTCGATCAGGATGGTGCCGGTGAAGCCGATCTTGCAGGCATAGTCGACCACCTGGCACAGGAACCGGCCGGCCTGTTCCCGTTCGCGCTTCAGGTCGGTGTTCAAGAGCGTCTCATACCCTTCGCGCCCGCCCCACAGCACATAGTTCTGCCCGCCCAGCCGCATGGTGGCATCCAGGCAGGATTTCACCGTGGCCGCGGCATAGGCGTAGACATCCGGGTCGGGGTTGGTGGCGGCGCCTGACATGAAGCGGCGGTGGCTGAACAGGTTCGCGGTGCCCCACAGAAGCTTCGCCTTGTGGCGCGACTGCTTCTCTTCGAAGTAGTCCACGATCGCGTTCAGGTTGCGCAGGCTTTCGGCAAAGGTCGCGCCTTCGGGGCGGGCGTCGGCGTCATGGAAGCACCAGAAGGGCGTGCCCAGGATGTCGAACATCTCGAACGCCGCGTCAGCCTTCATCCGGGCGTGGTCCATCGTGTCGCCGAACCACGGACGCTCAAAAGTCTGGCCGCCGAAGGGGTCACCGCCCGGCCAGGCGAACGAATGCCAATAGGCCACGGCAAAGCGCAGGTGGTCTTCCATCCGCTTGCCCAGCACAACCTCGTCGGGGTTGTAGTGGTGGAAGGCGAATTCGTTGTCGCTGTCGGGCCCTTCGTAGCGCAGGGCGGGGATTCCGGCGAAGAAATCGGTCATGGCAGGGTCCTGATCAGGTCGCGGGCGATACGCCAGCGGGCATGGGCGGCGTCGAAGGCGCCGGTCAGCGCGGGGTCGGGGTCGATGGTGCGGGCAATGGGGGGAAGGGTGCAGATGCGCGCGCCCTGCCCGGTGGCGGCCATCATGGCCAGACGGGCAGCGCCGAACGCCCCGCCGAAATCACCCGCGGCGGGCAGTTGCACGGGAATGCCCAGCGCCGTGGCAATGGCGCGCAGCCAGTAGTCCGACCGCGATCCGCCGCCGACGGCCAGCAGGCGGTCGATCTTCGTGCCGGTGGCGGCCAGCGCGTCGCGGCAGTCGCGGATGGCGAAGGTCACGCCCTCCAGCACGGCGCGGGTGGCCCCGGCGCGGTCGGTGCTGTGTTCCAGCCCCAGGAAGGCGCCGCGCACCTTGGCATCGTTCAGCGGTGTCCGCTCGCCGCCCAGATAGGGCAGGAACACCGCCTTGCCGGGTGCCTGCAGCGCCCCCAGCGGGTCGGTCAGCGACGCCGCACCCTGCCCCACTAGCCCCGCATACCAGTTCAGCGCATCGGTCGCGGCCAGAACCACGCCCATCTGGTGCCAGGTGCCCGGCAGGGCATGGCAGAAGGTATGCACGGCGGTTTCCGGGGCAGGCTGATAGCCGTCGTTCGCCGCAAACAGCACGCCGCTGGTGCCCAGCGACACGAAGGCATCGCCCGCCTTGACAACGCCGGTCCCCACGGCCGATGCCGCATTGTCGCCCGCGCCACCCGCCACCACCACCGACTTGCCCATGCCCCAGCGCCCGGCCAGGGCCACCCGCAGCGTGCCGCCGGGCGCGGACCCTTCGACCAGCCGCGGCATGTGTTCGCGCCCCAGGCCCGTGGCGGCCAGCAGGTCATCGGACCAGTCGCGCGCGCCGGTGTCCAGCCAGCTGGTGCCCGCGGCATCCGACATCTCGGCGACATGCTCGCCGGTCAGCCAGAGGCGCAGGTAATCCTTGGGCAGCAACACCCGCGCCACCCGTTTGCGGATCGCCGGTTCGTGGCGGTCGACCCACACCACCTTGGGCGCGGTGAAACCGGGGAACACGATATTGCCCGACAGGCGGCGGAACTGCGGGTCGTCATCCAGTTCGCGCGCCTCCTCGGCGGACCGGGTGTCGTTCCACAGGATGCAGGGCCGCAGCACCTCGTCGGACTTGTCCAGAAGGGTGGCGCCATGCATCTGTCCCGACAGGCCAATGCCCCGCACGGTCGAAAGTCCATGCGCGGCCAGCGCATCCAGCACCGTTTCGGCCGCGGCAATCCAGTCGGCCGGCGACTGCTCCGACCAGCCCGGGTGCGGGCGGCTGACCGTCAGGGGCGCCGTGGCCTCGGCCACGATCGCCTGATTTTCGTTCATCAGCACGCCCTTCAGCCCGGACGTGCCAAGATCGAGCCCGACGAACATCAGTAGGCCTGCGGTGGTTTCTTGCCCAGGATGATCATCCCCAGGATATCCTCGTCGGTCACGTCCTTGACGTTCACCGTGCCCACGCGCTGCCCGTTCTTCATCACCACCGCCCGGTCGCACAGGTCCATCACGGCATGGATGTCATGTTCGATCAGGAAGATGCCCAGACCCTGCGCCTTCAGCTCCTGAATCAGCTCGGCCACCATCTGCGTCTCTTGCGGCCCCAGCGCGGCGGTGGGTTCGTCCATGATCAGGATCTTGGCGTTGAAGTAGACCGCCCGCGCAATGGCCACCGACTGCCGCTGGCCGCCCGAAAGGGCCGAAACCGGCACGTTGAACTTGCGGAAGTTGGGGTTCAGCCGCGCCATGATCTTGCGCGTTTCGGCCTCTTGCCGACTGTCATCGACGAAACCCGACCCGGTCACCAGCTCGCGTCCAAGGAACAGGTTCGACGCGGCATCCAGATTGTCCGCCAGCGCCAGCGTCTGGTAGATCGTCTCGATGTTGTGGCTGCGGGCATCGCGGGGGTTGGCGATCTCAACTTCGCTGCCGTTGATGAAGATCTGCCCGCTGTCTTTCTGATAAGCGCCGGACAGGCACTTGATCAGCGTCGACTTGCCCGCGCCGTTGTGGCCCAGAAGGCCCACAACCTCGCCCGGGTGCAGGTCGATCGACACGTGATCGACGGCCCGGATACCGCCGAAGGCGATTGAGATGTCACGCATCTCGACAAGAGGAGTTCCCTTGTTCGGGTTTGCCATGGCGTTCCCCTCCCTACTTTGTGCGCTTGCGGTACAGCGTGTCGACATACACAGCGACGACCAGCACCAGACCCACGACGATGTTCTGGATGGCAGTGTCGAACCCGATCAGCACCATGCCGGTGCGCAGGCTTTCCATCACCAGCGCGCCCAGCACGGCGCCATAGATGGTGCCCACGCCGCCTGCCAGCGAGGTGCCGCCGATCACCGCCGCGGCGATGACGTAAAGTTCGTCGGTGGTGCCCAGTGCGTTGGTGGCCGAGGTCAGGCGCGCCGACGAGATGACCGCGGAAAGCCCCGACAGCATGCCCATCAGCGCGAAGATCTTCACCGTCATCCAGCGCACGTTGATGCCCGACAGCGCCGCCGCTTCGGGGTTGCCGCCAATGGCGAACACGTAGCGGCCGAACCGCGTGCGGGTCATCAGAACGGTCATCAGGATCGCCACGGCGACCAGGATCAGCACCGGGTAGGCAAAGCCGTGGGCAATGAACAGGCCGCCTTCGGGCACGGCAATCCCGTTCTCCTCGGCGTACTTCGCGACAATTCCCTTGGGCCAGGGATAGCTGACCGCAACCAGCACCGCGCCCATGATCAGGCCGCAGCCCAGTGCGCCCAGCGTGACCTCGGCCCAGACCGGGCGCTGCGGGAAGTCATGCTTCTTGCGGCTGGCGCGGCCCGAGACCAGACCCCAGATCACCGCGGCACAGGCGACGGCGCCGATGATCCAGGTTCCGGCGGCGCCGATGGCGCCGTAGGGTCCGCCGCCCAGCAGGGCAAAGGTGCTGTCCACCGGCGAGATGGTACGGCCCTGTGTCACCAGGAAGGCGGCGCCGCGCCAGGCCATCAGCCCGCCCAGCGTGACGATGAACGAGGGGATCGCCAGATAGGCGATCAGCCAGCCGTTCAGCAGGCCCATCACCGTGCCCAGCGTCAGCCCCACGACCACGGTGATGATCCAGATCATCGGATGGCCAAGGCCCATCGACGGCGGCATCCATTCGACCTGCAGCACACCCATGATCATGCCGATGAAACCCAGCATCGAGCCGACCGACAGGTCGATGTTGCGGGTGACGATGATCAGCACCATTCCCGTCGCCATCACCCCGATGGAACACATCTGCACCGACAGGTTCCACAGGTTGCGCGGCGTCAGGAACGCGCCATTGCCGTTGACCAGCAGGCCGTACAGGTGAAAACCGATCCAGATCACGACCAGCGCACCCATCATGCCCAAAAGGCGGGTGTCGATCTCGGTCGCGGCGACAAAGCGCGCAAAGGGTCCGCCGCGGGCTTCCTGCGACGGATGGACTCGGGGGGTCGACGTCATGTCATGCGTCCTCGCCTGTCATGTTTCAGGGAGCGGTGTCCGGAGGCGCAGGCAAAACGCGGCGCCCGGACAGGGCCGGACGGACCGAGCGATCCGGTCCGTCGTCAGGAACGATGCGGCCGGCGGGATCGCTCCCGCCGGCCAAAGGTCGGGTTACTGGCAGGCCGCCACGTCGGCGGCAGCGCCTTCGCAGGCCTGCTCCTTGGTGATGTGGCCCGCGTCGATCGCCAGGTTCAGCGTCTCCTTGGTGATCGGGGTCGGGTTCAGCAGGATGGCGTTCATCTCCACGCCCTTCTCGCCGCCCGAGAACTTGACCGCACCCGGGATCGAGTCCAGCGCCGCGCCATCGGCCAGCGCGGCCGAAATCTCGCCGGCGGCCTTGCCCAGGTCACGGGCGTTCTTCCACACCGACACGGTCTGCGTGCCGCGGGCCACGCGGTTGATCGCCGCAAGGTCGCCGTCCTGGCCACCCAGCGGAACGTTCAGGCCCTGCGCGGCCAGCGCGGCGGCAGCGCCACCGGCCATGCCGTCGTTCTGCGCCAGAACCGCATCCACCGCGTTGTTGTTCGCGGTCAGGATCTGTTCCATGTTCTTCTGCGCGTTGTCGGGCTTCCAGCCGTCGGTGCCGACCTCGCCCACGATCTTGATCGTGCCGGCCGCAACCGCCGCGCCGATCACCTCTTCCATGCCCTGACGCAGGAAGCCCGAGTTCGGGTCGCCCGGGTCGCCCTTGATGATGGCGTAGTTGCCATCCGGCTTCGCCTTCATCACTTCCTGCGCGATGATGCGGCCGACGCCGATGTTGTCGAAGGTCAGATAGAAGGTGCGGTTGTCTTCGATCAGGCGGTCATAGCCGATGACCGGAATGCCTTCCGCGGCGGCCTTCTCGATGGCCGGGCCGATGGCGTCCTTGTCCCAGGCGTTGATGATCAGGACGTCCACGCCCTGGCTGATCAGCGCGTCGATGTCGTTCAGCTGCTTCTGCGACGACGCCTGCGCGTCAGCCGAGATGTACTCGTTGCCCGCCGCTTCGATGGCGGCAACCATCGCCGCTTCGTCGATCTTCCAGCGCTCTTCCTGGAACTGCGCCCACGACACGCCGATCTTCTTGCCCTCGGCGTACGCTGCCGAAGAGAAGCCGATGACCGCCGCAATGGCGGCCAGAATGGGTTTCCGCATAAGTAACCTCCCTGATGACAGCCCCTTGAGACGGAGCCGGTTCGGCCGGTGCCGATACGGGTGGCACCTTGCCTGAATATTTTCAGTTGTCAAATTAAAATGATTCCCGGATTGTGTCGATGCTGGTCCTGCGGGCAGATTTCTTCTGCGGTGCAGCAATTTCCGGGCGTTGCGCGAAGCGATGACGGGTTCTTTCGTTCGGAGGCCGAAAAAATCATGCCGCAACTGCGAAAGAATCGCGCGGCCGATGCAGGGCAGGGATGCGGACCGATCATCGCGCCGCCGAACGATTCGCTGCGCCCGCTGCGCCAGCAGGTGTTCGAGCGGGTGCGTGCGGCGGGCACGGTGGCCCGTGTGACGCTGGCGCGCGAGCTGGGCGTTTCACCCGCCAGCGTGACCACGGCCACGGGCGAGCTGATCGAGGCCGGGTTGATTGAAGAGGTGACGGCCCCGCGCGAGGACGCGCAGGGCCGCGGACGCCCGGCGCAGGCACTGGGGGTACGGGCCGGGGCGCACCGGGTGGCCGGGATGAAGCTGTCGGACCGCGAGCACACCGCCGTGGTGGTGGATTTCGCGGGCAACCTGCTGGCCGACGACGTGATCCCCCGCCGCCCCGGCGCGATGACCCTGCCCGAGATGCTGGACAGCATCGAGCATCTGCTGGGCCGCGTCTGCGCCAAGGCGGGGCTGGGACGGGCCGATCTGTCGGCCGTCGGCATCGGCGTGCCGGGCTTCATCGACGGCGAGGGCGGCATGGTGCTGTGGTCCTCGACGCTGACCGAGCGCGGCGTGGCATTGGCGGCGGCGGCGCAGGGGCGGCTGGGGCTGCCGGTGGTGATCGACAACGATGCCAATCTGGTGGCGCTGGCGGAACTGTGGTTCGGCGCCGGGCGCAGGCTGGCGGACTTCGCCGTGGTCACCATCGAACACGGCGTGGGCATGGGGCTGGTGCTGAACCACCGCATCTGGCGCGGATCGCGCGGGATCGGCATGGAACTGGGCCATACCAAGGTGCAGATCGACGGCGCGCTTTGCCGCTGCGGCCAGCGCGGCTGCCTGGAGGCCTACATCGCCGACTATGCGCTGGCACGCGAGGCCTCGACCGCGCTGAACTGGAGCCACCGCGAACCGCCGCCGGTGAACGTGCTCTTGGAAAGCCTTTTCGACCACGCCAAGGCCGGGAACGGCGCGGCGCGGTCGATCTTTCGCCGGGCCGGGCGGTATCTGGCCGTCGGCCTGTCGAACGTGATCAACCTGTTCGACCCGGCGCTGGTCATCCTGTCGGGCGATCGGATGCGCTATGATTATCTCTATGCCGCCGAAACGCTGGCCGAGATGGAGAACTTCGCCATCCAGACCGGCCGGCCGATGCCGCCCATCGAGATTCACGCCTGGGGCGACCTGCTGTGGGCGCATGGCGCGGCGGCGCTGGCGCTTTCGGATGTGACGGAACGGCTGGTCAGCGGCCCGCGCGAGCCGCGCGAGGTGGCCGCCCAGTAATGGGGTGGCGTCCTCGGGGGCATCGAGCCCCCTCGGCCGCCGCTGCCGTGGGATGACCACGGCCGTTGTGCGCGGGGTGCCGTTGCAGGGGGGCGCTGCCCCCCGCTGCGCTCCCCCCGGGATACTTGGAAAAGGAAGAAGCAGCGGGCGGTTTTCCGGCCCGCCCGCGCTTGACAGGGGCGGTGCGGGGTTACAGGTAGGCAGGCAGGGGAGGCGCAGGCGCCGCCCGCCGACGACGACCTGGACAGAAGGCGCCCGATGACGCTTGCCCTGATCGCCGCCCTGCCCTTCCTTGGCGCGCTGATGGTGGCCATGACCGACCGTTCGGGGCGGAACGCCGCCGCCGTGGCGGCGCTGGCGGCCAATGCGCTGGCGCTGGCGGGCGTGCTGGTGCACGCGCCCGGGGTGCTGCACGGCGGGGTGGTGGTGGAGAGCCACCGCTGGCTTCCCGCGCTGGGGCTGACCGCCTCGTTCCGGCTGGACGGGCTGGGGCTGCTGTTCGCCGGGCTGATCCTGGGTGTGGGGCTGCTGATCAACCTCTATGCCCGGTTCTATCTGGACCGGAACGAACCCGCGGCGCGGTTCCACTGCTTTCTGATGCTGTTCCAGGGCGCCATGACCGGCATCGTGCTGTCGGAGAACATCCTGCTTCTTCTGGTGTTCTGGGAACTGACGTCGCTGTCGTCCTTCCTGCTGATCGGCTGGTGGGGCGGGCGGGCCGAGGGGCGGCAAGGCGCGCGGATGGCGCTGGTGGTGACGGGTGGCGGCGGGCTGGCGCTGATTGCGGGGATGCTGATCCTGGGCCACATCGCGGGCAGCTACGAGCTGTCGGCCATCCTGGCTGCGGGCGACGCGATCCGCGCCAGCCCGATGTACCTGCCCGCGCTGGTGCTGATCCTGCTGGGGGCTTTCACCAAGTCGGCGCAGTTTCCCTTCCACTTCTGGCTGCCGCACGCCATGGCCGCACCCACGCCCGTGTCGGCCTACCTGCATTCGGCAACCATGGTGAAGGCCGGGCTGTTCCTGCTGGCGCGCCTGTCTCCGGCGCTGGCCGGGACCGAGGCCTGGATCGCCGCGGTGACGCTGGCCGGCGCTGTGACGATGCTGCTGGGCGCCGCCATCGCCTTCTTCAAGGACGACCTGAAGGCGGTGCTGGCCTATTCCACCGTGTCGCACCTTGGCCTGATCTGCATGCTTCTGGGCCTGTCGACGAAGGCGGCGGCGGTGGCGGCGGTGTTCCACATCCTGTGCCACGCCACCTTCAAGGCGGCGCTGTTCATGGCCGCGGGGATCATCGACCATGCCGCGCATACCCGCAGCATCGCCCGGCTGGGCGGGCTGGCCCGCGTCATGCCGATCACCTTTGTGCTGATGGGGCTGGCCTCGCTGTCGATGGCGGGGATTCCGCCGCTGAACGGGTTCCTGTCAAAGGAGATGATGCTGGTGCAGACGGTGCATGCCGCACTGTTCGGCCTACCCTGGCTGCTGCCGCTGATTGCGGCGGTGGCGGCGGCGTTTTCGGTGGGCTACAGCCTGCGGCTGATCGCCCAGGTGTTCCTGGGCACGCCGCGCGACCTAAAGGTGCATGCGCATGATCCGGGGCCGGGGCTGTGGGCGGGGCCTGCGCTGCTGGTGGCGCTGGTGGTGGGGATCGGGCTGTTTCCCATGCTGCTGGCCGGGCCGCTGGTCGATGCCGCGGCGGGGGCCGTGTCCGGCCAGGAGGTGAAGGCGAAGATTTACCTTTGGCACGGGCCCACGGCGGCGCTTTTCATCTCGGTCTTTGCGGTGGGGGCGGGGCTGATGCTGCTGGGCCTGCACGGGCGGCTGCAGGCCATGTGGGACGGCGCGCGGCGGCCCGAGGCAAAGCCGATGTTCGATGCCCTGATCGCCGCCGTGGTGGGTGGCGCGCGGCGGCTGACCGACGGGCTGCATGACGGGCGGCTGGCGCGCGGCATGGGCGCGGCGGTGGCGGCGGTGCTGGCGGTCGGCCTTGCGGCCTTCCTGACCGGCGGCCATGCCCCCGGCACCCGCGCGCTGCTGCCGGTGACACCCGCGGCACTGGCGGGCTGGGCGCTGGCCTGCGCGGCAACCGTCGTGCTGTTCGGCGTCCACCGCGACCGGCTTCTGGCGCTGGTGATCGTGGCGGTGGTGGGGCTGGTGGTGGCGGCGGCCTTTGCCCACCTGTCGGCCCCCGACCTGGCGCTGACGCAGATCGCGGTCGAGGTTGTCACCGTGATCCTGATGCTGCTGGCGCTGGTGTTCCTGCCCAAACACACGCCCCTGGACCTGAGCCCTGTCCGGCGGCGGGGCAACATGGCGCTGGCGGCGGCGGCGGGGCTGGGCGTGGCGGTGCTGGCCTTTGCGCTGATGACGCGCGACCCCGCCTTCGACCCGATCTCGGCCTGGCACATCGCCAATGCCAAGCCGGGCGGCGGGGGCACCAATGTGGTCAACGTCATCATCGTCGATTTCCGCGGCTTCGACACCTATGGCGAAATCATCGTGCTGGGCATTGCCGCGCTGGTGATCTTTGCCCTGACCGAAGCGCTGCTGAAGCCCGGGCCCGCGAACGACCGCCTGCTGGTCTGGCGCGCCGACATGCCCGAGGCCGGTGACCGTCACCCGCTGATCCTGGCCGTGGCGGCGCGCCTGATCCTGCCGGTGGCCATGGTCATCGGCATCTACATGTTCCTGCGCGGCCACAACCAGCCGGGCGGCGGCTTTGTGGCCGGGCTGATCGTGGCGATTGCCCTGCTGGTTCAGTACATGGCCTCGGGCTTTGGCTGGACGCAGGCGCGGCTGCGGGTGGACTTTCACGCGCTGATCGGTGCAGGCATGGTGGCGGCCGGGCTGACGGGCCTGGGCGCCTGGGCAAACGGGCTGCCGTTCCTGACCTCGGCCTACGGCTATGTGGCGTTCTGGCCGATCGAGGAATTCGAATGGACCACCGCCACGCTGTTTGACCTTGGCGTGTTCCTGACCGTGCTGGGGGCGGTGATGCTGGCTCTCGCCTCGTTGTCGCGCATTGCCGTGCGGGCCGGCGAGACGGTCAACCTGCGACCCTTCGGGATTGACCCGTCCCGGCCCGAAGGCCCCCCCTGATGCCGCTGCGATTCACCCTGCGGCAGCTGGAGTACCTGGTCGTCACCGGCGAAACCGGCTCGGTCGCGGCGGCGGCAGAGCGGCTGAACGTCTCGTCCCCCACCATTTCGGCCGCCATTGCCCAGGTCGAGGCTGAATTCGGCCTGACCCTGTTCGCCCGCCGCCACGCGCAGGGCATGGCGCTGACGCAGGCCGGGCGGCAGGTGGCCGACCAGGCGCGCGCCGTGCTGGCGCAGGCGGGGCGGCTGGCCGACCTGGCGGGGCAGATCGCGGGCACGGTGCGCGGGCCGCTGGCGGTGGGTTGCCTGATCACTTTTGCGCAGATCGTGCTGCCCGGCCTGCGCCGCAGCTTCTGCGATGCCTTCCCCGAGGTGGCCCTCCGGCAGTCGGAACGCACGCAGGAAGGGCTGTTCGACGGCCTGCGTGACGGCACGCTGGACGTGGCGCTGACCTATGACCTTGCCATCCCGGCCGACCTGCGGTTCCTGCCGCTGGCCACCCTGCCGCCCTGGGCGATCCTGCCGCCGGGCCATGCCTTGGCGGGCAGGGCGCAGGTGACGGCGGCCGACCTTGCGCCCTTTCCCATGGTCCTGCTGGACCTGCCGATGAGCGCGGACTACTTCCTTGCCTTCTTCGCCCGGCACGGCCTGCGCCCCCGCATAGCCGAACGGACCCGCGACCTGACGGTGATGCACGGGCTGGTGGCCAACGGCTTTGGCTACTCCATCGCCAACATCCGCCCGGCCTCGGACAGGGCGGCCGACGGGCGGGCACTGGTCTATGTGCCGCTGGCCGGTCAGGCGCCACCCTTGCGCATGGGCCTTCTGCTGCCCGAAGGCCCCGGCCCTTCGCTGACGGTACAGGCCTTCGTGGACCACGCCCGCGCCGCCCTGCACCCCGATACCACCCCCGGCCTGCACCCGCCACGCGACGGCGCATAGCCGCGTCGGCAGCGGCAAGTGTTACCGCTTCGTGAATCCGGCCTTGCAAGCCTTTGATATTGCTGGAACGGTCGCAGTGTCCCAGCGTGGGACGCTGCCAGCGGGCGCCGCCGTTTCGATGGCCGGCAAGCACGCGAAGGTGCCGGCAGCACGCGCCCGTCCACAAGCGGACCGGTCAGGCCACCCGCGCAAAGCTGTCAGACCGGGCCATGCGCCAGGGCTCGCCGAACCGCTTGCTGGACCCGGGGTCCGACAGAAGCTGCCCCGGCGCCAGCCATTCGTACTGCTCGGCAAAGCTCAGCACCTGGTCCGACCCGACGCGCTGGAACAGGTGGTGCGGGCGCAGGTCATAGGGGTGGTCAAGGCCCGCAGCGCCCACAAGCTCGGCCAGGGCGTGAATGGTGTTGGCGTGGAAGTTCTTCACCCGCTCGGCCTTGTCGGGCACATGGATGGCACGCTGGCGCAGCGGGTCCTGGCTGGTGACGCCGGTGGGGCAGTGCCCGGTGTGGCAGGCCTGCGCCTGGATGCAGCCCACCGCAAACATGAAGCCGCGCGCGGCGTTGCACCAGTCGGCCCCCAGCGCCAGCACGCGGGCCATGTCAAAGGCCGAGATGATCTTGCCGCTGGCGCCGATGCGCACGCGGTCACGCAGGCCCGCACCCACCAGCGCGTTGTGCACGAAGGTCAGCCCGTCGCGCAGCGGCATCCCCACATGGTCCATGAACTCCATCGGCGCGGCGCCGGTGCCGCCTTCCTTGCCGTCCACCACGATGAAATCGGGGGTGATGCCGGTGTCCAGCATGGCCTTGACGATGGCCATGAATTCCCAAGGGTGGCCGATGCACAGCTTGAACCCCGCGGGTTTTCCACCCGAGGATTCGCGCATCAGTGCCACCATCTCCAGCAGGCCTGCAGGCGTGGAAAACGCCGAATGCCGGGCCGGAGAGTTGCAGTCCTGCCCCATGGGCACGCCGCGGATCTTCGCGATCTCGTCCGTCACCTTGGCCGCGGGCAGCACGCCGCCATGGCCGGGCTTGGCGCCCTGCGACAGTTTCAGCTCTACCATCTTGATCTGCGGGTCAGCAGCGGTTTCGGCGAACCGGACGGCGTCGAACCCGCCGTCCTTGCCGCGCGCCCCGAAGTAGCCCGAGCCGATTTCCCAGATCAGGTCGCCGCCGAATTCGCGGTGATAGGGCGACACGCCACCTTCGCCCGTGTCATGGGCGAACCCCCCCAGCTTGGCCCCCTTGTTCAGCGACCGCACCGCATTGGCCGACAGCGCGCCATAGGACATGGCCGAGATGTTGAGCAACGACAGGGAATAGGGCTGCTTCGTAGTGCTGCCCACCTGCGTGCGCATCGCGTCGGCGGCGGGCGGGTCGGTGGGGCACAGCGAATGGTGCAGCCATTCGAACTGTTCGGCATAGACGTCGTGCTGGGTGCCGAAGGGGCGCTTGTCCAGTTCCTGCTTGGCGCGCTGATAGACGATGGCGCGCTTGTCGCGCGGGAAGGGGGCGCCGTCCTTGTCGCTTTCCAGAAAGTACTGGCGGATTTCGGGGCGCACCTTTTCCAGAAGGAACCGCAGCCGGGCCGAAAGCGGATAGTTGCGCAAGATGGCGTGGCGGGTCTGCGTCAGGTCGCGGAAGCCCAGCACGGTCAGCGCGCCGCACAGGGCGGCAAACGTGCCGAAGAACAACCGCCATCCCGGCATGGTCCATGCCAGCATCAGGAACAGCGGAATGCCCAGCACGGCCAGCGTCAGCGGAATGAACCGCATCTGGAACGGAAGAACCAAGGCTTGCATTGCACCCTCCCCGCGCGCTTCGTGGCGCCACGATGGTCTGCCGGGCGCCCGTCTGGCAACAGATATGCGTCAAAGCGTTGCGGAACCGTGACAGTCAGAACGGCGGCGGAACGGTGAAGGCCAAGGGTTCGCCGGTGCCGGGGTGGCGGAAGGCCAGCCGTTCGGCATGCAGCATCAGCCGCGGGTAGGCGGCGGCCTGCGGATGGGCATACAGCGGGTCGCCTAGAATGGGGTGGCCCAGTTCCGCCATGTGCACGCGCAGCTGGTGGGTTCGCCCGGTGCGGGGCATCAGGCGCATGCGGGTTTCGGCCTTGTCCCGTTCGATCACCTGCCAGTCGGTCACCGCGCTGCGGCCGGTTTCATGGTTCACATGCTGGCGCGGGCGGTTGGGCCAGTCCACGATCAGCGGCAGGTCCACCGTGCCGCTGTCGCCTGCCACCGCGCCCCAGACACGCGCCACATAGTCCTTGCCGGTCTCGCGCCGTTCAAACTGACCGGCCAGCGAAACCTGTGCCGCCGAGGTGCGGGCAAACACCATGACGCCCGAGGTGTCGGTATCCAGCCGGTGAACCAAGAGCACACGGGGATAGCGCCGCATCAGCCGGGCAATCAGACAATCCGCCTTCTCGGCCCCCTTGCCGGGCACCGACAGCAATCCCTCCGGCTTGTTCACCACCAGAAGGTGGTCGTCGGCGTGGATCACCTCGGGGTCGCCCGGCGGCGGGGCGTAGACATAGGTCATGCGATGGTATGCCCGGCATCCCTCAGCGCCGTGGCCAGTGCCGCAATGTGCGCGGGCCCCACCTCGCAGCAGCCGCCCACGATGGTGGCCCCCTGCCCCACCCAGCCCAAGGCAAACTCCGCATATCGGTCAGGCGTCAGGTCGGTGCGGTGCGACAGCACCTCCACCGTCGGGTGCGCCTTCAGGAAATCCTGGCTGATGTGGGTGAACCCGTTGGCATAGGCGCCGAAGGACAGGCCGAACCGTGCAAGCCCCGCCATCGCCGCCGCCATCGCCTCGGGGACCGAGCAGTTGGCCAGCACCGCTTGCGGACGGTACTGCGCGAACAGCGGCGCAAGATCGGCCAACGGTTCACCCGAACGCAGGCGCGACCCGTCCGTGTCATCGACGGTGATCGACACCCACACGGGCTTGCCCGTGGCCGCGCGCGCCAACCCTTCCAGTACCCCGTGTACCTGCTTCACCGACGACATCGTCTCGGCCAGGAACAGGTCCACCCCCGGGGCCAGCAGGGTTGCGATCTCGGCATACTTGGGTGCGGCCTCCTCTACCTCGGGCACGGTGTCGGGGCGGTAGCTCGCCACCAGCGGGCCCAGCGACCCGGCGATCCGGCCCGCCCCATGCGCCTTCTGCGCACCCTGCGCCTCGGCCAGCGCGGCGGCGTGCAGGCCGTGGAACAGGTGGTCGCAGCCCTGCGGAATCAGCCGGTCATGGTGGATGGCGTAGGTGTTGGTGGTGGCCACTGTGGCACCTGCGGCAAAGTAGTCGGCGTGGATCGCCCCCACCAGCCCCGGATGGTCCATCATCACCCGCGTGGCCCACAAAGGCGTCGGCGCATCGCCCGCCCGCGCCAGCAGTTCCTGCCCCATTCCCCCGTCCAGAAGCGTGATTTCCGCCATGCCGTCCCCCCTGCGATGCCGCGCTCTTGCCCCGAGCGCGGGGGGAGGCGCAAGCCACTGCGTGACGTGACGAAACGCTTGCCGCCGCGACAAGCGCAGGCGCATCGTGGTGCCACCTTCAGCCCAAGGCAATGCCATGACCTATCGCGCCCCGCTGTCCGAATTCCGCTTCATGCTGGATCACATCGCAGGCTATGCGGGCGTTGCCGCGACCGAACGGTTCGGCGGGGCCGACCGTGACACGGTCGAGGCTGTGCTGGCCGAGGCCGGGCGGCTGGCGGAAGAGGTGTTCGCGCCCCTGAACCGGGTGGGCGACCTGAACCCGGCGCGGCTGGAAAACGGCGTTGTCCGCACCTCGCCCGGCTTTGCCGAAGCCTACAAGGCCTTTGCCAAAGGCGGCTGGATGGGTCTGGCGGCCTCGCCCGATTTTGGCGGCATGGGGCTGCCGATGGCGGTGAACAGCTGCGTGAACGAGATGCTGGGGTCGGCCTGCCTGTCGCTGCAGCTGAACCCGCTGCTGACACAAGGCCAGATCGAGGCGCTGGAGCATCATGCCAGTGACGAGATCAAGCGGCTGTACCTGCCGCGGCTGGTCAGCGGTGAATGGTGCGGCACGATGAACCTGACCGAGCCGCAGGCGGGCAGCGACGTGGGCGCGCTGCGGTCCACGGCGGAACCGCTGGGCGATGGGTCCTATGCCGTCAGCGGGCAGAAGATCTACATCACTTGGGGCGACAACGACTTTACCTGCAACGTCTGCCACCTGGTGCTGGCGCGGCTGCCCGACGGGCGGCCCGGCACCGGCGGGATCAGCCTGTTCATGGTGCCCAAGATGGTGCCCGACACTGAGTCCCGCCCATGGCGGCGCAACAACGTGCAGGTGGTCAGCCTGGAGCACAAGCTGGGCATCCATGGCAGCCCGACCTGCGTGATGCAGTTCGACCGGGCGCAGGGCTGGCTGGTGGGGGCGCCACATGGCGGGATGGCGGCGATGTTCACCATGATGAACAACGCCCGGCTGGGCGTGGCCGTGCAGGGCGTGGCAGTGGCCGAGGCGGCCTATCAGAAGGCCCGCGCCTTTGCGTCCGAGCGGCGGCAGGGTCGGCCGCTGCACGCGGGCGGCAGCGGGGCGATCATCGACCACGCCGACGTGCGCCGCATGCTGGCCGAGATGAAGGCCGAAACCGTGGCGGCGCGCGGCATTGCGCTGATGTGCGCGGCGGCCATCGACATGGGCAACGCCACCGACGCCGAGGACTGGAAGGCGCGTGCGGCTCTGCTGACGCCCATTGCCAAGGCCTTTGGCACCGACACCGGCATCTGGGCCGCGCAGCAGGGCATTCAGGTGCATGGCGGCATGGGCTTCATCGAGGAGACGGGCGCGGCGCAGTACCTGCGCGACGTGCGCATCACGTCCATCTACGAAGGCACCAACGGCATTCAGGCGATGGACCTTGTGGCGCGCAAGATGGCCGACGGCGGCGAGGCTGCGTTCCGCCTGATCGACGAGGTGCAGGCCGGGGCCGAGGCGGCGCGTGCCACCCTGCCCGAGCTTTCGGCGCCGCTGTGGCAGGCGGCCGAGGCGCTGCGCGAGACGACCGAGGTGTTGCTGGCGCAGGACCTGAACGACCGCTTTGCCGGGGCGGCACCCTATCTGCGCGGCTTTGCCCGGGTGCTGGCCGGGCATGTGCACCTGACGGGCGCCATGGCCGACGCGCGCCGCCTGCCGCTGGCGCGCGTGGCGATCCTGCGGATGCTGCCCGAACATGCCGGGCTGCTGGCGCAGGTGAAGGAAGGCGCGGCGGGGCTTTATGCCCTCTCGGATGACGACCTTGCCGCCTGACCCTGCGCCGGGGCTGACGCATCCGTTTCCCGAAGCCCCGGTCGAGGGGCAGGCGGTGCAGGTGGCCGAGGGCATACTGTGGCTGCGGTTGCCGCTGCCCATGGCGCTGAACCATGTGAACGTCTGGGCGCTGGCGGATGCCGACGGCTGGACGGTGGTGGACACCGGCATGGACAGCCGCAAGTCCCGCGCCATCTGGGAGGCGCTGCTGACGGGGCCGCTGGCCGGGCGGCCGGTGGCGCGCGTGTTGGTGACGCATCACCACCCCGACCATATCGGGCTGGCCGGCTGGTTCAAGGCGCAGGGCGCCACGCTGATCACCACCCGCACGGCCTGGCTTTACGCCCGCATGCTGGTGCTGGACGTGCAGGACCGCCCCTCGGCCGAATCCGAAGCATTCTGGCGTGCGGCGGGAATGCCCGCCGAGATGCTGGCGCAGCGGCTGGCCGAACGCCCCTTCAACTTTGCCGACTGCGTGGCGCCCCTGCCGGTGGGGTTCGACCGCATTGCCGAGGGCGACCGGCTGCAGCTGGCCGGGCGCGGCTGGACGGTACGCGTGGGGCATGGCCACGCGCCCGAACAGGCCATGCTGTGGTCGGACGACGGCATCGTGATTGCGGGCGACGTGGTGCTGCCCAAGATCACCCCCAACATCGGCGTCTATGCCACCGAACCGAACGCCGACCCGCTGACCGAGTGGATGGCAACCTGCCATGCCCTGCTGGCCCATGCGCAGGACGGCCACCTGGTGCTGCCGGGCCACCGCCTGCCGTTCTACGGCCTGCCGCAGCGCCTGCGCGACCTGATCGCGGGGCACGAATCGGGGCTGAACCGGCTGCGCGCGCATCTGGCCACAACCCCCGCCACCGCCTGCGAGCTGTTCCCGGTGCTGTACGGCCGGGCCATCGCCAGCGCCGAGTTCGGGCTGGCGCTGGTCGAGGCGGTGGCGCACCTGAACCATCTGCACGCGCGCGGCGAGGTTTCCTTCAGCTTGCGCGCAGATGGCGCGCGGCTTTGGCACCTGTGCGGCACCTCGGCCAATGACTCGGCCCGTGACAGCGCCGCGTGAATCGGCTAACGCACCGGAAAACGTATGCGGAAGGGGCGCGACATGGCCGGAAACCACGGCAACCACCACGGCGAACACGCGTCGGGCACGATGGACATCGCCGTTCAGGAAAAAACGTTCGACGGCTTCATGCGCATGGTCACACGGTCCGCGATCGTGATCCTGTGCGTCCTTGTGTTCCTTGCACTTGTCAACGCCTGACCGGCGGCCGACGATGTTTGTGCGCGTTGCGGGCCTGATGCTTGCCCTGCTGCTGGCCGCCTGCGCCGCGCAGGACGTGAAGTACGACCCGCCCGAGAAGGCAGCGGCGGCGCGCTATGTGCACCCCGGGCCCCCGTCGATCACGCTGTTCACCGTGATCAGCACGCGCAGCGGGGCCGGGGCGCACAGCGGGCTGCTGATCAACGGCAGCGAACGGCTGATGTTCGATCCGGCGGGAACCTGGTACCACCCGAACCTGCCCGAGCAGCATGACGTGCACTATGGCATGACACCCCGGATGGTCAGCTTCTACATCGACTACCATGCGCGCGAGACGTATGACGTGGTCGAACAGACCGTCGTCGTCACGCCGCAGCAGGCCGCCATCGCCATTGCGCGGGCCAAGGCCTATGGCGCGGTTCCCAAGGCGCAGTGCGCGCGGTCGGTCACGGCCATCCTGCGCGGGGTGCCGGGGTTCGAGGGGCTGTCGTCCACCTGGTACCCGAAAAAGCTGTCGCGCGAGTTCGGGGCGCTGCCCGGCGTGACCACCCGGAGCATCTCGGACGACGATACCGACGACAACCATGGCGTCCTGCTGGTGCAGGCACAGGCCGACCCCGCCGAGGAATGACTGCGATGTGCGCGGCGGGCCTGCGTCTGGTGCCGGGGCTGCCCGACCACCTGCGTCCGGCGGCCGCGCGCATTTACTGGCAGGCCTTCGGGCCGAAACTGGGCCGGGTGATGGGCCCCGATGCACGCGCACACGCGTTTCTGGAACAGGCGATCCGCAGCGACCATGCCATCGTGGCGCTGGGGGCCGACGGGGCGCTGCTGGGACTGATCGGGTTCCGCACGACCGAGGGCGGGTTTGCCGAGGGCACGCAAGAGCAGTGGAAGGCGGTTTACGGGCTGGTCGGCGCGGCATGGCGGGCGGCGGTGCTGCGGCTGCTGCTGCGCGACGTGGACAACGACCGCTTCCTGATCGACGGATTGTGTGTTGCGGACCAGGCGCGCGGGCAAGGCGTGGGCACGGCGCTGATCGAGGCGGTGGCCATCCGGTCGGCTTCGCTTGGCTATCACGAGTTGCGGCTGGATGTTGTCGACACCAACCTGCGGGCACGGGCGCTGTACGAAAGGCTGGGTTTCCGCGCCCTGCACACCGAACGCATCGGCCTGTTGCGGCACCTTTTCGGGTTCGAGTCGTCCGTGACCATGGTCCGCCCCGTGGGGCCGGGCTGACGGCTAACGACGGCGACCTTAGGGGCGTTCTGCCGCTACACGTCGCTGACCGCCGCTTCGGGCAAGAGACGCACCACGTCCTCCAGGCGGCACAGCCGGGTGGCATCGGTCATCACCGCCGATGCCGCCGCCGCCGAACCGAAGGCCAGCGCCGCGGCGTGATCCTGCCCGCGCGCGAGCGACAACACAAAGGCCGCCACGAAACTATCCCCCGCCCCCACCGTGCTGCGCACGCGCACCTTGGGCGCGGGCGCGAACAGGCGGCGGTCGGCCGTGGCCAGCACATTGCCGTCGGCGCCGCGCGCCACGATCACCGTTCGGGCCACACCGCGGCCGACCAGAGATTGCGCAAAGTCGGCGGTCTCGGCGCGGCTGTGCAAGGGGCGGCCCGCCAGCGCCTCGCCCTCTTCCCCGTCCATCCGCAGCACTTCGAGCCCCGGAATCGGATGCCGCACCGCCTCGGTCAGTGCGGGCCCCGAGGTGTCCAGCACTACCTGGCTTTCGGGCATCGAGGCCGCCAGTTGCGCCGGGAAATCCGCAGGCACGCCGGGCGGCTGGCTGCCCGAGACCACCGACAGGCCGCCGGGCCGCGCCGTGGCGCGCAAAAGCGTGAAGACTCGGGATCGTTCCGTCTCGGTCCAGACCGGACCGGGCAGCATGAAGCGGTACTGCTTTCCGCTCACATGCTCGGTGACGGTCAGTGACTGGCGGGTTTCGCCGGGGCCAAGGATCGACAGGAAGGTCACGCCATCGGCGCGGATCAGGCCCGCCAGCCGGTCGCCCGTCAGCCCGCCCAGTGCCACCAGCGCCAGCGAATCGCCCCCCAGCACGCGGATCGCGCGGCTGACGTTGATGCCGCCCCCGCCCGGGTCCAGCACCGGGTCGGTGCAGCGCAGCTTGGCGCCCGGAATGAACTCGGGCACCTCGGTCGCCATGTCGAGCGCCGGGTTCAGCGTGAGCGTCAGGATCGGCAGTTGCATCGGGGCCCCCGTCTTGTCGGTCGCGCGCTGCGGAAGCGATGGGCCAGGTCTCCTCCGCGCGCCGGTCCTGCCGACATACTGCGGTTTTTCGGCGTGCAGAAGAGCGTTCCGGCGCGCGCGGCCCTACTTCTCGCGCAGGGTCAGCCCCGGCTGTTGCAGGGCCGAGGGCGCCCAGACGCTGCACAACTGCTGCAGGAACTCGCCCGTCACCGCCCCGGCGGTGCGATGTGCAGACAGGTTGCCGATGCCGCCCAGGTTGAAGTGGCTGGCGCCGTCAATGACCGCCAGCCGCTTCTGCCCCGGCGGCAGGTTGGCAAAGGCCGTCAGACGGACCTGCCAGTCGGTGCCGTCAAGTCCGTTGTCGCGGGTGCCGGTGATCATCAGCACCGGCGCCTCCACGCGGCTCCAGGCATTGCGGCTGGCAAAGGCCCAGCTTCCCACGCCCTGCGGCGACACGGCGATGTAGGCGTCGAACCGGTCGCGGCCCGGATAGCGCACGGGACCGCGCGCGCCTGCCTCGAACATCGTGGTGGCGGCGCCCATCGAGTGGCCGCCCAGCACCAGCATCGCAGGGCGACAGTCGCGTGTGGCAAAGTCGACGGCGGCATCAAGGTCGGCCGCCCGGGCGCGCCAGACCGCCGGGTCCAGCAGAACCGCCTCGCCCCCCTGCCGCAGCGCCGTGCGCAGCAGGCCGGGGCCGCTTTCGCGGTGTTCGACCGCCATCACGCGATAGCCTGCATCCAGCGCCGGGGCATCGGCCCACTTCAGCGCACGTTCGTCGCCGCCCAGCCCGTGCGACAGGATCACGGTCGGCGGGCAGCCCGGCCCCCAGTCTCCGGCCAGCCGCACGGCAAAGCTGGCGCCGTCGGCGCGGGTAAGGTTCAAGGTTTCGGCAACAGCCGGTGTCGACAGGCCGAACAGAAGGACGAGCAGGCGGATCATTGCAATCACCGGGCAAGGTGGGTGGCTTGCCGGTGATACGCTGGTGGGTCAGCCTTCCGTCACCCAGTCGCCCTCGAAATCTCTCGGCACCAGCAGGTTGTGGCGGCCCAGCGATTTCACGTCGCGCTCGCCGCACAGCGCCATGGTGATGTCCAGCTCCTTGCGGATCACCTCCAGCGCCTTGGTCACGCCCGCCTCGCCCATGGCGCCCAGGCCGTGGACGTAGGCGCGGCCGATCATCGTGCCCTTGGCCCCCATCGCCAGCGCCTTCAGCACGTCCTGCCCGCTGCGGATGCCGCCGTCCATCCACACCTCGGTACGCTCGCCGATCGCGCGCACGATCTGCGGCAGCATGCGGATGGAACTCAGCGCCCCGTCCAGTTGCCGTCCGCCGTGGTTGGACACGATCACCGCATCGGCCCCGGCATCGGCCGCCATCCGCGCGTCGTCGGCATCCAGAATGCCCTTCAGGATGAACTTGCCCTTCCACTGGTCGCGGATGCGGGCCACCTTGGACCAGTCAAGCTTGGGGTCGAACTGTTCGTTCGCCCAGGTCGTAAGGTCGGCCAGGCTTGTCACGTTCTTGACATGGCCCACGATGTTGCGGAACTGCCGCCGAGGCGTCTGCAGCATGCCCAGTGACCAGCGCGGCTTTGTCATCATGTTGATGATGTTCGGGATCGTGAGCTTGGGCGGGCTGGTCAGGCCGTTCTTCAGGTCCTTGTGCCGCTGCCCGAGGATCTGCAGGTCCAGCGTCAGTACCAGCGCAGAGCACTTCGCCGCCCGTGCGCGTTCGATGATGGCATCGACGAAATCCTCGTCGCGCATGACGTAGAGCTGGAACCAGAACGGCTCGGGGCTGCGCGCCGCGACGTCCTCGATGGAACAGATGCTCATGGTCGACAGGGTGTAGGGCACGCCGAACTTTGCCGCCGCCCGTGCTGCCAGGATTTCCCCGTCGGGGTGCTGCATGCCGGTGCTGCCCACCGGCGCCAGCGCCACGGGCATCGTCACCTTCTGCCCGGCCATGGTGCTTTCATGAACCCGTCCCGACAGGTCGCGTGCCACGCGCTGCCGCAGGCGGATCGCCGCGAAATCGGTCGAGTTGTCGCGGAAGGTCTGCTCGGTGTAGCTGCCCGATTCACAATAATCCCAGAACATTCTGGGCGTCCGACGGCGGTGCAGGCGCTTCAGGTCGTCGATGCTGGCAATGACGGGCATGTTGCGATCCTGCCGGGTTTTCTCAGTCGTTTCTTTCATCTTGGGGAAATCGGGGCAAGCCGGAATTGGGGCCCGGTTCTTCGGTCAATCGTCGCAGCAGGCGGTCAAGAGTGGCGAAGTCCGCGGCGCCCAGATGACTGCGCCAGTCGGCCTCGATCATTGCCTTGATGCGCCGGGCGTCGCGCAGCGCGGCCATTCCGGCCCCGGTCAGCATGACGCGCCGCGCCCGCGCGTCGGTGCTGTCAGTCAGGCGCACGACAATACCGTCGGCGACCAGTTCGTCGACGAACTGCTGGACGGCCTGCTTGGTCAACCCGGCGCGGGCCACCAGATCGCCCTGGCGGATACCCGCCGGGCCGATGTGTTGCAGAAGGTTGCCGCGGGCCTGTCCGAACCAGGCATGCCCGGCTTTGACCATGGCCGTGGCGAAGGCCGCCTTCCAAACCTGTGCCGCCCGCCACAGCGTCCAGCCGATGTGGTCCAGCAGTGCCTCTGGCGGCATGTCGGCCATTGATTCACCCTTAACGGTCAAGCAACTTGACTTCTTCTCTCCAAGGCACTATCGTCAAGTTACCAGACAAAATCAACCGACAAACGGTCGGCGCTCCGGGATGCCGGCCCGCAAAGGACTGCTGCCATGACAAGACTGGATGCCCACGTTCTGCGCGTGATGCTGCCCGGCTTCATTCACCATGTCGACATCGGCAAGCCCGATGACGCCATCATCAGCTATGCTGCCGACGGGCAGGCCTTCATGACCATCCCGGGGATGCCGCCGATGCAGGGGCGCTGGCACATCTTGCCGGAAGGCTACCACGTTGCGTGGGAAGGCGGGCCGTCGGGCGACTGGACGATCACGCACGAAGCCGGACGGCTGACCCATGTCGATCCGGCGGGCCGCGCAGCAGGCCACGTGACGCGCATCGAACCCGTTGCCCGATGACCGCAACCGTCGCGCAAAGGTACAACGCCGCGGCCTTGCACTGGGGGCAGCGGATTTCCCGGCTTGGCTTTCCGGCCGCGTATCGTGCACTTGCCGCCGAAGCCCTGCGGCGCCTGCCGTTGCCTGCCGACGCAGCGCTGCAGCCTGACGCCGTTGACCTTGGCTGTGGCGATGGAGCGATGGCGCAGGCCTTGGCCACCGTTGTCGGCCCGGGTCTGACGCTGACGCTGGTGGACCAGTCACACGCCATGCTGGATGCGGCCCGGCGCCGGCTTGGCCTGGGACCGGCCAGATTTCTGGCAGGTGACATCACGTCGGTCGCCCTGCCGGTTGCAGGCTTCGACATCGTCGTGGCGGCACATGTGGTCGAGCATCTGGGCGACCTCGACGCGGCGATAGCCAGGATAGTGCAGTTGCTGCGTCCCGGCGGAGTCGTGATCCTGTCCGTCAGTCGGCCGCACTGGTGCAGCCGTCTGGTGTGGTTTTCCTGGCGGCACCGCCGCTATACGGCGGCCGAGGTGGTCGGCGCGCTCTGCCGCGCCGGACTGATTGCGGCCCAGTCCTGGCAGCACGACGGCGGCCCGCCGCGGCGCCTGAGCCTGGCCTATGCCGCGCGCAAACCCGGCTCCTGAAACAATGACCGGTCCGCCCGAACAAACTGCATCGGGTGTTCAGCCGATGTTAAGCCGGGTGATCGTATGCGTTCTGCGACAACCGGTGGAGGGCGCTGTGAAAGGCATGGTTTTCGTGGAACTTCTGGAGATGGCCGAGTCCATCCTGGGCGAGGATGCGGTCGACGACGTTCTGGCGAAGACCGACCTTGCCTCGGGCGGCGCCTACACGGCGGTGGGCAACTATTCCTGCACCGAGCTGATGACACTGGTGAAGGCGTTCAGTGACCATTCCGGGGCGGGCGTGTCAGACCTGCAGCGTGCCTTCGGCCGCTGGATGCACGGGCGCTTTGTCAAATCTTACCCCGGGTTCTTCAGGGACAAGCCTGACGCGCTGTCGATGTTCGAAGCGATCGAGGGCGAAGTGCACGTCGAGGTGCGCAAGCTGTACCCCGACGTCGAGCTTCCGACGTTCGACACCGAACGCCCCTCACCAGACGAGTTGAAGTTGATCTACACCTCGCCCCGGCCATTGACGGATTTCTGCCATGGCCTGATCGAGGCCTGCGTCGACCACTACGGCGTTTCGGCCGAGATCGACCGCCGCGACATCCCTGTTCAGGGTGCATCCTCGGCCGAATTCACCGTGCGCATATCTGCCTAAGCCGATGACGGCAATGCCCGATCTTGTGCCACCCGGACCGCTGGCCCTGCCGCCTACCGTTTCACGCTTCCGCTACGAACGAGAACGTCGGTCTCGTAAGGAAGCCGAACAGCTGCTCGAGCAAAAGAGCCGCGAGTTGTGGGAGGCGAACCAGCGGCTGACGCGGCAGGCCGAGGCGCTGGAGGCGACGGTCCGGCAGCGCACGATTGATCTGGTGATCGCCCGGGAACAGGCCGAGGCCGCCAACGCGGCAAAATCCATGTTCCTGGCACAGACCAGCCATGAGATCCGCACGCCGCTGAACGGGGTGCTGGGCATGGCCGCGGCTCTTCTGGAAACCGGGCTGGCCCCGCACCAGGCCGAGATGCTCTCGGTCATCACCGAATCGGGCAATACCCTCTTGTCGGTCATCAATGACATCCTCGACCTGTCCAAGATCGAGGCCGGACGGATGGAGATCGAGAACATTCCGTTCAACCCGGTCGAGGTCTTGCGCGGAGTGGAGCGGCTGCACGCCATCCGCGCGCAGGAACGCGGCATCGGGCTGGTGATGACGATGGGGCCCGGCCTGACCGGCTGGGTCCTGGGCGACCCGACCCGCGTGCGACAGGTCCTGGGCAACCTCTTGTCGAACGCCATCAAGTTCACCCGCCAGGGCCATGTCACGGTCGATGCCGACATCATGCCGCAAGGGGGCGATGCGCCGCTTCTGCGCCTGGTGGTGCGCGACACGGGCACAGGCATTGACCCCGACAGGCTGGAGAACCTCTTTGTCCCCTATTCACAGGCCGGAGCGTCGGTCACACGCACGCACGGCGGCACAGGGCTGGGCCTGTCCATCTCGCGCCAGTTCTGCCGGCTCATGCAGGGTGACCTGCAGGCCGAAAGCGTGCCGGGGCGCGGCAGCACCTTTACCGCGACACTGCGGGTGGCGCCGACGACTGCCCCGGTCGAGGTCGCCACGGAAGAGGCCGAGCAGCGGTTTGCGCAGCTTCTGGCCCGTCGTCCCTTCCGTTTTCTGGCCGCCGAAGACAACGCCACGAACCAGCTTGTCCTGCGCAGCCTGCTGCGCAAGTTCGACCTGCAACTCGACATTGTCCCGAACGGGCTCGAGGCGTTCGAGGCCTGTCGCCTTTCGCGTCCCGACCTTGTCCTGATGGACGTCCACATGCCGGTGATGAACGGGGTCGAAGCCACCCGCGCCATTCGTCAGGCCGAGGCCGAGGCGGGGCTTCCCCGCATTCCGATTGTCGGCCTGTCGGCCAATGCCATGCGTCACCAGGTCGAGGAGTATCTGGCCGTCGGCATGGATTCGAACGTGGCCAAGCCCATCCGCCGGGCCGAACTGCTGCAGGTGATTACCGAGATTCTCTCGCCTCCGAAGGATCGGGGAGCATTCCCGTAGCCCGGTTTCAGCCTGCCACCCGGGGTACGTCCAGAAACTGGCAGTCATCGGCCGTCTGACGTCCGTCGATGGCAGCCATCACCGCGCGTGCCAGGAACTCGCCGGCCATCCGCACATCCTCTCGCACCACCAGCATCTCCGACCTGAACCGCCGCAGGAACCCGACCGAATCCTTCGTGCCCACATCGAAGTCGCGCCCCAGCACCAGCCCCAGCGATTCCGCGCCAGCCACCACCGCCATCGACCCGGTGGCCGACCCCACCACGATTCCATCCGGCGCGTCGGGGCGCGCAAGCAGCACGCGCGCGGCGGCTTCTACCTGCAGTGGCGGCGTGTCACTGGTGATGTCGTCCAGAACTTGCGCCGCCAGTCCCAGCCGCGCCGCCTCATCGGCAAAGCCCCTGTGCATGTGGCGCGAATAGCAATGCGACATGGGCGGCGCCAGCAGCGCCAGCCGCCGACGCCCGCGCGCCGCCATGCGCTGCACGATCAGCCTGGCGAAGGTTTCGTTGTCAAAGTCGAAGTAGGGGTGCGGCGTGTCCAGTTCGGTGCGCCCGTGCGTGGCAAAGGCAAACCCGCGCGCCAGCATGTAGCGCACCCGTTCGTCATCTGGCGTCGTCTGGTGGATGATCACGCCATCGGCCGACCCGGTTTCCACCAGATAGCGGATCGGGGTCAGCGGGTCTTCCTCCAGGAAGTACGGCATCAGGATCATGTGGTACGATGTTCCCCGCAGTGCTGCCGCGATGCCGTTAATCATTTCGGAGGTGTGGTTCAGCATGTCTTCCTGAACCGACCGGACCAGCGCGATCACGTTCGTCTTTCCTGTGCGCAGACGCACACCGGCCCGATTCGGTCGATATCCCACCTGCAGGGCAAGCTCTCGGACGCGGCGCTTCGTCTCTTCGCCGATATCGGGCGCATTCTTCAGCGCGCGCCCCACCGTGGCCACTGACAACCCTGCCAGCTGGGCAATGGTCTTCAGTGTCGGGCGTCCTTCGGCGGGAAGGTGATTCGGCTCATTCATGATCGTGGTCCGTTTCCTGCTCTGCCCGTCCGGCAGCCGCCGGGCGCCCGCGCCGGGCGTCGTAACAGATGCCCCAACGTCCGGAAAGGGCAGCACAATGAGGCGCTTGCACGTCCAGGTTGCAGCTGGGCTGGATTGGCGCCAAGGCGGAAAGCGGCATCGGATCACCGGTGGACTATCGTTCATCCGCTGCTCATACGCTGCCCGTTCCTTCATCGCCGCAAGCGAAAAGATGGGCTTGATTGAAAAAACTATAACGTTATAGGCTGCCACTATAACGATATAGTCAGGGAGGACTACATGCGTTCCGTGAAACTGGCGCTGGGGCTGATGGCCTCGGCGGCCGTGCCTTCGCTTGCGTTGGCCGAAGACCTGGAAGTCACCCACTGGTGGACTTCGGGCGGTGAAGCCGCGGCCGTGGCCGAGTTTGCCAAGGCGTTCGACGCCACCGGCAACAAGTGGGTGGACGGGGCGATTGCCGGGTCAGGCGACACGGCCCGCCCGATCATGGTCAGCCGCATCACAGGTGGCGACCCGATGGCCGCGACGCAGTTCAACCATGGCCGCCAGGCCGAGGAACTGGTCGCCTCGGGCCTGCTGCGCGACCTTACGGCGGTGGCCGAGAAAGAGGGCTGGGCCAGCCTGGTGAACCCGCCCAGCCTGCTGGCCAACTGCACGCTGGACGGCAAGATCTACTGTGTGCCGGTGAACATCCATTCCTGGCAGTGGCTGTGGCTGTCGAACAAGGCCTTTGCCGACGCAGGCGTGCCGGTGCCCACCAGCTGGACCGAATTCGTCGCCGCCGCACCTGCGCTGGAAGCCAAGGGCATCGTGCCGCTGGCGATGGGCCAGCAGGCCTGGCAGAACGCCGGGGCCTTCAACGTGCTGATGGTCGCGGTGGCGGGCAAGGACCTGTACCTCAAGGTCTACAAGGACAAGGACGCCGCAGTGGCGGGCGGCGCCGACATCGCGCCGGTGTTCCAGGCCATCGACGACGCGCGCAAGATGGCCGCGAATTCCAAGGTGCAGGACTGGAACCAGGCCACCAACATGGTGATCACCGGCAAGGCCGGCGGGCAGATCATGGGCGACTGGGCGCAGGGCGAGTTCCAGATTGCCGGGCAGGTCGCGGGCACCGACTATACCTGCCTTCCGGGACTGGGCATGAACGAGATCATCTCGACCGGCGGTGATGCCTTCTACTTCCCCGCGCTGTCCGACCCGGCAAAGTCGGCCGCGCAGGAAGTGCTGGCGTCAACCATGATGGCGCCGGCCACGCAGGTGGCGTTCAACCTGAAGAAGGGTTCGCTGCCGGTGCGCGGCGACGTTGACCTGTCCACCGCCAACGACTGCATGAAGAAGGGACTGGCGATCCTGGCCTCGGGCAACGTGATCCAGGGCACGGACGAGCTGATCAGCCCCGACACCACCACGCAGATCAACGACCTGATGAGCGCCTTCTTCAATGACCCGTCGATGACGAAGGAAGACGCACAGGCCAAGTTCGCCGAGATCATCGGGAACGCCGACTGATCCTGCCCGCGTCCGCCCCGCAGCGCGCGGGGCGGACGCCCACTGCCGGAAAGCCCCCATGTCCACGACGCCCCGCCCCAGTCGGCTGACCCGCAACCTGACGGCCAAGATCGCCAGCGTGCCGATGATCCTGACGGCGCTGGTCATCTTCGTCGGCGGCACGCTGTGGACGGTGCTGTATTCCTTCACCGACTCGAAGCTTCTGCCCCGCCTGCGCTTCGTCGGCCTTGACCAGTACGAACGCCTGTGGTCGACCGACCGCTGGATCGTCTCGATCGGCAACCTGGCCATCTACGGCTCGCTGTCGCTGATCTTCAGCTTCGTCATCGGCTTTCTGCTGGCCGTGCTCTTAGATCAGAAGATCCGCTTCGAAGACACGTTCCGCACCATCTTCCTTTACCCCTTTGCGCTGTCGTTCGTGGTGACGGGTCTGGTGTGGCAGTGGATCCTCAATCCCGAATTCGGCGTGCAGAACGTGGTGCGCGCGATGGGGTTCGAAAGCTTTACCTTCGACCCGCTGTATGACCCCGAGATCGTGATCTATGGCGTGCTGATCGCCGGGCTGTGGCAGGGCACCGGCCTGATCATGTGCCTGATGCTGGCGGGCCTGCGCGGCATCGACGAAGACATCTGGAAAGCCGCGCGGGTGGACGGGATTCCGGCGTGGAAAACCTACATCTTCATCGTCATCCCGATGATGCGCCCGGTTTTCATCACCACGCTGGTCATCATCATGTCGGGCATCGTGAAGCTGTATGACCTGGTGGTGGCGCAGACGGGCGGCGGGCCGGGCACGGCCTCCGAGGTGCCAGCGAAATACGTCTACGACTTCATGTTCCGCGCGCAGAACCTGGGCCAAGGCTTTGCCGCCTCGACGATGATGCTGTTGACGGTCGTCATCATCGTTGTGCCATGGGCCTATCTGGAATTCGGAGGCAAGCGCCGTGGCTGACTTGACCGCCGAGATGACGGGCCCCCGCGGTGCCCGGCCCCGCCCCACCTTCTCGCGCCGCAACATCATTCTCTACGGCACGCTGTTCGTGGTGTCGGTCTATTACCTGCTGCCGCTGTACGTGATGGTCATGACCTCGCTGAAGGGCATGCCGGAAATCCGGCTGGGCAACATCTTTTCTCCGCCGCTGGAGATCACCTTCCAGCCCTGGGTCAAGGCCTGGGCGCAGGCCTGCACGGGGCTGAACTGCGACGGGCTGAGCCGCGGCTTCTGGAACTCGGTGCAGATCACCGTGCCCTCGGTGGTGCTGTCCATCGCGATTGCGGCGGTGAACGGCTACGCGCTGTCCTTGTGGAAATTCCGCGGGGCGGACACGTTCTTTGCCATCCTGATTGTCGGCGCCTTCATTCCCTATCAGGTGATGCTGTACCCCATCGTCATCATCCTGCGCGAAATCGGCCTGTACGGCAGCCTGTGGGGGCTGGTGCTGGTGCATTCGGTGTTCGGCATGCCGATCCTGACGCTGTTGTTCCGCAACTACTTTGCATCGGTGCCGGAAGAGCTGTTCAAGGCCGCGCGGGTGGACGGCGCAGGGTTCTGGGGCATCTTCCTGCGCATCATGGTGCCGATGAGCCTGCCCATCTTCGTGGTGGCCCTTATCCTGCAAGTGACCGGAATCTGGAACGATTTCCTGTTCGGCGTGATCTACACCCGGCCCGAGACCTATCCCATGACGGTGCAGTTGAACAACATCGTCAATTCGGTGCAAGGGGTCAAGGAATACAACGTCAACATGGCCGCCACGCTGCTGACCGGCCTTGTGCCGCTGATCATCTACTTCGTCTCGGGCAAACTGTTCGTGCGCGGCATCGCGGCGGGCGCGGTCAAGGGCTGATCCCATGCATTCCATCTCGATCCGCGACCTGACGCTGCGCTTCGGTGCCGCCACGGTGCTGCAAACGATGAACCTTGATGTCGCGCCGGGCGAATTCATCGTGCTCCTGGGCCCCTCGGGCTGCGGCAAGTCCACGCTTCTGAACTGCATCGCGGGACTTTTGGACATCACCGACGGGCAGATCTGGATCAAGGGCCGCAACGTGACCTGGGAAGAACCCAGCGAACGCGGCATCGGCATGGTGTTCCAAAGCTACGCGCTGTACCCGCAGATGACGGTGCGCGGAAACCTGTCCTTCGGGCTGAGGAATGCGCGCATGCCCAAGGCCGAGATCGACGCGCGCGTGGCGCGGGCGGCCAAGATCCTGCAGATCGAGCCGCTCTTGGACCGCAAGCCGGGCGCGCTGTCGGGCGGGCAGCGGCAGCGGGTGGCGATCGGCCGCGCGCTGGTGCGCGACGTGGATGTGTTCCTGTTCGACGAACCGCTGTCGAACCTGGACGCCAAACTGCGCAGCGAGTTGCGGGTCGAGATCAAGCGGCTGCACGCGCGGCTGAACAACACGATGGTCTACGTCACCCACGACCAGATCGAGGCGCTGACGCTGGCCGACCGGATTGCGGTGATGAAGGGCGGCGTGATCCAGCAGCTGGACGCGCCGCAGGTCATCTACAACCGCCCTGCCAATCTGTTTGTCGCGGGCTTCATCGGGTCGCCCGCCATGAACTTCCTGCCCGGCGCCACCGATGGCCACAGCTTCCGGCTGGGTGACGTTTCGGTCTCGCTGGCGGGCTATGACGGCGGCACCATCATGGATCGGCCGAAGGCCATTCTGGGCCTGCGCCCCGAACACATCACCCTGTCCGACACCCCGCGCCCCGGCGCTTCGCTCCCGGGCGTCGTGGAGATCGACGAGCCGATGGGGGCCGACAGCCTGGTGTGGGTACAGGCGGGCGGTCAGCAGGTCTCGGTCCGTGTGCCGGTGGAACGGCGCCCGGCGCCCGGCACGCCCGTTCACCTGCATCTCGACATGACAAAAGCATCGCTGTTCGACGCCACAACCGAACAGCGCATCTGAAGGAACCGCTCCATGCTGTGCTACCAACTCTACTCCTCCCGCAACTTCCCGCCGTTGTCTGCCACGCTGCAGATGCTGGCCGACCTCGGCTACGAAGGGGTCGAAGGCTACGGGGCGCTCTACACCGACGCGGCCCAAGTCGCGGCACTGGCCGAGGGCCTGCGCGCCACGGGGCTGGCGATGCCCACCGCGCATTTCGGGCTGGAACAGCTGGAATCCGATCCACAGGGTGTTCTGTCCATCGCCCGCAGCCTGGGCGTCCAGCGCATTTACTGCCCCTATCTGCAGGCCGAACACCGCCCGACCGACGCCGTTGGCTGGCACGCCTTCGGCGCCCGGCTGCAGGCGGCCGGTGCTCCGGCCCGTGCGGCGGGGCTTGGCTTTGGCTGGCACAACCACGACTTCGAGATGCGCCCCCTGCCCGACGGGCAGGTCCCGCAGGACCTGATCTTTGCCGGCGGCCCCGATCTGGAATGGGAAATCGACGTGGCCTGGGTGGTGCGCGGTGGCGCCGACCCGGTGGCCTGGATCGCGAAGTACGCACCCCGCATCACCTCGACCCATGTCAAGGACATTGCCCCAGCGGGCCAGAACACCGATCAGGACGGCTGGGCCGACGTGGGGCAGGGCACCGTGGCCTGGCCCGGCATCATGGCGGCGCTGCGCGCAACCCCCTGCGAAACCTTCATCCTTGAACACGACAACCCGTCCGACCACGCCCGCTTTGCCCGCGTGTCGCTGGCGGCGACAAAGGCGCTTTGACCCATGGAAACCTTCGGCATCGGCATCATCGGCTGCGGCAACATCTCGACCACTTACCTGCGCCTTGCGCCCCTGTTCCGCGGGTTGCAGGTGCGGGCCGTGGCCGACGCGAACCCTGCGGCGGCACAGGCGCGCGCCGCCGAATTCGGCACCACCGCACAATCGGTCGAAGACCTGCTGGGCAACCCGGCCATCGACGTTGTCATCAACCTGACCGTCCCCGATGCCCACTTTGCCGTATCAAAGGCCATCTTGCAGGCGGGCAAGCACATCTATTCCGAAAAGCCGCTCACGCTCTCGCTGGCCGACGGCCTTGCCCTGCGCGACCTGGCCGCCGCGAAGAACCTTCGCGTCGGCTGCGCCCCCGACACGTTTCTGGGCGGCGCGCACCAGCAGGCCCGCGCCTTGATCGACGAGGGGCGGCTGGGCACGATCACCGCTGGCGGTGCCGCGGTGATGAGCCACGGCATGGAACACTGGCACCCCAACCCCGACTTCTTCTTCCTGCCCGGCGGCGGCCCGATGCTGGACATGGGCCCGTACTATCTGGCCAACCTCATCAACCTCTTGGGCCCCGTGCGCCGCGTGGCGGCCCTTGCCACAGCGGCCAGCGCCACGCGCACCATTTCCTCACAGCCCCGCGCGGGCGAAACGATTCCGGTGAAAACCCCCACCAACATCCACGCCCTGCTGGAATTCGCCAACGGCGCCACGGTGAACCTGTCCACCAGCTGGGATGTGTGGTCGCACCGGCGGGGACACATGGAGTTGTACGGCACCGAAGGCACGCTGTATCTGCCCGACCCCAACTTCTTCGGCGGCGTGCTGGAGCTGGGCGGCAAGGACGGGGCCACAACCCCCGTTGTCGCGTGGGACCATCCTTTCTTCCGCACCAACCAGACCAACAACCAGGGCCAGCCGCAGGCCAACTGGCGCAGCGCCGGGCTGGCCGACATGGCTGCCGCGCTGGCCAATGGCCGCGACCACCGCTGTTCGCTGGACCGCACGCTGCACGCGGTTGAGGTGATGACGGGGGCGCTGCAGTCGGGAGAAACCGGACAGTTCGTGACGATGCAGACCACCTGCACCCGCCCTGCCGCCCTGTCGCCATCCGAAGCGCAGGCCCTCTTGGCCTGAGCCGCGCACTATCGGGTTGTGGCTCGCCTCCGGCGGCGCAAGACTGCGCTGTCGGCGGCGAGTTGCTTGGCCCGCCGGAGCCGGCGAAGGGAGGAATGAATGAACGTGTGCTTCACCACGGACCGTATGCTGCGGTTCGGCGATTGCGACATCTCGGGAACCGCCTACTATCCGGCCTACCTGAACATCCTGAACGGCGTGGTCGAGGAGTTCTGGGGGCATATCGGCTGGCCCTGGCACGAGATCATCTGGAAGGAACGCTGGGGCACGCCCACGGTGCACCTGTCGTGCGACTTCTCGAAGCCGTCCTTCTTCGGCGACCGTCTGACGTTCCGGCTGGCGGTCACAAAGGTCGGCCGCTCTTCGGTGCGGCTGCAACACACCATTCACTGCGGCGACGAACACCGCTGGTCGGTGGAACAGGTCCTTGCCGCCAGCTGGCTGGACAGCCACACCTCGATGACCTGGCCCGAAGAGGTGAAGGCCAAGCTGGAAAGCCTGATGGCCCCGGCCGAGCCGCCCGAACGCCGCCCTGTGATGCCGCATCACGCCCAGGGCTGAGCCGGGTCGGGCAGCGGGATCGCGTCCAGCAGGTCGCGGGTACAGGCGGCTTGCGGGTTGGCAAACAACTCCGCGGTCGGGCGGTCCTCAACGATGTCGCCCCGGTGCAGCACGATGGTGCGCTGGCACAGGCGCCGGATCACCGACAGGTCGTGGCTGATGAAGGCCAGCGTCAGGCCAAGCTCGGCCACCAGCCGCTCCAGAAGGTTCAGCACCTGCGCCTGCGACGACACATCCAGCCCCGACACAATTTCATCCGCCAGGATGAAATCGGGTTCCAGCGCGATGGCCCGCGCGATGCCCACCCGCTGCCGCTGGCCGCCCGACAGTTCGTGCGGGAACCGTGACGCGAACCCCGCAGGCAGCCCCACATGGTCCAGCGCGCGGGCCACCCGTTCGGGCACCGCGTCCAGTCCGTGCAGGCGCAGGGGTTCGGCTATGATGGTGCCCACCCGGTGGCGCGGGTTCAGCGACGACATCGGGTCCTGGAAGATCATCTGGAACCGCCGCCGCATCGGACGCAGCCGCGCCTCGGACAGATGGGTGATGTCGGTGCCGTCGAACCGCACCACCCCGCCCGAAGGTTCCAGAAGCCGCACCAGCGCCCGCCCCAGCGTCGACTTGCCCGACCCCGACCCGCCGACGATGCCCACCACGGCACCCTTCGGAATGGCAAAGGTCAAGCCCTTCAGAATTTCCACCCGCGGCGCCGCGCCAAACAGCGGCTTGGCCGTCATGTCGGCCAAGGACAGGTGCAGGTTTTCGACGGTGTAGAGGTCAGCCATGGCCACCCCTGTCAAAGGCCGCCACCTCGGCCTGCACGGCGGCAATCACCGCATCGGGCACGGGTTGCAGCCCCGCCATCGGGTCGGTGTATTTCGGCGTCGCGGCCAGCAGGGCCGCGGAATAGGGGTGCCGAGGGGCGGCAAAGAACGCCCCCACCGCCGCATCCTCGACCACCAGCCCGCCATACAGCACCGTCAGGTTCTGGCACACCTTGGACACCACGCCCAGGTCATGCGTCACGAACAGCAGCGCCGTGCCGTGCCGTGCCTGCATGCCCGCGATCAGCCGCAGGATCTGCTTCTGCACCGTCACGTCCAGCGCGGTGGTGGGCTCGTCCGCCACGATCAGCTTCGGCTCTGCCGCAAAGGCCGACGCAATCAGGATGCGCTGACGCATCCCGCCCGACAGTTCGTGCGGATAGCTGCGCAACACCCTCTCGGCGTTCGGAATCTGTACCTCATCCAGCAGTTCGCGCGCCCGCACCTCGGCATCGGCGCGCCGCCAGCCCAGGATATCGACCAACCGGTCAATGATCTGCGGGCCGATGCGGTGGCTGGGGTTCAATGCCGTCAGCGGGTCCTGCGGAATCAGCGCGCAGGTGGCGCCGATACGGTGGCGGCGTTCGGCCACGGGCAGCGCCAGCAGGTCGGTCCCGTCCAGCACGATCTGGCCTTCGGTGATTTCCACCGACGGCGGCAAGATTCCCAGCACCGCCTTTCCGATCATCGACTTGCCCGCGCCCGATTCCCCCACCAACCCGCGCACCTCGCCCGCCGCGACCTCCAGCGACACGCGGCGCAGCAGGGGCGGCCCACGCCGCAAACGCACCGACAGGTTGCGCACCGACAGAAAGCTCATCGCAGCACCGGGTCGAACCGGTCCTTCAGCCCCTCGCCCAACTGGCTGAAAGACAAGACCGTCAGGAACAGCGTGACCAGCGGAAACACCAGCACCCACCAGGCTTGATGCACCGACGCGCGGCCTTCCGAGATCATTCCGCCCCAGGTGGGGTCATCGGTCGAGATCGACAGGTTCACGAAACTCAGGATTGCCTCGACGATCACCGCAATCCCCATCTCCAGCGTCAGAAGGACCACGATGGTGGGCAGCACGTTGGGCAGGATCTCGCGAACCATGATGCCTATGCGCCCGCGCCCCGCCACCCGGGCCGAGGCGACATAGTCCATCGCCCCCTGCGCCATCGCCTCGGCCCTTACCACGCGGGCAAACCGCGTCCAGTCGATCACCACGATGGCAATGACAATCGACCACAGGCCGGGTCCCAGCACGGCGATCAGCAGGATGGAAAACAGAACCGGCGGAAAGGCCATCCAGATGTCGATCAGGCGGGAAATCACCATGTCCACCCAGCCGCGCAGGAACCCGGCCAGAAGGCCCAGCGTCGCCCCCACGATGCAGGTCACGGTGCCCGCCACCAGCGCCACCACCAAGGCCACCCGTGCGCCGTGGATGATGCGGGACAGCACATCGCGGCCCAGACTGTCGGTGCCCAGCCAGAACCCCGGTTCGGCCCCCTTCGCCCAGAACGGCGGCAGACGCCCCAGGAACAGGTCCTGCGCCAGCGGGTCATGCGGCGCCACCCATGGCGCCAGCACGGCCGCCGCGCACAGCAGCCCCAACCACAGCCCCGAAAGCCACAGCCGCAGTCCCGCCCGCCGCCGTACTTCCGCCCGACCGTCAAGCATGCCGCAACCGCGGGTTCAGCACCGCATACAGCAGATCGACCGCCAGATTCACCGCGGTAAAGATCGCAGCGAAGACCAGAACGATGCCCTGGATCAAGGGCAGGTCGCGATTGACCACGGCGTCGATGGCCATGTTGCCCAGGCCTTCATAGGAAAACAGCCGCTCGATGATGACCGTGCCGCCGATCAGGAAGGTGAACTGCACCCCCACCAGTGTCAGCGTGGGCAGGGCGGCGTTGCGCAGCGCCTCACGCAGGATCACCCGCGTTTCGCCGTATCCCTTGGTGCGGGCAAGGGTGACGTAATCCAGGTTCATCGTCTCTTTCAGCGATTGCTTCAGCAGTTGCCCGATGATCGCCGCCAGCGGGATGGCCAGCGCCAAAGCCGGCATGAACATGTGCGCCACGATGTCGGCCCACAGGTCGAACCGCAGGCGCAGCACGCTTTCGAACAGGTAGAACCCGGTGGTGAAGGGCAGGTCCAGCGACGGCGACACCCGGCCCGAGATGTGGAACACCGGCCACAGCACGCCAAACAGCAAGATCAGCACCAGCCCCCACAGGAAATCCGGCACCGACAGTGCCATGCCGTTGCCAATGTCGATGGCCGCTTCGGCCCGACCGCCCCGGTACCGCGTGCCGGTCAGCGCCGCCGCCCCGCCCAAGAGGCAGGCGATCACCAGCGCCATCACCGACAGTTCCAGCGTGGCCGGCAGGCGCCCCAGCACCAGATCCACCACCGGCTGGCGTGCGGTGATCGAGGTGCCGAAATCGCCCTGCAGCACGCCCGCCACCCAGATGCCGAACTGCGCCAGCAGCGGCTTGTCCAGCCCGTACAGCGCCGTCAGCCGGGCAATGTCCTCGTCCGTGGCACCGGGGGGCAGCATCATGGCAATAGGGTTGCCCGGCACCACGCGGATGACGAAAAACACGATCACAGCCACGCCCGCCAGCGTCACCGCCGTGGTCGCCAGCCGCAGCAAAGCGACGCGCAGGAACGCCATCAGGCCAATCCCTGCACTGACACGGCCTCAATCCCTTTCATCTTGGTTCAAATATCCCGCGGGGGGTCCGGAGGGCGCGAAGCCCCCCGGCGTTTGCCGACATCACGCCCGCTTCATCAGATGCGGCAACAACGCGCCGCTGGCATGCGGCGTCACCGCCACGCCAGGCGCGTGCAGGATCGGCTGCACGTACTGCAGCAGCGGGATCACCAGCGCGTTCTCGGCGATGAATTTGTCCACCGCCTTCCACCCTTCAATCCGCTTGGCCTCGTCCGCCTCGCCCCACAGCGGGCCGATCATGCCCACCAGATCCTCGCCGTCCCACACCGAATGCGGGCTGGGGCCGAACATCGCGAACCCGGTCGAGGTGGTGGGATCACCCACCGAGTTGCCCCAGTTGTAGAAGGCCGCCGGCGCCAGTTGGTCGGCGCCGCGCAGTTCATAGTGCTTGGCAATCTCGTAGACCTCGATCTCGGCCTCGATCCCCACCTTGCGCCACAGGCCGACAATGGCCTGGATCATCTCATAGTCCTTGGGCTTGAAGCCCTTGGTGGTCTGGATCTTGAACTTCACCGGGTTGTCGGGGCCAAAACCGCTGGCGGCCAGCGCCGCGACGGCGGCAGCCTCGTCGTAGGGGACAGAGACCGAGGCATCATAGGCGTCGTACTGTGGCGTCTGCAGCGTGTCGATCTTCACGCCATAGCCCGAAAGCAGACGGTCGATGATCGCCTGCTTGTCGATGGCATGCGCTGCCGCCTTGCGCACGTTCGGGTCGGTCATCACCTCGATGTCGTTCAGGAAGATCATCCCGATGTCCGAAATGGGCGCTGCCACCCCGGCCAGCGGCCCGCCCTTCAGCCGGTCATATTCCTCGTACGGCATTTCCAGCGTGACATGGCTGTTGCCCGATTCCACCTCGGCCACCCGGGCTGCGGCATCGGGCACGAACTTGATCGTCACCGTGTCAAAGTCCGGCTTGCCGCCCCAGTAGTTCGCGTTGGCCTTCAGCCGCACGAAGGCGTTGCGCTCGAACTTTTCCACCATGTAGGGCCCGGTGCCCACCGGCGCGGCCTCGAACCCCTCGGCGCCCACCTTTTCGTAGTAGGCCTTGGGAAGGACATAGCCGGTCAGGAAGTACATCCACTTGAAGATCGTGGGCTCGAACCTGGTGACATCCGCCGTCACCATGTTCCCCTCGGCCTTGATGTTGCCCAGCGTCGACCAGATGAACTGGATCGGGTTGCCGGTCTTCTCGTCGGCGGCGCGGGTCAGCGACCAGGCCACGTCCTCGGCGGTAAAGGGCGACCCGTCATGCCAGGTCACACCCTCGCGCACCTTCAGCATCACCTTGGTCCGGTCCTCGTTCCACCCCCACTCGGTCAGCAGGCCCGGCGCCGGCTTCAGGTCGGGTTGCTGCAGGATGAACTGGTCGAAGACCGACTGGTACAGGCCCTGGATCGTCGGGTTCACCGCGCTTGGACCCACCGTCGGGTCCCACGACGGCAGGTTCACGTTGTAGGCAATCACCAGCTCTTCGATGGCTTGCCCCATGGCGGGCAGGCCAACCGTGCCCGCGGCCAGCGTGGCGGCGGACAGTTGCAGAAGGCTGCGGCGGTTCAGGTTCATTTCAGACTCCCTGTGGTGGTTCTTGTTGATGTTGTCATTGTCCTGACAGCCTTTGCGCCAGCAGGTAACCCGAACCCGCCCCGGTGCCCGCGCCCGGCCAGACGGCCGCGCCGGTCAGATGCAGGTTCGCGACAGGTGTACTGCCATCGGCATGGCCGCGCGCGGGGCGGAACAGGAAATTCTGGTGCAGGTGGTGGCTGCCGCACACCTGGTCGCCGCCCACAAGATTGGGGTTGTCGGCCTCAAGCTCGGCCGGGGTCACGACGCGCCGCCCGATGATCCGGGCGCGGGTGCCCGGCGCATGCGCCTCCAGAATGTCCAGCGCCCGCGCCGCAAAGGGCTCTGCCGCCCCGGCCCAGTCGGTGGCCGCGATCTGCCCCGCAGCGTCGCCCGCAATGGTGCCCGGCGCCATGCGCACCTGTACCCACAGCACGTGTTTTCCTTCGGGCGCGCGCGAAGGGTCGAACACAGTCGGCTGCCCCACCACCAGGACCGGCTCATCCGGCAGCAGCCCGGCCTGCGCCTGCGCATAGGTGCGCGCCATCTGGTCCAGGCTGGGGGCGATATGCACATAGGCATGGCGCTGCAGCGCCGCACCGGCACGCCATTCGGGCAGACCTTCCATCGCCAGATGGATCATCAAGGTGCCGGGCGCATGGCGGAACGATGCCATGCTGCGGTCGAAGTCTGCCGTGGTGCCACCCGTCAGGCCTGCCAGCGCCCGTGGCGCCACACCCGCAATCACTGCCTTCAAGGCCGTGACGCTGCGCCCGTCGGCCAGTTCCACGCCCGTAGCCCGGCGCCCGTCATGCACGATGCGTTTCACCGCAACGCCCGTTTGCACCACCCCGCCCCGCGCCGTGATCGCCGCCACCAGCGCCCGCGTCACCGTATCCGCCCCGCCCTGCCCGATCACCATGCCGAAGGCCTGCCCCGCCATGCCTTCCAGATAGGGAAACATCGCCCCGCCCGCGACATCGGGGGCGAAATCCAGGTGCATCCCCCAGGCACCCAGCATGGCCCGGACGTGCGGATGTTCAAAGGTGTCTTCTAGCCAGGCACGGGGCGACGACAGCAGGAAGCGCAGGAAGTCCTGTGTGCCGCCCAAGCCCTTGGCGCGCATTGTTTTGAACATGAAAGATGCAAGCGCACGGAATTTCATAGGCGCGCCCAGCAACCCGAACAGATATGGCGCCTGATCACCGAAGCCTGCGCAAAGGTCCCGCCATGCTGCGGCGTCGCGCGGCGACAGGGCGGCAACTGCCGCCACCGTCTCGGCCATGTCGGTGGACACGCCCGCCCACGTGCCATCCGGGAAGGACGAACAGAAGGGTCGGCCAACAGACACAAAGGCGCAGCCATGCCGCTGCAATTCGGCGCCATGCGCATTGAAAAACGGGCTTCCGGCGAACAGGGACAGGTTCATCGCCGCCCAGTCGTGGCGAAAGCCGGGCAATGTGTACTCCCCGGTCTTCACCGCCCCGCCCGCCACGGCAGCCTGCTCGAACACCCCCACGCGCCAGCCTTTCGCCGCCAGGTGCAGCGCAGCGGCCAGCGCATTGTGCCCCGCCCCGATCAGCACTGCGTCGAACTCGGCCACCCTGTTTCCCCTGCCGCTTGACGCCGGGATATTTGCAAATGCATCTAAATCTGTCTAGCATGATTCCGAACGGGCGAAGATGCGCCCGCAGTCAGGGAGAGACAGATGACAGCCGCGAATGTGCTGGGCCAACTGGCCGCGATGCTGGCCTCGGGCGGGGTCGAGGTGGTGGATTGCTCGGGCGTGCTGGGGCCGGAAACGCCCCTGCTGAAGCTGCCGCCGGATTTTGCCAAGGACACCCCCCCGATCAAGATCCACCGGATCAGCGAGTATGACAAGGACGGGCCATTCTGGGCCTGGAACTGGTTGGAACTGGGCGAACATTCCGGCACGCACTTCGATGCGCCGCACCACTGGATCACCGGCAAGGACTACCCCGACGGCTATACCGACACGCTGGACGTGGGTCGTCTGGTGGCGCCGGTCAACGTACTGGACTTTTCGCGTGAATGCGCCGCGGACCCGGATTTCCTGCTGACCATCCAGCATGTGCAGGACTGGGAATCGCGCCACGGCCCGATCGGCAAGGGCGAATGGGTGGTGCTGCGGTCCGACTGGGACAGCCGCGCGCATGACGAGGCCGCCTTCCTGAACGCCGATGCCACCGGCCCGCACACGCCGGGGCCGACGCCCGAGGTGATCCAGTACCTGATCGACAAGGGCATCGTCGGCTGGGGGTCGCAGTGCATTGGCACGGATGCCGGGCAGGCGGGGGGGATGAACCCGCCCTATCCGGCGCATAACCTGCTGCACAAGAACAACTGTTTCGGTTTGGCGTCGCTGGCCAACCTGTCGAAGCTGCCACCCAAGGGGGCGATCCTGATTGCGGCGCCTTTGAAGATCAAGCACGGCACCGGGTCGCCCATCCGCGCGCTGGCGCTGGTTCCAAAGGCCTAAGGCGTGCGGCCCGACCACGTCATCATCGGGTCTGGCATCAACGCGCTGGTCGCGGGGGCGATGCTGGCGCTGAAGGGGCGGCGCGTTCTGATTCTGGAACGCAATGACGTGGCGGGCGGCTGCCTGCGGACGGACGAGATCACCCTGCCTGGCTTCCATCACGATGTGATGGCCGCCACCTGGGTGCTGTTCATGACATCCCCTGCGGGGGCCGCACTTGGCCCCCACCTTGCCCGGCACGGGTTCGACTATGCCCACACGCCGCATCCGACGGCCGTTGTGCGCCCAAGTGGCGAGGCGCTGGTGCTGACCACCGACCGCGCGGCGAACGTGGCGGCCTTCAACGCGCTGTCGCCGGGCGACGGTGACCGCCACGCGGCCGATGTGGGCGGGGTAGAGGCCGACGCGCCGTTCCTGTTTGCGTTGCTGGGCGGGTCGCTGTGGTCATGGCCCACGGCGCGGCTGTTGTGGGGGCAGGTGCGCAAGCGGGGCTTGCGCGGGTTGGCGGCGTGGTTCGGCCGCGCGCTGGTGCCCGCGCGGGGGTGGCTGGAAACCGGATACAGCAGCCCGATGGTGCAGGCGCTGTATGCCCCTTGGGTGCTGCATTGCGGGCTGACGCCGGAAAGCACCTATTCCGGCCAGATGGGCAAGGTGATTGCCTTTGCGCTCGAGGCCGCCGGGGCGCCGGTGGTCAAGGGCGGGTCGGGGCGGGCGGTGCAGGCGTTCCGCGCGCTGATCGAGGAAAAGGGCGGCGCAATCCGCAGCAATGCCGATGTGGACCGCATCCTTGTGGAATGGGGCAAGGTGCAGGGCGTGGCGCTGGCCAATGGCGAAAAGATTGCCTGCGGGTCGGTGCTGGCCTCGGTCGCACCCGGGCAGTTGCAGGACAGGCTCTTGCGCGATGTGAACCTGCCCGAGGACCGCGCGGCGGCGCAGGCGTTTCGCCACGGGCGGGGCAATTTCCAGCTGCACTATGCGCTGGACGCGCCGCCAGAATGGACCTCGCCAGGGCTAGAGAAGGTGGCGCTGATCCATCTGGCCGACGGCATCGACTCGGTCTCGAAATCGGCGAACGAAGCCGAGCGCGGCATGCTGCCCGAGGTGCCCACCATCTGCGTGGGCCAGCCGCACACGCTGGACCCGTTGCGTTGCCCGGACGGCAAGGCCATCCTGTGGCTGCAGATTCCCGATGCGCCGCGGACCATCAAGGGCGATGCGGGCGGCACCATTGCGGCGCAGGACTGGGACACCGCGCGCGAGGCGTTTGCCGACCGGATCGAAGGCATCCTGCGCCGCCACATCAAGGATTTTGACGCCATCAAACTGGCCCGGACGGCACACAGCCCGGCCGACCTGGAACGGATGAACATCAACCTTGTCGGTGGCGACCCCTATGGCGGGCTGTGCAGCATCGACCAGTTCTTCATCTTCCGCCCCTACGCACATTCCACCAACGGAACCGGGCTGGTGCGCGGGCTGATCCACATCGGCGCGAGCACCCACCCCGGCCCCGGTTTGGGCGGCGGATCGGGGTTCCTTGCGGCGAAAAGGCTGGGCGCATGACCGACCAGTCGCCCCCCGAAAAACCGCCGGAAGCCCTGCCGCGCCTGGGCGAGATCGGGCTGGCCAACTATCCGCCCTACCTGATGAACCGCATCATGGGCCGCTACAACGCGTCCCTGCGCGAAGAGATGGCAGGGCTGGGGCTGACGACGCCAAAGATGCGTGCGCTGGCGGTGCTGTCGGTCATCGAGGGGCCGCTGATCCGCGACCTGTCGGTCTATGCCGTTGTCGAACAGTCCACCATGTCGCGCGCGCTGGACCAACTGGCCTCCGAAGGCCTGATCCGGCGAATGGTCGATGCCGCCGACAGCCGGGCCATACGGGTGTTCATCACCGAGGCCGGTCGCGCGGCGTTCGAGGCGCTGTGGCCCCGCATGGCCGAAGCCAACGCCCGTATGTTCCGCGGCATCCCCGAGGAAGACCGCCGCGCCTTCGTGGGCACGCTGCAGAAAATCCTGGCCAACATCCGCAAGCACGAGATCTGAGATGGCCGAACGGTCCTTCACGGCAGAAGTCGAGCATCTGCGCCTTGGCGCGGGGCAGACCTTCACCGGAGAGGGCATCCTGGCCATTACAAAGGCGCTGCTGGAAAACGGCGTGGGCTATGTGGGGGGCTATCAGGGGGCGCCGATCAGCCACTTGATGGACGTTCTGTCCGACGCGCAGGACCTGCTGGCCGAACTGGGCGTGCGCTACGAGGCCAACGCGAACGAGGCGGCGGCGGCGGCCATGCTGGCGGCCAGCGTGCACTATCCCATCCGCGGGGCGGTGACGTTCAAGGGCCCGGTCGGCGTGAACGTGGCGTCCGATGCGCTGGCCAATCTGGCCTCGTCGGGGGTGACGGGCGGCGCGCTGGTGATCGTGGGCGAGGATTACGGCGAGGGTTCCAGCATCATGCAGGAACGCAGCCACGCCTTTGCCATGAAATCGCAGTTCTGGCTCTTGGACCCGCGCCCCAACCTGCCCAGCATCGTGCAGGCCGTGGGCGACGGCTTCGCGCTGTCCGAGGCATCGAACACCCCCGTGATGCTGATGGTACGCATCCGGTCGTGCCATGTGACGGGCACCTTCCAGACCCGCGACAACCGCCCGCCGCCTCTGTCGGTCAAGGCCGCACTGTCGGCGCCGCGGTCCGATTTTGCCCGCGTGGTGCTGCCGCCCATGTCCTATGCGCACGAGCAGGACAAGGTCCGCAACCGCTGGCCCGCCGCCGAGCGGTTCATCACCGAACGCAAGCTGAACGAGGTGTTCGGGCCTGCCACCGCGCCGGTGGGTCTGGTGCTGCAAGGCGGCATGTACAACGGCGTGATCCGCGCGCTGCAACGGCTGGGTCTGGCCGACCTCACCGGCCATTCGCAGGTGCCGCTCTATGTACTGAACGTCACCTACCCGCTGGTGTCGCAGGAATTTCTGAGCTTCGCGGCAGGCAAGGACAGCCTTCTGGTGATCGAGGAAGGCCAGCCCGAGTTCATCGAGCAGCAGTTGGCGACTTTCCTCTACCGCGCCGGTGCGCAGGTGAAACTGCTCGGCAAGGGGATCCTGCCGATGGCCGGGGAATACACCGGGCAGGTCATGCTGGACGGCATCACCGCCTTCCTGCGGCAGGCCGCGCCGCAGATGCTGCCCGCCGTGGTTCGCGCGCCCAACACCGACCGGCCCAAGGTTCCCGACCTGTCCAGGACGGTGCCGATCCGCCCCCCGGGCTTCTGCACCGGCTGCCCGGAACGCCCGATCTTCGCCGCGATGAAACTGGTGGAAAAGGAACTCGGCAAGCACCAGATCAGCGCCGACATCGGCTGCCACCTGTTCGGCGCGCTGCCGCCGTTCGAAATCGGCGGGGCCACCATGGGCTACGGCCTTGGCCCCGCCGCCAACGGCGCCTTCGACGGTGGCGGCGAACGCCGCCCGGTCAGCATCATCGGCGACGGCGGGTTCTGGCACAACGGCCTGTCCTCCAGCTTCACCAACATGGCCTTCAACAAGTCGGACGGCGTGGCGCTGATCGTCGACAACTACTATTCCGCGGCCACCGGCGGGCAGGACATCATGTCGTCGCGCGCCGACAATCCGACGAAGGCCACCAAGCACCCCATATCCAAGGCGCTGAAGGGCATCGGCATCGACTGGGTGCGCGAAGTGGACCGCACCTATGACGTGGGCCGCATGCGCGACGTGTTGCGCGATGCGCTGACGACCGATGCGCCCGGCCCCAAGGTGATCGTCGCCTCGTCGGAATGCATGCTGAACAAGCAGCGCCGGGAAAAGCCGTTGCAGCAGAAGGCCATCAAGGACGGCCGCCGGGTCGAGGCCCCGCGCTTTGGCGTCGATGAGGACATCTGCACGGGCGACCACGCCTGCATCCGGCTGTCAGGCTGCCCGTCGCTGTCGCTGAAGCGGCTGGATGACCCGCTGCGGGATGACCCGGTGGCCAGCATCGACCACACCTGCGTCGGCTGCGGCAATTGCGGCGAGGTGGCGGATGCCGCCGTGCTGTGCCCGTCGTTCTACCGTGCCGACGTGGTGCACAACCCCTCGGCCCGGGAAACCCGCATGGCCGCCTTCCGCGCCCGCGTCATCGGTTGGCTGCAAAGGCGCAGGTCGGCGCGGCGGCTGGATTTCGGGGGGGCGGCATGACGGTGCTTGAACCCCTGCCCCGCGACCCCGCGCTGGACGGCATCCTCAAGGTTGCCATCATGGCCGTAGGTGGGCAGGGCGGCGGCGTGCTGACCGGCTGGATCGAAGAGGTGGCGCGGTCGCAAGGCCATGCCGTGCAGGCCACCAGCGTGGCCGGCGTGTCGCAGCGCACCGGCGCCACCGTCTATTACATCGAGATGGCCCCGGCGGTGCCCGGCGGCCCGACCCCGGTGTTTTCGCTGATGCCCGCCGCGGGCGACGTCGACGTCATGATTGCCGCCGAAATGATGGAGGCCGGGCGCGCCATCTTGCGCGGCTTCGTCACGCCGGACCGCACCACGCTCATCGCCTCGACCCACCGCGCGCTGGCGGTCTCGGAAAAGACGGTGCCGGGCGACGGCATCGCCTCGTCCGAAGAGGTGCTCGCGGCCGCCGAAGTGGCAGCCCGGCGCTTCATCGCTGCCGATTTCGACAGCATCGCCGCCCGCGCCGGGTCGGTCATCTCGGCCTCGCTTCTGGGTGCGCTGGCCGCGTCGGGCGCCCTGCCCTTTCCGCGCGCGGCCTTTGAAGACGCCATCCGCCGCGGCGGCAAGGGCGCCGAGGCCTCGCTGCGCGCCTTCGCGGCCGCCTTCGACGGCGCCCCCCCGCCCGCCGCCGCCAAGCCCGCCACCCGCACAACCCCCACCGTCACTGGCCCCGCCCGTATGGTGCAGGCATGGAACGCCTTGGCCGCCCGCGCCGAAGCCCTGCCCGTCCCCGTGGCCGAACTTGCCCGGCCCGGCCTGCGCAAGGTCGTCGATTTCCAAGACACCGCCTATGGCGCCGAATACCTTGACCATCTGGCGCGGGTCATGGCGCAGGACACCGCCGCCCAAGGCTGGGCACTGTCGCGCGAAGCGGCGAAGTACATCGCCAATGCCATGGCCTACGACGACATCATCCGCGTCGCCGACCGCAAGACCCGCGCCCCCCGGTTCGACCGCATCCGCGGCGAGATGCGCGTGCACGACGGCAACGTGCTGCACCTGACCGAATTCTTCCACCCCCGTGCCGAGGAAATCGTGGGGCTGTTCCCGGCGCGGCTGGGGGCCCGGGTGCAGAACGACCCAAGATGGATGGCGCGGCTTGACCGCTGGTTCAACAAGGGCCGCCGCCTGCGCACCGACCGGTTGCCCGCCTTCCTGATGCTGCACGTGCTGGGCGGCCTGCGCGGCTGGCGCCGCCGCACACTGCGCCACGCCCAGGAACAGGCGCATCTCGCGCGCTGGCTGGACACTGCCCTTGCCGCCCCGTCCTACGACCTCGCGGTCGAGCTTCTGCGCTGCCGCCGCCTGATCAAGGGCTATTCCGACACCCATGCTCGCGGCCAGTCCAGGTTTGACCGCGTGCTGGCCGCCACCGCCCGCATCGCCCATCGCCCCGACGCCGCCGACTGGTGCCGCCGCCTGCGCGAAGCCGCCCTGCAAGACGAAGAGGGCCGCGCGCTGGATGGCGCGATCCGCACGGTCGAAAGCTTCACCTGATCCCCGGCTTCCGATGGCTCCACCAGCACAGCGACGGGCAGAATCCTTTCAAACCAGAAATTTCAAGCTTGAAATTTATGGTCCCCGCTGGCACCCTCTCCATCAGGCGCATTCCGCGCCGTCGGGGACAACGGGATGAAGATCCTCTGCCTGGGCGGCGGCCCTGCCGGCCTCTACTTCGCCATCTCGATGAAGCTGCGCGACCCAACGCATGACATCACCGTGCTGGAACGCAACCGCGCCAATGACACCTTCGGCTGGGGCGTGGTGCTGTCGGACGATGCACTGGGGCGGATGACGAAGAACGACCCGGTCTCGGCACAGGCGATCCGCGATCACTTCGCCTACTGGGACGACATCGCCGTGGTGCATGCCGGGGTGCGCACCGTGTCGGGCGGGCATGGCTTTGCCGGTATCGGGCGCAAGCAGATGCTGATCCTGCTGCAGGCCCGCGCACGCGAACTGGGCGTCACCCTGCAGTTCGAAACCGAGTTCCGCTCGGCCGAAGAGTACCGGCAGGACTACGATCTCGTGGTCGCCTGCGACGGCATCAACTCGGCCGTCCGCCGCGAATATGCCGACACCTTCCAGCCCGACATCGACCTGCGGCTGTGCAAGTTCGTGTGGCTCGGCACGCAAGCCAAGTTCGACGATGCCTTCACTTTCATCTTCGAGCCCACCGAACACGGATGGATCTGGGCGCATGCCTACCAATTCGACGACAGCACCGCGACCTTCATCGTCGAATGCACGCAGGAAACGTGGGACCGCTGGGGGTTCGACGGAATGTCCAAGGAGGACACGGTCGAAACCTGCCGCGGCATCTTTGCCGCTCATCTGGGCGGGCAGGCGCTGATTTCCAATGCGGCCCACCTGCGCGGCTCGGCCGTGTGGATGAACTTTCCGCGCGTGGTCTGCGCTCGGTGGCACCACAAAAACGTGGTGCTCATGGGCGATGCCGCGGCCACCGGGCATTTCTCCATCGGCTCGGGCACGCGGCTGGCCTTCGACAGCGCCATCGCGCTGGCCGAATACCTGCAGTCCGAGCCCACGCTGCAAGCCGCCTTCGAGCGCTATCAGGACGAACGCCGGGTCGAGGTGCTGCGCCTGCAGTCGGCGGCGCGCAACAGCCTGGAATGGTTCGAGCAGGTGGAGCGCTATCTGGACCTGCCGCCCGAACAGTTCGCCTATTCGCTGCTGACGCGCAGCCAGCGCATCAGCCACGAAAACCTCCGCCTGCGCGACCCCGCTTGGCTGGGCCGCGTCGAGGACTGGTTTCAGGCGCAGGCAGGCGGACAGAAGGGCCGCCGACCGATGTTTGCACCCTTCCGCCTGCGGAACATGGAACTGAAGAACCGCATCGTCGTCTCGCCCATGGCGCAGTACAAAGCTGTGGACGGCTGCCCGACCGACTGGCATCTGGTCCACTACGGCGAACGCGCCAAGGGTGGCGCGGGGCTGGTCTACACCGAGATGACCTGCACCAGCGCGCAGGGCCGCATCACGCCGGGCTGTCCGGGGCTGTACGCGCCGGAACACGAAGCCGCGTGGACGCGGATCACCGGATTCGTCCATGCCGAGACCACGGCGAAAATCTGCTGCCAGATCGGCCATGCCGGCCGCAAGGCCAGCACGCAGGTCGGCTGGGAAGACGGCGACGCACCCCTGCTATCGGGCAACTGGGAGATCGTTGGGCCGTCCGCGCTGCCGTGGTCGCACCGCAACGCCATCCCGCGCGAGATGACGCGAGCCGACATGGACGCGGTGACGGCCGAATTCGCGGCGGCGACGGCAATGGCCCGCCGCGCCGGGTTCGACATGGTCGAACTGCACGCCGCGCACGGCTACCTCGTGTCGTCCTTCATCAGCCCCGTGTCGAACCACCGCACCGACGCCTACGGAGGCACCCTGGAAAACCGCATGCGCTGGCCGCTGGAGGTGCTGCGCGCCATGCGGGCGGCCTGGGGCGAGGACAAGCCCCTGTCGGTGCGCATCAGCGCGACCGACTGGGTAGGGGCCGAGGGCGTGACGCCGGACGAGGCCGTGCAGATCGCCCGCCTGTTCGCCGCCGCGGGCGCTGACATTATCGACGTCAGCGCGGGCCAGACCAGCCCCGACGCAAAGCCGGTTTACGGCCGCATGTTCCAGACCCCGTTCAGCGACCGCATCCGCAACGAGGCCGGGCTGGCCACCATGGCCGTGGGCAACATCACCGAAGCCGATCAGGTGAACGGCATCCTGCTGGCCGGCCGGGCCGACCTGGTGTGCCTGGCCCGCCCGCATCTGGCCGACCCCTACTGGACCCTGCACGCCGCGGTGGCGGCGGGTGACCGCGAAACCGACTGGCCGCTGCCCTACCTTGCGGGGCGCGACCAGATGCGCAGGCTGTCGCAGCGGACAGGCGAGGTGCTCCGGGCATGAAGGGCCGCCGCGTCCTTGTCACAGGTGGCGGATCGGGCGCCGGGGCCGACCTGGCACTGGGCTTTGCCCGGACCGGAGCCGAGGTGGTGATCTGCGGCCGCCGTGCCGATGCGCTGGCCAGCACCGCCGCGCAGCACCCTGCCATCCGTGCCCTGCCCTGCGATGTGACGGACGAGGCGTCGGTGCAAGCGCTTTACGCGCAAGCGGGGTGCATCGATATCGTGATCGCCAATGCCGGGCAGGCCGACAGCGCCCCCTTTGCCCGCACCACGCTGGACCAATGGAACCGAATGCTGGCGGTAAACCTGACCGGTGTGTTCCTGACCTTCCGCGAAGGGCTGCGGCAGTTTGACGGCTGGGGGCGGCTGGTGGCAGTATGCTCGACCGCGGGGGTGAAAGGCTATGCCAAGGTCGCCCCCTATGCCGCCGCCAAGCACGGGGTGATGGGCCTGGTGCGGTCACTGGCGCTGGAAGTCGCACGCAGGCCGGTCACGGTGAACGCCATCTGCCCGGGGTTCCTGGATACCGAGATGACGGACCATTCCATCCGGGTGATTTCTGAAAAGACCGGCCGCACGCCGGAACAGGCCCGCGCCGCGCTGGAAGGGATCAGCCCGCAGAACCGCCTGTATCGCCCCGACGAGGTGACGGCGGCGGCGCTGTTCCTGTGCGGTCCGGGGTCCGATGGCATCAACGGCCAGTCCATCACCATCGCGGGGGGCGAGGTGTGACCGATCCCCTTGCCAAACGCCGCCTGAAGCTGTGGATCCGCCTTCTGGGCGTGACCCGCGCCGCCGAGGGCGAGCTGCGCGAGTTCCTGCGGCTGCGCCACGACACCACCCTGCCCCGCTTCGACGTGATGGCCGCCCTGTTCCGCCGCCGCGACGGTGTGACGATGGGCGAGCTGTCGCGCATGCTCTTGGTGTCGAACGGCAACGCCACCACCGTGGTCGACCGGCTGGAATCCGACGGGCTGGTGCGCCGCACGCCTTCGGACACCGACCGGCGCACCGTGCATGTGGCGCTGACCCCCGAAGGTCTGGCACAGTTCGAGGGCTGGGCGGCCGAGCACGAGGCCGAGGTGAGCCGTCTGTTTTCCGGGTTGTCCGAGGCCGACCTTGACGTGATGACCGACATCCTGAAGCGCATGGGGGGCAGCGCATGACCGAACTCGCCAGCCTGAGGCCCGCGCATTTCCTGTGGGACGTGCAGGACCGCATCGCCACCATCCGCCTGAACCGCCCCGACCGGAAGAATCCGCTGACCTTCGACAGCTACGCCGAACTGCGCGACACCTTCCGCGCGCTGGTCTATGCCACCGACGTGTATGTGGTGGTGCTGGGGTCGAACGGCGGCAACTTCTGTTCCGGCGGCGATGTGCATGACATCATCGGTCCACTGGTGGGCATGGACATGAAGGGGCTGCTGGCCTTCACCCGCATGACCGGCGATCTGGTCAAGGCGATGATCGGCTGCGGCAGGCCCATCATTGCCGCGGTGGACGGCGTCTGCGTGGGGGCGGGCGCGATCATGGCCATGGCATCGGACCTGCGGCTGGCAACCCCAGGCGCCAAATGCGCCTTCCTGTTCACCCGCGTAGGGCTTGCCGGTTGCGACATGGGCGCCTGCGCAATGCTGCCCCGGATCATCGGGCAGGGGCGGGCGGCGGAACTGCTGTATACCGGCCGGGTGATGCGGGCCGAGGAGGGCGAGCGGTGGGGCTTCTGGAACGCCCTTCATGCACCTGATGCACTTGATGAGGCGGCCATGACGCTGGCCCGCCAGCTGGCGGCGGGGCCGGTGTTCGCGCATGGCATCACCAAGACCCAGCTGAACCAGGAATGGAACATGGGGCTGGACCAGGCGATCGAGGCCGAAGCACAGGCGCAGGCGATCTGCATGCAGACCCGCGACTTCGAACGCGCCTACCGGGCCTTCGTGGCAAAGGAAACGCCGGTTTTCCAGGGGGATTGAATGGCCGACCGCAGCTTTCTCGACTGGCCCTTCTTCGCGCCACACCACCGCGACCTTGCCGCGCGGCTGGACGACTGGTGTGCGGCGCATCTGCCGGTGGACCATGGCGATGTCGATGCCGCCTGCCGCGGGCTGGTGGCGATGCTGGGGAAAGGCGGCTGGCTGCGCCATTCCGGCGCCGCGCAGGGCGAGCGGCTGGATGTCCGCACCCTGTGCCTGATCCGCGAAACACTGGCGCGGCATGATGGCCTTGCCGATTTCGCCTTTGCCATGCAGGGGCTGGGCATGGGGCCGGTCAGCCTGTTTGGCACACCCGCGCAGCAGGAGTGGCTTGAACGCACCCGCGCGGGCACCGCGATTTCGGCCTTTGCGCTGACCGAACCCGGATCGGGGTCCGACGTCGCCGCCACCGCCACCACTGCCACGCGGGTGCAGGGCGGCTGGCTGGTCGACGGCACGAAGACCTGGATCTCCAACGGCGGCATCGCCGACCTCTACATCCTTTTCGCCCGCACCGGAGAAGCGCCGGGCGCACGTGGCCTGTCCGCCTTCCTGATGCCCGCCGGCACGCCGGGCCTGACCATCGCCGAGCGGCAAGAGGTGATTGCCCCGCATCCTCTGGCCACCCTGCGGATGCAGGGCATAATGCTGCCCGAGGATGCGCTGGTCGGCCGCGCGGGCGAGGGCTTCAAGCTGGCCATGGCAGTGCTGGATGTGTTCCGGCCCACGGTGGGCGCCGCCGCACTGGGGTTTGCCCGGCGCGCGCTGGACGAAGCCCTGTCGCGGGTGAAGGCGCGGCACATCCAGGGCCAGCCGCTGGCGGACCTGCAGATGGTGCAGGGCCACCTGGCGGACATGGCATTGAAGGTCGATGCCGCGGCCCTGCTGGTGTACCGCGCCGCCTGGACCAAGGACATGGGCGCCGCCCGCATCTCGCGCCAGGCAGCGATGGCCAAGCTCTATGCCACCGAGGCGGCGCAAGAGGTGATCGACATGGCGGTGCAGCTGCACGGTGGCGAGGGGGTGCGCCACGGGTCGGTGGTGGAGAGCCTTTACCGCGAAATCCGCGCGCTGCGGATCTATGAAGGGGCCAGCGACGTGCAGCGGGTGGTGATTGCCCGCAGCGTTCTGGGATGAAACAGGGAGGACAGACAATGGCGAAACTCGACGGCGGCATCACCCGCAACGGCACCGCCTGGCACGGGCGGGAGCTGAACATCCTGGGCCAGCGGTACTTTCCGAAGGCCAGCTGCGACGCGACCTTTGCGTTCGAGACGAACAGCGAACCGGGCCAGTTCGTGCCCGTCCACGTTCACCCCACGCAGGACGAATTCATCCTGGTGCAGGAAGGCCAGCTGGAGCTGAAGCTGGACGGCACCTGGCACACGGCGAAGGCGGGCGATCTGGTGCGCATGCCCCGCGGCGTGCCGCACGGGTACTTCAACAAGTCCGACAAGCCCTGCCGTGCGCTGTTCTGGGTCTCGCCCGCGGGCAAGCTGGAAGCCCTGTTCGAGGTCTTGCACAACATGACCGACGTGCCCGCCGTGATCGCCGCCTCGGCCGCGCACGAGGTGGATTTCCTGCCGCCCGAGGCCAACGACTGACCATGTCCGAAAGCCCCCACCAGGTCCTGCATCCGTCACACTGGAAACCCGCGCGCGGCTACGCCAACGGCGTGGCCGCAACCGGGCGCATGGTGTTCACCGGCGGCATCATTGGCTGGAACGCGCAGCAGGAGTTCGAGACCGACGACTTTGCCGGGCAGGCCGGGCAAGCGCTGCGGTCCATCGTTCAGGTGCTGGACTGCGCGGGGGCCCGGCCCGAACACCTGGTGCGGCTGACGTGGTATGTGACGGACAAGCGCGAGTACCTGGCGTCGTTGCCCGACCTTGGGCGGCACTACCGCGAGACCATCGGGCGCCACTACCCGGCCATGGCGCTGGTGCAGGTGGTGGCGCTGGTCGAGGACCGCGCCAAGGTGGAAATCGAAGCCACCGCCGTGATTCCGGAGTAGCCGCCATGCTGGGACCCACGGGCCACACCGACAGCTTCACCCGCGACAACCTGCCCCCGCCCGGCCAGTGGCCCCACCTCATGCTGGACGGGTACGACTACCCGGAATGGCTGAACGCCGCGGCAGAGCTGACCGACCGCATGGTCGACCGCGGCTTTGGCGACCATACCGCGCTTATCGGCAACGGCCGCAGCCGCACCTACAAGGAACTCACCGACTGGTCGAACCGCATCGCCCATGCGCTGGTGGCCGATTGTGGCGTGCAGCCCGGCAACCGCGTGCTGATCCGCTCGGCCAACAACCCGGCCATGGTCGCCTGCTGGCTGGGCGCCACCAAGGCCGGCGCGGTGGTGGTGAACACCATGCCCATGCTGCGCGCGGGCGAACTGGCGGCCATCGTCGACAAGGCGCAGATCACCCACGCCTTGTGCGACACAAGGCTGATGGAAGACCTCGTTGCCTGCCAGAAGTCCAGCCGCTTCCTGCACACGGTCGTGGGCTTTGACGGCACCGCCAACCACGACGCCGAACTGGACCGCATGGCGCTGAAAAAGCCCGTCCGCTTCGACGCCGTCCGCACCGGGCGCGATGATGTGGCGCTTCTGGGCTTCACCAGCGGCACCACGGGTGAACCGAAGGCCACCATGCACTTCCACCGCGACCTTCTGGTCATCGCCGACGGCTATGCGCGCGAGGTGCTGCAGGTTACCCCGCAGGACGTGTTCGTGGGCTCGCCACCCTTGGCCTTCACCTTTGGTCTCGGTGGCCTGGCGATCTTCCCGCTGCGTTTCGGGGCGGCCGCGGCACTGCTGGAACAGGCCAGCCCGCCCGACATGGTGCAGATCATCCAGGACCACCGCGCCACGATCTGCTTCACCGCCCCCACCGCCTACCGCGTGATGCTGCGGGCCATGGACGAAGGCGCCGACCTGTCATCGCTGCGCGCCGCGGTCAGCGCCGGTGAAACCCTGCCCGCGCCAGTCTATGAGGAGTGGATGGCGAAAACCGGCAAGCCGATGCTCGACGGCATCGGCGCCACCGAGATGCTGCACATCTTCATCACCAACCGCTTCAGCGACCACCGCCCCGCCTGCACCGGGCGCCCCGTCACCGGCTATCAGGCGCGCATCGTCGGCCCGGACATGGCGGAACTGCCGCGCGGCGAGGTCGGGCGGCTGGCGGTGCGCGGCCCCACGGGGTGCCGCTACCTGGCCGATGCGCGGCAGGCAAAGTACGTGCAGGATGGCTGGAACCTGACGGGCGACAGCTTCTGGCAGGATGACAAGGGACGCTTCCACTTCGCCGCCCGCTCCGACGACATGATCATCAGCGCAGGCTACAATATTGCCGGGCCCGAGGTGGAGGCGGCGCTGCTGTCGCATCCACAGGTGGCCGAATGTGCCGTGGTGGGCGCCCCCGACGAAGAACGCGGCATGATCGTCGAGGCGCATGTGGTGCTGGCCGCCGGGGCAGTGGCCGATGCGCGCATGGTCAAGCTTCTGCAGGACCACGTGAAGGCGGCAATCGCCCCCTACAAGTATCCCCGCCGCGTGATCTTCGCCGATGCCCTGCCGAAAACGCAGACGGGAAAAATCCAGCGGTTCCGCCTGCGCAACCATCCGGCTTGACCCGCACCTGCGCCCTTCCGGGCGATGCCGGGAGCACGGCCGCGCAGCGGTCGGCGCCGGACGGTTCTAGCGCACGCCGCCGCGCAGCCGTGCCTCGATTTCCAGCGCCAGTTGGGCAACATGGCTGTCGAACTTCTGCCGCACGCGGCCCGGCGCCAACCGCAGCGACTGCAGGAACAACCGTGCCGCCAGCGTGCGCGCCGTCACCTCGACCGTCACGTTCACACGCGTGCGGCGTGGCGACATCTCGGCCAGGTCCACACGCGTCGCAGCCTCCAGCGCCTTGCCTGCCGCCGAGATGTTCAGCGACTGGCCGGGGTCTACCCCGTTCAGCCGGATGGCCACATCGCGCGGCTTGCCCCGGAAGGAAAAGACCACGCGCCAGGACACGCCCGCCGCCACGCCCGAAGGCCCGTTCTGCCGCTGAACATCCACCCCGCGGCGCAGCGCCATGCGCTCCCAGTGGTCGACGTCGGCCAGCACGGCAAACACCGCCTGGCGCGAAGCCTCGATATCCTGGCTTTTCTTCAGCTGCATGGGATCCGCCTGTTTTTCCGGGACTCTGCCGTCAGTCCAGCCGGTCCGCAACCCATGCCGAAATCAGCGCATGCGCAATCGCACCCCGGCGGGCCGGGCGGATCTCGGGGTGGCGGTTGTCCATCACCGCCACCATGTCCTCGCGCGTGACCCACCGGGCATCCTCCAGCTCCGCCGGGTCAATGCGGATGGCATCGTCCAAAGCCTCGGCCCGGCACCCGATCATCAAGGAGGCGGGCCAGGGCCAGGGCTGGCTGGCCACATAGCCCACCTTCCCCACCGGCACCCCGGTCTCCTCGGCCACCTCGCGGCGCACGGCGGCCTCGATCGTCTCGCCGGGTTCCACAAAGCCCGCAAGGCAGGAATACATGCCCGCAGGCCAACCCGGCGAACGGCCCAGAAGCGTCCGGTTGCCCAGCGTCACCAGCATGATGACCACCGGGTCGGTGCGCGGGAAATGCTGCGCGCCGCAGCCCGGGCAACTGCGCTGCCATCCGGCCTTCGCCGGCCCGCTGGGCTGGCCGCAGGCCGCACAAAACCCGTGGCTGCGGTGCCAGCCCAGCAGCGCCTTGGCCGTGGCGGCAAGCTCGGCCTCGCGCGCGGACAGCCGGGTCATCGCGCCCCGAAGCTCGGCAAAGCGGTGGTCATCGGGCAGCGCGGGGTGCGTCTGCTCGGATGCATCGAAGAACCCCGCCTGCACCGCCTCGGCCCCCGCCTCGGGCGACCAGGCCGAGATGTCCAGGGCAAACCGCGGCACGCCCTCATCCAGCCCCAGAAACACCTCGGCCCCGGCATGGGCCAGCGCCGCATGCCCGGCGGCCAGCCAGCCCAGCCCCTCGCCCGCCATCAACGGCTTGCCCCGCCACAGGGGCAGGTACCGGCCCCGTGCCCGCAGCCCGTCCAGCGCCGCGGCATCGTCGCGCAGCGCCGCGGCACGGTCCAGCCCCGAACCCGCAAAGGAAAACCCAAGCTGCCCGTCCATCCGCATGCTCCGCCCTGCAGGGTGCCGCGCTTGGATGCCACGGGCGCGGTGGCAACGCCAGTCCGCCCCGGGTGAAAAAAAATCGTCAAAATGCCCGCGAAGCATGGTCACGCGAACGTTACGGCCTACGCTCTTCTTCTGGTTGACCAGACAGAATCAACCGGCCACCGGCACGCCCACGGCAGGGGACCGTCCAACGTGATGCATGGTATGTTCAGCACGCAACTGCTTGATGCGCATCAGGTGCATCTGCGCGTTCTGGCGACATCGGACCTGCACATGCACATCCTGCCGTTCGACTATGGGCGCAACCGGCCGTCCGTTGCCGTCGGGCTTGCACGCACGGCGGGGCTGATCGCGGCGGGCCGCGCGGGCGCGCGCAATGTCGTGCTGGTCGACAACGGCGACTTCCTGCAGGGCAACCCCATGGCCGATCTGGCGGCGGCCCATCTTGTGGCAGACGGCAGCGGCATCCACCCCGCCATCGCCGCCATGAACGCGCTGGGCTATGATGCCGCCGCATTGGGAAACCACGAATTCAACTACGGTCTCGGCTTGTTGCAGCGGGCGGTGCAAGGTGCTGCCTTTCCGGTGCTGTCTGCCAATGCCGCGGTGCATCTTGGCACCACCCCCTGCGCCGACAGCACGCTGGTTGCCCCCTTCACCATCCTGCGGCGCACGGCGGCCGACCTTGCCGGACGCCACGTGGCCCTGAACATCGGGCTTATCGGCCTTCTCCCGCCCCAGGTGGCCGTATGGGACAGAGACCACGTCGCAGGCCGCGTCTGGTTCCGCGACATGCTGGAAACTGCGGCCGCCCGCGTGCCCGAGCTGCGCGCGGCCGGGGCCGACGTGGTGGTGGCGCTGGCTCATACCGGCATCGGCGGCACCGGCGCCGCGGCGGGCATGGAAAACGCCGCCATCCCGCTGGCCCGCATTCCGGGCATCGACGCGCTGGTGCTGGGGCATGCCCACCAGGTGTTCCCGTCGCCGCAATTCATCGGTCGGGCCGGTGTCGATGCCGCCAACGGCCTGGTCGAGGGCAGGCCGGCCGTGATGCCCGGCGCCTATGGCTCGCACCTTGGCGTGATGGACCTGCTGCTGGAACCGGGCGCTCAGGGTTGGCGCGTGGCAGCCAGTGCCGTGGCCGCGCGGCCCATCGCGCGCAGGCAGCGCGGCGGGCGTCTGGTGCCGCACGGCCCCGTCGTGCCCCATGTGGCGCACACGGCCGCCAGCGCCCATGCCCGCACCCGCGCCTGGGTCGCCCGGCCCTTGGGCCGCACGGCCCAGCGCCTCTGCACCCATTTCGCCCTTGTCGCCGACACCCCCGCCTTCCGCCTTGTGGCCGAAGCCAAGGCCGTCCATGTGCGCACCTGCCTGTCGGGGACCGAGTGGGAGGGGCTGCCGGTGCTCGGTTCGGCCTCGCCCTTCCGCACCGGCGGCCGGAACGGACCGCGGGCCTTCACCGACATTCCTGCCGGCCGCCTGACAGCGCGCCACATTGCCGAGCTTTACCCTTTCCCCAACCAGGTGCGCGCCCTCCTGCTCACCGGGTGCGACGTGCGGCGCTGGCTCGAAGCCAGTGCCGGGCTCTATCGCACCATCTCCCCGGACGAAAACGATGTGCCGCTGCTGCTGCCCGAGATCCCCGGCTACACGCTCAGCCTCCTCGCCGGGCTGACCTTCGACATCGACCCGGATCAGCCGCCCGGCCAGCGCATCCGCGGGCTGTCGCGGGCCGGCCGCCCCGTTGCCGCCGATGACCGCTTCGTCATCGCCACCAGCACCTACCGCGCCGCCATCTCTGCGCCCGACGCTCCGGTCATTCTGGCGCAGGACACCACCGTCGCCTGCCTGATCGAGCGCTTCGTGGCCGCTGGCGGCCTGTGCCGCCCCCCAGCGTCCCATGCCGCGGCCGAAGCCTGGCGCCTGCGCCTGCCGCCCGGCGCCCGTGTCACCTTTGACACCGCCCCCGCCGCCTGCCCCAGGGACGGGCTGGTCGGCGGGCTTGCGGCGCAGGCCATGGGGTTGACGGAATGCGGGTTCCGCCGCTTTGGGCTGCACGATCCGGGCGTCGCGCGCTGAACCTGCCCCGAAGGCCCCGCCTATCAGCTGTCCAGAAAGATGTTCGCCGCCGTCAGAACAGCGCCGGGCTGCAGCACGGCAATCAGCACCGCCGCCCCGCCGCCGGTGCCGTCCTTGTCGAAGAACACCTCGCCGGTGGCCGCGACAAAGATGATGCGGTCATCGGGATCCGCCGCGGTATCCAGGGCGAAAGCGGCCGGGTCCAGCGCGGTCCCCGCCGTCCCAAGCTCGGGGAACACATCGACATCCATCACGATGCGGTCCTCGGCCCCGTCAAAGTCGACGATCCTGTCAAAGTTGCCGCTGCCCGCGCCGCGGCAATCGAACACGAAGTCATCCGCCCCGGCGCCGCCCTTCAACGTGTCGTTGCCCTTGCCGCCGATCAGCGTATCCGCCCCGGCGCCGCCCGAAAGCCGGTCGTCCCCGCGCATCCCGTCAAGCACATCGTCGCCGTCGCCGCCCCCGGCATCGTCACGGCGGTTGCTCAACAGCAGCACGTCGTTGCCGCCCATCACATAGCGGCAAAGCCCGCGGTCGTCGCCCGCGAAGTAGAAATCGAACAACGTGGCGGCGTCGCGGTTCCAGTTCTGGATGTTCACCACCGATTCGCCGTTCTCGACGACGTTCATGAAGTTCAGCGTCCCGGCGGTGACATCCGTCAGCAGCCCGGCGGCTGTCTGAAACACGATGCCAGGCCCGAACATGGTGGTCGAGTTCAATGCATCATTGAAAAAGAACAACTCGTTAGCTGTCCCAGAGAAACTCATGTACTGCGACAGCCGAAATCCCAGGAAGAAAGCGTTGGTATCCACGCGCGTATCCGGGGCGAAAGACAGGATCGACATTTCATTCCCTCCCAAGTTGCCATGCGCCGATCATACCAGATTTTCCTGACGGGGTCGCGCTGTCCAAAAGGTCAATGCCGATCAGGCCGCGCAGCGGGCCAGATCTTGGATCAGCAATCGCGCCGGGCAATGCGGGGCAATTGTCCGACAAAACCTGCGCCGCACGCCGGATCCGGAAAGCACAGGCCGGGTCCGGCCGGCCTCAGGTAAACCGGTTGTCCCTCGGAAAGCCGCGCGGCGCCATCCGCCCCGCAGTCGCTCGTGCCGCCTGCCATTCGGTCAGGTCCGGCTCGGTCCGCGTGCGCCCGGCGGGGTCTTTCCACGTCAGGCCCTGCGCCAGCACAAAGGTGGTGGCATCCGCCAGCCCGCCGTCCTTGTACTTCTGCAGCCGCACGCCCTTGCCCCGCGCCATCTCGGGCAGGTCCGACAGCGGGAAGACCAGCAACTTGCGGTTCTCGCCCACCACCGCCACATGATCGCCCTTCACCACGCGGGCCAGCGCCAGCCGTGCACCCTCGCGGATCGTCAGCACCTGCTTGCCCGCCTTGGTCTGCGCCAGCGCCTCGTCCGCCGCCACCACGAACCCGTCACCGTCCGACGAGGCCACCAGCAGCTTCTCGCCCGCGCGGAAGATCAGCACCTCCACCACCTCGGCCTCGTTCGGCAGGTCCACCATCAGCCGCACGGGTTCGCCCATGCCGCGCCCGCCCGGCAGCGCGCTGCAGGCCAGCGTGAAGAACCGCCCGTTGGATGCCGCCAGCAGCAGCCGGTCGGTCGTCTCGGCATGGATCAGGAACTTCGGCCCGTCACCGTCCTTGAACTTCAGCTCAGTGCCCGGCGCGGTGTGGCCCTTCATCGCCCGCACCCAGCCCATGCGCGACAGGATCACCGTCACCGGCTCGCGTTCCACCAGCGTCTCGGGCGCCGCCTCGGCCACCTCGCCCGCCTCGGCGAATGTGGTGCGGCGGGCGCCGCCCGGTGCGTTGCGGCCGAACGCCTTCTGCACCTCGGCCAACTCCCACGACACCGTCTTCCACTGCCGCGCGGGGTCGGCCAGCAGCGCCTCGATCCCCGCCCGCTCCTCGCGCAAGCTGTCCCGCTCGGCCGTCAGCTCCATTTCCTCCAGCCGCCGCAAACTGCGCAGCCGCATGTTCAGGATGGCTTCCGCCTGCACCTCGGTCAGCTCGCCCGGCCCCGGCTTCGGCGGCACATAGTCGGCCTCGGTCATCGCCCGCTTGAACCGGCGCCCCCAGGTCTCGCGCATCAGCGCAGCCTTGGGTTCGGCGTCATAGCGGATGATGTCGATCACCCGGTCCAGGTTCAGATAGGCAATCAGCAGGCCGCCCAGCACCTCCAGCCGGTGCTCGATCCTGGCCAGCCGGTGGCGGCTGCGGCGGCCCAGCACCTCGCGCCGGTGGTCAAGGAAGGCGCGCAGCACCTCTTTCAGCGAACAGACCTTCGGCACGCGGCCGTCAATCAGCACGTTCATGTTCATGCCGAACCGCACCTCAAGGTCCGACTGGCGGAACAGCATGCCCATCAGTTGGTCAGGGTCCACCGTCCGCGCCCGTGGCTCCAGCACGATGCGCACATCCGCCGTGCTTTCGTCGCGCACGTCGGCCAGAAGCGGCACCTTCTTGGTCTCCACCAGTTCGGCCAGCCGTTCGATCAGCTTGCCCTTGGCCACCTGATACGGAATCTCGGTGACCACCACCTGCCACTGCCCGCGCCCCAGGTCCTCGATGGCCCAGCGCGCCCGCAGCCGGATCGACCCGCGCCCGGTGCGGTAGGTCTCGCGCAGCGACGCGGCCGGTTCCACCACCACACCGCCGGTCGGGAAATCCGGCCCCTGCACCGGCCCCATCAGCGCCAGATCATCCACCGCAGGGTCGCGGATCAACAGCTGGCAGGCATCGATCAGCTCATGCAGGTTGTGCGGCGGAATGTTGGTGGCCATCCCCACCGCAATGCCGCTGGACCCGTTGGCCAGCAGGTTCGGCAGCGCCGCGGGCAGCACCACCGGCTCGCTCAGCGTGCCGTCATAGTTGGCGCGGAAATCCACCGCGTCCTCGTCCAGCCCGGCCAGCAGCGCCTCGGACACGGCGGTCAGGCGGGCTTCGGTATAGCGGCTGGCGGCCGGGTTGTCGCCGTCGATGTTGCCGAAATTGCCCTGCCCGTCGACCAGTGGGTAGCGCAGGTTGAAATCCTGCGCCAGCCGCGCCATCGCGTCATAGATCGCGGCATCGCCATGCGGGTGATAGTTCCCCATCACGTCGCCGGCAATCTTGGCCGACTTGCGGAATCCCCCCGTGGGCGAAAGGCGCAACTCGCGCATGGCAAACAGGATGCGGCGGTGCACCGGCTTCAGCCCGTCGCGCGCATCGGGCAGCGCGCGGTGCATGATGGTGGACAGCGCATAGGTCAGATACCGCTCGCCGATCGCGCGGCGCAGCGATTCCGATACGGTCTGGCCTTCCGGCTGCTCGGGCGTGTCCACCATGGTGCCGGGCGGTGTAGCGGCGCCGCGCCGCAGGGTCCAGCCGCAACAACGTCCGACTTCCGTCTGAATCGGTGCGATTTTCCCCCTGACATGGATGAATTGATGCTATTGAACGAAGCGGGGCGATGTTGTGAATCGGAAACTTCTATGTGGCGTTATTTGACCCTGCTCGGCGCAGGTCTTTTTCTTGTTCTGCTGATCGGAGGCCGGGACGAGGGTCAGGTCCGCCAGGGCCTGCTGACCCCGCCGATCCACCAGCCGCTGAATGCGCCAGCCTCGGCCATTGCCGAAGCAGGCAAACTGTCGGCGCCGGATGTGGCGATGGCCAACTTCGTGCCCGTGGCCACCCCGGCCCCGGCCGAGGCCCCCGCGCAGGTGCAACCCGCCCCCGTCCCGGTGGTCGAAACTGCCGCGGCGCCCGCGCCCGCCGAACCGTCGGCCCCGGTGCCAGAGACTGCGCCAGAGACTGCGCCGGACGCCGTGTTCAGCCTTGCCGACACGCCCACCGCAAACGAACCCGCCAACGAACCTGCTGCGCTGCGCTGGGTGTCGGCGAATGCGATCAACGTGCGCGAAGGGCCGGGCACAGGCCATGCCGTTGCGGGCCGCCTGACCCGCGGCGAGGCGGTCACGGTGGTGGCCGATGCCGGGGACGGCTGGGTCCGCATCCGCATCGAGGGCGACGGGCTGGAAGGTTTCGTCGCCGCCCGCCTGCTGACCGACACGGCGCCCTAACCGCGGCGGCCGATCTTCGGCTCGGTTCCCGCGCGCAGGCGGGCAATGTTGGCGCTGTGGCGCAGGAACACCAGCACCGTCAGCGCCGCCCCCAGAACGATCATCCGCCCCTGGCCCAGATACATCATCCAGAACGTCGAGGACGCCGCCGTCACCAGCGCCGCCAGTGACGAAATGCGCGCCACCAGCGCCACCACCACCCAGGTCGCACAGCACGCCAGGCCCAGCGGCCAGTGCAGCGCCATCAGGGTACCCAGGAAGGTGGCCACGCCCTTCCCACCGCGGAACTTCAGCCACACCGGGAACAGGTGCCCCAGGAACGCGGCAAATCCCGCCACCTGCGCCGCATCCTCGGCCCCCACCAGCGCGCGGGCCAGCAGCACCGCCACACCGCCCTTGCCCGCGTCCAAGAGCAGCGTGGCCAGCGCCGCACCCTTGTTGCCGGTGCGCAGCACGTTGGTGGCGCCGATGTTGCCCGACCCGATCTGCCGCAGGTCGCCCAGCCCCAGCGCACGGGTGATGACCATGCCAAACGGCACCGACCCCAGCAGGTAGCCCAGCACCGCCACGGCCACCAGGACCCATGTTGCGCTTGCGATCTCCGGCATCGCCTACCCCCGTCCCTCTGCAGGCCGCGCGTCGAACACCGGCACCCCGGCCACCCAGGTCATCCGCACCCGCCCCTCCATCCGCGCCCCGTCGAACGGCGTGTTCTTCGATTTCGACGCCAGCCGGAACCGGTCCAGCACGAAGGGCGCGTCAGGGTCGAACAGCACCAGATCGGCCGGCGCCCCCACCGCCATGCGCCCCTGCGGCAGGCCCAGCCGCCGCGCCGGGTTCAGCGCCAGCGCACGAAACAGCGCGGGCAGGTCCATCGCGCCGGCATGATACAGCCGCATCGCTGCGGGCAGAATCGTCTGCAATCCCACCGCGCCGGCCGTCGCCTCCTCGAACGGCAGCCGCTTCTCCTCTTCGTCGGCAGGCGTGTGGAATGATCCGATCACGTCGATCAGGCCACTGGCCACCGCCGCCACCATCGCCAGCCGGTCCTCCTCACTCCGCAGCGGCGGCGACAGGCGAAAGAAGGTGCGATAGTCGCCCACGTCAAACTCGTTCAGCGTCAGGTGGTGGATCGACACCCCCGCCGTCACGTCCAGCCCCGCCGCCTTGGCCCGCCGCAGCGCGGGCAGCGCCAGCGCCGTGGTGATCTGGTCGGCGTGGTAGCGGCCCTTCGTCATCTCGACCAAAGCAAGGTCACGCTCCAGCCCCATCCGCTCGGCCATCGGGTGCACGCCCGGCAGCCCCTTCAGCGAGGCGAACTTGCCCGAGGTCGCCGCCGCCCCGGCCGACAGGTGCGGGTCCTGCGGATGCCCCACCACCAGCGCGCCCAGCGACCGCGCGTAGGTCAGCGCCCGCGCCATCACCTTGCTGTCGGCCACGAACGTCCCGGCATCGGTAAAGGCCAGCGCCCCCGCATCCTGCAGGAACCCGATCTCGGTCATCTCGCGGCCCGCGCGGCCCTTGGTCAGCGCTGCCATGTGGCGGATGCGCACGGGCGCATCGGCGGCGCGGCGGGTCACGAACTCCAGCATCTCGGGCGCGTCCAGCGCCGGGTCGGTATCGGGGCGGGCCACGATGGTGGTCACGCCGCCCGCGGCGGCCGCCGCTGCGGCGGTGCGGAAACTCTCGCGGTGCCGCTCGCCCGGCTCGCCGATCTTCACGCCCCAGTCCACAATGCCCGGCGCCAGGCACAACCCCCCGCCGTCCACCACCGCGGCCCCCGCAGGCGCAGCCCCGCCCAGCGCCACAATCACCCCGCCATCCAGCGTGACGGCCCCCGGCGCATCCGTCCCGCCCTCGGGGTCAATCAGCCGCACATTGGCAATGTGCAGCGTCATCGGCCGTCCTCGGGCACCGGCACCGGCGGCGGCACCGTCAGCCCGCGCGGCCGCGCCTTGGCCTCGTCGCGCGCCCGCGCGATCGTCTCCACCGCGCCATCGGCATCCGCCAGGTGGCGGATCATGTGGCGCTCTCCGGCCGCCGTCATCACCACCACAGACCCCAGCGAGGTCGACACCTCGGTCACCTCCACCAGCACCAGCGCCACCCCGCCGGGCCCCGCCAGCCGCCGGTCGGTCAGCCGCCAGCGGCCGGCCATGGCGGCCGCCTTGCCCATCACCGCGCGCAACACCACCGCCAGCGACAGCGCCAGCGGAATCAGCGCCGCCCAGGGCCCCGGCATCCGCGCCAGCTGGGTCACCGCCACCCCCGCCACCGTGGCCACCAGCGCCAACACCGCCTGCGCCCGCACATAGGCGCGCGGGTCCGGCCGGAACTCGGCCAGCAGCCGTTCCGTCGGGGGTGGGGGACGCGTCGGTGGGCGGGCCTCGGGCATGGCGGCAGGAATGCCCGCACGCGCGCGGTCGCGCAAGGGGCGAGTCGGGGTGGAGGCAGGGTGACGGGGGTTCAAAGGCACATCAGTCCGACAGGCTTCGAGGTGTGTGGCAGGAGTTTACCGAAGACGCTCGTTTGCTATGCAGGTCGGGCTTGTGCGCCACCCGCGATAGCGCAGCGGAAGACGCGTTGCTTTTCCTCATCCTTGAGCCCCCAGAAAACCAAGTAGCCCCGGCGTCGGTGCCCGAGAAGCACGCCGTCCCCAAAGAAGGTAGGTGTCACTTCCCCCCCGGACAACAGAATGCGCTGCACTCCTCCGCGTCGTAGTCCGGTACTGATAGCAAATGCATGACTGCCTGATAGGGCGTAGTGGATCGGCGACCTTTCCCGAATATGGTACAACGCTGCCCAACCGCAAATAACTGCGCCCAATGCGAGGGCTACAACCCAAGGCATGACAGCGACTTGCCAGAACGCGCAGCGAGACGTGCGGTAGTAACTATCGCATAGGGCGAACATGTTCAGGTCTTCAGGCACGGCAAGGAACAAGGCGATGGCGATTGTGCCAAAGATCATGGCAAAACGCAGGTTGGGCCAGATCAGCGTTTTGCGATCAACCTGAAGCAGGATGCGGATTTGCTCGTCCTTTCCGAGCTGAGCCGCCAGCGCCGGAGGCAGGTTTGTACCAGACTCGGGATCGTCCGATTCAGCCATGAACAAACACCCCCCTACGCAAACAAATCCCCCGTCGCCCCCTGCACCAGCCGCCGCCCCCGCTCGGCCCGCAGGTTGCGCGCCAAGAGGTCCATGCAGGCCATGCGCACCGCCACGCCCATCTCGACCTGCTCCTGGATGACCGACCGGTTGATGTCGTCGGCCAGCGTGCCGTCGATCTCGACACCGCGGTTCATCGGGCCGGGGTGCATCACGATGGCGTCGGGTTTTGCCACGGCCAGCTTTTCGGCATCCAGCCCGAAGCGGTGGTAATACTCGCGCATAGAGGGCACAAACCCGCCGTCCATCCGCTCGCGTTGCAGGCGCAGCATCATCACCACGTCGGCGCCCTCCAGCCCCGCCTTCATGTCATCGAACACCTCGCAGCCGAACTCGTCCACCCCGGGCGGCATCAGCGTCGGCGGCGCGATCAGCCGTATCCGGTTCTCCATCTTGCCCAAGAGGATGATGTTCGACCGGGCAACGCGCGAATGCGCGATGTCGCCGCAGATCGCCACCACCAGCCGCTGGATACGCCCCTTGGCCCGGCGGATCGTCAGCGCGTCCAGCAGGGCCTGCGTCGGATGCTCGTGCCGCCCGTCACCCGCGTTCAGCACCGCGCAGTCCACCTTCTGCGCCAGCAGGTTCACCGCGCCCGAAGCCGGGTGACGCACCACCAGCAAATCCGGGTGCATGGCGTTCAGCGTCATCGCGGTGTCGATCAGCGTCTCGCCCTTCTTCACGCTGGACGCACCCACCGCCATGTTCATCACATCCGCGCCCAGCCGCTTGCCCGCCAGCTCGAACGACGCCTGCGTGCGGGTCGAGGGTTCGAAGAACATGTTGATCTGCGTCAGCCCCGCCAGCACGTCCGACTGTTTCACCGTGCGCCGGTTCAACTCGACATAGCGTTCCGACAGATCCAGCACATCGCGGATCTCCTCGGGCGACAGATGCTCGATTCCCAGAAGGTGACGGGCGCGGAAGGTCATGGGGCTACTCCTGTCCGGGTTTGGCCCAGCCCTACGCCGCCATGGCTCAGCGGTCAAACGGCAGGCGCAGGCTCCACCCCAGCCGCGCCGGGCGGTCGTCCTGCCACTGCAGGCCGGTGCGCGCCACATCGCCCTGCCGCAGCGTGCCGAACAGCCGGTCCCAGACCGACAGGCAGAAGCCATAGTTGGAATCGTGCTCTTCGCGCCGGTCGGAATGGTGCACCCGGTGCATGTCGGGCGTCACCAGCACCCAGCGCACCAATGCGGCCACGCGGGGCGGCAGCGCCAGGTTGGCATGGCTGAACATCGCCGTGGCATTCAGAGCCACCTCGAAGGCCAGCACGGCGGCAGGCGCCGGGCCCAGCGCATAGACAAGGCCGATCTTCACCGCCATCGACGCGAGGATTTCCACCGGATGAAACCGCAGCGCCGTGGTCACGTCCATGTCGCGGTCGGCGTGGTGCACGCGGTGGAACCGCCAGAACAGAGGCACCTTGTGCGTCACCACATGCTGCCCCCAGATCGCCAGATCGAACAGCACCACCGCCAGCGCGAACTCGGCCCATCCGGGCCAGGACAGCGCGTTGAACAGCCCCCACCCCTTGGCCTGTGCATCCACCGCCGCCGCCACCGCCGCAAACGGCACCACCAGCGCAACCAGCCGCAGCGAAACACTGTCGATCACCACCAGCGCCAGGTTCGTCGCCCACCGCCGCCCTCGCGGCAACGCGCGCCGCCACGCCGGGCGCCGGATTTCGGCCAGCACCAGCACGGCAAAGACCCCCAGGAACACGGCCAGCCGGACTGCAATCTCATATGCCATGCGTCAGGCTAGACCGACCCCGCCCGCCATACAACGCGGCGCCCGGTCACAACCCGGCTCAGGGCCGCCGCAGCGCGGTCACCGGCCCGCCACCCGCCCCTTCGATCCGCCCGGCCGCCTCGCGCAGCGGTTCGGCCACCACCGCCATGTGGTGCCCGTTGGCGTGGATCATCATGGCCGCATCCAGCATCATCGCCACATGGCCATTCCAGAACACCAGGTCGCCGCGCTGCAACGCCTCGGTCCCGTCCAGCGGAGTGAAGGCCTCACGCTGCAGGTCGCTGTCGCCCGGGCAGGCGCGGCCGCAGGCCAGCATCGCCACCTGCACCAGCCCCGAACAGTCCAGCCCGTCGCGCCCGTTGCCGCCCCACAGATAGGGCACGCCCAGGAACAGCCCCGCCACTTCGGCCGGGTCGGCATGCCAGTCGCCCAGCCGCCGCAGATGCGCGGCAGGTACCCATCCATGCGGCGTCTCGGCAAAGGTGCCCTGCTGTCCGGTGACGCGCAGCCGGGTGCCCAGCGTCAGACTGCCGCTCGCCTCGGCCTGCACGCGCGGCTCGGGGTACAGATGCGTGCCCAGCGTTGCCACCCAATGGCTGACCTTCGTGGGCGGGCACAGCGCACCCTCGGCCAGCCAGCCGCAATAGCCGTCCTTCAGCGCCATGCCGAAGGCGTGCCCCTCGGCCCGGTCGATCACCAGAAACGCATCGCCCAGCACCAGCTGCCGGTCCCGCGCGCCACCCGGCGCCGCACGCAGCCAGGCCAGCGGCACAGACACCTCGGCGGGCTCGCCCTCGGTCCAGGTCTCGGCCTCAACCAGCCCGCGCAGGCTCACATGCGCGGCACGCGGGGTGGCGGGGGTCAGGCGCCGGTCGGTGTTCACAGCCCCAGCATCCCCGGCAATGCCGCCAGCAAGGCCCGCGCCCCCTGCCCCGCACCGCCCTTGGGCCGCGCCGGGGCGGCTTCGGGCTGGTGGCCATAGATGTCGAAGTGCAGGTAGCGCGGATTGTCCACAAAGCGCCGCAGGAACAGCGCCGCGGTGATCGACCCGGCAAGTCCGCCCGACGGCGCATTGTCCAGATCGGCGATCCCCGGCTCGATCTGGCTCTCGTAGGGCGCCCAGAACGGCATCCGCCACACCGGGTCGCGCACCTCGGCGGCCGCGCGCGCCAAAAGGGCCGCGTCACCGTCATCGTCGGTATAGAACGGCGCAAGGTCCGCCCCCACCGCCACCCGCGCCGCGCCCGTCAGCGTGGCCATGCTGACAATCAGGTCGCCCGGCGCCTCCTCGGCCCAGGCCAGCGCATCGGCCAGGATCAGCCGCCCCTCGGCATCGGTGTTGTTCACCTCCACGGTCAGGCCCTTGCGGCTGGTCAGAATGTCCTTCGGGCGCATCGCGTTGCCCGCAATCGCGTTTTCCACCGCAGGCACCACCACGCGCAGCCGCACCGGCAGGCCCAGCGCCATGATCATGTGCGCCAGCCCCATCACCGTGGCCGCCCCGCCCATGTCCTTCTTCATCAAGAGCATGCCCGACGACGGCTTGATGTCCAGTCCGCCGGTGTCAAAGCACACGCCCTTGCCCACCAGCGTAAGCAGCGGCCCCGCCGCACCCCAGCGCAACTCAATGATCCGCGGCGCGCGTGCCGCGGCACGCCCCACCGCGTGCACCATCGGGAAATTCTGCGCCAGCAGGTCATCCCCCGCCACCACCTGCACCACAGCCCCATGCCGCCCGGCCAGCGCGCGGAACGCATCCTCCAATTCATCCGGCCCCATGTCGGCGGCAGGGATGTTGATCAGGTCGCGCGTCAGGAACTCGCCCTCGGCCACCGCCAGCAGCCGCGCGGCATCCACGCCCGCGGGCGGCACCAGCATCGCCTGCGGCGTGGCCTTCGCCTTGCGGTAGCGGTCGAACCTGTACCCCGCCAGCAGCCAGCCCAGCGCCGCCTCATCCCGTTCGGGCAGCGTCAGCGCACCCTCCAGCCGCCACACCCCGGCCGGCAGCACCGCCGCGGCCTTGGCCAGCCCGAACCGCACCCGTGCCCGCGTGGCGGGCGTGCCATGCCCCACCACGGCCGCCATGGGCACCCCGTCCGGCCCCGGCAGCGCCCTTGCATCGCCCAGCGCCGCGTCCCACCCGGTGGCCCGCAGCCACGCCGCCTGCGGTGCGGGCAGTCCGTCCAGGAACGCCGCGAGACCGTCCGAAGGCACCACATGCAGGGGCAGGGCAGGCAAGGCAGCGTCAGCAAAGGCAGGGATCATCGGCGCATCCATCGGTCACATCGCCGCCAGCCTAGGCCCGCCGCGCCGCCAACGCCAGCCGTCACGCAGCCGTTCCCAGCGCCGCCGCCATCACCCGCCGCTCCACCGCGGGCACATGCCCGGCTAGCCAGCCGAACAGCCGCGGCAGGGCACGCCCCGTGCCATCCACCCGCCGCCGCACCCGCTCGGACAGCGCAATCGCCGCGGCCCCCGCCGCATGCCGTTCAGGTCCAAAGCCGGGCAGCGTCCCTGCCGCAAGGTGCCGGGCAAAGGCGCAGGCATCGGCGATGCCCAGGTTCATCCCCCGCCCGCCCACCGGCGAATGGCAATGCGCCGCGTCCCCCGCCAGATGCACACGCCCCACCGAATACCGCGGCACTTGCCGCACTCCGATGCGGAACCGCCCGCTGCCGCGCCGCGCCACAATGTCCATCGGCACCGGCAACAGGTCCAGCGCGTCCGGCCGGTTGGCCACCACCCGCACGCGACCGGGTGCCATCGGTGCCACCAGCACCATCGCGCCACTGTCCAGCAGATACAGCGCCAGCGACTGCGGATAGGCCCACCCGGCCACATCCACATCCGCCACGCCCCATTCATGCGGCAGGTCGAACCCGTCAAACGGCAGGCCCAACAACCCGCGCAGGCGCGAATGCGCCCCGTCGGCGGCCAACACATGGTCGTACCGTTCAACCTGGCCATCGGCCAGCGTCACCTCCACGCTGCTGTCATCCTGCGCCAGACCGACAACCTCGGCACCATAGCGCACCGCTCCGCCGAATACCGCCAGCCGGTCTGAAAGGATCGCCTCGGTCCGGTCCTGCGGCAGGCCCAGGATAAACCGGTCGCCCGCCGCGGCAAAGCGCAGGTCGGCCATCAGCCGCCCGCTGTCATGCAGCCGCAGCCCGTCGAAATGCACCCCCTCGGCCAGCAACAGCGCTGTGGCCCCGCAGTCCTCCAGCAAATCCAGACTGGCGGGCAGAATGCCCACCGCGCGCGACAGGTTCGATTGCCCCGCCCGCCGGTCCACCACCTGCGCGTCCATTCCGCGCCGCCGCAACTCCACCGCAGCCGTCAGCCCCGCAGGCCCGGCCCCCACCACCAGCACGCGCATGGCGAATCTCCTGAAATGTTGATGGTGACAACATACATTTCCCTTGCCATGTAGTCAACGCCAACATTACATACACGCCATGGCCGACGAACCCGCCTACCACCATGGAAACCTGCGGCAGGCGCTTGTCGACGCGGCCCTGGCCCAGATCCGCGACCACGGCGTCGAAGCCGTCAGCCTGCGTGCGCTGGCCCGCGACCTGGGCGTGTCGCACGCCGCCCCGGCCCGCCACTTCGCCACCCGCGATGCCCTGTTCGCCGCCATTGCCGAACAGGGCTTCCGTGCCCTGGCCGCACATGTGGTGGCCGCCCGCGACCCAGGCGCTGGCCCGGTGGAAAGCCTGCGCCGCATGGCGCAGGCCCACATCGCCTGGGTCCGCGCCAACCCCCGGCTCTACGCCGCCATGCGCAATGCCGAGGTGATGCGCCATGCCGGGCCGGACCTGCAGGCGGTGATGCAGGGCTTTGCCGAAGGCCAGCGCGCCTCGGTACAGGCCGCCCGCGCCACCGGCTGGCGGGCGGCCGAGGCGGGCGAAGTCACCTTCCTCTCCATCGTCGCAGGGCTTGCCGGCATCGGCTCGGTCCTGACCGACCCGTTCCTGTCGTCGCTTTTGCAGGCCGACGGCAACGACAGCCGCACCACTGCCATGGTCGACCGCCTGCTGGCTCCGTAACGGCGCAGATCAGTACCCGCCCGACCCCTTCATCTCGATCAGGCTGTTGGCACCATCCACCACGATCATCGCGCCGTTCACATAACTGGCCTCGTCGGCCGCCAGGAACAGCACCGCATGCGCAATCTCCTCGGGCGTGCCCGGTCGCCCCGCCGGGCTGGCCCGCCCTGCGCGCAACTCCTTGGCGCTGGACGATGGCGTGGCAATCCAGCCCGGCAGCACTGCGTTGCAGGTGATGCCGTTGCGCGCATTTTCCAGCGCCACTGCCCGCGTCAGCCCGGTCATCGCGGCCTTCCCGGCCATGTACCCCGCCGACCCTTCAATCCCCACCATCGGCCCGGTCACCGAAGCGATGTTGATGATCCGCCCGCGGCTGTAGGCAATCATCGGCGGCAGCGCCGCGCGGATCACGTTGAAGGCCGTGGTCAGGTTCAGCGCCTGATGCTGGGCGAACACGTCATGCGGCAGCGCCTCGATGCGGGCGCGCTTCAGCCGCCGCCCGGTCTGCACCATGCCCGCGTTGTTCACCACAATCTCGGGCGTCCCCTCGGCCTGCGCGATCTCCACCATCATCTCGGCCACGCGCATCGGGTCCGTCAGGTCGGCCACAAAGGCGGGCACACCGCCCAGTTCCGCCGCGCGGTCATGGATGCGCTCGGTGGTCGAGGTGATGACAACCCGCGCCCCGGCATCGCGCAGCGCCCGCGCAATCGCCATCCCGATCCCCCCGGGACTGCCGCAGCCGGTCACCAGCGCCACGCGTTGTTCCACACCCGCCATCGCCGGTCTCCTTTGCCATGCGCGGCCAGACTGGCACGCCCCGTCGCGGCAATAAAGCCTCAGTCCCCCGGCGGCAGGTTTTCCGGCCCGCCCCTGGCACGGCCCAGCCGCAGCAGAAGCCCGCCCAGCACGCCCGCACCGATGGCCACCGTCAGGTCCACCGCCACGGTCAGTGCAAAGGTCAGCACCAGCAGCACCCGGTCCGGCACCGGCGCCGCCATGTAGCCGCGCCACTTGTGCGGCTCGGTCATGTTCCAGGCGGTCAGCACCAGCACCGCGGCCAAAGCGGGCATCGCCATCCGCCCGGCCAGCGGCGCGGCCACCTGCATGATCCCCAGGATCACCACGGCATGCACCAGCCCCGCCACCGGCGTCCGCCCCCCGGCGCGCACATTCGTGGCCGTCCGCGCAATCGCCCCGGTGGCCGGCAACCCGCCCATCAGCGCCGAGGCGGTGTTGGCCACACCTTGCGACAAGAGTTCCGCATTCGGCCGGTGCGCGCCGCCGATCATCCGGTCGGCCACCATCGCCGACAGCAGCGACTCGATTCCCGCAAGGAACGCGATGGTGATGACGCTGGGCAGCAGCGCCACCACCTTCGCTGGCGAAATGTCGGGCAAGGCGGGCGCGGGCAGCGATGTGGGCAATTCGCCATAGCGCGCCGCCACCGTTGCCACATCGGGCAGCACCGCCGCCAGCACCGACCCCAGCGCCACCGCCACCACCAGCCCCGGCCATTTCGGCGCGGCACGGCGGAACGCCACGATCATCACCACCGTCGCAAGACCCACCACCACCGCGGGCCATTGCACCGTGCCACGTGCCGCCCAAAGGTCGGGCAGCTTGTGCAGCACGTCGGCATGCTCTCCGGGAACCGTCATCCCGAAGAAGTCCTTGATCTGGCTGGAGGCGATGATGATGCCGATGCCGATGGTGAAGCCGTTCACCACCGCTTCGGGCACGAAGGCCGCCAGCCGCCCCGCCCGCAGGAACCCGGCCACGATCAGCACCAGCCCGGCCAGAAACGTGGCCGTCACCAGCCCCGAATAGCCGTGCACCGCCACGATGCCCGCAACCACCACGATGAACGCGCCGGTCGGCCCGCCGATCTGCACCCGGCTGCCGCCCAGCGCCGAAATCAGGAACCCGCCGACAATCGCCGTCACCAGCCCCTGCGCCGGGGTGGCGCCGCTGGCAATGGCAATGGCGATGGACAGCGGAATGGCCACCATCGCCACCGAAATGCCCGCAAGCACATCGGCGATGGCCTGCGCCCGGCCATAGGTGCGCAGCGTTGTGAGAATCTTCGGTGTCAGCATGTCATTCGGAGGGCGCGGAGGCGGTCGGAATGCGGGCCGTCACGCGGCCGCAACACAACTCCTTGTGTCCCTGCGCGTCAAGCTGCCAGCACCGCTGCCCATGCCCTTTCCCCCGCGGTCCCGGCTGCTATAAGCCGCGGTTGCTGACGCCTGCCCCGAGTCGCGGGCATGATGCGTTTGCAAGAAAGGTAAGAAATGGCAGCTTGGGGCGGTCTTTTCGCGTCAGACATGGCTATCGACCTTGGGACCGCGAACACCCTGGTGTACGTGCGCGGCAAGGGCATCGTGCTGAACGAACCTTCTGTCGTGGCCTACCACGTGAAGGACGGCAAGAAGCAGGTGCTGGCCGTGGGCGAGGATGCCAAGCTGATGCTGGGCCGCACACCCGGCAGCATCGAGGCCATCCGGCCCATGCGCGACGGCGTCATTGCCGACTTCGACACCGCGGAAGAAATGATCAAGCATTTCATCCGCAAGGTGCACAAGCGCACGACCTTCTCGAAGCCCAAGATCATCGTCTGCGTGCCCTACGGGGCCACGCCGGTGGAAAAGCGCGCCATCCGCCAGTCGGTGCTGTCGGCCGGGGCCCGGCGGGCGGGCCTTATTGCCGAACCCATCGCCGCCGCCATCGGCGCCGGCATGCCCATCACCGACCCCACCGGCAACATGGTGGTCGACATCGGCGGCGGCACCACCGAGGTCGCGGTGCTGTCGCTGGGTGACATCGTCTATGCCCGTTCCGTCCGCGTCGGCGGTGACCGCATGGATGAAGCCATCGTGAACTATCTGCGCCGCCACCAGAACCTTCTGATCGGCGAATCCACCGCCGAGCGAATCAAGACCAGCATCGGCACCGCCCGCATGCCCGATGACGGTCGCGGCCAGGCGCTGCACATCCGCGGGCGCGACCTTCTGAACGGCGTGCCCAAGGAAACCGAGATCAACCAGGCCCAGGTGGCCGAGGCGCTGGCCGAACCCGTCCAGCAGATCTGCGACGCAGTGATGCAGGCGCTGGAAGCCACCCCGCCTGACCTTGCGGCCGACATCGTGGACCGCGGCGTCATGCTGACCGGCGGGGGCGCGCTCTTGGGCGACCTCGACCTCAGCTTGCGCGAACAGACCGGCCTGTCCATTTCGGTGGCCAACGAATCGCTGAATTGTGTTGCGCTGGGTACCGGCAAGGCGCTGGAATACGAAAAACAGCTGCGGCATGTGATCGACTACGACAGCTGACCCTGCGGGGGCCAAGAACGGGGCCAGACGCTTGGCAAGGAACACCGCATCACCCGAGGACTTCGCCCGCCCCGTACGGCGCATCCTGGTGGGTGTGCTGGTCGTGGTCCTGCTGGCGCTGTTCCTTCTGTGGCGCATCGACAGCCCGCGGGTGGAACGCATCCGCACCGCGCTGGTCGATGCCGTGGTGCCCAGCATGGACTGGGCCTTGGTGCCGGTGACCAAGGTCATGAACATGCTGGACGACTTCCAGTCCTACGCGCGCATCCACGAACAGAACCAGGAACTGAAGCGCGAACTGCAGCAGATGAAGGCGTGGAAAGAGGCCGCACTTCAGCTGGAACAGAAGAACGCCCGCCTGATGGACCTGAACCAGGTCCGGCTTGACCCGCGTCTGACGCATGTGTCGGGCGTGGTGCTGGCCGATGCGGGCTCGCCCTTCCGCCAGTCGGTGCTGTTGAACGTGGGCCTGCGCGATGGCATCCGCGATGGCTGGGCAACGATGGACGGCATCGGCCTGGTGGGCCGCATTGCCGGGGTCGGCAGCCGCACCAGCCGGGTGATCCTGCTGACGGACACCAACAGCCGCGTCCCCGTCACCATCCTGCCTTCGGGGCAGAAGGCGCTTTTGTCCGGCGACAACACGCCTGCCCCGCTGCTGGAATTCATCGAGGTCCCCGACCTTGTCCGCCCCGGCGATCAGGTGGTCACCTCGGGCGACGGCGTGGTTTTCCCGGCCGACCTTCTGGTGGGGTCCGTGGCGAAGGGCACCGACGGGCGGCCGCGGGTGCGGCTGGCGGCCGATTACGAACGGCTGGAATTCCTGCGCGTGCTGCGCAGCCACGAAATCGAGCCCATCACCGACCCTGCCGGGCTGATCGCCCCGCCCGTCACCGCCGCCCCGGTGACCGACGCCGAAACCGACCCCGCCGCAGGCGCAACCCCCGCTTCGCCCACACCATCAGGCGACGCCGCCGAAGACCCACCATCGCCGCTGGCCGAAGGGCAGGCCGCCGGTGATTGACCCCGCCGCCGCCCAGCTCTGGACCTATCGCGCCGCCTTCGTGGGCCTGGCCGCACTGGTGCTGTTCGTCCGCATCCTGCCGCTGGGCGGCACCGCCGGCGGCTTTCCCGGCCCCGACCTGATGCTGTGTCTCTCGCTGGCCTGGGTGTCGCGCCGCCCCGACTTCCTGCCTGCCCTGCTGATTGCCGCCGTGGTGCTGGCCGAGGACCTCCTCCTCATGCGCCCGCCCGGCCTGTGGGCCGCACTGGTGGTGCTGGCCACCGAATTCCTGCGCGGCCGTGCTGCACTGACGCGCCAGCTGGGGTTTCTGGCAGAATGGTTCCTGGTGGCCGTGGTGATGTTCGCCATGCTGGTGGCCTACCGGCTTGTGATGGCCCTGGCCTTCCTAGACCAGCCCGGTTTCGGCTATGCTTTCGCGCAGACGGTGATGTCGGCCCTGTTCTATCCGCTGGTGGCGGGCGGGCTGCAGGTGGCCCTGGGCCTGCGCAAGCCACTGACCGGCGAGGTTGACGCCTTCGGGAGACGGCTGTGAGACGAACGCCCCGCGACACCGAGGAAACCGCCCGCCGCGTGAACCGCCGCGCGCTGCTGATGGGCGGCGCCATGGCCGCCTTCGTGGCCGTGCTGGGCACCCGCATGCGGTACCTTCAAATCGAGAAGGCCGACGAATTCCGCCTGCTGGCCGAAGACAACCGCGTGTCGATCCGCCTCATCCCCCCCGCCCGCGGCCTGATCCAGGACCGCAACGGAAAACTGATCGCGGGCAACGAACAGAACTACCGCGTGGTCATCAACCGCGAAGACACCACCGACGCGCAGGACGTGCTGCACCGCATCGCCGCCATCATGCCGCTGACGCCCGCCGATTTCGAAACCGCGCTGAAAGAGGCGAAACGCCGCAGCCCCCAGCCCATCGTGGTGGCAGACCGCCTGCCGTGGGACGAGGTGTCGAAGATCGCGCTGAACGCCCCCGCCCTGCCCGGCGTCACGCCCGAGGTCGGCCTGTCGCGGCTTTATCCGCGCGACAGCGACTTTGCGCATGTGGTGGGCTATGTCGGCCCGGTCTCCGAGAAAGACCTTGCGGGCCTGCAGGACCCCGACCCACTGTTGACGACCCCCGATTTCCAGATCGGCAAGGTCGGAACCGAGCGCTGGATGGAGGACGCCCTGCGCGGCACCGCCGGCCACCGCCGCGTCGAGGTGAACGTGACAGGCCGCGTGATGCGCGAACTTGACCGGCAGGAAGGCACGGCCGGCCGCGACATCCGCCTGACCATCGACGCCGACGTGCAGAACTACGTGCAAGCCCGGCTGGGCGAAGAAAGCGCCGCCTGCGTGGTGATCGACGTCACCAACGGCGACCTCGTGGCCTGCGTATCCTCGCCCTCGTTCGACCCCAACCTCTTTGTCCGCGGCATCTCGCAAACCGACTACGACCTGCTGACAGAACACGACCACCGCCCGCTGGCCAACAAGGCCGTGCAGGGCGCCTACCCGCCAGGGTCCACCTTCAAGATGGTCACGGCACTGGCGGCCCTTGCCTCGGGCGCCATCGCCCCCAGCGTCGCCGTGCGCTGCCCCGGGCTCTACGAAGTCGGCGGGCGCCGCTTCCACTGCTGGAAACGCGGTGGGCACGGTACGGTCGGGCTGGAACGCTCGCTGTCGGAAAGCTGCGACGTGTTCTACTACGATATCGCCCTGAAGGCAGGCATCGACGCCATCGCCGAAATGGGCCGCAAGCTGGGCCTGGGCCAGCGCCACGACCTGCCGATGTCGGCCATCACCGACGGCATCATGCCCAACAAGGCGTGGAAGGCGGAACGCCACAAGCAGGACTGGCGCATCGGCGACACCGTCAACGCCTCGATCGGGCAGGGCTACGTGCTCACCTCGCCGCTGCAGCTGGCGGTGATGACGGCGCGCATCGCCACCGGCCGCGCGGTGGCGCCGCGGCTGATCCACATGATCGACAACAAGCCGGTCGAAGTGCCCGAAGCCCCCGACCTGGGGATCGACCCCGAACACCTGCGGCTGGTGCGCGAAGGCATGAACGCCGTGGTCAACGGCGCCCACGGCACCGCCAAGGGCAGCCGCATCGTGGACGAGACGCTGCAGATGGCGGGCAAGACCGGCACCAGCCAGGTGCGCAACATCAGCGCCGCCGAACGCGCCCGCGGCGTGGTGTCGAATGACCAGCTGCCGTGGAACCGCCGCGACCACGCGCTGTTCGTGGGCTATGCGCCCTACGACCGCCCGAAGTACGCCGTGGCGGTGGTGGTGGAACACGGCGGCGGCGGCTCCACCGCGGCCGCCCCCATCGCCCGCGATGCCATCCTGCGCGCCCTGACCGGCGGCATCCCGCCCTTGTCGGCCTATCCGTCATCGCAGCGCAACCGGATTGAATCGATGCACAAGGAACTGCCCCTGCGCCCGCCCCAGGGCGGCCCCCCCACGCTGACGCGGGCCTAGGGGTGCGCGCATGAGTTTCCTCGAATACCGCGTGAAGACCGTGCCCACGGGCCTGTCCAAGGTCCTGTACGTGAACTGGGCCATCGTGGTGCTGCTCATCGCCGTCGCCTCGGTCGGCTTCCTGATGCTCTACTCGGTCGCGGGGGGCCGGCTGGAAACCTGGGCCATGCCCCAGATGATCCGCTTTGCCGCAGGCCTTGTCATCATGTTCGCGGTTGCCTTCACCCCCATCTGGGTCTGGCGCGGCCTGTCGGGCATCGCCTACGTGCTGTGCCTGATCCTGCTGGTGGCGGTCGAATTCGTGGGCTCGGTGGGCATGGGCGCACAGCGCTGGCTGGAAATCGGCCCGCTGGTGATCCAGCCCTCCGAGATGATGAAGTTCGCGCTGGTGATGATGCTGGCCGCCTACTACGACTGGCTCGATACCCGCCGCACCTCGCGCCCCCTGTGGGTGCTTCTGCCCGTGGTCATCATCGTCATCCCCACCATCCTCGTGCTCATGCAGCCCAACCTCGGCACCGCGCTGATGCTGCTCATGGGCGGCGGCATGGTGATGTTCCTGGCGGGCGTGTCGGTGTGGTACTTCCTTGTGGTCATCGGCCTGGGCGCGGGCGCCGTTGCCGGCGTCTTCGCCTTTCGCGGCACGCCCTGGCAGTTCCTGCACGACTACCAGTACCGCCGCATCGACACCTTCCTGGATCCCACCGCCGACCCGCTGGGTGCGGGCTACAACATCATCCAGGCCAAGATCGCGCTGGGCTCGGGCGGCTGGACGGGGCGGGGCTTCATGCAGGGCACCCAGTCGCGGCTGAACTTCCTGCCCGAAAAGCACACCGACTTCATCTTCACGACCCTGGCCGAGGAATTCGGCTTTGTCGGCGCCTTCTCGCTGCTCATCCTCTACGCCCTGCTCATCGCCTTCTGCGTGGCTTCGGCCATCCAGAACCGCGACCGCTTCTCGCAACTGCTGATCCTCGGCATCGCCGCCAACTTCTTCTTCTACCTGGCCATCAACCTGTCCATGGTCATGGGCATGGCGCCGGTGGTGGGCATTCCGCTGCCCTTCCTGTCCTGGGGCGGCTCGGCCATGCTGGTGATGCTCGCGGCCTTCGGGCTGGTGCAAAGCGCCCACATCCACCGCGCCCGATGATCCGCCGCCACGCCCGGTTCCTGATCGCGCTGGGCGCCGGGGTGGCCGTGCTGGCGGCCACCATGGCAACAGGGCTGCCCGCCACCCGCGCCATCCTGCCCGCCACCGACGCGCTGTTTCTGTGCTATCTTGCGCTGTGCATCCCGCTGGCCGGGCTTGCCCCCGATGCCCTGCGCCGCCGCGCCGCCGATGCCGACGAAGGCGCGGGGCTGATCTTCCTCTTGGCCGCGCTGGCCATCGGCAGCAGCCTTTGGGCCATCTTCCTTGCGCTCAACCGCAGCGACACGGGGGCCATGGAAACGGCACTGGCACTGGCCGCGCTGCCATTGGGCTGGGCCACGCTCAACACGCTGGCCGCGCTGCACTACGCCCACCTCTACTACACGCCGGCCCAGGGTGCCGACCACGGCGGGCTGGCGTTTCCCGGCGCGCAGGAACCTGACGCAACCGATTTCCTGTACTTCGCCTTTACCGTGGGCATGACGGCCCAGGTGTCCGACGTGACGGTCACTTCGTCGCGGATGCGCCGCGCAGTGCTGGTGCACGGCATCGCGGCCTTCACCACCAACACGGTCATCCTGGCCCTTGCCGTGAACGCCGCCGCCGGGTGACACCACACGTGGGGCGTTCCTGGGTAAACGCGCGCCCGCAACCCATTGAAATAAAACAAACGCCACATCTGTCCCACCGTGGGACACGCCGGCATCCCTGTTTACACCCGGTCCTGCTCCCCCTATCACGGCCCGGTCCCCGCCAGGAAAGGCCGCGCCGCATGCCCGTAAACGTGTTCTTCGCCGCCACCCCGCTGTGGCATCGCTACCGCGAACCGCTGACCCGTGCGCTGGCCGAAGCGGGCATCGACGCCGCCCTTTCGGACACCGCGCCCGACCCTTCAATGGCCGACTACATCGTCTACGCCCCCAACGCGCCCGTCACCGACTTCACCCCCTTCACCCGCGCCCGCGCAGTGCTGAACCTTTGGGCCGGGGTGGAACGCATCGTCGGCAACCCCACGCTGACCATGCCCTTGTGCCGCATGGTCGATCCGGCCATGACCGAATCGATGACCGAATGGGTCACCGGGCATGTGCTGCGCCACCACCTCGGGCTTGACCGGTTCATCCACAACCCCGGCCATCACTGGGACGAACAGCCTCCCCGCTTTGCCCGCGAACGCCCGGTCACCATCCTGGGCTTCGGCGAACTCGGCCAGTCGGCGGCGCGCGCCCTGTCATACCTGAACTTCCCCGTCACGGGGTGGAGCCGCACGCCCAAACCGGTGCCCGGCCTGCACTGCCTGCACGGCGACGAAGGGCTGGCGCAGGCGCTGACCACGGCGCAAATCCTGGTGCTGCTGCTGCCGAAAACGCCGCAGACCGAGAACATCCTGAATGCCCGCACGCTGGCCCTGCTGCCGCGCGGCGCGGTCATCGTGAACCCGGGCCGCGGCCACCTGATTGACGATGCGGCCCTGCTGGCGGCGCTGGACAGCGGGCAGGTGGGCCATGCCACGCTGGATGTGTTCCGGGTGGAACCCCTACCGCAGGACCACCCCTTCTGGGCACACCCCCGCGTGACGGTTACCCCCCACATCGCGGCCGAAACCAACCCCGTCACGGCCAGCCGCGTGGTGGCCGAAAACATCCGCCGCGGTCAGGCGGGCCAGCCGTTCCTGCACCAGGTGGACATGGCGCGCGGGTACTGAACCTGCAGGTCAGCCGCAGACCGCCTCGGCGGTCGAGCCGAAGTTGCGGTACCGCTCCCAGAACTCGTCGTCGCGCACGCTGTCGGACATGCGCACGCGCTGCGCCTCATCGGGGTCGGTGAAGAACTTGGCAGCGCGCCGCTGTTCCGAAGACCGCAGCGTCATGTCGGCGGCCTGCTGGATGCAGGCACAGACCGAAGGGTTCGCCGCGCGCCGGTCCGACCGGTTGCAGGCGTTCTGAATGGGGCCGGCATGCGCCAGGCTGGCCACCAGGGAAACAGTCAGCGCCACCATGGTGGCCGCCAGAACGGTACGGATCATGCTCTGCCTCGTGTGTGCCGGTGGCATGCAACCGCTGCGCCACCAGTCGTTCATTGGAAACAGTATGCCTGATTCGGGCAACACGTTTCAATCGCCGCGACAGACCTTTGGCAGAAAACCGCGCCACTCCAACAGCTTGCGGCGCAATACCAAGGGCGCCCACAACCCCTAGCGGCGTCCCCCGCGCCGCCACATTGCCGCCGCAATTCCGCCACCGCGGCGCCGCCAAACCGCCCGCCCGCCGCCTGCTTCCCGGCAGAAAAGACACACCCCGGCTGCCGCCGCTGCGCCCGCCCCATGCCGCGTCCGCCGGTCCTGCCACACCCCAACAACAAAGGCCGCGCAATCAACGGGAACCCCGCTTTCCGCCCCGCCCGCGGCAGGCTATATGCCCCGCCATGACCGACCTGCACCTCATCCGCAACTTCAGTATCGTGGCGCACATCGACCACGGCAAATCCACCCTGGCCGACCGGCTCATCCAGTTGACCGGCACGGTGGCCGAGCGCGACATGAAGGAGCAGATCCTCGACTCGATGGATATCGAGCGCGAGCGCGGCATCACCATCAAGGCCAACACCGTGCGCATCGAATACCCCGCGCGCGACGGCCAGACCTACATCCTGAACCTGATCGACACCCCAGGCCACGTCGACTTCGCTTATGAGGTCAGCCGCTCGATGCGCGCCGTCGAAGGCTCGCTTCTGGTGGTCGATGCCTCGCAGGGGGTCGAGGCGCAGACGCTGGCCAACGTCTACCACGCGCTGGACGCGGGCCACGAAATCGTCCCCGTCCTGAACAAGATCGACCTTCCCGCCGCCGACCCCGAGCGGGTGAAGGCGCAGATCGAGGACGTGATCGGGCTGGATGCCAGCAACGCCGTCCCCATCTCGGCAAAGACCGGCCTCGGCATCCCCGAGGTGCTGGAAGCCATCGTCACCCGCCTGCCTGCCCCCAAGGGCGACCGTGACGCGCCGCTGAAGGCCATGCTGGTGGACAGCTGGTATGACCCCTACCTCGGCGTCGTCGTCATGGTCCGCGTGATGGACGGCGTCCTGCGCCGGGGTGACCGCGTGCGCATGATGGCCACCAACGCCGTCTACGGCCTCGACCGGCTTTCGGTGCTGAAGCCGCAGATGGTGGACACCCCCGAACTGGGCCCCGGCGAAATCGGCGTCTTCACGGCCAGCATCAAGCAGGTGCGCGACACCCGTGTGGGCGACACCATCACCCACGAACGCCGCGGCTGCGAACAGGCGCTGCCGGGTTTCAAACCCGCGCAACCGGTGGTCTTCTGCGGGCTCTTCCCCGTCGATGCCGCCGATTTCGAGAACCTGCGCGACGCCATCGAGAAACTCTCGCTGAACGACGCCTCCTTCTCCTCCGAAATGGAAACCTCCGCCGCGCTCGGCTTCGGCTTCCGCTGCGGCTTCCTTGGCCTCCTCCACCTCGAAGTCATCCGCGACCGGCTGGAACGCGAATACGACCTTGACCTGATCACCACCGCGCCCTCGGTCGTCTATCACATCTACCTGCGCAGCGGCGACCAGATGGAACTGCACAACCCCGCCGATTTCCCCGACCCCGCGCTGGTGGAACGCATCGAGGAGCCGCGGATCAAGGCCACCATCCTGGTGCCCGACGAATACCTGGGCGACATCCTGAAGCTCTGCCAGGACCGCCGGGGCATCCAGCTGAACCTCACCTATGCCGGGTCCCGCGCGATGGTCGAATACGACCTGCCGCTGAACGAGGTGGTGTTCGACTTCTACGACCGCCTGAAGAGTGTCACCCGCGGCTACGCCAGCTTTGACTACACGCTGACGGGCTACCGCGAGGACTACCTCGTGAAGATGTCGATCCTGGTGAACGACGAGCCGGTGGACGCGCTGTCGATGATGGTCCACCGCGACCGGGCCGAGATGCGCGGCCGCGCGATGGTGGAGAAACTGAAGGAACTGATCCCCCGCCACATGTTCAAGATCCCCATCCAGGCCGCCATCGGCGCAAGGGTGATCGCCCGCGAAACGCTGTCGGCGATGCGCAAGGACGTGACGGCGAAGTGCTATGGGGGCGACGCGACGCGGAAGAAGAAGCTCTTGGAAAAGCAGAAAGAGGGCAAGAAGCGGATGCGCCAGTTCGGCAAGGTCGAGATCCCGCAGACGGCGTTCATAAGCGCGTTGAAGATGGATTCGTGACGCCCCGCCTGCACCCCCACGCCCTTGCGCGCGCCATCGAACGTGGCGCCACAGCCGACGAGGTGCTTGCCACCCTCGCAAACGGCGAGACCTTCCCCGCCAAGCACGGCCGCACCGCCTTTCGCCGCAACTTCCCCGGCCCGTGGGACTGACGCGGCAAACCCTTCGACGCCAAGCAACTGGAAGTCTATGCTGTCGACGAGGACGGCTGGCTCGCCATCACCGTGCTTGTGAAGTATTTCTGAGAGGGTCCATGCAGATCACCCACGACCCCCGCGCCAACATCGCCTACATCCACCTGCGCACGGTGCAAGGCACGGTGGAAACGCTGCGCATCACCTCGGATTTCCACGTCGATGTGGACGAAACCGGCGCGGTCTGCGGCATCGAGCTGCTGAACGCCAAGGAGCAGCTTGTGGCCGGCGACGACGGCCGCTTGACCTTCGCAAACCTGGCGGACGGGTCGGTGGGGGAGATGCGGGTGGCGTGACCTCGTAGCCGAACAATTGTGTTTCGAAGCTTGCAAGGCGGATGGCGGGAGTAAAGGAACGTCTGAAAAACCTGCCACTTTCCGCCTGATCTGGTAGACTTTGGCATCCCCGCAAGGAGCCCTGCCGATGCCGAAGCAACCTGCCTTTCCCGGTCTTCGCGATGCGATGAAGAAGGCGCAGACGCGGCGCGAGCAGTTTCTGGCCGAGATGGAGGCTGTGGTGCCGTGGACGAGACTTCTGGCGCTGGTCGTGCCGCATTACCCCAAGGCCGGGCCGAAGGGTGGCCGCCCGCCGATGCCCCTGGAAACCATGTTGCGGGTGTATTTCCTGCAGAACTGGTATGCGCTGAGCGATCCGATGGCCGAGGAGACGCTGTATGACAGCGAGGCGATGCGCCGCTTTGCCGGGATCGAGCTGGGCGATGACCGCATTCCCGACGAGACGACCATCCTGAACTTCCGCCACCTGCTGGAGCGGCACGGGCTGACCGAGGCGATCTTTGCGGAGGTGAACGCGCATCTGGCCGACAAGGGGATCACGCTGCGGTCGGGGACCTTGGTTGACGCCACGATCATCGGCGGTGAGCCATGGAACGCCACTGGTTCGAGTGACATGGCGAACGCCTCGACGAAGAACAAGGCCCGCGCGCGCGACCCCGAGATGTCGTCCACCAAGAAGGGCAACGACGGGTATTTCGGCAGTGAGGAGGATCAGAAATTGATCCAGTGGATCAATTTCCCGACAAACGCGCACATCGGCGTCGATGTGGACAGCGGCACGGTGCACAGCCTGGAGACCTCGACAGCGAAGCTCCACGACAGTCAGGTCTGGGACGAACTGCTGCACGGCGATGAAACCTCGGTCGGGGCCGAGTTGCCATTGGAGCGCCATTGGTCCGAGCGACAATGGCGACGGATACGTGAGTGCCGAACGCGAGGCCGCCTTCACGGGGCCGGGCAAGGTCTGGGGTGTCATGCGCAAGGCCCCCAAGGGCGGTGAACTGCATCCGGTCGACGCGCAGATCAACCGCCGCATCGCCATGGTCAGGGCCAGGGCCAGGGTCGAGCACCCCTTCCGCGTCATCAAGCGCAAGTTCGGCCATGCGAAGACCCGCTACAAGGGGCTGGCCAGGAACCGCGCGTTCGGCGCTGCGCTCGGACCAATGGCGCTTGCGCCTCACTCTTCACCCTGTTCGCACTCGGCAACCTGTTCCTGGTGCGACGAAAGCTGATGGCATGAGGACAGTGCTGCCCGAAAAACGAGAAACCGCCACTGCGGCGGGCCTGAAACCGCGATACCCGGCCACAAAACCTCGTCTGCCGCCTGCCAGGGCAATCACGCTGCCATCCCGGCGCAGCCCAACGCTTTGATCAGACGTTCCCTAAACCCATCCCAACTAAGCCATTCTCCTTACGTACGGCGGTCAGATTACGTGAACATGTCAATCCATGATCGACAAAAAATCTATCTGCTTAACTGCATCGAAACCGAGCCGTTCCCGAAAGCGGCATAAGGCCGACGGCAGCGAGGTCCGCATGGCTGCCCCACAACACTGCGTCCGATCGGCCCCATGCATAGCAACGGCGGATCGGGAGCCTTCCATCCGTTGGCCCAGCCTACACCGACCGGGTGACCCCGCCGTCGACCCGCAGGTTCTGCCCGGTGATGTAGCCCGCGCCGTCCGACGCCAGGAAGGCCACCGTTGCCGCGATCTCGTCGACGCGGCCATAGCGGCACATGGGGATGCGGGCGCGGAAGGCCTCGCGCTCGGGCAGGCTGTCGATGAAGCCGGGCAGCACGTTGTTGATGCGGATGCCGCGGGCCGCGTACTGGTCGGCGTACAGCTTGACGAAGGCCGCCAGCCCCGCGCGGGCGACGCCGCTGGTGGGGAAGGCCGGGTCGGGCTCGAAGGTGGCAAAGGTGGTGATGTTCACGATGCTGCCGCCGCCTTGCGCCAGCATCACCGGAGTCACCGCGCGGATGGGGCGGACGGCCGACAGGAAGTAGATGTCGAACCCCTGATGCCAGACTTCGTCGGTGATCTCGACCAGCGGCGCGCGGGGGCCGTGGCCCGCGCTGTTCACCAGAACATCGATGCGGCCAAAGCGGGCCATCACGGCATCGACCAGCCGCTGCACGTCATCGGTCGACTGGTTTGACCCCGTCACCCCCACACCGCCCAGCGATTCCGCCAGAGCCTGCCCCTTGCCCGACGAGGACAGGATGCCCACGGCATAGCCATCGGCCGCCAGCCTGCGCGCCACACCGGCGCCCATGCCCGATCCGCCCGCCGTGATCACTGCCACCTTTTGCATCGCGCTCTCCCCTGCCCTAGGGTCGGTATGGCAGCGCCGTGACGGGCGCACAAGGAGAGGTGCCGATGCGACCGGGTGCGCGCAACCTGATTACCGATGTCGCGGGGCTGCGGGTGGGCAACGCGCAGGACATTGCATTGCGGTCGGGCGTCACGGTGTTGACCGGCGAAGCGCCGTTCACCGCGGCGGTCAGCGTGATGGGCGGGGCGCCGGGCACGCGCGAAACCGACCTTCTGGCGCCCGACCGGCTGGTGCAACAGGTGGATGCGCTGGTGCTGTCGGGCGGGTCGGCGTTCGGGCTGGATGCCTGCGGGGGCGTGATGGCGGCGCTGCGCGACGCAGGCCGGGGCTTTCCGGTGGGGCCGGTGGCGGTGCCCATCGTGCCGGGGGCGATCCTGTTCGACCTGTTGAACGGCGGCGACAAGGACTGGCGCGACAACCCCTATCCGGCGCTGGGACGCCGGGCGTTCGATGCCGCCGGACCTGATTTTGCCCTGGGGTCGGCGGGGGCGGGGTACGGCGCGGCGACGTCCACCTGGAAGGGCGGCCTTGGGTCGGCCTCGGCGGTGCTGGCGTCGGGGGTGACGGTGGGCGCGCTGGTGGCGGTGAACGCGCTGGGGTCGGCCACGGTGGGAGATGGCCCGTGGTTCTGGGCCGCCCCGTGGGAGCTGGGGGGCGAGTTCGGCGGCTTCGGCCTGCCCCCGGCCTTTCCGGCCGATGCCGAACCGGTGGCGATGAAACGGCGGGGCGAGGCAACCACCATCGCCATCGTCGCCACCGATGCCGCGCTGACGCAGGCACAGGCGCAGCGCATGGCCGTGGCGGCGCATGACGGCATGGCGCGGGCGCTGGTGCCTTCGCACACGCCGATGGACGGCGACCTTGTGTTCGGCGTGGCCACTGGTGGCGGACCGGCGACGGCGGTTGAGGATACCTTTGCGCTGGGCCATGCCGCGGCCTGCTGCCTGTCGCGCGCCATTGCCCGCGCGGTGTACCTGGCCCAGCCGATGCCCGGCGACCTGCACCCCGCCTGGGCCGCGCGGCACCGCAGGGCCGGTTGACCGGCAAGATGCGGCATGGTCAGGCTTGCGTCATGACCCTGCCCCTTCTGTCCAACGCCGCCGCCCGCCGCCTGTTTCTGGACCGTCACGCGCTGGCCGAACCGCCGCAGGGCGCGGCCACCGGGGCCGATCTGGCGGCGCTGGTCGACCGGCTGGGCTTCGTGCAGGTGGACAGCATCAACACCGTCGATCGGGCGCATCACATGATCCTGTTCGCGCGCCGCCCCACCTATCGCCCGGCGGCGCTGGAGCGGCTGCATGACCGCGACCGCGCGCTGTTCGAGCACTGGACGCATGACGCATCGGTGCTGCCGGTGCATCTGTTTCCCTACTGGCGGCACCGGTTCCGCCGCTATGCCGACACCCGCGTGGACCAGTGGCGCAAATGGGTGGGCGATGCGCATGAAGGCATGCTGGACACGATCCTGGACCGGATCGCGGCACAGGGGCCGGTGACCACCGCCGATGTGGGCGAGGACGAGGCAAGGTCGAAGGGCGGCTGGTGGGACTGGCATCCATCGAAGGCGGCGCTGGAATGGCTGTGGCATACCGGGCGGCTGTCGATCCTGCGGCGCGAGGGGTTCCGCAAGGTCTATGACCTGACCGAGCGGGTGATCCCGGCCACGCATCTGGCACGCGAGGTAGGCGCGGAAGAAACGGTGGACTGGGCCATGAACGCCGCGCTGGACCGGCTGGGCTTTGCCACCTCGGGCGAGATCGCGGCCTTCTGGAAGGCGGTAACGCCGGTTGAGGCGCGCGACTGGTGTGCCGCCGCGCTGATGCGGGGCGACGTGGTGGAGATCGAGGTGGAAGGTGCCGACGGCGCGCGGCGGCGGTGCCTTGCACGGCCGGACGTGGTGGCCGAGGCCGCAAGGGTGGCCGAACCGCCCGGCCGCCTTCGCGTGCTGTCGCCCTTTGACCCCGCACTGCGCGACCGCGACCGGGCCGAACGTCTGTTCGGGTTCTTCTACCGCATCGAGGTGTTCGTGCCCGAGGCGAAGCGGCAGTACGGGTACTACGTGTTTCCGCTGCTGGAAGGGGCACGGCTGGTCGGGCGCATCGACATGAAGGCGCAGCGTGACCGCGGGGTGCTGGCGGTGCGCGCCCTGTGGCCCGAGCGGGGCGTGGCCTTCGGCGCGGGTCGCATGGCGCGGCTGGAGGCCGAGCTGGACCGGATGGCGCGGTTCGCGGGCTGCGAAAGGGTCGAGTTTGCGTCCGGCTGGCAGCGCGAGGCGATGCCTCAGGGGGCATAGACGGCCAGGTCCAGCGGGTGACCTGTGCCAAGGTTGATGCCCTGCACCCGGCCCAGCAGGCGCCCGTCTCCGGCCGTTCCCACGGGAACCACCGCCCGCGCGCACCCCCCGCCCGCCAGGGCCGCCATCGCCTCTGCCTCTGGCACAAAGCGCACCGGACCGGGCGACAGGAACACCATCGACGCCTCGGCATATCCCGCCACGAACAGTGTCGGTGCGGGGCAGGCGGCGCTACGGGCCACCGTCAGGATGGCGGGGGCAGGGAACAGCGATGGCGTGCGGGCAAGGCTGTAGACGACGGCGCCCTGAAAGGCGGCCCCCGCCAGCCACAGCCCCGCCAGGGCCACCGCCCCGCAGGTCCGCCGCTGTGCCCAAAGAAACACCACGAACCCCAGCGACAGCCCGGCAACGCCCAAGGCCAGCGGCCCCCACGGCACCGGCGCGATGTGCTGCACCATCAGTGCCACCAGCACCGCCACCGGCAGCAGCGCCACGACAAGGGCCAGCCCCGCCGCCCAGCGCGACAGGGGTTCGCGCAACACCCGGTCCCACACCAGCGCCACCGCCAGCGCCAGCCCCGGCAGCGCGGGCAGGGTATAGTGCAGAAGCTTGGTGCTGACCGCCTCGAACACCAGCCAGCCGGGCACGAACCAGGCCAGCGCGAACACGACCCCCGCCGTGGACCGCCCGCGCCAGATGGCAGGCAGACCCAGCGCCAGCGCGACCGAGGCCGGGAAGAAGGCCAGCCAGCCGGTCAGCGCATAGTATCCCGGTGGCGCCCCGTGCCCTTCCTGCCCGTGTGCCACCTTGCCCAACAGGTCGCGCCCCAGCGCCTCGTCCCAGAAGGCGCTGCCCGCCTTCAGCGTGATCGCCACATACCACGGCACGACAATCAGCAGCACCAGCGCCAGCCCCGCCAGCGGCCGCAGGCCCAGAAGCCAGCGCAGACCCCGTGCCCGCACCGACAGGACCACGGCCGTCAGCGCCACAAACAGCAGGCCCACAGGCCCCTTCACCAGAAGGCCAATCCCCGTGGCCGCCCAGAACAGCGCCGCCTGCCCGCGGCCCAGCCGCAGCCCCGGCGCGAGGCCCTGGCCGGTGCCCAGCCACAGCCGCGCCAGCGACAATTGCGCTGCCAGCACCGTCAGCAGCACCACCGCGTCGGTCTTGGCCAGCCGCGCCTCGGCGCCCAGCACGAACATGCCCGCCATGCACAGGCCCGCCAGCAGCCCTGCCCGCGCGCCGCCGAACAGCTGCGCGATCCGCGCCGTCAGCACCGCGGCCAGCACCGCGGCCAAAAGCGAGGGCAAGCGATAGCGCCAGATCGGCGCACCCTCGGCAGGCCCTGTCGCCGCCACGGCGGCCGCCTGCATCCAGTAGATGCCCACCGGTTTCTTGTAGCGGGTGCCGTCCTGGAAACGAATGTCGATCGGGTCGCCCGTTTCCAGCATCTGCCGCGACGACACGGCAAAGCGCGCCTCGTCGCGGTCCACCGGCGGCAGGGCCACAAAGCCGGGCAGAAACGCCAGCAGCGCCAGAAATGCCACCACGAACAACCCCGCCCGCGGCGACAGGTCCGCCAGCCAGCGCTCGATCCGGTCCATTCCCTGTCCCCGTGGCTTGGCACATGCCTGCCACGGCGGCGTGTCATGAATGCAATGCTGCCGTCAACCCGCCGCCAGCGCCGCCTGCCGCGCCTTCGTCACCGCCTCGGCCTCGCGGCCCCAGACCTCTTCGTAGTGGTCGAAGGCGGCGGTGAAGCGGGCCGTGCCCTGCGTGGCCCCGGCCAGCGCCGGGTGCAGGTCGGCCACGGCCAATTCCGGCAGCAGCGCGCGGAACACGTCCCAGCCGCGCTGCGCCGGGTCGGCCTCGAACCCGATCACATGGCCCTTCAGCCCGGCGAACAGCGGCACCAGCGACCCGGTGAACACCGCAGGCACCTGCACCGCTACCCGCAGGATGGGCTGCAGCAGCACCGGCCCGGCCTTCTCCAGCGCCTCGCGCACGGCGGCACGGGCCGCGGTGCGGAAGGCGTGGTCCGAACTGTCCACGGCGTGGTGCTTGCCGTCGGTCAGCGTCACGCCCACGTCGACCACCTGAAACCCCAAGGGCCCCCGCGCCAGCGCATCGCGCGCGCCCGCCTCGACCGCGTCGAAATAATTGCGCGGCACGGCGCCACCCTTCACCACCTCGTCGAAGGCAAAGCCTTCGCCCCGCGCGCGGGGGGTCAGCACAATGGTCACATCGGCAAACTGCCCGGCCCCGCCGGTCTGCTTGCGGTGGCGGTGCGCATGTTCGATGCGGGCCGTGGCGGTTTCGCGGAAGTGGCCGCCTTCGGACGTGTCATCGACCGGCACGCCGAAGTCGTCGGTCAGCAGGGCCAGCACGCGGCGCAGGTGCATCGGCCCCTGCACGCGCAACACCGCCGCGCCGCCCTCATCCGCCGTGCCCACGGCCAGGGCAGGGTCGGTCTCGGCCAGCCGGGCCAGCGCCGCCGACAGACGCACGTCATCCTTCTGCGACCGCGGGGTGATGACGCGGGAAAGCATCGGCGCGGGCGCCTCGGCCCAGGCGGGCCGTGGCAACGCGGCCTCGGTCAACAGCGCATGGCCCACCGGCAGGTGGTCCGACTTCACCGCCAGCGCCACCTCGCCCGCACCCAGCGCCGCCAGCACGCCACCACCCGGCGCCTGCAGCCCGCCCAGGTTGCCGCCGCCCAGCCGGTGCCCGGCCGCCACGCCCGCCCCCAGGGCGCGCACAAACGTCACCTTGCCCAGATGCTTGCGCACCTGCGCATGCAGCGCCACCGCCACGGCGCCCTTGCCCAGCCGCGCCGCGGCCCGCTCGGCCTGCGGCGTCTCGTGCCGCAGCGCCTTCATCAGCCGCATCACGCCGTTCGACTGTGCCGCGGCGCCCAGGAACACCGGCACCAGCACAGTGTCGGCCAGTTCGCGCCGGGCAATGGAAAACAGCGCGTCGCTGGCGGGCTGGCTGTCCTCGATCAGCTCTTCCAGCAGCGCCTCGTCATAGTCGGCCATGTGTTCCAGAAGTTCCGTCCGCGCCTCAGCCTCGCGCCCGCGCAGGTCGGGCGGGATTTCCACCAGGGTCGAGGTCTGGCCGGGTCGATAGCGCCAGGCGCGTTCCGAGATCAGGTCAACGGCGCCCACCACGCGGTTGCCCTCGCGCATGGGCACCTGCCGCAGCACGATGGTGTGCCCGGTATACACCTGCAGCGCCGCCACAATGTCGCGCACCCGCGCCTCGGCCACATCCATGCGGTTCACGAAGATCATGCAGGGCACCCCGGCCCGTTCCGCCGCTGCCAGCAGCGGGGCGGCCAGCACCGCCGCCGCCGGGTCCGGCGGCACCACCACCAGCGCCACGTCGGCCGCCATCAGCGCGGGCCCCGCCATGCCGGCAAAGTCGGCACCGCCCGCCAGTTCCAGCGCGCACCAGGCGTCACCCATGAAGCCGAAGCGCGTCACCGTCAGGTGATCGGCGGTATCGGTCGCGGCATTTCCTTCCAGGCCGGCCAGCCGCGCAACCAGCGTGGACTTGCCCGCCTGCGACGGACCCAGCACCAGGACAGTACGCATGTTCCCCTCCTCCCCTTGCGGGGTGGCCCCGGCTGCGCCCGTTTCGTCCGGGCGGTCTCGGTCCACCCCCGGGGTCATGTTCGGCCCAGCGTGGCGGGCAGGTCAACCGAATTGCGCAGGGGGTGGGCCGGTCAGCCTTCGTGCCAGCCGTCGATGGCGGCCAGCGCCTCGTCCGCCGTCTCGACATAGCGGAACAGCTGCAGGTCCTGCGGCGAGATCACGCCCGCCTCGGCCAGCGCGCCCCAGTCGATCACGCGTTCCCAGAAGCTGCGGCCGAACAGCAGGAACGGCACCCGCTGCATGCGCCCCGTCTGGATCAGGGTCAGGCTCTCGAACGTCTCGTCCAGGGTGCCGAAGCCGCCGGGAAACACCGCAATCACCGACGCGCGCATCAGGAAGTGCATCTTGCGGATGGCGAAGTAGTGGAAGTTGAAGCACAGTTCCGGCGTGACGTACCCGTTCGGCGCCTGTTCGTGCGGCAGCACGATGTTCAGCCCCACCGAACGCCCGCCCGCCTCGGCGGCGCCGCGGTTGCCCGCCTCCATCACTCCCGGCCCGCCGCCGGTGCAGATGATGCCGTGGGTGCCGTCACCGGCCAGCGACCGCTCGGTCATCGCCCGCGCAAAGCGGCGCGCCTCGTCATAGTAGGGGGCCATGGCCGCCAGGCCCGGCGCCGCCAAGGATGCCATCTCGGGCGCCGGGATGCGGGCGCCGCCGAACATCACCACGGTCGACTGCACGCCCGCCTCGTCCAGCGCCAGCTCTGGCTTCAGCAGTTCCAGTTGCAGCCGCACCGGGCGCGTTTCGTCGCGTGTCAGGAAGGCCGGGTCGGCAAAGGCCAGGCGATAGGTGCCCGACCGCGTCTGCGCCGTGTCGGGAATGCGCCGTGCCGCCGCCAGATCCTGCCCGCTGTTGCGGAAGGGATGCGCGCGTGCCTTGTCTGTCATGCCGTGCCACCTGTGTTGCCAGGCGCAACTATAGGCAGGCGCGGCAGAATGGCGATGCCTCTCAGCTGGACCGCAGAAGGATGCGCGTGGTGTCCAGTGCCGCGGAAATGCGGGTGTAGTCGTCGGCGGCCGAGCCGGGGGCCGACCGCAGCAACACCGTCTGCGCCTGCGCCACGATGGCGGCGGCGGCGGCGTCCACCTCGGGCGAAGGCACAACCGGCACCAGCGGGCGCGGCGAGGCCACGTTGCCCCGGCGCACCGTCACGCGCGGCTGGCTGCGGCTGCGGTTGGCCTGCGCCAGGTCGCGCAGGTTGGCGGCGGCGTCCGACAGGGCGGCACGGGCGGCGGCCTTGTCGCCGGTGGTGGGCATCGCCGCGGCAATCTCGGCCAGACCGGCGGCCACGCAGTCAATCGTATAGGCACGGTCCGGCAGGTCACGGCACAGTTCCGTCACCTGGGTGATGCGCGAAGCCGTGTCTGCCGAAACTGCGGCATCACCCGCGGCAGCCAGATCGGGTGAAGCCGCGGCACCACCTGCGGCGCCCGCAGCGGCCCCTGTTGCCGCTTCCGGCGCGGCACCCAGTACGCCACCGGCCTCGTCCGGCGCGCCGGGCAGCACCACGGTTGGCAAGATCACCGGCGGCACAAAGACCAGCGGCACCGCAGTGACCGGGTCCTGCCCCGCCTGCCCGGCCTGCCCCGCCATCAACGCCAGCACGACGGCTGCCACCCCCTGCCGGATCGTCATGGTGTGCCCCCCTTGGCAAAGATCCAGGCCACCGAGATCGACAGCCGCTGTTCCTCCAGCCGGTCGGTCGCGTCGTCCAGCGTCAGGTTCATCACCAGCGGCAGATCGCCCGATGGTCGCAACGAAACCCCCAGCGACAGCGCCTCGCCCGTCCAGGCCACCGAGCCCCCGAGGTTTTGCGTGAAGCCCGCGCCGATGCCCGCGAACACCCCCGGCTGCGTGCCGTTGTCGCGCAGGTGGCTGCCGGCACCCAGCGTGAACATCACCGGCATCTGCCCGCCGCCCATCGGCACGGCGGCAAATCCCGTCACCATGGCCGCTACCGAGGGGTCATTGTCCGACGATTCGCCCCAGGCCGCCAGATTGTCGACCTCGACCCCGGCATAAACCGGCACCTGCCCGGTGGCGATGCGTCTCGACAGCTTGAAGCCCAGGTAACCCGAATCGCCAAAGTCATCGGTCAGCGAGGTGATGACCGCCTTGCCCTGCACGCCCACGCCGGTTTCGGCGTTGCCCAGGCCCAGGCCCAGTTCCAGCGAGCCGTCCGTGCGCGCGTTCATCGGGCTGCGTCGGGTCCCGGACAGGGCCACGTAACCGACGCCCGCCGGTGCGACCGTGGCCGAGGGGATGCCCAGAAGCGTGAGGTTCCTGCTCTGCGCCCAGACGGGTCCGGTCAGGACACCGGCCGCCCCGAACAGCGCCAGCCCTGCAGCAATCCACTTCGCGTCCCGCACCTGTCCTCCGATTGTCCACCCCGCAAGCCCGCCCCGAGTCGGGAAAGGCTGCCGGACCTCCTTTTGGCACATCCTCACTCCGGCGCAACCATCCGTCTGCACCGGCATGCAGGACACGACGGAAGGGTTGCGTTCGGTCACTGGATAAGTGTATATGCACGCATGAACCTTGAAAGCCCGCTCTGGTGCCTGACCCATCGCATGACGCGCGCCGCGCGCCTGCTGACGCGCGGGTTCGAGGCCGCGGCCGAAGCGCAGGGGTTTCCGATGACGGCGCCGCAGTTCACCACGCTGGCCCGGCTGTCGGGGCATGGTGCAACGGCAGTGGGCGAACTGGCCCGCTTGCTGGCCACCGACCGCACCACGCTGACGCGCAATCTGGCCGTGCTGCAGGCCCGTGGCTGGATTGCCCCCGGCGATGCCGACGACCGGCGGCAGCACCGCTGGGAACTGACCGAGGCCGGCCGCAAGGCGCTGAACGACGTCATGCCAGTGTGGCGCACCTGGCAGGCCGGGCTTGTCAACAAGCTGGGCCCCGATGCCGTGACCAGGCTCTTTGACGCCCTGAGAACACTCGAAACCGACTGACCTGCCGGATGACCCGGCGCCTCTCGACCTTGCCCAAAAACGTGTATCTACACATAAAGGAGATGAAGATGACCGCGTTGCCCCAAAGCCCGAAGCTGCCATTCCCTGCCCTGCCGATCCTTGCCCTGCTGCTGCCCCTGTGGGCCGCGGCGATCATCGTGCTGGCCACGCAGGGCGCCTTTGTCCAGACGACCGGCGGCCCGCCCTTGGCCGTGATCACCGCCATCCTGACCCCCGTCGCGGCGTTTGCCCTGCTGTGGCAGGTGGCACCGGGCCTGCGCGCCTGGGCCGCCACGCTGGACCCCGCGCTCTTGGCCGGTGTGCAGGCCTGGCGCGTGCTGGGGGCGGTGTTCCTGTTCACCTGGTGGCTGGGCCATCTGCCCGCGCCCTTTGCCATCGTGGCCGGGATCGGTGACATCGCCGTCGGCGTCTTTGCCGTCGGCACCACGCTGGCCATTGCCCGCGGCCAGGCAGGCTGGCAGGCGCGGTCGCGGCGGCTGGCGGTCATGGGCCTTGCCGACTTTGCCACCGTGCTGACGCTGGCCACGCTGTCGGGACAGGGCGGTCCGCTGCAGGGGCCGGACGGCCTGACCGTCGCCGCAATGCAGCAGCTGCCGATGATCCTGATCCCCGGCTTCCTGGTGCCGCTGTTCATCATCCTGCACATCCTGTCCTGGCTGCGCAGCCGGGGCTAGGCCGACCTCCGTTGCGCGGGCAGCGCCTTTCGGCTAAGGCCCGCGCACACCACCGGACCGGGGAGATGCCGATGTCGTACAGCGCGCTGGAAGCGGAAATCGAAGCCGCCTGGGACGCGCGCGACAGCATTTCACCAGCCACCAAAGGGGCCGTGCGCGATGCGGTCGAGGCCACGCTGACGGCGCTGGACAGCGGCGTACTGCGGGTTGCCGAGAAACGCGGCAATGACTGGCACGTGAACCAGTGGGCGAAGAAAGCCGTGCTGCTGTCGTTCCGGCTGACCGACATGTACGAGATTTCCGGCTCGAACGGCGGGTCGAACTGGTGGGACAAGGTGCCCTCCAAATGGCAGGGCTGGGGCGAGAGCCAGTGGCGGGCGGCGGGCTTCCGCGCCGTGCCGGGGTCGATCGTCCGGCGGTCGGCCTATATCGCCAGGGGCGTCGTGCTGATGCCGTCCTTCGTGAACATCGGCGCCTATGTCGACGAAGGCTCAATGGTGGACGGCTGGGCCACCGTGGGGTCCTGCGCGCAGATCGGCCGCAACGTGCACCTGTCGGGCGGCGTGGGCATCGGCGGGGTGCTGGAACCCATGCAGGCAGGCCCGACGATCATTGAAGACAACTGCTTCATCGGCGCCCGCTCCGAAGTGGTGGAGGGCTGCATCGTGCGCGAAGGCAGCGTGCTGGGCATGGGCGTGTTCATCGGCAAGTCGACCAAGATCGTCGACCGCGAGACAGGCGAGGTGATGTACGGCGAGGTGCCGGCGGGGTCGGTCGTGGTGGCCGGGTCGATGCCGTCGAAGGGCGGGATCAACCTCTACTGCGCGGTGATCGTCAAACGGGTGGACGCGCAGACGCGGTCCAAGACAAGCATCAACGAGCTGTTGCGCGACTGATCCGATCCTGTCCCCTCCCCGCGCGTCAGGCACGGCCGAGGTGCCCGGGCACCTGCACGGGGGTCGGCGAATGGGCGCTTTGACCTGTGGCTCAATGCCGGATGCCGGGCATGCCTTCCCCGCCGCACCGACACATCGAGGTCCCTGTGCCCCACACGGGACAAAAGCGGCGGTTCCTTCCGGATCCGCCCGTCACCCCAGCGTTGCAGACGCCGCATCCGTAAACAAACCCCTAACAGGCGCCCGCAAGCCATTGATTTTGCTTGTGTGGCCCCTGTGTCCCAGCGTGGGACGCCACTGTCCCACGGCCCCCCAAAAGGCGCTTGGGCTGCGGCAATTCGGCCTACGGCCCCAGCACCACGCATTCCTGCGCCCGCGCGGTGGCCCGGCGGCACGCAAGCGACGCCTGCTCCTCGCTCAGCCCCAGCACCGTGGCGTCGTAACCGCCCGAACGGGACACAACCTTGCGCAGCCCGTCGCTCAGCGCCACGCTGTCGGTCAGCATCGCCTTCATCAGCACCTTCTCGGCCACGCTGCGCGACGGGTGGCGGCCCAGATCCACACCCCAGTTTCGTTGCCCGCCCGAGGTTGACAGCCGCGTCACCACTTCGGGTTCGGCCGCGGCCACCTGCGTTTCGGTCGGCAGCGGCAGCAGCACGGTCAGCGGGTCTTCGGGCTGCGGCGCATCGGCGGGCGAGGACAGGTTCTCCACTCCGGTGGCCACATCCGCCGTGGCCACCTGCACCGCCCCTGCCGCCGGATCGTCGATCATGGCGCCGTCATCCGTGGCGGTCACCTGCGGCGGGGGAAGCGTGGCGGGGTCCACCGGGTTGCCATCGGCATCGACAACCTGAAACGGCAGCGGACCGCCCGCCGGGGGCGCCGCGGGCGCGGCCCCGGCCACCACGGCAAAGGGCAGCGGCGCGGCCACCGGCGGCTGCGGTTCAGGGGCCACGGCTGCCTCTCCATCATCGGCCGCCGCCGCCACGGCATCCTCGATGGTGTCCGACAGGGCGGCCACGGCAGCGGCGGCGGCTTGCGCGGTTCCGGCCGAAGGGCGCGGCCGCGGGCGGATCGACGAGGCCATGCCCGTCACCACCCGAATCGTCTTGGCCCCGGGCGCGGGGGTCGCGGCATCGGCCATGGGTTCCGGCGCGGCCGGCGGTTCAACCGGCGCCGGGTCGTTCACCCGCACGCCCTTGCGTACCGCCTCGAACCCGTAGTCCAGAAGCTCCGCCATCTTGGCGTTGCGCTGCGCCGTCGAGGTGCCGCCGAACACGGTGGAAATCAGCCGCACCCCGCCACGTTCCGCACTGGCCGTCAGGTTGAACCCGGCCGCCACGGTGTATCCGGTCTTGATCCCGTCGGCGCCCTTGTAGGCATCCAGAAACCGGCGGTTGGTGTTGGCCACGTCGGCCAGCCCGGCATCCGTCTCGCGCCGCGAGAAGATGTTGTAATACTGCGGAAAGTCATAGAACAGCCGCCGCCCCAGGATGGACATGTCGCGCGCCGTCGACAGGTGGCCCGCAACAGTCAGGCCGTTGGCGTTCTTGAAGGTGGAATTCTTCATGCCCAGCGCCTTGGCCGTGCGGTTCATGCGGGCGGCGAACTTGGCCTCGTTTCCACCCAGCGCATCGCCGATGGCACTGGCCGCATCGTTGGCCGATTTCACGGCGGCGGCGCGAATCAGGTGGCGCAGCGCAATCCTCTGCCCCGCCTTCAGCCCCAGCCGCGACGGCGGCTGCGCCGCGGCATTGGCCGAAACGGTGATCACCGTGTCCAGCGTGACCTCGCCCCGGCGGATCGCGTCGAAGGCGATATACAGCGTCAGCATCTTGGTCAGCGAGGCCGGATGCAGCCGGGTATCGGCGTTCTTGGCGTACAGCGTCTCGCCGGTGCGCGCATCCATCACATGCGCCGCAAACGGAGCCGCACCACCTGTGCCCGCGCCGAAAGCGCACCACACAACGAACAGCCCCAGAAACACGATGATGCGGGCGCACTGCGCCCCTGCTCGTACCACGTCCCCGATCCTTCCGCCTGTATCATCCGCGTCCAGGTATGTTCCCGGATCACGGACGTCTGCCTTGGCGTGGACGCTAGCACAGCATGCGGAAAGGTCAAAACCCGCGGAATATCAATGGCTTTCAGAATGATCTTGATGTGGCTTCGCTGCCGCAGCGGAATATCTGGTAGACGCACGGTGCGCGCCCACCATCCCTAGTCGAATCGCGTCAGAAATGCGGGCAGCGCCCCCAGATCGGGCAGTTCGGCAAAGCGGGCATGGCCCATTGGCGGATCGGCGGCTTCCAGCCCCCAGACCAGCGGATGCGGCACATGCGCTGCCCAGGCACCCGCGTGCAAGGCCGGAATCACGTCTGATTTCAGCGAGTTGCCGACCATCATTGCAGCTGTGGCCCCGGTGCCGTGGCGGGCGAAAAGGCGCGCATAGACCTGCGGGGTCTTGTCCGACACGATTTCGACCGCGTGGAACATGTCGCCCAGCCCCGATTGCGCCAGCTTGCGCTCCTGATCCAGAAGGTCGCCCTTGGTGATCAGCACCACCCGGAACCGCGCGGCTGCCGCCGCCACCGCCTCGGCGGCATGCGGCAGAAGCTCGATAGGATGCTCCAGCATTTCGCGCCCGGCGGCCAGCAGGTCGGCAATCACGGCGGCGGGGACCCGGCCTTCGGTCACCTCGATGGCCGTCTCGACCATCGACAGCACAAAGCCCTTCACCCCGAAACCGTAGTGCCCGAGGTTGCGCCGCTCGGCCGCCAGCAACCGCTCGGCCAGGTGGTCGGGCGCGGCGTGGTCGGCCAGAAGGGCGGCGAACCGTTCCTGCGTCAGGCGGAAGAACGTCTCGTTCTGCCACAGCGTGTCGTCGGCATCGAATCCGATGGTGGTCAGCGCGTCCATGCGCGGCAGACTGCCCGCCCTGCGGCGCAAAGGTCCACCCCCTTTCCGAATGGCAAGACTTTGCTATATCCTTGGTGTGTATCCTGCCCCCCGAATCCATCCAGCGGAGCGTCGCCCCGTGACCAGCACCCCTTTCACGATGTCCACCGACAAGCGCGGCGGCACCGACAATGAAACGGGCGTACTGACCAAGACAAAGACGCGCACGCAGCGTCCGCCGATGTACAAGGTGCTGCTGCTGAACGACGACTACACCCCGATGGAGTTCGTGGTGCATGTGCTGGAACGCTTCTTCGGCCTCAGCCATGCCCAGGCTTTCGAGATCATGCTGACCGTGCACAAGAAGGGGCTGGCGGTGGTCGGCGTGTTCAGTTTCGAGGTGGCCGAAACGAAAGTGGCGCAGGTGATGGATTTTGCCCGCCGCCACCAGCACCCGCTGCAATGCACCATGGAAAAGGAATAGGGGCCGCGCGCCCCGCCCATGCGCAGCACCCGCCTGTCCCTTGCCCTTGACCAGGGCGTTCTGGTCTTGCCGCCGCAGGGCCGCATTCTGGTGCTGAACCCCGCGGGGGCGGATGACCTGTCGGCGCTGCCGCGCGACCGGCTGCATGCCGTGCAGGGCTTTCGCCCCGACCACGACGCGCTTGCCGCCCGCGGCATGGCCGTGACGCCCGACTTGCCGGTGGGCCCGTTTGACGCGGCCATCGTCTGCCTGCCGCGGTCGCGGGCGCAGGCCCGTGCGCTGGTGGCCGCGGCCTGCGCCGTGGTGGTGCCGGGCGGGCCGGTGGCGGTGGACGGGCAGAAGGACGACGGCATCGACAGCCTGCTGAAGGAGATCCGCGCCCGCGCGCCCCTGGGTGAGCCGCTGGCCAAGGCGCATGGGCGGCTGGCCGTGTTTCCCGCCGGGCCGGGGTTTGCCGACTGGCAGGACAGCCCGCGCGACGTGGGCGGTTTTGTCACCTGTGCCGGCGTGTTTTCTGCCGATGGCCCCGACCCGGGGTCGGCCCTGCTGGCCGTTGCGCTGCCTGCACAGATGAAGGGGCGGGGGGTGGATCTGGGGGCGGGGTGGGGGTACCTGTCGGCCGCCGTGCTGCAGCGCGAAGGCGTGAAATCGCTGGACCTGGTCGAGGCCGACCACGCCGCGCTGGCCTGTGCCCGCCGCAATGTGACCGACCCGCGCGCGGCCTTCCACTGGGCCGACGCCACCCGGTTCCGCCCCGCCCGGCAAGCCGATTTCGTGGTGATGAACCCGCCGTTCCACCTGGGCCGCGCCGCCGACCCGGCGCTGGGCCAGGCCTTCCTGGCCGCGGCGGCAGGCATGCTGAACCCCGATGGCACGCTGTGGCTGGTGGCCAACCGCGCGCTGCCTTATGATCGTGTGCTGACCACGCTGTTTCGCCATGTCGAGGATCTGCCCGGCGCGCCTGCCTATCGCCTGACGCGTGCCAGCCACCCCATCCGCCGCAAGGGACCTGCATGACCTTTTCGATCCAGGGCAAGACCGCCATCGTCACCGGCGCTGCCGCGGGCATCGGCCTTGCCATCGCGCGCCACTTTCTGGACAAGGGCGCCAACGTGATGCTGGCCGACATCGACGAGCCGCGCCTTCAGGCCGAATGCGGCGACGAGGCGCGGGCCGAGGGGCCGATGCGCTGTTTTGCGGGCGACCTGCGCGAAAAGCTGACGATCGCCAACCTGTTGTCGGCCACCTATGATGCGTTCGACCGGGTGGATATCCTGGTGAACGCCGCCCGCCTGTTTGCCGTGTCCGACCCGCTGGATCCGGCCCATGACAGCGTCGATCTGATGCTGCAGTACAACCTGATGTCGACGCTGCGCCTGTCGCAGCTGACGGCCAGGCGGATGATCGCCTCGGCCGAGAAGGCCGGAACCGCAGGCCCCATCGGCTGCATCGTGAACCTGTCGTCCACCGCCACCGCGGGCACCCAGCCCGACCTTCTGGGCTATTCCGTCAGCACCGCCGCGGTCGACCAGATGACGCGGTCTCTGGCGCTGGCGCTGGCGCCCCGCGGCATCCGGGTGAACGCCATCGCCTTCGCCTCGGTGCAAAGCGCCAGCCTGCTGGGCCAGGTGAAAGACCACCCCGACTGGCGCAATGCCATCATCGACGGCACGCCCCTGGGCCGCATTGCCGCCCCGTCGGAACTGGCGGAAACCGTGCAGTTCCTGTGCTCGGACGCCGCCGGGTTCATCACCGGGCAGGTCCTTTCGGTTGACGGTGGCCGGTCGCTGCGCGACCCGGTGCGCGTTCCGGCATTCTGACCTGCGGGGCCTATTCGGGGTAGGCGCGGCGGCAAGCCTCGGTTGCCGATGCCGCACGGCGGGCCAGTTCGCTGCGCTTGGCCTGCATGCTGGCCAGCTTTGCCCGCTCGTCATCGACATTGATGGACACCGGGCGGGTGTCGATGTCGGGCACGCGGCGTTCGCAGGTGTCGGGCTCGGGCTGACCGTCGGGACCGGGGCGATAGCAGGTGTAGCTCTCCCATTCCCAGGTCTGGAACTCCTCGATGGCATAGCCGCGCGCAATATTGCGCTCGGTTTCGGCAATCAGACGATCCAGCGTGCGCAGGTCCTGCGTTTCGCGGCGGATGCACTGTTCCTGCGGCGTGCCGCAGGCGACCAGCAGCAGGAAAAGTGCAGGGGCAAGGCGACGCATGGCAGACCTCCGGTTCGCAGGCCACAACGATAGGGCCGCGGCGGGGCATCCGCAAATCACAGTTGCCGGGGTGGCGGCCGGTTCACCCCCCGGACCGCGCCTTCTGTGCCTCCATCCAGGCGCGCAACACGGCGTTGATCCGCGTCTGGTACCCGCGGCCGCCTGCCTTGAAGAAGGCCACCACGTCGTCGTCCAGCCGGATCGACAGCGCCGCCTTGGACGGCCGCCGCACGATCACAGCGTCGGTCCAGTCAAAGGCGTCTTCGGGGTCGTCGTCATAGGAGTCCACATCATCGGCGTCGAACCGTTTCCAGTCGGTCAAATCAGTGCCAATTTCATCGGCCTTCGCTTTCACGGTCAAGGAAACGCTTCTTCTCATCGGTTCTGGCCTTCCGTGCCGTGATCAGTCTCTTGCGCGCACCGCGGTAGGTGAAAACCACCGCCACAGTGCGGTCATTCAGCCAGTTGATGGCGATCCAGCGCTCCTCGCCATCATGGTCTGACCGCGCGATCAAGGGTTCGCCATCGAACACCCCGCGCGCCAACCGGAAATCAAGACCGTGCTTCCCGATTGTTGCCAGCCGCTTAGCTTCATCCCACTCGAAGTCGTCACCGCCGGACATCTGCCCTTACCCCAAATTGCAGGTTGGGAAGAACACGTCCTGTGTGCCTCTACACGCGTATATACAAATGCGGACCACAACCGTCAACGGTCCCCTACACCCGGTCCCGCCGCAGCGGCGTGGTGCTGCAGTGCAGGCCACCGCCGTTCTTCTGTACTGCGCCGAAGGGCACCGTCAGGCATTCCACGCCTGCCGCCGCCAGCAGGTCCAGCGTGCGGTTCGAGGCCCCCTCGGCCATCAGCACCCGCCCCGGCGCCACGGCCAGCGAGTTCACGATCCAGCCGTTATCGGCCGGGTCCGTCTCGATGAACCGGATGCCGCGGCGCGTCAGCTCTTCCAGAAACGAAAACGGCAGCCCCATCGGGTTCACCAGTGCCAGGTCGCGGTCGATCATCAGGAAACTGACGTCCAGGTGAATGTCATACCCCGGCAGGTCGACGATCAGCAGCTCCACGCCCTGCCGCGCCAGCACTTCGCCCACCTGAAGCGCGCCCTCGCGGTTTACCCGCACGCCCACGCCGATGGCGCAGGTGCGGTCGTTCAGCCAGGCAAAGCTGCCGCCTTCCATGATGCCGGTGCCGTTGATCGTGCGCAAAATCGGGATGCCCAGCCGCGCAAGGGTGCGCGTCACCGCCAGTTCCTCGCCCCGCCTTATGCGCGCGCCCATGCGGCAGACGATGGCCCCGCCCTTGACCATGATGAACGGGTCGCGGGTATAGACCTGCTTAAGCCGGTTTCCCGCCTCGCCGTCCATGAAATGCACAGCCACGCCTTCGGCCTGCAGCGCGGCGACAAAGGCATCGTGCTGCGCCTGCATCAGCGGAATGTCGGGCGGCGTGTCTGACTGAAAGTACCAGCCCGCTGCCGGGTCGCCGAACGATCCGATATCCGCAAGGCGCTTTTTCGGGTCGACAACCAGCATCTCCGGCCCCGGCCGGTGCATCAGGATGTCGCGGATGCGCCCCACATCGTTGTCCACCCCCCACACGCGCCCCCAACTGCGCTCCAGCTCGCCCTCGTCCTCGAAGGCAGGTTCGGCGCCCGCGGCAAAGGTCTTGATCGTCTGGTTGTAGATCCAGTGTGCGTCTGTCATCGGGCGTCCCTCCTGCGGCAGGGGCAGACTAGGGGGCGCCGCGCGTGCAGGCAATCCGGGGCCAGGGTCGCGCAATACATGAAAATCCGGTTAACGCGCGCGCGCAACCCTTTGAAATCATTCAAATCGATGCGGCGTCCCAGCGTGGGACGCCACCTTGCGCTGTCCGGACCGGTGCGTCAGCTGCGCCGTCCGCGGTCGATGCGCAGGAATTCCGCGGTGCGCCGCGATTCCACCACCACCGGGCGCGGCTTGCGCCACAGCGCCTGCCAGAACCTGTCGCCCTCGGCGCGGGCAATGCGCAGGAATTCCTTCACGCGGCCACCGTCGGATGGCGCGCGCTTGTCGGCCAGATGTCGGGTCATGCTGTCCTCCTTGCGGTGCAAGAGACTCGAGCTTAGCACGACTCGCGGCGGCAGAGATACGTCGACGCCGTGGCGCTGGCGCTTTCGTGACCCAAGGGGCCGAACCGGCGCACGTCCTGCAAACCGTCGGCCGTGCGCACCCCGCCAAAGGCCCTGGCCGTCATGCTGTCAAACATGGCGGGCAGGCTTCCTGCCGGGACCAGCAGCATGCCCAGAAGAATGGCCTGCAGGATGACGATCACGTTCAGGAAGCCCCGGAAGGCCCCCGTGTGCCGCCCGATGCGCGACCGCAGTTCCGCCGCCAGCGCTCCCGGCCACCCGCCCAGCCCGGCGATCCACAGAAGGGTCTGCTGCGGCACGCGGCTGCCGCCCAGCGCCGCACGCTTCAGGTCCAGCCGGTACGCCGCATAGGCGGCCGCGCTGGCCCCGGTCATCCACGCGCCGAGGCAGAGAAGAATGTAACCGGTTGAACCGGGAAGGGGCACGAAACTGTCCATTCCCGAAGTGTTGCCTAAGATTGCGGCGAAATTTTAGACCAGTTCGGTCACAACTGTCACATTGTTGCGGATGGCGTTCGAATACGGGCAGATGAAGTGCCCGCGCTCGACAATCCGCTCGGCCACGGCACGGTCCACCCCCGGCAGGCTGACCTTCAGCGTCACCGAAATGCCGAAGCCGCCGTCATCGCGCGGGCCGATCCCGACGTGGGAGGTGACGGTTGCTTCCGGCGGTACCGTCCCGAGTTTCTCCGACCCGGCGGCGAACCGCATCGCGCCAAGGTAACAGGCGGCATAGCCCACGGCGAAGAGCTCTTCCGGATTGTGCCCCGCCCCCGACCCACCAAGCTCTTTCGGGCTGGTCATGGTGATTGTCAGCATCCCCGACGCCAGTTTCGACAGGCCATTCCGGCCGCCGCCGCTTGCCTGCGCCTCGGTGGTGTATTTGACGTCCACTGTCATCGCGGTCTCCCTGAAGGCGAATCTGCCGGGGCGAATGGTCCATGCCTTGGGCGGCAGGTCAATCCTTCGGCCCCGCGCCCAGCCGATGGGCAGCCCAGCGCGCGGCGTCGGCCACTGCCGCATCAGGGTCCTCCGCCAGCGCCTGCACGGCGGGGCGCAGCGCGGGCATGGCGGAATTGCCAATGGCGTAGGCCACGTTGCGGACGAACCGGTCACGCCCGATGCGCTTGATCGGGCTGCCTGCAAACCGCGCGCGAAACGCCGCATCATCCAGCGACGCAAGGTCCGCCAGCGGCGGCGCCCCGACGCGGGCGGCATAGCCGATGTCTCCGGCGGCCTGCGCGAACTTGTTCCAGGGGCAGATGGCCAGGCAATCGTCGCAGCCGTAGATGCGGTTGCCCAGCAGCGGCCGCAACTCTTCGTCGACGGGCCCGCGGTGCTCGATCGTCAGATAGGAAATGCAGCGCCGCGCATCCAGCTGATACGGCGCCGGAAAGGCCTGCGTCGGGCAGATGTCCAGGCAGGCGGTGCAGCTGCCGCAGTGCGAGACTTCGGGCGTGTCGGCCGGCAGGTCCAGCGTGGAAAAGATCGCGCCCAGAAAGAACCAGTTGCCCAGATCGCGGCTCAGCACGTTGGTGTGCTTGCCCTGCCAGCCCAGCCCCGCCGCCTGCGCCAGCGGCTTTTCCATCACCGGCGCCGTATCGACGAACACCTTGATCTCGCCCCCCGCCGCCGCCACCAGCCAGCGCCCCAGCCGCTTCAGCCGCCGCTTCACCAGATCGTGGTAGTCGCGGCCTTGCGCATAGACGCTGACCGCCGCCCGGTCGCGCTGCCCCAGAACCTCCAGCGGATCTGTCGCAGGCGTATAGACTTCGGCCAGCATCACCACCGACCGCACCTCGGGCCACAAGGCCAGCGGGTCGGCCCGCCACGCCGCGCGGTCGGCCATCCAGGCCATCTGCCCGTGCCGCCCCTGGGCCAGCCACGCGGCCAGCCGGACAGGCAGCCCCGGCACCGCATCGGGCCGGGCAATGCCCATGGCGGCAAAACCCTCGGCCCGCGCCTGCGCGCGCAAACTGACTGCTATGCCTTCCCCGGCCGTTCTCATCTTTGCCGAAATACCCCACGGGGGGTTGTCCATTGAGTCCGCCATTGGTTCAAGGACCAATGGACGACGGGGGTGTGAAACCCCCCGCACCCCCCAACCACCTGCGCAACGCGTCAGACCGCGCCCGTCCGCCCGCCGTTCGCCGCCCGCATGGCCCCCACGAACCGCCCGATCAGCGCACGCCCGGCTTCCGCATCCATCGCGGTCCCGGCCCCCGGTGCCGCCGTCAGCGTCACCAGCCGGTCGCCCAGCACGAAGACGGCGCGCCAGCTTGGGCCGGGCGCCACGGCGGTGGGCGGCGTTGACCGGTCGGTCAGGTGCACCAGCACCACGTCCCCGGCGGCCGCCACGCTGTGCACCGCAACCGCTGCAGCCTTGCCCGAGCGGCTCAGCGCCGCCCGCCCGCTGTCCGAGGTCAGGAAGTTGCCCATCTCGGCCGGGTCCACCGGCTGCGCCGAACCCGGGCCGCCCGCCGTGGCCGTCAGCACGGCACCGGCGCCGCGGCAGGCGGTGAAGGCGGCGAATTCCGAGGCCGCCGTGCGTTCGACCGAATCCTCGGCCAGGCAATAGCCTTTCGGCGCCGCCAGCACGATGGCCCCCGGCCCCTCGCCCATCTGCACCGAGGAGGTCCCGCCGCCCCCGGCCACACAGGCCGAGAGCACCGCCGCGAACCAGAGGGCCGCGGCCCTACTGGTCCATGTAGACATGCGATTCCGCCTTGGCCCCCGGATGCGTCACCGCCCCCCACCGCGCACCGCCCACCAGACGGGCAAACTTGTGCACCGCGCCGCTGGTATAGGCCGTCTTGCGCGGGCCCTTCCATTCGGTCTTGCGCTTGGCCAGTTCCGCGTCGCTCAGCGCCACCGACAACTCGCCGGCCAGCGCGTTCAGCGTGATGACGTCGCCGTTTTGCAGCAGCGCAATCGGCCCGCCATGCGCGGCCTCGGGGCCCACGTGGCCCACGCAGAACCCGCGCGTGGCGCCGCTGAACCGGCCGTCGGTGATCAGCGCCACCTTCTTGCCCATGCCCTGGCCGGAAAGGGCGGCGGTGGTCGACAGCATCTCGCGCATCCCCGGCCCGCCCGCGGGGCCTTCGTTGCGGATGACGATGACCTCACCCTCCTTGTAGGCGCGGGCCTTCACCGCGGCGAAGGCATCTTCCTCGCACTCGAACACGCGCGCCGGGCCGGTGAACACCTGCTCGGCCTCGGTCATCCCCGCGACCTTCACAATCGCCCCGTCCGGCGCAAGGTTGCCCTTCAGTGAAACCACACCGCCGGTCTTGGTGATGGGTGAGCCGATGTGATGGATAACCCGCCCGTCCGCCTCGCCGCGGATTTCCTCCAGGCTTTCGCCCAGCGTCTTGCCCGATGCGGTGATGCAATCCAGGTGCAGCAGGCCCTCTTTCGCCAGTTCCTTCATCACCACGGCCACGCCGCCAACCTCATGCAGGTCCTTGGCGACATATTTTCCGCCCGGCCGCAGATCGACAAAGTAGGGCGTGTCCTTCATGCAGGCGGCGACGTCGAACAGGTCAAAGTCGATCCCGGCCTCGTTCGCCAGCGCCGGCAGGTGCAGCGCGGCGTTGGTGGACCCACCGGTGCAGCCGACCACCCGCGCCGCATTCTCCAGCGCCTTCCGCGTGACGATGTCCCGCGCGCGGATGTTCTTCTCGATCAGGTGCATCACCGCCACCCCCGACGCCTCGCCATACTGGTCGCGACTTTCGTAAGGCGCCGGGGCCGAGGACGAGTTCAGCAGCGCCAGCCCGATCGCCTCGCTGACGCAGGCCATGGTGTTTGCCGTATACTGCGCACCGCAGGCGCCCGAAGACGGACAGGCCACCCGCTCCATGATCGCCAGTTCGGCGTCCGACAGGTTGCCCGCCTGGTGCTTGCCCACCGCCTCGAACATGTCCTGCACGGTGATGTCCTGGCCGTTGTAGCGGCCCGGCAGGATGGAACCGCCATAGATGAAGACCGAGGGCACGTTCAGCCGCACCATGGCCATCATCATGCCCGGCAAGGACTTGTCGCAGCCCGCAAGGCCCACGATGGCGTCATAGCAATGCCCGCGCATCGTCAGTTCAACGGTGTCGGCAATCGCATCGCGGCTGGCGAGCGACGACCGCATCCCCTCGTGCCCCATGGCAATGCCGTCGGTGACGGTGATCGTGGTGAACTCGCGCGGCGTGCCGCCGCCCTTCTTCACCCCGTGCTTCACAATCTGCGCCTGGCGGTTCAGCGCGATGTTGCAGGGCGCCGCCTCGTTCCAGCAGGTCGCCACGCCCACCCAGGGCTGGTGGATTTCTTCTTCGGTGATGCCCATCGCATAGAAATAGCTGCGATGCGGCGCCCGCGCCGGGCCCTCGGTCACATGCCGGCTGGGGAGCTTCGACTTGTCGAAACGCTGGTTGGTGGACATCTGGCGGCTTCCTCCCGGATTGGCTTGCGCCGCAGGGATAAGGCGCCGGAAGACAGGGGGCAAGGGCGCCCTCAGCCCGCGCCCCCGACATTCTCTTGCGCGACCGAAACTGCCTTCAGCACGGCAAACACAGGCAGGCCGGATTGCAGGCCCAGGGCGGCGACCGACCGGCGGGTGACGCGGGCCAGAAGAACTTCCCCGCCCGCTTGCAGCCGCACCAGCGCGCCGGGGCCTTCACCCATGCGGATGTCAACCACCATGGCCGGCAGGATGTTCAGCGCCGAGATGCCGACCGGGCGTTCCAGCGCCAGCATCACATCCTGCGCCAGGATGCGCAGCCGCAGCGGGGTGCCCGGGGCCCCGGCCACCCGCGGCAGCCAAAGGGGGCCCGCGCCGCTGTCCAGCCGGGTCAGCCCGTCGTCTTCGTGCGCGGCCACGCGGGCGGGCAGCAGCGCGCCTGCCTCGCGCAGGCCAAGGGCGGGGGCGGTGGCCGGGTCGGACAGAACCTGCCCGGCGGGGCCCGCCGCCACCACACGGCCCGCCTCCAGCAGAACCACGGTCGTGGCCAGCCGTGCCACCTCGGCCACCGAATGGCTGACGTACAGGATCGGCATCTGCAGATCGTCGCGCAGGCGTTCGAGGTAGGGCAAGATCTCGGCCTTGCGCGGGTCGTCCAGTGCCGCCAGCGGTTCGTCCATCAGCAGAAGGCGGGGGTTCGACATGATGGCGCGGCCGATCGCCACCCGCTGCTTCTCACCCCCCGACAGGGCGCCGGGGCGGCGGTCCAGAAGCTGGCCGATGCCCAGCATCTGAACAATGCGCGCCATGTCGGGGCCGGGCCCCGCGGGGGCAAAGCGGCGGCCGTACAGAAGGTTCTGCCGAACTGTCAGGTGCGGAAACAGCCGCCCGTCCTGAAACACATAGCCCACGCGGCGGCGGTGCGGCGGCAGGCACAGGCCGTGCGCGGTGTCCAGAAGCACGCTGTCGCCCGCCACAATGCGCCCGGCTTCGGGCCGCAGCAGCCCCGCCACGGCGTTCACGATGGTGGATTTGCCAGCACCCGACCGCCCGAACAGCGCCGTCACGCCCGCCGGCGCCTCGAAAGCAACGTCCAGCGCAAAGCCCGCAAACCGGTGGGTGATGGCGACCGACAGCGTCATGTGCCGGCAATCCGGCGGGCCACCGCCCGGCTGACCCATTCCGATGCCAGAAGCGCCACCATGGCCACGGCGATGGACACCATCACCAGCCGGAAGGCCTGCACTTCGCCCCCCGGCACCTGCAGGACGGCATAGATGGCCGAGGGCAGCGTCTGCGTCTGGCCGGGAATGTTCGACACGAAGGTGATCGTTGCGCCGAACTCGCCCATCGCCTTGGCAAAGGCCAGGATCGCCCCGGCCAGGATGCCGGGCAGGATCAGCGGCAGGGTGACGGTGGCAAAGACCCAGGCGCGCGGTGCGCCCAGCGTGGCGGCGGCCTGTTCCAGCCTGGGGTCCACGGCCTCGATCGCCAGCCTGATGGCGCGCACCATCAACGGAAAGGCCATCACCGCGGCGGCAAGCGCGGCGCCCGTCCAGCGGAAGGCCAGCACGATGCCGAACCAGTCTTCCAGCAGCTGCCCCACCGGCCCCCGGCGCCCGAAGGTGACCAAGAGCAGGTACCCCGTCACCACTGGCGGCAGGATAAGCGGCAGATGCACCAGCCCGTTCAGCAGCCCATGTCCCCAGAACCGTCCGCGCGCCAAGGCATAGGCCACCAGAATGCCCAAGGGCAGGCTGGCCAGCGTCGCCCAGAACGACACGCGCAGCGACAGGGCCACGGCGCGCCATTCGTCGGGGGAAAGCGCATCGAACATGCTGCCCCTACGGGCCGCCCTGCGGCAGAAGCACGAAGCCCTGTTCCGCAAACCTTGCCCCCGCGCCATCTGACGACAAGGCCTGCAGGAAGGCCCGGTCGGCATCATCGGCCGCGCCGGTCAGCAGGGCCACGGGATAGACGATGGGCGGGTGGCTGCCTTCGGGAAAGGTGCCCACGACCGTCACGTTGTCATCGGCCGCAGCATCGGTGGCGTAGACGATGCCATAGGGCGCCTCGCCCGAGGACACCAGCGCCAGCGCCGCCCGCACGTTTTCCGACTGCGCCACCCTGGTCGCCACCGCGGCCCAGACCCCCAGGTTTTCCAGTGCCGCGCGGCCATACTGGCCCGCGGGCACGGCATCCACCATGGCCATCGACAGCCAGCCGTCGCCCAACAGTACCCCAAGGTCGAACCCCGGCCCGATCTGCACCGCCGCCGCGCCTTGGCCATGCGCCACCAGAACCAACCGGTTGCCCAGAAGGTCGGCCCGCGTGCCCGCCACCACCAGCCCGGCCTTCTCCACCTCGTCCATCCAGTCGGTTGCCGCCGAAAAGAAGATGTCGGCCGGGGCGCCCAGCATGATCTGCCGGGCCAGTGCGTTGGACCCGGCATAGCTGACCGTCACCTTGTGCCCGGTGGCCACCTCGAAGTCGTCCGCCACCTGGTCGAGTGCGGTCTTCAGCGAGGCGGCGGCGAACACCACCACCTCGTCCGCCGCAGCCGGTGCGGGCAACGACAGGGCAAGGGTGATGGCCAGGGCAAGGCGGGGGGGCATTCCACGGTCCGGACGGGAGGGATTGCGGACCATATCATGCGCCGGGCGCCGGGCTGGCAAGCGGCGTTTTTTGGGTGCCACGTCCCCGGTCAGCCTGCCTGTCCTATGGGCGCGCGAAGGCCGCCGGTCTGCCCGCGGTCCATCAGCCAGTGGTCCAAGAGCACGCAGGCCATCATCGCCTCGCCCACCGGCACCGCGCGGATGCCAACGCAGGGGTCGTGGCGGCCCTTGGTCACCAGATCCACCTCCTGCCCGGCGGTATTGACCGCGCGGCGGGGCGTCAGGATGGAACTGGTGGGCTTCACCGCAAAGCGCACCACCACATCCTGCCCGGTGGAAATGCCGCCCAGGATGCCACCCGCATGATTGGACAGATAGACCGGCCCGTCCGGCCCCATGCGCAGCTCATCGGCATTTTCCGTGCCGGTCAGCGCGGCAGCGGCCATGCCTTCGCCGATTTCCACGCCCTTGACGGCGTTGATCGACATCATCGCCGATGCCAGATCGCTGTCGAGCTTGCCATAAAGCGGCGCGCCAAGCCCCGGCGGCACGCCGCGGGCGACAACCTCGATCACCGCGCCGACCGAATTGCCCGACTTGCGCAGATTGTCCAGATCCTCGGCCCACAGGGCCGCCGTGGCTGCATCGGGGCACCAGAAGGGGTTGTGTTCGATTTGGGCCGCGTCGAAGGCCGCACGGTTGATGGAACGTGGGCCCATCTGCACCATGTAGCCGGTGAGGCTCAGCCCCGGCAGTACCTTGGCCAGCACCGCCCGTGCCACCCCGCCCGCCGCCACCCGCGCCGCGGTTTCGCGCGCCGATGACCGGCCGCCGCCGCGATGGTCGCGGATGCCGTATTTCTGGTGATAGGTGATGTCGGCATGGCCGGGGCGGAAGGACTGCGCGATGTCGCCGTAATCCTTGGACCGCTGGTCGGTGTTCTCGATCATCAGCTGGATCGGCGTGCCGGTCGTCAGGCCCTCGAATGTGCCCGACAGGATGCGCACCAGGTCATCCTCGCGCCGCTGGGTGGTGTATTTGTTCTGGCCGGGCTTGCGCCGGTCCAGCCAGGGCTGGATGTCGGTTTCCGACAGCGCCACGCCGGGCGGCGTGCCGTCCACCGTGCAGCCCAGCGCGGGCCCGTGGCTTTCGCCCCAGGTGGTGACGCGGAAGAGATGTCCGAAGGTGTTCAGGCTCATGCGGTGGCTTTAGGGCATCGGGCGGCGGACCGGAAGCGGGGTTCTTGCGGCGCGTGCCGGGGCTCTGCCCCGGACCCCGGGGTATTTGGGCAAAGATGAGGATCAAGGGCCAAGATAGGCCGCCAGTGCCGGGGGCGGGTTGTCCAGCAGGGTATTGGTGGGCGCGGGGGGGTGGGCGGTGCCATCCGCCACCAGCACGGTCAGATCGGCGAAGCGGCGTGCATCGGCGGGGTCGTGGGTGACAAGGAAGGTCAGCGTCCCGGGCGTCAGTTCCGCCACAAGGTCCAGCATGTCGGTCTTCATCGCAGGCCCAAGGGCTGCGAACGGCTCGTCCAGCAGCAGGATCGGCCGCGCCCGCAAGAGCGCGCGCGCCAGCGCCGCGCGCGATTGCTGCCCCCCCGACAGCGCGGCGGGCCGCCGGTCGCCCATCCCCGCCAGCCCCACCCGCGCCAGCACGTCGCGGATGCGGTCGGGCGCGGTGATCCGGCCCGAGGGGTGCAGGCCCAGCGCAAGGTTCCGCTCCACCGTCAGGTGCGGGAACAGGTTCTGATCCTGGAACAGCACCGAGACCGGGCGCCGACCGGGGGGCAGCGGGGCAAGGTCCTGCCCGTTCCACAGGATGCGGCCCTGCACAGGCGCCAGGAACCCCGCGATGGCCGACAACAGCGTGGACTTCCCCCCGCCCGACGGACCGATCACCGCCACCCGCGCGCCTGCCGCCACCGACCAGTCCGCCGCCAGCCGGAACGCGCCCTGTTCCAGCACCACCTGTTCAAGCGCCAGCACGCCGTCCCCCCGCATCAAGTGCCGCGAACAGGCCGAAGGCAAGCGCCAGCAGCAGGACCGACGCCGCCGCGGCCTGATCCATGCGGTAGGCCCCCATCAGCCGCTGCACCACCAAGGGCAGCGTCGCGCCCTCGCCCGTCGCAAACAGCGCGATCACCCCAAGGTCGCCCATAGCCAGCGCCGCTGCCAGCCCGGCACCCAGCCCCAAAGGCCGCGCCAGCCGCGGCAGCACCACCCAACGCAGCCGCGCCGCGCCCGTCAGCCCCAGGGATTCGGTCAGCCGCCCATAATCCGCCCGCAGCGCCACCGCCTCGGGCAGCAGCAGCCGGAAGGTATAGGGCAAGGCCAGCAACGCATTCACCGCCACCGTCACCGGCAGGGCGGAAACTGCGGGTGACACATATGGCCGCAAGGCAAGGAACAGCCCCGTCCCAAGCGCCAGCGACGACAGCGCGACAGGCAGCGTTCCCGCCAGCGCCGCCACCCGCCCGCCCCGCGCCGCCGCCAGCGCCAGCACCAGCGCGGCGCCCGTGGCCAGCGCACTTGCCATCAGTGCCACCACCAAAGACGTCGCCGCCGCCCGCCACACCTCGGGCGGCAGTGCCCCCACATGCGGCACCCCGCGCAGCGCCACCGCCAGCAGCGGCGCCACCACGAACGCCGCCGCCAGCGCGATCACACCGGCATCCGCCCAGCGTCGCCACCCGCCCGGCCCCGCCGGACCACCCACCCGAAGCCCCGCGCCAAAGGCTGCGGGCAACGCCACCCGCGACGCCGCCGCGAAGGCCAGCCCGCACAAGCCCACCTGCACCAGCGCCAGCCGCGCTGCCCCCGCGAGGTCGAAGTCGAACCGCAGCGCCTGATAGATCGCCAGTTCCACCGTCGTCGCCCCCGGCCCGCCACCCAGCACCAACGCCACGGCGAAGCTGGTCAGGCAGACGGCAAAGATCACCAGGCCAGCGCCGGGCAAAACCTCGCGCAGCATCGGCCATTCCAGGTGCCGGAAGACATGCCAGGGCTCGAACCCCAAGGACGAGGCCAGCCGGAACCGCTCGCCCGGGATGGCCTGCCAGCCCAGGAGCAACATCCGCACCGCCAGCGGCAGGTTCAGGAACACATGCGCCAGGACCACGCCTTGCAGACCGTAAACCTGCAGGGCGGGCAGGCCAACGGAACCGAGCATGTCGTTCACCCAGCCCTGCCGTCCGAACACGGCCAGAAGGCCCAGTACCGCCACCACCCCCGGCATCAGGAACGGCGCCCCCAGCACGGCGATCAGCGCCCCGCGCCCGGCGAAGCGCCGACGCGCCAGCGCGCGGGCCACCGGCACCGCGAAAAGGCACGCCAGCAGCGACGACAGCGCCGCCTGCAGGATGGTGAACCGCACGGCCGACCAGTCGGCCGGCGCCAGCGTCCCCTGGCCGGGCTGCGCCAGCAGCACGGCCAGCGGCCCCAGCGCCAGGGCCAGGACGATCAGCGCGACAGCGCGGTGCGCCATGTGTCCACCGCGGGGGCGCGCAGCGCCTCGGCCTGATCGGCAGGCAGCAACAGCGATGTCTCGGGCCGCAACAGTGTGTCAAACCCGGCGGGCAGGCCCGCCGCGGGCACCTTGGTCGGGTACATCCAGTTCGTCGTGGGGATCACCGACTGGAACGCCTCGGTCCCCATGAAAGCCATAAACCGGTCGGCCAGTTCGGGTTGGTCGGTGGCCGCCAGCTTGCCTGCCACCTCGACCTGCAGATAGTGCCCTTCGGCAAAGGCCGCGGCGGCCTTGGTGGCGTCGCCTTCGGCGATCAGGTGATAGGCGGGCGAGGTGGTGTAGCTGAGCACCATGTCCGCCTCGCCTTCCAGAAACAGGCCATAGGCCTCGGACCAGCCTGGCGTCACCGTCACGATGTTGTCGGCCAGCCCGGCCCAGATGTCGGCCGCCCCGTCGCCATGGGCGGCCTGCACCCACATCACCAGGCCAAGGCCGGGAGTGGAGGACCGCGGGTCCTGGATCACCACCGTCACGTCGCTGGCGGCCAGTTCGGTGAAGGACCCCGGCGCCTTCGCAAGCCTTGTCGTGTCGTACACGAAGGCAAACCAGCCCCAGTCGAAGGGCAGGAACAGCGGGTCGGACCAGCCCACCGGAAGGTCGCCGGCGAAAGTTGCACCGTGCGGCGCGAACAGGCCGCTGGCGGCGGCGCGGGCGGTCAGATTGGTATCAAGCCCCAGCACCACGTCCGCCTCGGACGCGGCACCTTCCAGCTCGACCCGCGCCAGCAGCGCGGCACCGTCGCCCGCGCCGACAAGGCGCAGGTCGCAGGCACATTCGGCCTCGAAGGCCTTCTCGATGGCAGGGCCGGGGCCCCATTCGCTGATGAAACTGTCGTAGGTCAGCACGGTGAGAACGGGCGTATCCGCCGCGGCCATGGTGGCAACGGCCGAGAGGCCCGCGGCGATGGTCAGGGTTTTCATCCCATGGTCCTTGCGCAACGGGCGGAAGTCGGGATGGAGGTCATTCCATGCACCTTCCCTCCGCCGGCATGATCCGGTTCAGGTTCGACGGGTTCACGCCGCGAAAGGCGCATCTCAGTCCGGTCAGCCGGACACCCCGAGGTGGGAAAGAGCGTATCTCAATTGTCGGCAGCTGCAAGGGCCGGTCCACCCGCGCTTGTCAGCCGCCCGGGACAAGGACCACAGCTTCGACCCGCCGGTTGATCTCGCGGCCTGCGGGCGTGGTGTTCGGGGCAATCGGGGCAAGGTAGCCGACGCCCTCGGCCTCGACCTGCGCGGCCGGGATGCCATGGCCGGAGAGCAGGGCTTCGCGCACGGCATCGGCGCGGCGGCGCGACAGCACGACGTTGGCTTCAAGCCCGCCCGAGGCATCGGTGTGCCCGACAATCGCAACCCGGCGGGAAGGGTCGGCGCGCAGCCATGCGGCCAAGGCTTCCAGCACCGAGTAGTCGCCCGGTTCGAGCGTGCTGGCCCCCGAGGCAAAGCGCAGGCCGGGCAGAGCCGCGTGTCCTTCGGCCTCCAGCCGGGCAACGACGTCGCCGATGGCCGCGTCGGGGGTCGGCGCGCCAGGGGCCGCCACGGCACCTGGCACCGGGTCGACCGGTTCGGGTGGCGGCAGCATCTCGGGCAGGCGCCCGGCAGGGGATGCGGGATCGGCACGCGGCTCGGCAGCAGGACCGGGGGCCGCCTGGGTGATCTGCACGAAACCCGCGCGAGGCGACCGGCTGACGATCAGGTTCAGCACTTCGACCCCCCTGTCGGCCGACAGCACGCGGAAATCGCCCAGATCCACGTGCATGTCGGGTTCGGGCAGTATCACCGTGGCAAAGCGGAAGTCGAAGCCGCCGCAGACCGGCGCGTCGCATTCATAAAGGATGCGCCAGCCATCCTTTTCCACCTGCGTGCGCAGGAATGCCATCAGCGAGACAGTGGACTGCGGGCCGTCAATCCGGAAGGCGCGGCGCGTGATCGTGCCTTCGACGCGGCGGGACAGGAAGGTTTCGCCATCCCAGGGGCCGACAGGCAGGGCGTAGGCGGCACCATTCTCCGAGGCGACGGACGTCTGCTGGGCAGGGCCTGGAAATGCAAGGTCCAGTGCCTGCGCGGGCGCTCCGGCAAGGACAAGGACCAGAAGCAAAGGGCGCGGCAGGTCTGGCATCAGGGAACTATGGCCGGATACGGTAGTGATAGCGTCCCACGTCGGCCATGCCGAGGGAAGCATAGAGCGCACGGGCGGGCGCGTTTGCCCGGGTGACGGCCAGGGCAAAGCGGGAAAGCCCGTGTTCCCGTGCCCACATCGCGGCGGCCATGACCATGGCGCGCCCGGCACCCTTGCGCTGCATCCTGGGCGGAACGGCAAGGGCGTGGAGATAGACCCTGTCCCCCTGCGCCGCGGCAAAGCCGGTGCCTGCCGGACGGTCCTGCACGCGGGCCATCAGCGCGACCTTCGGGCCAGGGGCGCGGTGCATGACGGCCAGCCGCTCGGGGCCGATGTGGCTCTCGGCCCACAGCGCCTCTTGCACCGCCAGCGGCGGCCAGATGGCGAAGCCCGACAATGGCGCAGGGTCGGGGACCTGTGCCACGGGACCTTCCATCAGCACCACGTCTTCGCCCATGGTCCAGCCTGCCGCCTGCAACGATTCGTCCAGCGCCGTCTCACCCGCCCGCAGCATCACCGTGGGCATCTGGCCATGCGCACGCGCGGCCTGTTCCAGCGCGGCAATGTCGGGCGCTGTCACCTCGGCCTCGGCAGTGGCGCAGGTCACCCGGTTGCCACCGCCCGGCGCAATGCGCAGGCGCCACGGCCCCACCATGGCTTCGCGTTCGGGCGGCCAGGTGGCGGCCATGGTGTCAATCAATGTCATGATGCCGGGAACATGGCGGCCAGCCGTGTCATGGCGGCGTCGATGCGGGCGGGGTCGGTGCCGCGGATCACCAGGTTGGTGCCGTAGGCGCCGTTCTGCTGGAACGGATAGGACCCCATCGACAGGTCGGGGAAGTCCTGCGCCAGCTGGCCAAAACCCTGGGCAATCTCGCCCTCGCCGCGCATCAGGCGCAGCGACTGCGACAAGAGTGGTGCGCCACCGGTCAGCGTCGGCAGCACCGAGGCCACCATCGCCTCGAAAATTTTCGGAACGCCCGCCATGACATGCACGTTGCCCAGCGTGAAGCCGGGGGCAACCGACACCGGGTTGTCGATCAGCGTGGCACCGTCGGGGATGCGGGCCATGCGCTGGCGGGCGGCGTTGAACTCCAGTCCCGACCGGGCGTAGTGCGCCGAAAGCAGGTCCATCGCATCGGTGCGGTGCGAAATGCCCACGCCAAAGGCGTCGGCGACCGCATCGGCGGTGATGTCGTCATGCGTGGGGCCGATGCCGCCGCTGGTGAACACATGGTCGAAGGCCGCCCGCATAGCGTTCAGCGCCGCGACAATGGCGTCATGGTCGTCGGCCACCATCCGCGCCTCGGCAAGCCGGATGCCGCGGTGGGTCAGTTCGCCTGCAAGATAGTGCATGTTGGAATCGCGGGTGCGGCCCGACAGGATTTCGTCGCCGATCACCAGCATGGCGGCGGTTGGGTTGGTCATCGCGGTTCCCCCTGTTGCACGCCGGGTATAGGCCCGCGCGGGGCACTGGCCAATCCCCGCGGGCATGCTTATCTTGCCTGCCATGGACGATCTGCGCGGCCGCGTCACCAAGGATGGTATCCGCATCTACGAGGATGCGGACTTCGCAGGCATGCGCCGCGCGGGGCGGGTGGCGGCGGAGATTCTTGACCTGCTGGTTCCCATGGTGTTTCCGGGGCAGACGACCGGCGCGCTGAACGCCTTTATCGCTGATGAGATCGCGCGGCGCGGGGTGGTTTCGGCGACGGTTGGCTACAAGGGTTATCAGCACGCCAGCTGCATCAGCGTGAACCATGTGGTCTGCCACGGCATTCCGGGCGCCAAGATTCCCAAGCGCGGCAACGACGCCTTGATGGACGGCGACATCCTGAACATCGACGTCACGGTGATTGTGGATGGCTGGTACGGCGACAACAGCCGGATGTATGCCGCGGGGGCGATCAAGCCCTGGCGGCGGCGGCTGATCGACGTGACGCATGATGCCCTGATGAAGGGGATCGATGCGGTGCGGCCGGGGGCGACCTTCGGCGACATCGGGCATGCGATCCAGTCCTATGTCGAGCGGAACGGCATGTCGGTGGTGCGCGATTTCTGCGGGCACGGGCTGGGCCGCGTGTTCCACGCGCCACCCAACGTGCTGCACTATGGCCGCCCCGGCACCGGCCCCGTGATGGAGGAAGGCATGTTCTTCACCATCGAGCCGATGGTGAACCTGGGCCGCCCGGAAACGAAGATCCTGGGAGATGACTGGACGGCCGTGACAAGGGACGGCAAGGACAGCGCCCAGTTCGAGCATTCGGTGGGCGTCACCGCCACCGGCGCCGAGATCTTCACCCTTTCGCCCGCAGGGCTGTTCCAGCCGACCCGGGCCTGACCGTTTCGAACTGGCCGCCCGCAGCGGGCCCGGTCAGAGGCCGATGAGTGCCGGCAGGTCCGTCATGCGGTGGAACACCGTCGCACCGGTTGCGGCCAGTTGGGCGCCATCGCCATGGGTGACAAAGCCGAAGGCGCGCATTCCCGCGGCCCGCGCCCCGCGGCAGCCCGGCACGGCATCGTCCACCACCACGCAGGCCGCATCGGGCACCCTCAGCGCGGCCGCACAATGCCGCCACAGGCCGGGGTCGGGCTTGGGCATCTGCAAGTCCTGCCCGCTGAACACCCGCCCCTCCAGTCGCGCCCACAGACGGGCATGCGGGCGCAGGGTGATGTCCATCTTGCGCAGGCTGCCGTTCGAGCCGACGGCATAGGGAATGCCCGCGGCATCCAGCCGGTCCAGCACCGTCTCGATCCCGTCGATCAGCGGCACACCAAGGGCCAACACGGCGTAGAGCCGTTCGTAGAAGTCGGCGGGCCAGGTGTCGGGCAGGGTCGCGCCCGCCGCGCGGGCCGCGCCGTGCAGCCCGTGCACGGTCAACCCCATCCAACGGGTGACGATGTCATCGACCGTGGCGGGCAGGCCATGCGCCGTGAAATCCTGTGCAAGCAGTTCGATGGCCGGTCGTTCGCTGTCGACCAGCACCCCGTCGCAATCGAACAGCACGGCGGCGGGGGTCATGCCGGGGCCTTCAGGAACGTGACGGTCGTGTCGCCATAGCGCCGCGAATCCAGCGGCTCGAACCCCGCGGGCGACACCACCGGCGCGCCTTCCTCCCACACCACCACCGCGCCCGGCGCCAGCCAGCCGCCCGCCATGGCCGAGGCGAGCGCAGCCTCGCCAAGCGCGCGGCCATAGGGCGGATCGAGGAAGACAAGGCCATAGCCCGGCCCGCGGTTGTCGCCCAGCCGCGTGGCGTCGCGGCGCCAGACGTCGGTGTCGCCCATGGCGCGCGCCAATTCGATATTGCGCCGCAGAAGGGCCCGCGCCGCCACGCCATCATCGACAAAGGCCACGCGGGTGGCGCCGCGCGACAGCGCCTCCAGCCCCAGCGCGCCGGTGCCGGCAAACAGGTCCAGCACGCGCGCCCCTGCCACGGGGTCGCCCAGCGCGTTGATCAGGATGTTGAAGATCGCCTCGCGCACCCTGTCGGACGTCGGGCGCAAATGCGCCGCCGGGTCGCCCTCGCCCACCGGGGCCAGTGCCAGACCTCGCAGGCGACCGCCGATGATCCTCATCCCTTCAGCAGCGCCTTCAGGTCGGTCGCCGGATCGGCAACTACGGCGGCATCGGGCGACTTTCCCATTTCGATCAGCCGCTTGCCCACCATGTAGGCGCGGCTGTCGTTGATGGCGTCCACGGCCAGCAGGCGATTGCCCGCAAAGTACCAGTGGCTGACCGCCCCCTCGCCCTTGCGCACCACCACCTGGTCATAGCCGGTGTTCAGGCCCGCGATCTGCAGCTTCATGTCGTACTGGTCGGACCAGAACCACGGTTTCGGCACATAGGGCTGCACCGCGCCCAGCATGTTGGCCGCGACAAGCTCGCCCATGTCGATGGCATTGCCCACCGATTCCAGCCGCATCCGGCCCCCCGCCCAGGGGAACGACGCGCAGTCGCCCGCCGCCCAGATGTGGTCATCCGAGGTGCGGCCATACTCGTCGGCGGCAATGCCGTTCACAATGCGCAGTCCGGCGGTTTCGGCCAGCGCCGTGTCGGGCACGATGCCCACGCCCACGATCACCACGTCCACCGGCAGTTCGCGGTCGTCGGCCAGCACGGCGCCGCGCACGCGGCCCTGCGCGTCGCCCATCAGGCGGGCAAGGCCGGTGTCTTCGGCAATCGACACGCCATGGTCGCGATGGATGGCGCGCACGGCATCAGAGGTTTCCTTGGCCGCCACGCGCTGCAGGATGCGCGGCGCCATCTCGATCACCGTCACTTCCAGCCCCAGCTTGCGCGCCACCGCCGCCGCCTCAAGCCCGATGTAGCCGCCGCCGACCACCAGCATCCGGCGGCCCGCCACGAATTCGTGCCGCATGCTGTCCACATCGGCCAGCGTGCGCAGGGTGTAGACGCCGCCCAGGTCGCCCCCCACCGGCGCGGGCAGGCGGCGTGGGGTGGCGCCAAGCGTCAGCGCAAGCTGGTCGTAGGGAATGGTGCGGTCGCCTGCCGCCACGGTTTGTGCCGCGGGGTCGATGGCGGTGACGCGGGTGCCGGTGACAAGGGTGATGTCGTGGTCGGCATAGAAGGACGCGGGGCGCAGGAACAGCCGGTCCAGGTCCATTTCGCCGGTCAGATAGGCCTTCGACAGCGGCGGACGCTGGTAAGGTGGCACGGGTTCGTCGCCGATCAGCGTGACCGGCCCCGTATGGCCCAGCGACCGCAGTTTCGCCACCAGCGAGGCGCCCGCCTGCCCGGCGCCCACCACCACGATCCCGGCCATGCACGCCCCCTCTGGTTCTTGCCCGTGGGTCGCCTATATCGCTGCGGGCAACCGTTGCAAAGCGAGAGGACCGACCGATGCCGATTTCCGTGGGCGACACCCTGCCCGATGCCACCCTTCTGCACATGGGCGAAAAGGGCGTCGAAGGCGTCTCGCTGGCGTCGCGGCTGCGCGGGCGCAACGTCGTGCTGTTTGCGCTGCCCGGCGCCTATACGGGTGTGTGCACCAATGCCCATGTGCCCAGCTTCGTGCGCACAGCCAAACAGCTGGCCGCCAAGGGCGTGGACGAGATCATCTGCCTGTCGGTGAACGACCCCTTCGTGCTGAAGGTCTGGGGCGACGCCACCGGGGCCACTGCGGCCGGCATCTCGATGCTGGGCGACGCGGATGCCGCCTTCACCAAGGCCGTGGGGATGGAGTTCTCGGCGCCACCCGTGGGCCTGATCGACCGGTCCAAGCGCTATGCGCTGCATGCGGTGGACGGCGTGGTGACCGTGTTCCACGGCGAACCGAACCCCGGCACCTGCGACATGTCGGGTGGCGAGGCGATGCTGGCCGCGATCTGACCGGGGCCATGACAAAGGCCGGGCAGCGAGGCCCGGCCTTGTTCACGATAAGCCACTTGTCATCGCGCCGCCCCATGCGGCGCGTTTTTCACCACTTGTCGGGGCCCTTGTCGCCGAACCGGCGGGCCATGAAGTCGATGAAGGCGCGCACCTTCGGCTGGGTGAACCGGCCGGGCGGATAGACGGCATAGATGCCCAGCATTTCCACCGGCAGGCCCGGAATGGCCTCTTCCACCAGCCCTTGCCGCATCGCGTCGGCGTACAGGAACGACGGCAGGTAGGCGATGCCCAGGCCTGAAACCGCGGCGTTCAGCAGCGACTGCCCGTCGTTCACCGTCAGCCATCCGGTGGTGCGCACCTGCCGCTTTTCCCCCGAGGGCGAGGGAATGCGCCAGACGTTGCCGTTGGCCTGGTTCGAGTAGTGCAGCAGCTTGTGTTCGTTCAGGTCGTCCACCTTCTGCGGGCGGCCGTAGCGGCGGAAGTAGGCGGGCGCGGCGATCATCCGCTTGGTGGTGTCGGTCAGCTTGCGGGCGCGCAGGCTGCTGTCCTCAAGATCGCCCACGCGGATGGCAAGGTCGAAACCTTCCGAGATCAGTTCGACATAGCGGTTGTTCAGCACCATGTTCACGGTGATGTCGGGGTATTCCAGCAGGAAATCGCCCAGAATCGGCGACACCAGGTTCACGCCAAAGTCGGTGGCGACGCTGATGCGCAACAGGCCCGAAGGCGCCGACTGCATGCTGGTGACCAGCGCATCCGCCTCTCCGGCATCGTTCAGCACCCGGCGGGCGCGGTCATAGTAGGCCAGCCCGATCTCGGTGGGCGAGACGCGGCGGGTGGTTCGGTTCAGAAGACGGGCGCCCAGCCGCGCCTCCAGCGCCGACACATGCTTGGACACGGCGGATTTGGAGATCCCCATCTTCTTTGCCGCGTCGGTGAACCCCCCCTGGTCCACCACGGTGGCAAAAGCTTCCATCTCGGTCAGTCGGTCCATTGTCTTCCCCTGGCAGACATGCAGGTCTTGCCCGGAGGTATTGACCGCGAATTCAGGCAGGATGACGGCGGACGGGCGACAACGGTGGGGTATTCGGCCGATCGTTCGACAACGGGAAACGGAGAAAGGTGCCGACATGATCCTGATCGGTCAGTATGACTCCCCCTATGTGCGCCGTGTGGCCGTTACACTGCACCTGCACGGTTTCCCCTTCGAACACAGGCCGCTTTCGACCTTTTCGGATGCCGATGTGATCCGCCCGCTGTCGCCCCTGCTGCGGGTGCCGGTGCTGGTAACGGATGACGGGGTGGCGCTGACCGACAGCACGGTGATTCTGGACCATGTCGAGCGTCTGGTGCCTGCAGACCGCCGACTGTTGCCCGAAGACGGCGCCGAACGAAGCCGGGTGATGCGCGTGCTCGCGCTGCTGACGGGGGTGGCCGACAAGGCGGTGACGCTGTTCTACGAAAGCGTCATGCACGAAAGCCCTGCACAGGCCTGGGTGGCACGCTGCACGGCCCAGGTGCAGGACACGCTGGCGCGGCTGGAGGGCGAGCGCGGCACCGGGGCATTCTGGTTCGGCCCGTGCATCGGGCAGGCCGACCTCACGCTGGCTTGCATCTGGCGCTTTCTGGCCGAGGCGCACCCCGGACTTGCCCCCGCCGCCGCCTATCCCGCACTGGCCGCGGCCAGCGCCGCGCTGGAAAACACCCCACCCTTCCGCCTTCACGCGCAGCCCTTCATCCCGCCGAGGCGTTAGCCCCGGGCTTGTGACACCGCTGGCGCCGACCTAGGCTATCCGCAGGGGACAGGGCCCTGCCGCACGCTTGCCGTGCGGCGGGCAAGGGAGGGAAATATGACAGGCGCTTCCGGGACGGGCATCTTTGGTCGCAGGATTTCGCTGGGTGTGGTGATCGGCAGCCGGGCATTCTTCAGCCCGGCGCCCTGCCGCGCGGCACGCGACGAGGTGCTGGCGCAGCTGGCGCGGCTGGGCATCGACGCCGTGACGCTGCCGTTTGAGGCCACGGCGAACGGCGCCGTGCAGTCGATCGCCGATGCCGACCTGTACGCCCGCCACTTCCGCGAACAGGCAAGCCGCATTGACGGGCTGGTGATCTGTCTGCCGAACTTCGGCGACGAGATTGCCGTGGCCGAGTTGGTGAACCGCGCGCGTCTGGGCGTGCCGATCCTGCTGCAGGCCAGCAATGACGAGGTGGACAAGGTCTCGGTCGCCGAACGCCGCGACGCGTTCTGTGGCAAGATCAGCGTCACCAACAACTTCTGGCAATACGGCGTGCCCTTCACCGAAACCACAAGCCACACCTGCGACACCGGCGGGGCCGAATTCGGCGCCGACCTGGAACGCTTTGCCCGCGTCTGCCGCACCGTGCGCGGCCTGCGTGGTGCCCGCCTTGGGTCCATCGGCGCCCGCACCGGCGCCTTCCAGACCATGCGCTATTCCGAGAAGCTTTTGCAGGCGGCCGGGATCACCGTGGTGACCGTGGACCTGTCCGAAATGATGGGGGCGGCCGGTGCCATTGCACCCGACGACCCGGCCCTGCAAACCACGCTGGACAAGGTGCGCGGCTATGGCCGCATCCCAGCCCATATCCAGCCCGCCCAGATCGAAAAACAGGCGCGCTGGACGCTGGCCGTCAACCGCTGGATTGCCGAAAACGGCTGCGATGCCAGCGCCATCCAGTGCTGGCGCAGCCTGCAGGACAATTTCGGCTGCGCCACCTGCCTGACCATGAGCATGATGGGCGAAGACCTGATGCCATCGGCCTGCGAGGTGGACATCATGGGGGCGCTGTCGATGTATGCGCTGGCGCTGGCCTCGGGTGCGCCGCCCGCGATTCTGGACTGGAACAACAACTATGGCCGCGAAGAGGACCTGTGCGTCAGCACCCATTGCGGCAACTATCCCAAAAGCTTCATCGGCGACACGCCCGAGGTGGGCGAACTGGACGTGCTGGGCGAGACCATCGGCCGGTCGAAATGCTTTGGCGCGGTGAAGGGCAAGGTGAAGCCCGGGCCCATGACGTTCTTCCGCCTGTCCACCGATGACCGGCGCGGCACGGTGAAGTGCTACCTTGGGCAGGGTGAATTCACCGACCATCCCTTCCCCATGGACGGCGGCATTGCCGTCACGCGGGTGGCCGGGTTGCGGCGGCTGCTGCGCTTTGTCACGCAGAACGGGTTCGAACACCATGTCGCCATGGTGCGGGGCCACCATGCCGATGTGGTGGCCGAAGCCGTCACCCGCTACCTTGGCTGGCCGGTCTACCACCACGGCGTCGAGGCCGAGCCGCAGCTTGCCGTCCCGAACCGGTTCTGACGCCTCAGTACCCCAGCGCGCAGCCGTCCTTGCGCGGGTCCGAGGCGCCTTCCAGCACGCCCGAGCCGTGCAGAACAATCGCCTGCGCCCCGCCCAGGGGCTTGTCCGCCGGGCGCAGCGCGTGGCCCCGGGCAGCAAGGTCGGCCAGTACGCCCGGCGCATAGCCGCGTTCGGCCTGCATGCCGGTCGCATCGGCAAACAGCCGTGGCGCATCGATAGCCGTCTGCGGCTCCATCCCGAAGTCGATCAGGTTGGTGACCAGCCGCGCATGCCCGGTGGGCTGGTAGGCACCGCCCATCACGCCGAAGGGCATGGTCACCCGGCCACCGCGGCGCAGCATGCCGGGAATGATGGTGTGCATGGGCCGCTTGCCGCCGCCGGCCTCGTTCGGGTGGCCTTCCTGCAAGGTGAAGCCCGCGCCGCGGTTCTGGAAGTTGATGCCGAACCGCGACGAGGCAAAGCCCGACCCGAACCCCCAGAACACCGAGTAAATCAGCGACACCGCCATGCGGTCGCGGTCGACCACAGAGATGTTGATGGTGTCGCGGTGCACCGCGCCCGCCGCGGGCGGCGGGACGGGCATGGCATGGCCCATGTTGACAAGCCCGGCCAGTTTGTGGGCGGTTTCGGGCGCCAGCATGTGTGCCAGCCGCGTGGTGTGGTCGGGGTCGGCGATGAACCGGTTGCGCGCGTCATAGGCAAGCTTGGCCGCCTCGGCCTCGACATGCGCGCGGTCGGCGCCCAGCGGGTCCATCGACGGCAGGTCGAAATGCGACAGGATGTTCAGCATCAGCAGGGCCGTGGCCCCCTGCCCGTTCGGCGGGTGTTCCAGCACCTCGGTACCCTTGTAGTCGGCCGCCACCGGCGCGCCCCATGTGGCTTCGACCGCCGCAAGGTCATCCTGCGTATGGGTTCCGCCCAGCGCCCGAAGGCTGGCGATCATGTCTTCGGCCACCTCGCCGTCGTAGAACCCGGCGCGGCCCTGCGCGGCGATGCGGCGCAGCACCTCGGCCTGTCCGGGCGCACGGAACATCTGGCCGGAGGCAAGCGCCTGCCCGCCCGTCAGGAAGAACTCGCGCGCGGCACCCTTCAGACCCGCGGCATCCTCGGCCCAGTCGAAGGCCACGCGCGGCGCGACAGGCACGCCTTCCTCGGCATAGCGGATCGCGGGCGCCAGCACCTGCGCCAGCGGCAGCCGCCCCATCTCGGCCGACAGGCGGCAGAACGCGTCAATCGCGCCCGGAAGGGTAACCGATTCGATCCCCTGCATCGGCACCGTGCGCAGGCCGCGCGCGCGCAGGTCGGCGGCGTTCAGGCCCCTGGGCGCCCGGCCCGACCCGTTCAGCGCGCGCACCTCCTCGGACCCGGCGGGTTTGACCAGAACGAAGCAGTCGCCGCCGATCCCGGTCATCTGCGGTTCGCACAGGCCCAGAAGCACCGCACTGGCGATGGCGGCGTCCACCGCGTTGCCGCCCGTCTTCAGCATGTCGATGCCTACGGCGGCTGCCAGCGGATGCGAGGTTGCGACCATGCCATTGGCGGCGAACACGGCCGAACGTCCCGGCATCTGGAAATCGCGCATCACGTTCCTCCCCTGCGGATGCCGCAGTCATGTCGCGCAGCACAGCGGGATTCAACGAGCCGAATGACAGGGAAGGGGAGGGAAGGGCCTCGACGTCACAGTCTGGGTGGGGGCATTGGACCGTGACGCCGAGGGAAGCGTTTTGCAGCTACCCTGTCGTTATCGACGGGCTGCTTGGCGCGGTTGAGGGTTTTCCGGGGCAGAAACGTGGCACTCTTGCCGCTTCGTGTGCAATCGCGCCCAACCGGGACGGATCATGCGTTGTCTGCGGACAATGGGATGGCGAAGGTCAGCACGTTCTGGCCCTCGGTGCGCGCATAGCGCAGGTCCTGCGCCAACAGCCGAATCAAGTGCCAGCCAAAGCCGCCCTCGGGCAGTTCGGCGGCGGCGTCCAGCGGCAGGCGGCCCGGTGGCAGGTCGCCGCCCGGCATCGGGCGCCCGTGATCGGCGACACGGCAGGACAGCGCCATGTCGCCCGGTGCAAGCTGCAGGGCGATCTCGCCGCGCATGCCGGCATAGGCGTGTTCGACGATGTTGTTCAGCACCTCGGCCAGAACCAGCTCTACCCGCCCCATGGCGTCCGGGATGGTGCCCAACGCGGCAAGGCCGTCATTGACCCGCCCAAGCGCCACGCGCACCTCCTCGGGATCGGCCGGGAAGGCAAGGTCCAGCGAAAGCGGCAGCAAGACTTCGGGCGACCCCACGTCAGCCGGCCTCGCGAAGGCTGTCGGGCGGGGTGTCGATGGTGGTAAAGACGGCATCCATGCGCGTCAGGCGGAACACGCGCCGCACATTCGGGGTGATTCCACACAGCTCCAGCCGCCGGCTGCCCGCGCATATCTTCCAGACGGCGACCAGCGCACCCAGACCCGAGCTGTCCAGAAAATCGACCCGCGACAGGTCAAGCACCACATGCTGCGCCGGATGCATGAGAATTTCGCGCATCCGGTCGCGGAACCGGATCGACGAGGCGGCATCGATGCGCGATTCCTGCACAACGATCATCAGCGTTTCATTGGTCGAGGTGGCGACGAGGTCCATGGCGCTTCCTTTCGCGATGCGCGAACCTAGCCCTGCGGCGGTTACCGTCCGGTTACCAGTCAAAGACCCGGCCCCTGAACCCGCATGCCCGAGGTTGACAAGCCGCCCGGCCCGCCCTAAACGCGCGGCTTCAAGAATCTGAACGACCGGACCGGAACACAATGGCCAACAACGCCCAATCCAAGAAGCGCGCCCGCCAGGCCGTCGCGCGCAATGCCGTGAACAAGGCGCGCCGTTCGCGGATCCGCACCTTCCTGCGCAAGGTCGAAGAGGCAATCGCTTCGGGCAACGGCGCGAATGCACAGGCGGCGCTGCAGGCGGCACAGCCCGAGCTTGCCCGTGGTGTGACCAAGGGCGTGCTGCACAAGAACACCGTGGCGCGCAAGATGTCGCGCCTCGCGTCGCGTGTGAAGTCGACCGGGGCCGCGGCCACCGCCTGACGCCAGACAGACGATTCGCCTGCTGAAAGGGCGCGCCTTACTGGCGCGCCCTTTGTCTTTGTCAACAGGCCCGCAGCGATTTTCAGGCCGACCTGCGTCCTCTGGCCGCCTTCGTTGCAGGATTGCACCGCCCTGCGGATTCGCCTGCCACACGAACCTGTCAACATCGAAGTTCGGTTGCGGCGGCGCGCGCGGCGTTGCTAGCGTCACCGGGCGATTCACGCGTCTTGGGGGACGTAGCTGTCGTATTCGGATCCAGGTTGACCGGCGACCCGATGCCATCGGGGCCCAGGGGTCTGTATGCGGCTGTCAGTTGGGCGGTTCTGTCCGGTTTTCCGGGCCAGACCCGTCGGCATCATGGCCCGATGGGGCCATGACTACGGTCTGCGGGCCTTCTGTCCACCTGCCAGCAGGGGGACTTGTGGGCCATTTCCCCTTGTTTCGTGCCTCGTGCCGGAACGTCTGCACCCCGGGGCAGACGCAACCGGCGTATCTGTCCGGGGAGGGGTTGAGGCAGGAATGACGCAGGACACGTGGCTTCGGCTGCGCGAAGACCTTCGCAAGCGGGTGGGCAAGGACAACTTCACGACGTGGATCGAACCGCTGGTGTTCAGTGGAATCGAGTCCGGTGTGGCGCGGTTCCAGGTGCCGAACTCTTTCTTCGGCGACTGGGTAAAGCGCAACTATTCCGAGCATATCCTGCAGCTGCTGAAGGGGGCTGCGCTGCCGGTCGACCGCGTGGATTTTGCGCTGGACCCGGCGGTGAACGGCGTCGCCAAAGCCACCTCCCGCGCCCCGGCGCAGGCGGCGGTCAGCCGCCCCCCGGCACGCAGGCGGCGCGCCATTTCGCCCGAGGACCTTCCCGGCGCGGCCCCCGACCCGCGCTTCACCTTTGACAGCTTCGTGGTGGGCAAGCCCAACGCGCTGGCCCATGCCGCAGCCCGCCGGGTATCCGAGGGCGCGAATGTCACCTTCAACCCGCTGTTCCTGTATGGCGGCGTGGGGCTGGGCAAGACCCACCTGATGCACGCCATCGCCAACCACCTGGGCACCCGCCATGGTGATCTGCGCGTGCTGTACCTGTCGGCCGAGAAGTTCATGTATTCCTTCGTGCAGGCGCTGCGCGAGCAGACCATCATGGACTTCAAGGAACTGTTCCGCTCGGTCGACGTGCTGATGGTGGATGACCTGCAGTTCATCGCGGGCAAGGACAGCACGCAGGAAGAGTTCTTCCATACCTTCAACGCGCTGGTGGACCAGAACAAGCAGATCGTCCTGTCGGCCGACCGTGCCCCCGGCGAGATCAAGGACATGGAGGAGCGCATCAAGTCGCGCCTGCAATGCGGCCTGGTGGTGGACCTGCACCCGACCGACTACGAACTTCGCCTTGGCATCCTGCAGCAGAAGGTGGATCAGGCCCGCCGCACGCTGCCGTCGCTGGTGGTGGCGCCTGGGGTGCTGGAATTCATCGCCCACCGCATCACCTCGAACGTGCGCGTGCTGGAAGGCGCGATGACCCGCCTTTTCGCCATGGCCGAACTGGTGGGGCGCGAAATCACGCTGGACCTGGTGCAGGACAGCCTGGCCGACATCCTGCGCGCGTCGGACCGCAAGGTCTCGATCGACGAGATCCAGCGCAAGGTGGCCGAGCACTACAACGTCAAGCTGGCCGAGATGATCGGGCCCAAGCGGCACCGCACCATCGCCCGGCCGCGTCAGGTGGCGATGTATCTGTGCAAGATGCTGACCACCCGGTCGCTGCCCGAAATCGGCCGCCGCTTCGGCGGGCGCGACCACACGACCATCCTGCACGGCGTGAAGAAGGTGGAAGAGCTGATGTCCACCGACAGCCAGCTGAACGACGACATCCAGATGCTGCGGCGGGTGCTGCAGGGCTAGGCGGCAGGCCCGTTGCTGCCCGTCCAGCGCCGGTACCAGTCGACAAACCGGCCGATGCCCACGTCAAGCGGGGTGACCGGCAGCGGGCCGGTCAGGCGGTGCAGCAGGGCGGCGTCGGCCCAGGTGGCGGGGACGTCGCCGGGCTGCATGGGCAAGAGGTTGCGCACCGCCGGGCGGCCGCAGGCGGCCTCGATGGCACCGATGAAGTCCAAGAGCGGCAGCGGCGCGCCGTGCCCCACGTTCACCACCCGGAACGGCGCCACCGGCGAGGCGCCTTCGGCCCCGGCCGCGGGCACCTGCGACGTCAGCCGCAGGATGCCTTCCACCAGATCGTCCACATAGGTGAAGTCACGGCGCATGTCGCCGTGGTTGTAGACGTCGATGGGTTCGCCCCGCAGGATCGCGCGGGTGAACTTGAAATAGGCCATGTCGGGGCGGCCCCAGGGGCCGAAGACGGTGAAGAAGCGGAATGCCGTGACCGGGATGCCGAACAGGTGCGCATAGGCATGCGCCATCGCCTCGCCCGCCTTCTTGGTGGCGGCGTACAGGCTCATCGGATGGTCGGCGCGGTCAACCTCGGCATAGGGCATGGTGGTGTTGGCGCCATAGACGGAACTGGTCGAGGCGAACATCAGATGCCGCGGCGGATGCGCGCGGCAGGCCTGCAGGACCTGGAAGGTGCCGGTGATGTTGGTTTCGACATAGCTGTCGGGCGCCTCGATGGAGTAACGCACACCCGCCTGCGCGGCCAGGTGAAACACCGCATCCCGCCCGGCGCCTTGGGCCAGCAGGCCCTGCACCATGCCCGGCTCCTCGACCGCACCCGAGACGTGGACATAGGCCGGATGGGCCAGTTCGGCCAGGCGCGCGGCCTTCAGCGCGGGGTCATAGTAGGGCGTCATCGCGTCCAGCCCCGTCACCTGCCACCCCTCGGCCAGCAGGCGGCGCGTCAGGTGAAAGCCGATGAACCCGGCCGAGCCGGTGACCAGTGCGCGTGGGGTCATGGGGTGGCGCCTTCCGTAAAGGGATTGACGGGGTAGCGCACGCCGTTCAGCACCAGGCCGTCGGGAGGCGCCACGGGGCCGCAGGCACGGCGGTCGGCGGCGGCCAGCGCTGCAGACACATCGTCGGGCGTCCACTGCCCGGCGCCCACGCGTTCCAGCGTGCCCACCATCGAGCGCACCTGCGAATGCAGGAATGACCGCGCGCGGAAGGTAAACCGCAGCAGGCACCCGCCCGGCGCGGGTTCGACGCGCAGGCTGGCCTCGTCCAGCGTACGCAGCGGGCTGTCGGCCTGGCACAGGGCGGCACGGAACGTGGAAAAGTCGTGCCGCCCCACCAGCCGCACCGCTGCCTCGGCCATGGCAGCGGCGTTCAGCGGATGGCGGACGTGCCAGACGCGCCCGGCAAACGTGGCAGGCGGCGCGCGGCGCTGCAGGATCACGAAGTCATAGCTGCGTTCCACCGCCGAAAACCGCGCGTGGAACGTGTCGTCCACCGGTGCGCAGGCCAGCACGGCCACCGGCGCGGGTTGCAGATGCCAGTTCACCGCCTCGGTCAGACGGAACGGATCCCAGTCGCGCGACAGGTCGGCGTGGGCCACCTGCCCGGTGGCATGCACCCCCGCATCGGTCCGCCCGGCGCCCTGCACACGCGGACCCGACGGGTCCAGCCGGGCCAGCGCCTGTTCCAGCGCGGCCTGCACCGAGGCGCCGTTCTCCTGCCGCTGCCAGCCATGGAACGGGCCGCCGTCATATTCAATGAGGAAGGCATAGCGGGGCATGGTCGGCGCCTAGCCCAAAGACTGCCGCACCGCAACGGGCTGGCGGCTGCGGCGGTTTCCGCCCGAATCTTAGGCATTGTCTGAACAGGAGTTTACCGGCGGGTAAGCCCCGCCCGGCTAACCCGCACCGCGTCAACCCGTGCCAGTGCAGGAATCATGCCATGTCCTTCGTGACGGAAATCCACTTTGCCGACTATCGTTCGCGCCTTGCGAACTGGAACGAGCGATCCAGCGTGCGCGCCAAGCCCATGCGCGTCATGGGCGATGACGTGGCCGGAAGGCCGTTTTCGCAAGGTCTGGTGGCGGTGGCCCGGCATCCGCTGGTGACCCGGCAGGGCGATGCCACGGTGAACGCCGTTCTGGCGCAAAAGCTGTACTCCTATCTCGCCTTCACCGAACACCTGGAACGCAAGGCGGTGATCCCGGCCTGCGTGCTGCTCGCCCATGGCGAGGTGCCGTTCGCCACCACCCGCGACCTGCAGCGCGACGCCTCGAAGATCATCGTCGACGAGGCGCACCATGCCGAATGCGCGGGCGACCTGACCGACCAGATCGCCGCCCTGACGGGCCAGCGCCCGCACCGGGTGCGCGTGCCGCGGTTCCTGACGCGACTGGAGGCCGTGCTGGCCGATACGCCCGAGGAGGAGCGGCGGCTGGTGCTGCTGACCTTCAGCGCCGTGTCGGAGACGCTGATCACCGGCACGCTGACCAAGGTGCCCGCCGACACCTCGGTCGACCCGGTGATCCGCGAGGTGATCCGCGACCACGCCATGGACGAATCGAAGCACCACGCCTGTTTCAGCGACGTGATCCGCATCATGTGGGAGGGCCTTGGCCCGCGCGAGCGCGACCTGTGCGGCCCGCTGTTCGCGCAGTTCATCACCGATTTCCTGAGTTCCGATCCGGTGATCGAGCTTGACTGGCTGGAAGCAGCCGGGTTCACCGCGGCCGAGGCCGACCGCATCATCACCGAAAGCCATGAGGACGACGCAGCAAGCGTCCGCGCCGATGCCGCGCCGACGATCCGGCTGATGCAGCGGTTTGGCCTGCTGGACCATGCCGCCACGCTGGACGCGCTGGGGGGGCAGGGGCTGGTGGTCTAGGGTCTGCCTACAATCGGGGGGGCCGGGCCGCCACCACAGCTGCCCGGCGCCGCCGCGGCACGCCCCCTATTCCGCCGCCTGCGCGTAGGCCTCGACCGGCGGGCAGATGCAGACCAGGTTGCGGTCACCGTACACGTTGTCGACCCGACCGATGGGTGGCCAGTACTTGTCCACCCGGAAGGAACCCGGCGGAAAGCAGCCCTGTTCGCGGCCGTACTTTCGCGTCCAGTCGGCGACCAGATCGTTCACCGTGTGGGGGGCGTGGCGCAGGGGGCTGTCTTCGGCGCTGATCTCGCCCTGTTCGACGGCGCGGATTTCCTCGCGGATGGCCAGCATGGCGGTGCAGAAGCGGTCGATTTCGGCCTTGGTTTCGGATTCGGTCGGTTCCACCATCAGCGTGCCGGCCACCGGCCAGCTCATGGTGGGGGCGTGGAAGCCGTTGTCGATCAGCCGCTTGGCAATATCGTCCACGGTCACGCCATGGTCGGCGAAGGGGCGGGTGTCCAGGATGCATTCATGCGCCACCCGGCCCTTGTTGCCCATGAACAGGATGGGATAGGCGCCCTGCATCCGTGCCGCGATGTAGTTGGCGTTCAGGATCGCCACCCGGGTGGCCTGCGTCAGCCCCGGGCCGCCCATCATCAGGCAATAGGCCCATGAGATCAGCAGGATGGAGGCCGACCCGAAGGGCGCGGCACTGACCGGCCCCTCGGCGCCGCCGGTTTCGGGGTGGCCGGGCAGGTACGGCGCCAGATGCGCGCGCACGCCAATGGGCCCCATGCCGGGGCCGCCGCCGCCATGCGGGATGGCAAAGGTCTTGTGCAGGTTCAGGTGGCTGACGTCGCCGCCGATCTCTCCGGGTTTCACCAGCCCGACGAGGGCGTTCATGTTGGCACCGTCGATGTAGACCTGCCCACCGTGGTCATGCGTGACCTTGCAGACTTCGCGGACCGTCTCCTCGAAAACGCCATGCGTCGAGGGATAGGTAATCATGCAGGCGGCCAGCCTGTCGCCCGCCGCGGCGGCCTGCGCGCGGAAGTCGTCAAGGTCGACATCGCCGTTCGGCGCCGTCTTCACCGGCACCACCTTCATGCCGCACATCTGCGCAGAGGCCGGGTTGGTGCCATGCGCCGACATCGGGATCAGGCAGACGTCGCGGTGCGCATCGCCGCGCGACCGGTGATAGGCCTGAATCGTGAGCAGCCCCGCGTATTCGCCCTGCGCACCGCTGTTCGGCTGCATCGAGAAGGCATCGTAGCCGGTGATCTGGCAGAGCTTCTTCTCCAGGTCGCCGATGGCCTCGCGGTAGCCCGCCGCCTGATCGGCGGGCACGAAGGGATGCAGGCTGCCGAACTCGGGCCAGGTGATGGGAATCATCTCGGCCGCGGCGTTCAGCTTCATCGTGCAACTGCCCAGCGGAATCATCGCGCGGTCTAGCGCCAGGTCGCGGTCCGACAGGCGGCGCATGTAGCGCATCATCTCCGACTCGGCCCGGTTCATGTGGAACACCGGATGCGTCAGGTAGTCGGTGGTGCGCAGCATGGTTTCGGGGAAGCCCAGCGTCGCGCGGTGGGGCGGCACGCCGTCAATGCCGAAGGCGCGCAGGACGCGCACCAGCACGCGTTCGTCGGTGGTTTCATCCAGCGAGATGCCGACACGGTCATTGCCGATCTTGCGGAAGTTCAGCCCCTCGGCCCGCGCGGCGGCCATGATGCCCGCCTGGCCCACGCCGACCTCGATGGTGATCGTGTCGAAAAAGGCCTTGGGCGAGACCTTGGCGCCCGCCGCCATCAGTGCCCGCGCCAGCCGCTGGGTCAGGAAATGCACGCGTTCGGCAATGGCGCGCAGGCCCTTGGGCCCGTGGAATACCGCGTACATCGAGGCCATCACGGCCAAGAGCGCCTGCGCGGTGCAGACGTTCGAGGTGGCCTTTTCGCGGCGGATATGCTGTTCGCGGGTCTGCAGCGACAGGCGGTAGGCGCGGTTGCCGCGGGCGTCGATCGAGACCCCCACAATGCGGCCCGGCATCGACCGCTTCAGGTCATCGCGGCAAGCCATGAAGGCTGCATGCGGCCCGCCATAGCCCAAGGGCACGCCGAACCGCTGCGAGGACCCAATGGCGATGTCGGCCCCCATGGCGCCCGGTTCCTTCAGCATCGTCAGCGCCAGGAGGTCGGTCGCCACCACCGCGATGCCCTTGGTGGAATGGACCTTGGCGATCAGGGCGGTAAAGTCTGTGACGTGGCCATAGCTGCCGGGATACTGGAAGATCGCCCCGAACACCTTGGTCGGGTCCAGGTTGCCCACCATGTCCTCGATGATCTCGATGCCCAGCGGCTGCGCCCGGGTGCGGATCACGGCGATGGTCTGCGGGTGGCAGAAGCGGTCCACGAAGAAGGCCCGCGCCTTTGACCGCGACGACCGTTCGGCCATGGTCATCGCCTCGGCCGCCGCCGTGGCCTCGTCCAGCAGGCTCGCGTTGGCGACATCAAGCCCGGTCAGATCGCAGACCATGGTCTGGTAGTTCAGCAAGGCTTCAAGACGGCCTTGCGCGATTTCCGGCTGGTAGGGCGTGTAGGCGGTGTACCACGCCGGATTTTCCAGGATGTTGCGCTGGATCGCGGGCGGCGTGACAGTACCGTAGTAGCCCTGCCCGATCAGGCTGGTCATCACCCGGTTCTTCTTGGCCACCTCTTCCATGCGGGCCAGCAGTTCATGCTCGGCATAGGGCGCCCAGTCCAGCGCGTCGGCCTGCCGGATGCTGGCGGGCACCGTCTCGGCAATCAGCGCCTCCAGGCTGGGCGCCCCCACCACGCGCAGCATCTCCTCCATCTCGGCCGGAGAGGGGCCGATATGGCGGCGGTTGGCGAAATCGTAGGGGTTGTAGTCGGTGGGGGTGAAGCTCATTGATCCGCTCGCATCCAGAGGTGAGCAAATTCCTTGAAACAAGGAATTTGCAATTTTCTTTCTTCAAGAAAATTGCCCGGAACCCCTGCGGGTTCCGGTTCGTCAACCGATCAGTTCGGCGTATTCGTCTTCGTCCATGAATTCATCCAGCACCGACATGTCCTCGATCTTCATCTTGAAGAACCATGCGGCCCCGGTCGGGTCTTCGTTCACCAGACCCGGGTTGTCGGTCAGCTTTTCGTTCACCGCAACGATCTCGCCATCCAGCGGCGCCAGGATGTCGGACGCGGCCTTCACGCTCTCGATCACGCAGACCTCGTCGCCCTGCGCCACCATCGCGTCGATCTCGGGCAGCTCGACGAACACCACGTCGCCCAGCTGTTCGGCGGCATGTTCGGTGATGCCCACCACCACGAGGTCGCCCTGGACCCGCAGCCATTCATGTTCTTTCGTGTACTTCATCAGGGGTCCTCAGCGCTTGTAGGTTGGGGGTCGGAACGGCAGGGGCGTCACGGTCACCGGCAACAGCTTGCCGCGCACCTCGGCCTCCAGCGCCGTGCCGGGCGTGGCGAAGGCTGTGGCGACATAGCCCATGGCAACAGGCGCCCCGAGCGAGGGCGCGAAGCCGCCCGAGGTGACACTGCCCACGGGCGTGCCGTCGGTGGCGAACAGCAGCGTGCCTTCGCGCACCGGCTGGCGGCCATCCGGGCGCAGGCCCACACGGCGGCGTTCGGGACCTTCGTCGAGTTCGTGAAGGATGCGCGTCGCGCCGGGAAAGCCGCCCGCGCGGGCGCCGCCTGCGCGGCGGGTCTTCTGGATGGCCCAGGCCAGATCGGCCTCGACCGGCGAGGTGGTCTCGTCGGCGTCGTGGCCGTACAGCGGCATCCCGGCCTCCAGCCGCAGGCTGTCGCGCGCGCCAAGGCCGATGGGGGCAACGGCGGGGTTGTCCAGCAGCGCCTTGGCGAAAGCTTCGGCATGGCCGGCGGGAACCGAAATCTCGAACCCGTCCTCGCCGGTGTAGCCCGACCGGCTGACCCAGAGTTCCCCAAAAGCGCCGGGGAAGATGCCCACATCCATGAATCGCATGGCAGCGGTGCCGGGAGCATGCGCCGCCAGCACGGATTCCGCAGCAGGCCCCTGCAGGGCCACCAGGGCGCGGTCAGTCACCGGAATCACCTCGGCCAGCCTGGCCAGATGCTGCCGCATATGCGCGATGTCATGGTCCGCGCGCGCGGCATTGACCACGACGAACAGGTGATCGCCCCGGTTGGCAAACATCAGGTCGTCCAGAATGCCGCCCGTCTCGGCGGTGAACAGGCCATAGCGCTGCCGCCCTTCGGCCAGCCCCGCCACATCCACCGGCATCATCGCCTCGAACCCGGCCGCCAGCGCCCCCATCCCCTGCGTCGGGCGCAGGATCACCTGCCCCATGTGGCTGACATCGAACAGGCCGGCCCGGGCGCGGGTGTGCAGGTGTTCCTTCATCACCCCGCTTGCGTATTGCACGGGCATGTCCCAGCCCGCAAAGGCGACCATGCGCGCGCCCAGCGCGCGGTGCAGGTCGTTCAGCGGTGTGCGCTTCAGCTCGTCCATATCGCCCCGTTTCCGGACAGCGTCCGGCACCAGCCAGGCAGGCCAACCCCTGCCGTTCGGTGCCCCCTCTGTCCCTTGCGCCTGAGATCGTTATCCCGTCGGCGCCCCGGACCAGGCCCGGGGTCTCTCCAGAGTTTTGCTGCCAAACCGGTCCTGGGGCCTGAGAGTTTACCGGGGCGGTTGCTCCTTCGGCACCGGTCCCGATTTTCGGCGGGCGCCGGATTCTCCCGATCTGACGGATCAGGGTTAGCGCGGGACAGCGCGGGCAGGCAAGCGGAAAATCAGCGGCCGGTCTGTGCGGCGGTGGCGCGGTCGATCACCCGTGTGGCCAGCCACGTGGCCAGAAGTCCGAAAACGATGCCGCCCAGCGCCTGACCCGCCAGCACGCCCTGCGGCCCCCACCACACGGCCAGCGCCCAGGCAAAAGGCACGGTGCCCAGCGTGTGCCGCGCCCAGTTTACCATCGTGGACTGAAACGCCGCGCCCAGGCTGTTGCACAGCGCATTGGCGACAAAGATCAGGCCGTTGAAGAAGAACATCAGGCTCAGCGGCCCGCAGAACAGGTACACCAGATCGCGCGTCAGCCCTTCGGCCCGAAACGCATCGGCGATCGGCGCGCGGGCAACGAACAGGATGGCCGACATGCCCACGATCACCAGCGCGCAGAACAGGATGGCCTCACGGAAGGCGCGGCGCACGCGCTCGGGCCTTCGGGCGCCCAGGTTCTGCCCGATGATGGGGCCGATGGCACCCGACAGCGCGAAGATCATGCCGAAGGCCACAGGCGTCAGCCGCCCCGCAATCGCCATCCCCGCGACCGCTGCCTCGCCGTAACCGGCCACCATCCGCGTCACCAGCGCCTGCCCCACCGGGGTGGCAAGCTGCGTCAGGATTGCCGGACCGGAAATCGCGAACAGGGGCCGCGCGGCCACCATCAGGCCGGCCATGGAAACCGGGGCAAAGCCGCCATGGTGCCGCCACACCGGCCAGACCGCCATGAAGGCAATCGCCGCGCGCGAGGCACCGGCAGCAATGGCCGCGCCGGTCAGTTCCAGGTCGGCCCACAGGATCAGCACCGGGTCCAGCGCCGCCAGCACAACCGCGCCCCACACCGTCACCATCATGGCCCTGCGCGCCTCGCCATGCGCGCGCAGGACCGAGGCGCCGATCATCCCCAGCATCAGCAGGGGCTGCGTGGGGATCAGCAGGCGCAGGAAGTACAGCGTTTCCTCGGCCGTCCGTCCGGTGGCCCCCAGCAGGCCCACGATCCACGGCAGCAACATGAAGACAACCGCGGCGAACACCGCCCCCGCCGCGGCGCCGATCACCAGCCCCTCGGTGGCCTTCTGCCGCGCGCGGGCCAGGTCGCGCGCGCCCACCGCCTGCGACACCAGCACCGTCACGCCAATGGCCAGCCCGATGCCGAAGGCCGTGGTGAAGAACAGCACCGCGCCGGCATAGCCGATGGCCGCCGTCAGCACCGGATCGCCCAGCCACGAAATGTAAAGCATGTTGATCAGGTCGACGAGGAAGATCGACATCAGTCCGACCGACGACGTCAGCGTCATGACGGCAACATGGCGGAACAGGTTGCCGGTCACGAAGCGGCCCTGCGCCGCCGGCGGCGGCAGGGCGGCATCCACAGGGGCCGCAGTCATCGGGGCGGTGTCGCTGCTCACGATGCGGCGTGCATCTTCTCGATGTAGGCGCGCATTTCTTCGGCCTCGTGCCGCGACGCGCGCAGGCCTTCCATCGTGGCCTTCAGCTCGGCCTCGGTCTGCGCCAGCCTGTTGGTCAGTTCGGCCTCGCGCGCCTCCATGTAGGCCAGCGCCTGGTCGCGCGTTTCCTCGGCCTCGTGCAGCGACTGGGCAAGCCGGTCAATCTCGCCCATGTCGCCCTGCACGCGGGCAAAGCGGTGCAACAGCCAATGCGTGAACCAGCCCAGCAGGAACACGCCGAACAGGACAATGGTGGTGAAAACGATGAATTCGGTGCGGTTCATCCGTCCTCCGGGCGGCGTTTCGGGCGACGCGAGGTTTCCGCGCTGGGTTCGAACACGACTGTCTGTCCCGGGTCCAGCGTGACACCGCGCGCCGCCCCAAGCCCGGGGGCTTCGGCAAGCGTGATGGTCTCCTCGACCGGCGTGGCGTCGATGGGGGGCAAGTCTGCAGGCGCGTCGGCCGTGGACAGGGTCGTGGTGTCACCGGTCTCTGCGGGCACGGCATCTGCCGGGGCAACCACGTCTGCCGACAGCGCGGCTGCGGGTTCCACGGCGGAGGTGTCTGCTGCAGCGGAGGGTGCCGCGGGCTCGGCCGCCACTGCGGCCGTCGGTGTGTCCGGTGCGGATGCCTGCGGCGCGCCGGCTTCGGCTTCGGCTTCCGGCGTTTTCGCCGCAGACAGGTCGGGCGCGGGCAGGTCGGGCGCGGGCAGGTCGGGCGCGGGCAGGTCCGTCGCAGTGAATTCGATCCGCCGGTTGGCCTCGCGCCCTTCCTCGGTGGCGTTGTCGGCAACCGGGCGGGTTTCGCCATAACCCTTGGCCGTCCACAGCGTCACGTCGATGCGGCGTCCCGACAGGCCCACCAGCACCGCCTCGGCCCGCGCCTGGCTCAGCTTCTGGTTGCCGCCTTCGGACCCCTGCGAATCGGTATGACCGCCGATTTCAAGTGCCAGCAGCGGGCAGGTTTCCAGCACCTCGGCCAACGCGTCCAGGGTGGCCGCCGCTTCCTGGCCAATCTCGGACGACCCCGGAGCAAAGGGAATCTGGCGCAGCGCCAGGATCGCGTTCACCCGCTCGACGCACTCGTTCGGCTCGGGAATCGCCGCAAGCGGATCGCGCAGCTCGTCATAGACCACCTCGACGTCGAACTGTGCCCCCGGACCCAGCCGCGCCGACAGGATCTGGGAAATGCGGTCGCCCGCCTGCTGGCTGCCGGTAATGCCCTTTACCGACACCCGGTCCGGGCGCACCACCAGCGCGCCCTCGGCCAATTCGCCCAGCGCATCGATCCCCGCCATCACCCGCACGGGCCAGCCTTCGGGCACGGTATCGTCGGTTCGGGTGGCGTTGTAGACGGCACTTGCGCCGAACTCGGCCTGCGCCACGCCGGTGACGGCGGCGCGCATCAGGTCATCGGTCACCCGCCCGCGCAGTTCCACCCGCCCATCTTCCGACAGGTCTGCGGTGAACTCGGCCGGGCCTGCCGCCGCGGAACGCGCCTTGTCGGGCATCGTCGCGGTCAGCGAGAACACATCGGGCAGGCCCGCACGCAATTCGCCCACGGCCCGGTCGAAGGTTACCTGGTCCACCCCTTCGCCTGCCAAGAGCGAGACATCGGCATCGGAAAAGGTAACCGTTCCGGCACCCATCGCCGCCACGGCGGCAATCCCCGCCGCCGCCGCATCGCCCCAGCGCGGAGTCGGAACGCCAAGGCCCACGGTGCAGCGCAGCCGCCCCCTGGCCCCGGCCTGCGTTCCGGCCTCCAGAATGCGGTCGCGCGCGCGGTCGGTGTCGGCGGAACAGGCATCGAAACGGGCGCTTGCCGCGTCCTTGACGAAGCGCAGGGTGAACGGCGTCAGCACCGGGCGGGGGGCCGAGATGTCGATGGTGGTGCGCAGGCCTGCGGGGGTCAGCTGCGCCAGCTGCGCCTCCAGCGTGTGCTTCTGTTCGGCACTGTCCGAGATGGCGGTGATCGCCACGCGGTCGGCCGAGATGGAGATCTTCGACCGGGGCAACAGCTTCAGCGCGGCCACGCCAAAATCGACGGCCGCCTGCCAGCCATCGGGCGCCGCGTAGTCGGCCGATTCCAGCATGTCGGCCACCGGAAGGCTGCGGGCGATCCCGGTCACCTCGGCTGCAAGGGACTTGACCGCATCGTCCTGACCCTGCGACGGCAACAGGCCGATCAGCGAAACGCCGTCCAGATTTCGCAGGATTTCCACGCTGAACTCGGGTGCGGCGATCTCGCGCAGCGCCTCCACCTCCAGCCCGTCGCGGATACGGCCCGCGTCAATCACGCCACCGGCCAGGTTCATCGCGCGGAACCGCGCGGCTTCGTTCGGGGCAGTGCCCGCCAGGTGCACGGCCAGCCCGTCGGCCTGCACGCTGGCCCAGGTGATGCCATCAGCCAAGAGCGCCGAGCGGACAGCGGCCGCCGTGCGCGCCTCAATCGCCACAGCCCCCCACCAGGCGATCCCGGCCATCAGGGGTAACGCGGCGGCAACTGCCGAAGCGGCCAGAATCGACCTGCGGCTGACGGCAGGGGGTTTGGGCTGCGGGGCGTCGGACATGGGGAAAATCCCTATTGCCAAGTGCGGCCGGAATCAACGCCGGGCGGTCAAAGTACCGCAGCGGCGGCAAGAAACAGCGCAGCAATCAGGCCTGCGTCGCGGTTCGACCGGAACAGGTGCAGGCAGACCGCGGGGTCGGTGGTGTTCAGGCGGGCCAGTTGCCAGGCCAGATGCCAGCCCAGCGCCCAGGCCGCGCCCAGCGCCGCCAGCAGCGACCACAGCGGCGCATCCACAGGCACCAGCGCGGTGATCGCCGCCAACGCAATGAGGCTGACAGTAGCCACCAGAAACCGGCGCATCCACATGGCAGTGCCTTCGTCGCCGAACAGCCGGGCGGTGGACTTCACCCCGATCAGCGCGTCGTCCTCCTTGTCCTGATGCGCATAGATCGTGTCGTAGAACAGCGTCCAGGCCATGCCCGCCAGCCACAGCAGAACCGCGGGCCAGGCCAGGCTGCCGGTGTGCGCGGTCCACCCCACCAGCGCGCCCCAGTTGAAGGCGATGCCCAGAAATACCTGCGGCCACCAGGTAAAGCGTTTGGCAAAGGGATACACCGCCACCGGCAGCAGGGCGGCGATGCCCAGAAGGATGGTGGGAAGGTTGAAGGTGAACAATATGCAGGCGGCCAGCAGGGCCTGCGCCACCATCCAGACCGCCGCCTGCCGGGGGGTGACCTGACCGGAGGGCAACGGGCGTGACCGGGTGCGGGCGACCTGCGCGTCGAAGTCGCGGTCGGTCAGGTCGTTCCAGGTGCAGCCCGCGCCGCGCATCAGGAAGGCGCCAAGGCCGCAGCCGATGGCGATCCACAGGTCGAATGCCTTGGCCCCGGCAGGGTCGGCGGCGACCGCAAGGGCCAGGCCCCATAGGCAGGGGATATACAACAGCCAGGTGCCGATGGGACGGTCGGCGCGGGACAGGCGCAGGTAGGGGCGGGTGGCGGGGGGGGCAAGCGTGTCAACCCAGTTGCCGCGGGGGGCATCGGCGACCGTGCCTTGCTCTGGCGTCCCCGTTTCGTCCGCCATACTGTTCCCGCCCATGACCCGCTCTGTCCGCCTGTATGTAAATCAGCCGCTTGGCCCGGGGCAACCTGTCGTGCCGTCACAGGACCAAGCGCACTACCTGTTTTCGGTGATGCGGCTGGCGCCCGGGGATTCCATGTTCGTTTTCAATGGCGTGGATGGGGAATTCCGGGCGGTTGTGGCCAAGGCCGACCGCCGCGGGGGCGTGCTGGAGGCGGTGGAGCAGACGGCGCCGCTGCGCCTGCCGCCCGACCTGTGGCTGCTGTTTGCCCCGCTGAAGAAGGCGCGCACGGACTATATTGTTGAAAAGGCTGTGGAACTGGGTGCCGCGCGAATTTTGCCGGTGCAGACGCGGCTGACCAATGCGGAGCGTATCCGGCAGGACAGGCTGCAGGCCCACGCGATAGAGGCGGCCGAGCAGTGCGGCGCGACCTTCGTGCCGTTGGTCGAGGAATTGCAGCCGTTCCAGGGGCTTCTGGACCGCTGGCCCGCCGGGCGCAGGCTGGTCTGGGCGGATGAGGCGCTGGCGGGTACAGCCGCCCCCCTGCCCCCGCGCGACGGGATGCCCACCGCCATTATCATCGGCCCCGAAGGCGGGTTTTCCGATGATGAACGCAAGCGCCTGCGCGCCCTGCCCCACGTCTGGCCCCTATCCCTGGGCCCCCGCATTTTGCGGGCCGATACGGCGGCGGTGGCGGCTTTGGCGCTGTGGCAGGCGGGGTGCGGCGACTGGGGCTAGCGGTACCGCGCGGGCACCGTCGCGGCGATGCGTTTGGCGATGGCTGCACTGCTCCACCCGGTCAGCTTGCGCAGCGCCTCGGCCTCTTTGCGGATGCGGATGCGGGTTTCGGTGATGTACCTGCGGCCCTCGGTGCAGGTGATCTCGCCGTCGAAAGGATGGTTCATGATGTAGCGGCCCTGGAAGTTTTCCCGGTCGTCGGTTTCGACGAACTTCAGATCCTCGAACATGGTCTGACCGTTGTAGCGGATGTGCATCCGGGTGACGAAAACCTCGGGCGTGGCGGCGCTGGCCTTGCGGACCCATGACACGCCCAACTGGCGGAATTCGTCGAAGCTGAGCGGGTCGTCGGCGCAAGGGTCACACCACGCCATGTCCCAGGCGTATTCCAGGAAGGCGCCCGACTGCCCCGCCACCTTGTCGAACATGGCCCGATAGAACTGCGGGAACATGTCGCGCACGAAGACCGGCACGTCGATATCGGAGGGAAGCTCTTTCATCGTGTAGTTCTGCAGCCGGACCTTGCCGCCGCGCGTCAGCGTCATGACCAGAAGGTCCTGCGGGCCATTGCCGTTGAGCTTGCCCAGCTGGATGGGCAGCATGAAGTCGGGCGAGCGGAAGCTGATCTGCAGGGGTTCCAGTTCCTGCGTCTTGTCGGCGGCGTGGCGTTGCAGGTTCACGCGGGCGACGAAGAACTTCATCCCCATCAGGATGTAGTCCGACAGCACGGATTCGGCGCCTTCGGGCAGCTTGTAGCCTTCTCCCTGAAGGAAGGTGGCAAGGCCGTCGGACTGTTTCGCAGAGAGGATCTGGATATCGTAGCTGCCCACGGCGTATTCGCGCAAGATGGTGACGCCCAGCGCCTTGGCACCGTCGCGGCGGCTGTGGTCGGCGCGTCCGCCAACGACCTCGGCCTCCATCACCGGTTCGACCAAGCCACCCTCTTCGCAAGGGTCATAGTCGAAATACTCCACCAGCCGCGGGGCAGTATAGCGGTCGAGGTGGTCGACGGTGGCCGAGGGCACAGTGCGCACCTGGTTGCGGTTCAGCACCCGGGGCGTCGGCACCACCATGGCGAATTCGGAGGCTGGCCCCCGATAGTCAGACGACATGGTGATGACAGAGGTGTCACCGTTGCGCGTGTAGACGACCTTTGAGGCGGTGTTGTACAGTTCCCCATCCGCCCGCGCCACGTAGAAGCCGCAGAACGCCTGCGCCGCCCCCGCCACCAGCCCCATCGCGGCAGCCAACGCCACCGCCCGCACCAACCCGCCGAATGCCATGCCACACCTCCCGGTTTGGCACAGTGGGCGACCGCCGGGGTCAGCCTGTCAATTCACATCCTGCAACTGCGGGTTTCACGGCCGCATGTGCCGCACGCGGGCGCCCCATTCGATGGCGGCGGCGTGCAGGCGGTCGACGGCCAGTTCTTCGCGCACCTCTTCCAGCATGCGCAGTTCCATCTCGGGCAGCTTGCCGTCAGCCGAGATCACGTCGCAGGCCAGGGCATAGGCGGTTTCGCGCAGGCGTTCGGGCAGCGCCTCGCGGATCAGGCCGAACAGGGCGTCCAGCCCCTCTTCCTCGGAGAACAGGTCGAACACGGTCTGCGCGACGCGCTTCAGCCGGTCGGGGTCATAGTCATTGAACACCGGCATCTGCCGCACCAGGCGCTCGATGGCGATCAGTTCGGCGGTGCGGATGTCTTCGTCGCTGGCGCAGACGGCCACCATCACGGCGACCAGCGCGTCCTGCGGGGTCATCGGGGAAAGGCGGTCGACCATCATGCGCTCCTTTTGCAGTTGCGGCGGAATGTATTGACGCGCGGCGGGGGCGGCAATAGGACCGCGCGGTTCCCCTTGACACAGGTGCAGCATGACCTCCTTGCGCGACGCCGCGATGAAATCGAAGGCCTGGCCGTTCGAGGAGGCCCGGCGCGTGCTGGCCCGCTATCAGGGCAAGGACCCGGAGAAGGGCTTTGTGCTGTTCGAGACGGGGTACGGGCCCAGCGGCCTGCCGCACATCGGCACCTTCGGCGAGGTGGCGCGGACGACGATGATCCGCCGGGCCTTCGAGGTGATTTCCGACATCCCGACGCGGCTGATCTGTTTCTCCGACGATGTGGACGGTATGCGGAAGGTGCCCGAGAACGTGCCGAACCCCGCCATGCTGCGGCAGCACATGCAGAAGCCGCTGACCTCGGTGCCCGATCCCTATGGGGAATTCGAGAGCTTCGGCCACCACAACAACGCGATGCTGCGGCGGTTCCTGGACACCTTCGGGTTTGCCTACGAGTTCATCTCGGCGACCGAGTTCTACAAGAGCGGCCGGTTTGACGCCACGCTGCGGCTGGCGGCGGAACGGTACGACGCGATCATGAAGATCATGCTGGCGTCCCTGCGCGAGGAACGGCAGCAGACCTATTCCTGCTTCCTGCCGATCCACCCGGAATCGGGGCGCGTGCTGTATGTGCCGATCAAGCATGTGGATGCGAAGGAGGCGACTGTCACCTTTGACGACGAGACGCGGCGCGAGTGGACGGTTCCGGTGACGGGCGGGCATTGCAAGCTGCAATGGAAGCCCGACTTCGGCGCGCGCTGGGCGGCGCTGGACGTGGATTTTGAAATGTACGGCAAGGACCACAGCACCAACACCCCCATCTATGACGGCATCTGCGAGGTGCTGGGCGGGCGGAAGCCCGAGCATTTCACCTATGAGCTGTTCCTGGATTTCGAGGGGCAGAAGATTTCCAAGTCGAAGGGCAACGGGCTGACCATCGACGAGTGGCTGTCCTATGCCGCGACCGAAAGCCTGTCGTATTTCATGTACCAGAAGCCCAAGACGGCCAAGCGGCTGTGGTGGGACGTGATCCCCAAGGCGGTTGACGAGTACCACCAGCAGCTGCGGGCCTATCCGGCGCAGACCGTGGAGCAGCAGGCCGACAACCCGGTGTTCCACATCCACAACGGCAAGCCGCCTGCCAGCGGGATGGCGGTGTCGTTCGGGATGCTTTTGAACCTCGCCTCGGTGGCCGGAACGGCGGGGCGCGAGGGGCTGTGGGGGTTCCTGCGCCGCTATGCCCCCGATGCCTCGCCCAAGGCGAACCCCGACCTTGACGCCGCAGTGACCTTCGCGCTGCGCTATTTCGCCGACAAGATCGCGCCCAGCCGTGTGTTCCGCCTGCCCGACGCGAAAGAGCGCGCGGCGATGGAGGACCTGCGGGGGAAGCTGGCGGCCTGGGACGGGCCGGTGGAGGACGAGGCGATCCAGACCGCCATCTATGCCATCGGCAAGGCGCACGGGTTTGACCCGCTGCGCGACTGGTTCCGCGCGCTGTACGAGGTGCTGCTGGGGGCCAGTGAAGGGCCGCGGTTCGGCGGCTTCGTGGCACTGTACGGCATGGCCGAAACGGTGGCACTGATCGACCGGGCGCTGGCGGGGGAACTGGTGGCCTGAGCAGGCCCGATGTGCAAAAGGGGAACGGCCCTGCCGCCACGCGACGGGGCCTTTTTTTCGTGGCGGACAGGGCGGCTGCCGGGCGTGCCTTGGGCCGGGTGTCACGAGCGCGGATGGCCCGAGGTGAGGCGAAAGGTCAACCGGTGCGGCTCCCCTGCCCCTTGTGGGGAGAGAGGTGCCCGGTGGCCGGGCGATGCGCGGGCTGAGAGGACCATGCGCGCTCAGCGGTTACGCCAGACCTGCCACCAGTCCGTCCAAAGGCGCGCCACGGCGTCGGGGTCGCCTGACAACAGAAGGCGGCCCAGCGGGAAGGCATTGGCTTCGATGGCGCCGCGGGCGCGGGCCGCGCGCAAACGCAGGTCGGCGGCAGGGGCGGCCAGCGCGGGGTCTTCGGGCAGGGCATCCAGCAGGGCAACGAACACGATCAGGTCGTGGTGGTCGCCCAGCATCTCGCCCAGATCGCCCGCCTGATCGCCCAGCGGGTCCATGACCGCGGGCCAGACAGGGGCCATGAGGCGGGCCTGATACCACAGGTCCTTCACCCGCTTGCGCCAGTCGTGCATCGGTTCGCCCTCGCGGTCGTCGGCCGCGGCGGCCATGGCGCGCAGGCCGCGGCGGCGGGTGCGGGCAAGGCCCGTGCGCAGAACCTCGGCATCGTCACCCTTCACCCGCCAGTGATCCGCCTGCACCAGCACTTCGGCCAGAACCGCGCGGAATTCGGCGCTGCGGTGGGCCTGCGCCGGGTCGCCCTGCGCGGCGGCAAGGCAGGCAACCAGATGGGCGCGCAGCGGGCTTTCGGACAGGTCGGGCGCAAGGCGGTCGCAGGTGGCCAGCATCACCTCGGCATCGCGCACGGCCGAAAGCTTTCCGGCGGCGTCGCCCAGCGCGCGCGACGCGGCCGTTGCGCCGGGCAGGCCCGCCTGCAGCAGCCGCAGCAGGGCGCGCAGCTTCTTCACCCGCTTGCGGCTGTCATGCACGGCGCCCGCGTCACCCGGCGCGTGGGCCAGGGCGGCGCCCAGTTCCTCGGCCGCGACACGGCGCAAGAGGCGGGTCAGATCACGATCCTGTTTGGTCAGACGGAAGGCCATGCGCGCCTCCTTGCCAGTCGGACCGGCGGCGCTAGCGTCAAGCAAGTGTCACGGAGATATGCCATGCGTATAAGACTTGCCGCCTTCCTTGCCCTGGCGCTGGCCACCGCGGCCCCGGCGCAAACCGCAGACGCCATCGAAAGCACCATCCGTCGCCAGATGGAGGCCTTTCGTGTTGACGATTTTGTGACAGCATTTACCTTTGCGTCCCCGGCAATCAAGGGCGTCTTCCAGACTCCCGAGAATTTCGGCGCGATGGTGAAGCAGGGCTACCCCATGGTGCACCGCCCTGCCGAGGTCCGCATGCTGGAGCGGCGCGAGGCGGCCGGGGCTGTGGTGCAGCGGGTGATGGTGACGGACGGCGCCGGCAACACGCATGTGCTGGACTATCAGATGATCGAAACCGCCGACGGATGGCAGATCAACGCCGTTCAGCTCTTGCCTGGCGTGGGCGTGGGGGCCTGATTTCCCTGGCCGGGATGAACCATGGGGCCCTCCCTTTGTGGCAGGGCTATCGCATAAGAGCGAGGATTTCCTTGAGGAACTGGTCGTTCCATGCGGCTTTCTTGAGTTTGATGCGCAGGCTTGCCTTGTCGGGATGGCGGCGCAGAAGGGTGAGGGCGATGCGCCGGAGGCAGGCGAGGTTGACGGGGCCGTGGTCTTTCCGGCTGCGGCAGGCATCCTCGCGGAACGTCACGTCGAGGACGTGGTGGAGGTGGTTTTCGATGCCCCAATGGCTGCGGCTGAGCTGCAGGAGCGTGTCGGGCGCGACCTGGCGCGACAGGATGTAGAGGCGGGTGGTCTCGACGGGGGCGGGGCTGCCCGCGGTCTGGCGCCGGGCGGTGACGCGGCCGATGGCCGCTATCCCCTTGATGTCACATGTGTCCGACAGGTTGCCCGCCGGGACGACGACGGCCGCGCGCGCCTCGATCCGGTCATGGGCCCGGTCATGGGCCCGGTCATGGGCCCGGTCGTGGGCAGGGGCAGGGGCATGCGTGGCGGGTCCGGCCGCCAGCAGGGCACTGGCCCGCGCCGCCAGTCCGGGTTGGTTGGCTCCAAGTTGGTTGGCCTTGAGCGTGATGCAGAAATCCCCACCCTGGTCGCGGATCGCCTGCGCGACATCGGCGCGGCAATGCAGCGCGTCTGACCACCACCTTGCGGTGCGGAATGGCCGGAGCCGGCCAGAAGAACATCGGCATCGCGGCATAGGCCATGGCATGCGCCTTGCCCATGAACCCGCCGCCAATCATGGCGACGTTCATCACTTTGGTCATTTTCGTCTCCGGGGCTGGGGGGGCCTTCACGGGCAAGGCGCAGGCGCCATGCCGAAGGCCAAGGGGGGCGCGCGCGGAACATCAATGTCCCGCGCGCGCTCCCGGCTACTGCATCGATGCCTTGATGTTGTCGGTGGCTTCGGTCGAATAGACCTGCATCCAGGCGTCCAGAAGGTTGTCCTTGGCGACCGGCAGCGCAGGCAGCCCCACGAAGTCGGGGGCATCCTTGCCCAAAAGCCCATAGCCCGCCAGTTTCGCCTCGATGATGCCGGCGTCGTAGGGGCGCTGTGCGCCAAGACCTTTGACAAAGCCGCCCTGCGCCATGCTGATCGCCACGTTCTCGCCAAGGTCAACCGTGGTGATGATGAGATCGTCACGCCCGATGGCCCGCGCCGCGGCCATCACACCTTCGGCGGGCACGTCCCACACCGCCCAGATGCCCTTGATTACGGGGTTCGACGTCAGCATGGCACCGGCCGCCTTTTCCGCGTCGCCGGAAAAGTCCGGCCCGCCGATGCCCTGTTCGGCGACAATGGCAATGTTGGGGTAGTCGCTGGCGATGGTGGCCTTGAAGGCGTCATAACGCTGTCTGGTCACGAAGAAATCGGCGGCATGGAACACCAGCCCGATGTCGCCGCCGTCAGGGCCAAGTGCCTTGGCCATCAGATGCGCCGCCGCAACGCCGTTGCCATAGTTGTCGGCCGAAACGACCGAGACATAGTCCGTGCCCGGCACAAAGCCTGCGGGCACGTTGTCCATGAACACCAGCTTTGTCCCGGCCGCGGCGGCAGCGCGGTAGGCGCTGGCGGTGGCGGTCGGGTCGGTCGGGATCGAGATGATGATGTCCGGGGCCTGGGCCATGATCGTTTCCAGGTCGCTCACCTGCTTTTCCGGCTTGAACCCGGCATCCGTGATGGCGATCACCTCGATTCCCATGGCGGCGAACTGCGTCTGCAAACCGTTGATCTGCGCCCGGCTCCAGTCGTTCCCGCCGTAGTGCATGACGATGGCGGCGGTGGCGCCCATCTCCTTGATCTTCGCCAGTTCCTCGTCGGTCAGCACAACGTCCGACGCGGGCGAGGGGTCTTCGCCGCTGGGTCCCTTGGACAGGACCGTTTCCTGCAGTTTTGCAAGTGCCGCGTCCGGATCGGCAAAGGCCGGCATGGCAACGCCCATCACAAGGGCAAGCGCTGTGGCAGAGCTCAAAAGGCTGCGTCTGGTCAACATCTCTTCTTCCTCCCAGAGAAGTGGCGGGGATCACCCCGGTCAGGTGGTTTGGCGGATCAGCCCGCGATGGCCCGGTTCAGGTAGTCCATGCTCAGCCGCGCCCCTTCTGCAGGGTCGGGCCAGGCGTCAAGTTCGGTGCAGACCCATCCGGCAAAGCGGATGTCCCTCATGGCCTGAAGGATGGGCCCGGTGGGCACGTCGCCCCGGTCAAGCGGCATGAAGGCGAAGGGATCGCGCTGGAAACCCTTCAGGTGGATGTAGCTGATGCGCGTGGCGTGATCGCGGATCAGTTGCGCCGGATCGCCCCCGGCAGCAGCGAGATGGGCCGTGTCGGGGCAGAAATCGATGGCGGTCAGATCGAAGATCTTGGCCACCTCGACCGGTCCTTCGACGATGGTCGACAGGTGCGGGTGATAGTGTGCCCGCAGTCCGCGCGCCTCGGCCAGCGCCTTGACCCGGTCAAGCGCGGCGCCCAGCTTGTGATGGTCGGCCTCGCGCGTGCCGTCGAACCGTTTTGCGCCGCCGCCCACCACCAGATGCGGCGCGCCCAGTTCTGCCGCGCCGTCGGCGGCACGGGTCACGCGGGCCAGTTCCTCGGGCAGGATGTCGTCAAAGATGAAGTTGCCGCCCGCATAGGTAGCCACCAGCTGCAGCCCGTTGTCCGCCAGAAGCTTGCGCATCGCGGCGGGGCTGTGGTCCAGCAGGTTGCCGTCGAACAGTTCGACCCCCGCATATCCCGCCGCCGCGATATCGGCGAATGCCCGGTCCATGTCGCCGAAGGTGCGGTAGCGCAGCTGGGTAATCGAGGTGACCCCCACCGCATCCCCCGCAGGGCGCCCCAGCAGTTGGCGTGATAGGCCAGCCTCCATGCCGTCATCGCGATCCTCCCCCTGTCCGGCGATCGACCGTTCCCGGTTTGATCGCCCTCCCCGTCGGCCTTCTCTGGCCGTGCGAGTTTGGGTTACGCGGGGTTTGCGTTCAGGTAAATATTATTTCTGCACATTATTTTCAACTTTTGATGTTCTACTGCAAAAGTTTTTTCTTGAACGACAGAAGGGGGCCTTCTATCGGTAGACTCCGCACCATCAGGAACCCCGCTTGCCCCGCCTTGCACCCGCCCGGACCGAATCGCTGCAGCCTCGCGGCAAGGGCCGTCCCCGAACGGCAGAGACCGCCGCGCCGTCGCTGGTGGAGTTGCTGAACCTTGTGCGCAACGAAACCGCGACCACCCGGCAGGAACTGGAACGCCACTGCGAGCTTGGCCGCGCCGTGGTTGCCGACCGGCTGACCATGCTGGGGGACCTTGGCCTGGTGGACGAAAGCGAGCTGGGCACGGCAACGGGCGGGCGGGCGCCGCGGCTGGTGCGGTTTGCCGCGCGCCGCGCGCTGATCCTTGTGGCCACGCTGGACCAGACCGCCATCGGCGTGGGCGTGGCCGATCTGTCGGGCAACCTGCTGACCGAACACCACGAAGCCGCCGACCTTGCGGCGCCGCCGCGACACCTGGCCGACCGGCTGGCCGCGCTGTTCCGCTGGTCGCTGGACCGGCATGCCGCTCCGCAAGGCGCCTGGGGCATTTCCCTGTCTGTGCCCGGTGCGGTGCCAACCGCGGCCGAAGAGGCCTTCCTGGCTTCAACCCCGCCGATCATGCCCACCTGGGAGGGGTTTCCGCTGGTTGAAACCCTGACACGGACCTTCGGCGTGCCGGTCTGGATCCGCTCCAGCGTGGAAACCATGACGATGGGAGAGCTGCACGCGGGCGCAGGGCTTGGACAGCGCACGATGCTGTTCGTCAAGGTCGGCCGCCGGATCGGCGCGGGCATCGTGTGTGACGGGCAATTGTACCGCGGCGCGCAGGGCGCAGCGGGGCTGATCGGATCGCTTCCTGTCGCCTCGGGCGGGCAGACCGGCACGCTGGACGCGCTGGCAGGGTCGGACATGATCCAGCGCGAGGGGCTTGCCGCGGCCATCGATGGCCGCAGTCCGGTTCTGGCCGACATCCTGCGGCACGGCGGCGACATCAGCGCGATCGAGGTGTCGCAGGCCGCGCAGATGGGCGACGCGGCCTCGGTCGCCATTCTGGCATCGTCCGGTCATCTGATCGGGCAGGTCGTCGCCACGCTTGCCAATGCGCTGAACCCCGATCTGATCGTGCTGTCGGGGTCCATCGTCCAGACCAATGACATCCTGCTGGCCGCCGTGCGCGAGGCGGTCTACGGCGCCTCGCATCCGCTGGTCACGCGCGACCTGCGCATCATCCGGTCGCAGATGGGCAGTTCGGCCGGGCTGGTTGGCGCGGCAAGGGTGGCATCCGAGGCGCTTTTTGCCCCGGGCTTCCTGAAGGAATGGGTGATGCTGGGTCGCCCGCCGGCCCATCCGGCCTTTGCACAGCACCTCGCGCAGCTTGCCCGGACCCAGCCCCCGCAACCCGCCGCGCCGCGCCTGCCCCCGTTGGCCCGGCCTGGACAGGAGCCCCCGGCATGACGATTTCCGGTCTTGGCCCCCATGGCGAACGTGCCGCCCCGCCCGAACGCGTCAGCCTGCTTCCGGACGACCGCGCTGCCGCAAAGTCTGCGGCATGGCGTGTCGCCGTGGTTTTGCACACGCTGGAAAGCGATTCGGCAAAGCAGCAGCTTGCCGGCATGATCGGGATCTTCGGCGACTGCGGCACGGCGGTCATCGATGTGGTCGACTGCGGTTTTTCACCGGATCGGCAGGTGGCAGAGCTCGACAGGCTGATCGCCCTCAGACCCGATGCCATCATTTCCCTGCCGGTGGCCAATGAGCAGGCGGCGGCAGCGCACGCACGCGTATCGGCGGTGGGCACAAAGCTGGTGCTTTTGGACAATGTGCCCACCGGCCTGTTGCCCGGCAATCACTACACGGCGCTGGTTTCATCGGACAACTTCGGGCTGGGCAAGATCGCGGCGGCCGGGCTTGCCCCGCATCTGCCCATCGGCGCCGCAGAGGGTGTGCTGGGCTTTGCCGCCGATTTCTTTGCCACGAACGAACGCGAGATCGCCTTCACCAAATGGCTGCAGGCGAACCGGCCGGACATCCGTACGCATGTCGCCCGCTTTGGCCGCATCGACGAAGCCGCAGGACAGGACGCACGGCTGCTGGCGGATCATCCCGACCTTGCCGGACTGTTCGTAGTCTGGGACACGCCGGCGCTTGCCGTGTCGGAATGGCTGGGCGGGCTTGGGCGGACCTTGCCGATTGCGACGGTCGACCTTGGCGAGGCCGCGGCCATCGACATCGCACGCGATGGATCCATCCGGTGCATTGCCGCGCAACAGCCGTTTCAGCAAGGCATCGCCGCGGCCCAGACCGTCATCCTCAGCCTGTTGTCCCGTCCAGTGCCCGCCTGGATTGCCCTGCCGGGAATCCGTGTGGCCCGCGACAACGTGGTCGAAAGCTTTCAGACCGTCTGGCGCCAGCCGGCCCCCAGGGAAGTGCTGCGCTTGCTCGGGCTGTCCAGCTAGCCAGAACCGGCTGCAGGAATGCAACATGCGGGGCAAGCGGAATTTCCGCGCGTCGGCGACATCGGCGGCGACATCGGCCAGGTGACAGGGCGGATCAATCCCGTGACGAAACCCCTTGGCCACACGCGCGCGGGCCGCCGACGAAACCCCGACATGACGCCGCCACTCAAGGTGTTAGCCGGAATTTCAACGTCGAAGTGCGGATTGGTGGAGCAGAGGGGGTGACCGGGGCCGCCCATATTCTCTTTTCTTTTTCAGACACTTACAGAGAACTTGCCTCACATTTGTTACCACGCATGTTGCCCAAAGGCAATAGGATGCTGATGGTCCGCGACTGCTATCGTGGTCAGATCGACCCGAGAAACGTCCCTTCCCACGCCTTAGGATCGAGCTTGGACTCGATCAGGTAGGTCGGCCACGTGGCCCAGATCGCGTCGACGTTCCACCAGTCGACCGGATGCTGCTTGAGCCACGAACGATACTTGGTGCGCTTCTCGGGCGGCAGCGCCTGCAGGGCGACAGGCAACGTCCGCACAGTCACGGAGTCGAGGAACATCGCCCAGAGGTAGGGCTTCGGCTCGACACTGACCGGTGGCGGGGGCAGCAGCACGAGACGCAACCCCACGAACGGGTTCTTGAGCATGTGCAGTGAACTGATAGGGATGGCGGTCTTGGTGATACGCTCGACCCGCGTGCCCTCGTATTTGACGTCGAACTGTCCCTTCGCCTTGCGCTTGGCACCTCTATTGTAGATGCGCGTCTGGCTGCCCTTGGTCTTGCCGAGCACTACCGTCTCTAGCCGTCCACCCTTGCCCCACGTCCGAGCATACGTCGTGTGCGGGGAAAGAACGGACAGGTTGACGATCTCGACGTTGGGGATATCGACCGAGACCTCGATCTTGGTCACACGACCGTGCGCGCTGACAAAGTTCCATCCATGGGGGATGAACTCGGCCAGCGCATGCATGAGGTCATCCATGCCACCAGCCCCGAGCGCAGCGGGTGAGAACTCCAGCCGGAACGCCTTAGCCAGCTCAGCGTGATAAGCCAGTTGGAAGCTGGGATAGGTCGTCTGATCCCAAGGAGACGGCAGCACGATACGTTTCCCGACCTGATAGCCCGCTACCTTCTTGCTCGACATGAAGACGTCGGGGTTGTCGGCGTTGAAGAAGAAATTCTTGTAGAACGCTTTGGCATCCGGTCCGTCGGGCACCTTCACAATGATCGTGATCTTGTCGACGAAGGGTGTCAGGTTCACAGGCTCAGGCTGTGGTGATGTCTGAGGATCAGGGATTTCAGGGAGTGTTTTGATCTTGTTAGAAGAGTTCGATGTCTTCTTGATCAACGTGATCTTCGCCATGACGTCTTCCCGGTAACCTCGGGAGCATCACGACATTGCACACGGTGCCAACCGGCAAGGACCGGTCCACACACCGTCGGCAGATGCTACACGATCCCGGCCTCCTTGCCTAGCGGCTGCCCAAAGGTCGCACCGCCAACCAAACTTCGCCTAGATCAAGCGGTCTGTGCAAGCCCATTGATTTTTGGCAGTCGGGCCAGAACAGAAATCAGGCGCTCAGCGCAAGCACGAGGCTGACCGTCTCTGGTCTCGCTGCGGAGTGCTGACAAAGCATCATTATCCACCCAGTCTATGACGCTATTCACCATACTTTTCAACGTCTGGTGCGACCTCGAGCACTTGCGCACTGTCGAGATAGGG